>JAFSEF010000117.1 GCA_017435865.1 Clostridia bacterium
TACCTCATTGTTTGTGTTACAGTTGTCATGACGAATGGTTAACCTCCTGTTAGTTTTGTCTCAGCAACTTAACTGTAGCACAGGTTTTTCCATTCGTCATTTGTTTTTTCGCTTTTGTAACACTTCTATTGTAAACCTACAATTTCTTTTTCAGATTATGCAAAATTTTTATTGAAATTTTTTTCTGCGGATGTTATATTGTTTATGTATGCGATAAAAAACATTACATAAAACAAGGTGGAAGTTAATATGATAGGAATTATTGATATCGGCGGAGGCATGAGGGGCATTTACACAAGCGGACTTTTCGATTATCTTATGGATAAAGGGATTTCGTTCAGATATTACCTCGGCGTTTCCTCCGGAAGTGCAAATCTGATCGCTTATGCGGCAGGTCAGCGCGGACGCACATACAATTTTTACACAAAGGATGCCTTTGACAAAAGCTTCATGGGCATCGGATCATACCTCAGAAGCGGAATGATTATGAATCTCGATAAAATTTTTGAAAATCCGCTCAAAACAGAAAACGGCACCATTGATTTTCTTGATTTTATGACTGCCGATTTCTCATTTACTGCTGTTTCAACCCATATGAAAACTCTTGAGCCCAGATATTTCACAAAGGCTGACTTTACTCCCAAGGATTTTTCAGCACTCAAGGCAGCTGCGGCAATGCCCGTTGCATGCAGAAATCCCGTTAAATTCAGGGGAGATTTCTATTTTGACGGAGGTCTTTCCGACCCCATCCCCTATCAGAAGGCATTTGATGACGGCTGCGATAAGGTTATCATCTGCATCACAAAGCCCGAGCACGAGAGAAAAACAATTCTTCCGTGGTACATAGTAAAGCCGCTTCTTATCAAATATCCCAGGGTTGCGGACTCGGTTCTCGACCTTCACACCAAATATAATGAAGGCATTGACGGTGCCCTCAGGCTTCAGGAGGAGGGCAAGGTGCTTGTTGTTGCACCCGAAGAATGCTTCGGCATAAACACAATAACCCGTGAGCTCGACGGACTCAACAAGCTTTATCAGCTCGGCTATAAAGACGGCAGAAAAATCGAGGAATTCCTCATAGCAAATGAACAATATGTTTAATCATAAACAGTAAAGCACCCGACGGATTACTCCGTCGGGTGCTTTATTATGGCTTAATTGAATTTCTCTCTGTTTATGCCAAAGAGGTTTTTGAAGAACGAAATAATCTTCTTGAAGAAACCGGCGTTAACCTTGACTTCTTCCTTTTCAGAGATTTCGTTTCCGTCTGCATCCTTGAGAACCTTGCCGTTTTTAACAAGCTTAACGGTAATGGTGGCATCCTTATCGCCGGTAAACCTGAATTCGTCTCCGGTTCCCTTCTTTTCGCCGTTTACATACCATTCAACGGTCGCACCTTCAGGAATTTCTCCTTCTGCATGAAGAACAAGAATATCGCCGTAATCAATCGTTTTTGATCCGTTGTAGTTGTTTACAATTCCGATTGTTGCAACGCATTTGAACTCTGCAGTGAAGGTAAGAGCCTTTGAGGGCATCTTCATGCCGTCCGAATAGCCTTTCCAGCCGACAAACTCAAAGCCGTCGTTTGCAGCAGGAGCAGCACACTTGTTGATTACCGTACCGTATTTGTAATCTTCGGTCTTGACGGTCTTTCCGTCAGCTACCCATGTTACCTTGTAGGTGTTAATGCTCCATGTTGCCTTGAAGGTAACATCCTTTGCAGGCATCTTCATGCCCTTTGTGTAGCCTTCCCAGCTCTTGAAGGTGTAGCCTTCCTTTGAGGGAGCCGCAAGTGCCGTGATTTCCTTGCCGAAGGCAACCTTTGTTTCGGTGGTCTTGCCGTCAACATTCCATGTTACGGTGTAGGTGTTTACAGACCACTTCACAGTGAGAGTTACATCATTTGCAGGCATCTTTGCGGGAACTTCTCCGTCCCAACCGTCAAAAGTGTGACCGGTCTTGGAGGGATCTGCAGGAGCTGTAACTGCTTCATCAAAGTAATAGGTTTCTGTTGTTTCTTTACCGTCAACAACAGTCTTGAAGGTGTACTGATTACGGATGTAGTAAACCACAAGGTTTGTTGAACCGTCGGGAGCAACCGTGCCGCTGAGAACATTATTCTCATCGTCAAGTGTAAAGCCTTCCTTGGCTTCGGGTCCGTAGGATACGGGTGAATCGGTTGCGGCTGTGAAGTCAAGAACTTCGGGCTCACCGTAATTGCCTTCTGTATCCATTGTATAAATGCTTACTGTGTAAGCCGTGTCGCCGTTTGCATTCCAGATAGCGGTGAAGGTCTTGCCGTCAACGCTGTCCATCTTGCCGACCGCGGGAGTCCAACCGCCGAAGGTATAACCTGTCTTGGTGGGATCCTTGGGAGCAATGATTTCTGAATCATATGCGGTTGAAACTACATATGTATCCTTACCGTTTTCTTCAAATACACCGCCATCAGCAAGGAATGTTGCATCATAGGAATTTGCTTCCCATGTTGCGGTGACAGTCATATCCTTTGCAGGCATTGTTGCGGGAATTTCAGTATCCCAGCCCTTGAAGGTATAACCTGTCTTAACAGGATCTGCAACTTCTGCGATTGCAGTATTGTAATCCTGAGTTATTGCTTCATAAGCAACATCGCCTGTGTCAACAAACGTGATTGTGTACTGATTGATAGTCCAGATTGCGGTGATTGTCATATCCTCTGCAGGCATTGTTGCAGGAATTTCAACATCCCAGCCGGCAAAACTATAGCCTGTCTTTACGGGATCTGCAACTGTATCAATTGCAGTATCGTAATCCTGAGTGATTGCTTCATAAGCAACATCGCCTGTGTCGGCAAATGTGATTGTGTACCGGTTTATCTGCCAGATTGCATAATAGGTTCTGTTTTCTGCAGGCATTGTGCTTTTTGCAGGAATCTCAATCTTATCGGCCTCTGTAGGATTCTCTTTAAGAGCCCATCCGATGAAAGTATGACCGATTTTTTCGGGATCGGCAGGCTTGCTGACAAAATCACCGTAAGGCTTCTCTATCGCATCAACAGATGTGCCGCCGTATGTAACGAATTCAAACTTATATGTGTTTCGAACCCACTGTGCAGTGAAAACAAGGTCTTCGTCGGGTACACCGTCAGTATAACTATCAGGAGTTTTTCCATCCTCCGTTTTCCATCCAGCAAATGAATAGCCTGTTTTTTCTTCCTCTATTACAGGCACATCAATTTTCTGACCGAAAACAACATTCTCAATATTTTCAAAACCGTCATTTTTCCATATGATGATATGGGGCTTTGCTTCCCATACTGCGGTATAGGTAATCTCTGCACCATTTTCGCCTATGTCGGTCATTGTTGCAGGGATTTCCTTATCCCAGCCTACAATTGTATGTCCTTCTTTTTCGGGAATTTCGGGAGCTGTGATTTCAGCACCGTACTCATAGCCAACCTCTGTTTTTTCTCCGCCGATATCCCAGATTACCTTATATGTTTCAACGCTCCAGTCAGCGGTGTAAATCTTCTCCTCACCGTCAGTTGCAGGTGATGCGGTTACCTTTTCACCGACAGGAATGGTTTCGCCCGTAACATCATCCTTCCAGCCGTTGAAGGTATATCCTTCTCTGGTTTCTTCTCTGTGTGCAGGAATATTATATTCCTTGCCGTAATAATATTCCGCATCGGAGGGAGTTGTCTGAGCGGTGCTGTCATTATAGAAAATCTTTTGAAGGAGACGCTTGAAATAGAACTTTGCTGTTGCCTTATTATCGCTTGTTACGGTAATTTCATGCTCGGTTTCGCCGTCTGCAATATAGTATGCTTCCTGAGAATGGTTTTCGCTGCTTACAGTTACTTTTGCATCAGTTTCTGTTGCCTTTTTGATTACATCCGTGGGAGTTGCTTCGCTGTAGTTGCCGTCTTCATCCATAAGATAGATTTCAACGGTGTATTCGGAATAACCTTCCGTCAGACTCCATTCGCCATTGATTGTCACATCTTCGTCGGGCATATTGAATGCTTCCGTCCTGTCCCAGCTGAAGGTATAGCCTTCCCTTGCTTCGGGTGCTGCAATGGGAGTAACAAGTGTTCCGTATTCAACATCTTTGACTACGCTGTATTCAACGTTATCTACCATATAGATAACGTCGTGCTTGTTGATTGTCCATGTCGCGGTAACTGTTACGGCTTCTGCGGGCATTGTTGCGGGAACGGGAACATCCCAACCGTTGAAGGTATAGCCTTCCTTCACGGGGTCTGCAGGATCAGCAATTGTTGCTTCATAGTAATAATCTGTTGATGTTTTTGTGCCGTCAACATCTGTTGTGAATGTGTACTGATTACGGATGTAGTAAACCTTGAGGGTTGTTGAACCGTCTGCTGCTACAACAGCTTCGAGAACACTGCTTTCGGCATCAAATGTAAATCCTTCTTTTTCTTCAGGCGATACCGATACCGTTGTGTCGGTGACACCGTCTGTCTTTGTTTCAACTGCGGGCTCGCCGTGTGCACCAGTTGTATCCATGATATAGGTTTCGATTGTGTAAACAATATCCTCTTTGGCAGCCCATACCGCTTCAAAGGTCTTGCCGTTGACATCATCCATCTTGCCTACTGTGGGAGTCCAGCCATTGAATTCATAACCTGCTCTTACAGGCTCTTCTGCGAATACGATGTCTGAATCATATGCAACCGGAATGGTCTTTAACTTTTTGCCGTCTGCGAATGCACCGTCATTTGCATTGAAGGTTGCGGGATATTTGTTTGCATTCCAGACTGCTGTGAAGGTCTTGTCTTCAGCAGGCATCTTCATGCCTTCTGTGTAGCCGTTCCAGCCGCCGAAGGTGTAGCCGGTCTTGGTGGGCTCTTCGGGAAGAACGATTTCTTCATTGTAATCATAGTCAACTTCAGTCTTTGTGCCTTCGTTATCCCATGTTACGATGTAGGAGTTTACAGTCCATGCTGCCGTGAAAGTAAGATTTTCAGCAGGCATAGTTTCGGGAAGCTTTTCAACCCCCCAGCCTGCAAAGCTGTAGCCTTCCTTAACGGGATTTGCATAAGCTGTAATTTCAGAACCCTCCGTGTATGTATCTACAGTTTTAACACCGTCAACATCCCATGTCACGGTATAAAACGGAGCAAAATCATATGAAGCCGTTGCTGTACGAAGCGATTCATCGACAGATGCAACATTCAAATTTGTAACGTTATTGAATGTGACTGCAGTATCGTCTGTGAAGATGTAATCCTCGCCGACAGTAACGGTAACATTTGCTCTGTAAACAGTTCCTGTTTCAAAAGTTGCACCTTCCTCAAGGTCAACATATTCTTCGCCGACCTTCTTCTGCCATGTGAGGTTTGCTTCCGTAAACTCAGCCTTATCTCCGTCTGCTTCAAGAGCAACGGTTTCTATCTTGCCTGTTACGGGAATTTCGTCGGGAGCAGGAGCCGTAACATCACTTACGGTGATTGAGGTGATGGGGTCTGAACCGTCATAAGCTTTTATGGTCACGTTGTCAATTTTGAGCCAGTGTCCGTCACTGTCATCAAGGTGAACAAATATAATCTTAATCGCTTTACCGGCATACTCATTGCCAATATCCAGATTATGTTTATTATATTCGGATTTTGCGAGTTTGATATTTTCTATCGGTGTAAGTTCAGAAACAATCTCAGAGATGTTATTCTTTGTAAGAGTTTCTGTTCCGGAATAAACATAAACAGAATAATGCTCGTCAAAATATGAATCATTGTAGGCACCATCATACCAACTAAGTTTAACAAGAGAATACTTTTTGGAAATATTTATCTCGGGACTCACTATATAATTTTCAGGATAAAGAGCTTCGCTTCCATAAGATGCGGATGCTATGCAGCCCTCACTTAAATAACCGTCAAATCCGTCTGAAGAGATTTTATGCTCCCAATTATGACCGTCACCGTCACCGTCAATGGTCGTCCATCCCTGAAGACCGTCTTCAAAATCATACTCGGCAAGCATATCGTAATTATAATATGCTTCAAGTGATACGGCATCAATTTTAAGCGCATAAACATCAGAAACATCGTAGTGTCTGAAAACAATTCTGATTGTTTTTTCTTCAGTACCGTCTAAAAGGTCGTCGACCGTCTTTGTTATATCTACAGATCGAGAATGATACGACAGAACATTCTCAGTAAGTGTCTCACTGAAAACAGGCTGATATGATTCAATTGCATCCACCGAATCCAGACCTTTTATAACATAAACACTATAATGTTCATTGGCACGTCCAAAATCCTGAGCCGCAACAAACCACGAAATTCTCAGATCAGGAGCATCCGTTTCCTTTATAGTTATTTCTTCACTTATTGAAATATTATCTGGAAACAGAGCTTCCCTGTCAGGCGTTCTCGACTCCGAATACATCGAATATTTTCCGTCGTATGCGGTATAGCTGGCGTTGGTGTCACTTGATTTCCACATCCAGTTATTTCCGTCGCCGTCACTGTCAATAAACGACCACTGTAATCTTTCTTCCTCTGTTTCAAATGAGTTTGACCAAATTACCTCGGTGCCGTCAGCAAGTGCAAGCATTGCCGTGAAAGCAGATACAAACACGAGCACCGAAATAAACAAAGCAAGGGATTTTTTTGCTTTTTTCATAATATGCCCTCCTTAAAAGTGAAACTTTCACTATATACTGTTTTATTTTACCATAATAAAGTTATTTTGTCTATATTTAATTTTATACATTAATACATTTTATGTGTAGGTTTACAATAGAAGTGTTACAAAAGCGAAAAAACAAATGACGAATGGAAAAACCTGTGCTACAGTTAAGTTGCTGAGACAAAACTAACAGGAGGTTAACCATTCGTCATGACAACTGTAACACAAACAATGAGGTA
>JAFSEF010000010.1 GCA_017435865.1 Clostridia bacterium
CCCGATGCTCGTCACGCTGTCCGGGATGGTGACCGAGGTAAGCTTTGTGCAGTAGGCGAACGCATACTCCCCGATGCTCGTCACGCTGTCCGGGATGGTGACCGAGGTAAGCGAGGAGCAGTAGGAGAACGCATACTTCCCGATGCTCGTCACTCCGTTTTCAATGCTCACTGTTTTGATTGCACTACGGTTTGAATACCACGGAACAGAAGAAGATGATGAATAATTCCACATTGCTCCTGTGCCTGCAATGGTCAGCAAGCCGTCGCTGTCGAGGGTGTAAGTCACATTGGTACCGTAGGTGCCGGATTTAACAATAGTCGCTGCATCTGCCGAAAGATTGAAATCAAAGTCGGGCAAATTGATTTCCGGGAACGCCAAGGACGGCAAATCGATGTCAGGCCATTCGAGTCCGACAAAGCCTGACAGCGGGGCTGCGGTCAGCAGCAAAATAACCGCCAACAGTACCGAAAAACACTTTTTCATGCGTTTCATATACAATCCTCCATCAAAAAAATATTTTATATAATTAAAATAACATAAAATGCCGTCATTGTCAACGAAAAACGCCCCACTTTCCATGTGGGGCGTTGGTTTTACAGATCAGATAGAGCTGATGAGGGTGCCGATTTTGCCGACGGTTTTGGCAAGACCTGCAACGATTTTGCCGACACCGATGAGTGCGCTCTTGCCGTTGAGGATGTCAATGAGTGCCTGTGCCATGTCTTCACTGAACACGCCCATGCTCATGGAAACGAAGCAGCGGATCGGGATCTGCGTTGCCATGGCAAGCATCATGCCTTCGTTGGATGCACCGCCTGCGATGGTCTTGATGACCGTACGGATCATGCCGTTAATGACCTTGCCGGCTGCGGTGCCTTCGGCAAGTTCGAGGGAAGAATTGATATCGATGGGCTGATTCGGGTCGCGGTGTGCGTTGGGAATGGGTCTGCCGAGCAGTTTTTCAAACTGTGCATCGGGTACGTTCATGATGTCGCCGCTGCAGTAAGCAGGCAGATTTTCCTTGTCGTTGGGGATGGCAGCTTCGGGATCAGACGATGCGACCTTGACGGTTGTATTCAGGCGGATGTCGCGGCTGGATGCACCGACGAGAATGTCGAATTCACCGCTTTCAACATACCAGTCACCGATGGCGGTGTTCCAGAATGCAAATGCACGTTTGTCAAGTTCAATTGTGACGGTCTGTTCTTCACCGGGTGCAAGGAAGACCTTTTTGAAGCCTTTGAGTTCCTTGACGGGACGGTAGACGGTGCTGTCCTTGTCGGCAACATACAGCTGTGCGATTTCGGCACCGGCTCTGTCGTCCGTGTTCTTGATTTTGAAAGTGACCTTGAGGGTATCGGTGTCCTTGATGTTCTTTTTGGACAGCTTCAGACCCGAATATTCAAATGTGGTATAGCTCAGACCGTGACCGAAGGGGAACAGAACGTCCTTTTCGACCTTGTCATAATAGCGGTAACCGACATAAAGACCTTCTCTGTATTCGACCGTGACGGGGGAACCGGGGAAGTTGTTGTAAGAGGGAGTATCCTCAAGACGGTTGAGGTAGGTTTCGCTGAGTTTGCCGCAGGGGTTGGCATTGCCGAACAGCAGGTCGATTGCGGCACCTGCACCTGCCTGACCAGGCAGGAAGGTATGCAGCACTGCCTTGCAGTAGCCAAGCCACGGCATGCTGACGGGAGCACCGCCTGCAAGCACAACAACCACATTGGGGTTTGCCTTGCTGACAGCGGTCAACAGGTTGATATGGCTCTGCGGAATGTTCAGATGGCTGCGGTCAAAGCCTTCGGATTCAAATTCATCCGTAAGACCAATGAACAGCAGTACGCTGTCGCAACGCTTTGCGGTGTCAACTGCTTCGCGGATGAGTGCGACATCGGTCTTGTCGGTGGTCTTGTCATAACCCTGTGCATACAGGAAACCGATGTCCTGTTTGAGCAGCTCATCAAACGCATTGTCAAGCTGTGTGGGGTTAATCAGGCTGCTGCCTGCACCCTGATAACGCGGTGCTTTTGCCATTTCACCGATGACAGCAACGGTCTTGTCCTTGGCAAGAGGAAGAATGTTGTCTTCATTTTTGAGCAGTACCATGGAGTTGGTTGCCACTTCACGGGCAAGTGCATGGTGAGCAGCTCTGTCATAAGGAACAGCGGTTGCGGTTTTTTGTCCCTTAAACAGGATGTCAAGGGTTTCGTCCACACGCTGATTGAGAGTTTCTTCGTCAAGTGTACCGGCAATCAGGCCATCCACGATTTTGCCGGCTGCAAGTCCGTCAGAAGAGGGCATTTCGATGTTCTGACCTGCTTTCAGACCGTCCACGATGTTGTTTTCTGCACCCCAGTCGGTGATAACAATGCCTTTGAATCCCCAGTCATCACGAAGAACATCCGTCAGCAACCACTTGTTTTCTGCACAGTAAGTACCGTTGAGACGGTTGTAAGCATTCATGACCGTCCAGGGCTGTGCCTTCTTGACAGCACGTTCAAAACCTGCAAGGTAAATTTCACGCAGTGTTCTTTCGTCCACAACGGAATCAACCGTCATGCGGCGTGCTTCCTGGTTGTTGGCTGCAAAATGCTTGAGAGATGCACCGACACCCTGTGACTGCACACCGTTGATCCATGCGGCTGCCATTTCACCCGCAAGCAGCGGATCTTCCGAGAAATATTCAAAGTTTCTGCCGCAAAGAGGGCTTCTTTTGATGTTGTTGCCGGGGCCGAGCAGAACGGAAACACCTTCTGCATTGCATTCTTCACCGAGTGCTGCACCCATGCGTTCAATAAGTTCGGGATCCCATGAACAGGAGGTTGCACTTGCGGTCGGGAAACAGACGGCAGGAATGCCCTGCAGCATATCCGTTCCGCTTTCTTTCTGTGTTTTCTGCTTACGCAGTCCGTGAGGGCCGTCGGTTACATTGATTGCCTGCAAACCGAATTTACGCAGAGCCTGAAAATGCCAGAAATCCTTGCCGGAGCAAAGGGCGGCCTTTTCTTCGCGGGTCAATGTGGAAATAATGTCTTTGTATTTCATTCTGTTCTCCCTTTCTGAAGAAATTTTTCTTATTTTTATTCCAACTGCAGCAGATCTTGTTCCTGACCTGCTTCGAGTTCTTCGACACTTCTGAGTTTTTTATAAATGAGTGCATTTCTCTTTTGTGCACTTTCAAGTGTGGTACCTGCTTCGTCCACTTTTTTCTTTGCCTTTTCGAGCAATACCGCAAAGTTTTCGTACTGCCCTTTGACAGCAGCCAACAGCAGACGGATTTCGTTTGCTTTTTCGTTGACGGCAACGGTGCGGAACCCCATGGCAAAGGAGTTCAGCAATGCGGTGATGGTAGACGGTCCTGCGATCATCACACCGTATTCATGCTGCACACGTTCCATGATCCCCGATTTTGAGGCTGCAATTTCGGCATACAAGCCTTCCGTTGCAAGGTACAGCACGGCATAGGGTGTGGTCTGCGGCACCTGAATGTATTTTCTGACGGTTTTGGCTTCACCGAGCACTCTGTCTTCAAGTGCCTTTCTTGCCGCAGCAAGAGCAACCGCATCTGCACGGTCGGCTGCTTCGCAAAGTCTGACATAGTCTTCCATCGGGAATTTGGAGTCCACAGGCAGATACACGGTCTGCTTTTTGTCTTCTCCTGCAGGCAGGCAAACGGCAAATTCAACACGTTCCGCCGAGTTGTTGGGGGCATAATTTTTGATATATCTGCCGGGGATGGTCTGATCCAGAATGGATTCGAGCTGCACTTCCGCCCATGTCCCTCTTGCCTTGACATTGGTAAGCACACGGTTGAGGGCGGTGACATTGTCGGTCACCCCTGCGGAAAGCTCTTTCATTTCGCCAAGAGACTTATATACGTTTTCAAGCTGCTTTGAAACAGTCTGAAAAGAAGCATCCAGACGGGTGGTCAGCGTGGCATTGAGCTTTTCGTCCACCGTTGCCCGCATTTCTTCCAGCTTTTTTTCGTTGGAAAGCTGCATTTTGCCGATGGCATCGGACACGGCAGCACTCTGTTTTTCGGCAGATTCAATCTGTTTTTCACGGATTTGTCCCATGCCGTTGTTGAGCACCGACAGCAATCGGACCTGAAATTCATAATTCTTTTCGGTGATGGCCTGCAGTTTGTCATTCATTCCGGACAAAGCCGCATTCATCTCACGGCGGTTGACCGCTTCACGTTCAGCCATTTCGCTGCGTAATGTTCGCAGTTCGGGAGCTACGGACGAGGGGTCTGCCGTCTTTTTTTGCCGCATCAGCAGCACAACAACCGCAGCCAATACACAGATCAGCAACACAAGAACGGCAATAAGCAAATAATCGGTCATGTTTCCCTCCGTAACTGGCATTTTCTCTGCTTCACAGCAATATTCTTTTATATTATACCATACAATAACGCATTTGTTAAGTACGAAAAAAAAATTTACAAAATTATGGAAATTGCGGAATGCATTTGGTATAATAGAATTACTTTTACTTTAAAACAAAGGACGAACGGAAATGATCAGACGCCTTTTTGCTTTGTTTACGGCAGTTTCCCTGTTGTTTGCCCTGTCGGCCTGCTCGGAAACACCCGTAAGCATGATATATTACCCCGTGTATGAGGACATGACAAGCTGTGATCCGCAGATCGCCGCGACAGATGTTGAAAACCTGATTGTCACCAACTGCTTTGAAGGTCTTGTCCGTGTGGATGCAGAGGGCAACATTGTGCCCGCAGCCGCCGACAGCTGGACCATTTCGCCCGACGGACGTACCTATACTTTCAATATCCGTCCCAATGCCCAGTGGTACAGAACCGTCACGGCAACCGAAGAGATGGCTGACATTCTGCCAACCACCTTTGCTCCCGTGGTAACGGCAGATGACTTTGTTTTTGCATTGCAGCGTGCACTGGATCCTGCAACAGGGGCTCCCGATGCCTATATGCTGTATGCAATTGAAAATGCACGTCTCATCAACGAAGGGAAACTTGACCCCACCGTTCTCGGCGTAAAAGCTCTCAACAGCAACCAGTTGCAGATCACACTCAGCGAACCGCAGAGCAATTTTCTGTTTGTGCTGACAGAAAGCATCTGCATGCCCTGTAACCGCACCTTTTTTGAAGCCTGCGGCGGCAGAATGGGTATGAGTGTCAAATATATGCTCTCAAACGGCCCGTTTTGTCTTTACTATGTTTCGGAAGACACCTTCACACTGATGAACTCCCCGAAATATGAGGGTCCGCACAAAGCAGTTCCCTACCGTGTTTTCCTGTATTCCAACCCCAACGGTGAAGGTATTCCGCAGAAAATCACGGATGACCTGTACTCGGCAGCTTACCTTACCGACAGTATGTTCTCCGCCGTAACGGTGGACTCCTCCTACACGGTCACGGAACTCGAAAACGCAATGTACTCTTTCGTGTTCAATCTCAATAACGAAGTACTTGCAAATGACAATATCCGCAAAGCCATTGCGTTGTCCTGCGACAAGCAGCAGCTTGCAACGAACGCAGGCAAAGAACATGCCGCTACCCTGTTGCCTTCCATCTGCGGCTTCACTCCCGAATGCAGCAACCTGTATGATGAAACACTGGCACAGAACTGCCTGCAGGACGGCCTGAAAGAACTGGAAAAGGATTCCGTGGAACTGACTGTGCTGACAAGCAGCGAATATGAAGATCTGATCCGCAAACAGATGCAGAACTGGCAGAGAATTCTCGGTCTGACCTGCATCATCCGTGTGGAAAGTGTTTCCGAAACCGAACTTGCCTATTATGTTTCTGAAGGTGATTATGAAATTGCATTCTGTCCGCTGACCGCTGCAAGTCCCGATGCACTGAGTTTTTTGATGCATTTCACTGCCGACAGCCCCGACAACTGCATTTTCCTGCAGAATGAAAACTACAAGAACCTGCTTGCTGCCGCCAATGTTGCATCTGCAGACACACAGCAGCAATACATCAAGGCTGCTGCAGACTACCTTGTGGATTACAATTATATCGTCCCCGTGTTTGCGGAAAGTGCTTTCCTTGTGCAGACCTCGGGTGTTTCCGGCATTTATTGCTATACCAATGCTGAACGCGTTTACTTTACGAACGCATATTCCGACAACTGATCAATTTCATCCGAAGAGGAGAAGACAAATATGAGTATTTTACGTCCCTTTGCGGCCGTCCGCCCGAAAAGTGAATACGCAGCAAGCGTTGCTGCACTGCCGTACGATGTCATGAACAGCAAGGAAGCGGCACGTATGGCCGAAGGCAATCCTTATTCTTTCCTGCATGTAGACAAAGCGGAGATCGATCTTCCGGAAGGAACCGATATTTACAGCGATGCCGTGTATGCAAAAGCAGCCGAAAACCTGAACAAGCTGGTAACCGACGGCATTTGCATACAGGAAGATTCTGCCTGCCTGTATCTGTACAGACAGGTTATGAACGGCAGACCGCAGACCGGAATTGTCGGTTGCGCATCCATTGATGACTACCTGAATAATGTTATCAAAAAACACGAGCACACCCGTGCTGACAAAGAAGCGGACCGCATTTGCCATGTGGACGTTTGCAATGCCAACACAGGCCCGATTTTCCTTTGCTATTCACGCAATGCAGCAGTCGACGGCATCATCGACCGCTACCTTGCAACCGAACCGCTGTATGACTTCACAACCACAGACGGCATACGCAACACTGTATGGAAGATTGCCGACCGTGCAGACATTGACATACTGACCGAAAGCTTTGCTAAAATTCCTGCACTGTACATCGCCGACGGTCACCACCGTTGTGCATCCGCTGTCAAAGTCGGTCTGCAGCGTCGTGCGGAAAATCCCGATTACACAGGAGAAGAAGAATTCAATTTCTTCCTTGCTGTCTGTTTCCGTGCGGATGAACTTGAAATCTTTGACTACAACCGTCTTCTCAAGGACACAAACGGTCTGACGGAAGATGAACTGCTGGCAAGATTGTCTGTCATTTTCACAATCGAAGAAGAAAAGCAGGCTTATAAACCCGTTGAACGACATAATTTCGGCTTGTATCTGAACAAGAAATGGTATTCCCTGACACTCAAGGACGGCATCTGCGATGAAAACGATCCCGTTGCAAGCCTTGATGTTTCCGTATTACAGGACTACTGCATTGATCCCGTTTTTGACATTGAAGATCCCAGAACATCCGAACGCATTGATTTTGTCGGCGGAATCCGCGGCCTCGAAGAACTGGAACGCCGCTGTGAAGAAGATGCCGTTTGTGCATTTTCCATGTATCCGACCTCCCTCGAAGAACTCATGCGTATTGCAGATGCAGGCGAAATCATGCCCCCGAAATCCACATGGTTTGAACCGAAGCTTTTAAGCGGATTGTTTATTCACAAATTATCCGATTGATTGCAACAAAACAGCTCATAAATGACTCTTATCCATAAAAGGAGGAATTTTTATGCGTAAACTGATAACTGTTTTGTTAAGCCTTTGTATTTTTGCAAGTCTTGCCCTCTGTGTTTCGGCAGACGTCATCTGGATGCCCTATGAGGATACATTCTTTGACACTTATCGTGATGAAATCATCTGGGAAGACCGCACATACGTTTCCCCTGTTGTGCTGTCGTTTGTTGTGTCTCCCGAAGACAACAGCAAAACAGACTATGACCCGATTCCGGCTGATGAACCGTTCAATGTCAACTTCACTTATGTCGACGAAGGCGGTGTGCTCTGGGGCCTTGTTTACATCGAAATGGGCAACGGTGCATGGGTGGATCTGCGCGGATGTTCCCGTCCGTATGATCGCAAAGACTTCACAAAAGCACATGAGGACGAATTCGCTCCGCTCACAAAACAACCGAATGTTAACTTTTATGATAACGAAGTGTTTTTGTATGACTATCCCGGTGCCGAAGAAGCATTGGATACACTCCATGTCGATATCTTCGACGCTGCACTTCCCGAATTTGAACATACCTATACGGATGAAGCCGGCAATGTGTGGGCAGAACTGTATTATTACAGGCAGCAAGACGGTTGGGTATTGCTCGAAGGTGACATCAGCACCGCTGTGAAACCTGAAGAAGCGACAGAGTATGTTGTCGGTGAAATTTCCGAAAAAGTAACCTATGCTCCTTATGTTCCGTCTGATGATCTCGTTGAAACAGACAATCCCGAAGAACTGACCGACATTTCCGAAGCAGACACTGCAACACAGGAAGTTTCCGTCGATGCCGCCACGACAGCAGCAGACCTGCAGGAAACAAAACCCGAAACCAACAACAAAATTCTGCCTGCCCTGTTGGTCGGTGCGGTTGTAGCCGTTACGGCAGCTGTTCTGTTTGTTTTCTTCCGTAAAAAGAAAAACTGAGGACATTTGCATGAAAAAACTTCTGCGCTTATCCGTTGCGATTCTTCTTGCGACAGCATATTCCGTCACGGCATTTGCCGACGTAGTGTGGAGTCCAATGGACACAATACAATCAACGGCATTGCCCGTGTTGTTGGTTCTCTGTGTGGTAATACTCACGGTTCTTTTGCTCGTAAAACTAAAAAAACGCAAGAAATAAAACATTGGCCGATGTGAAAACATCGGTCTTTTTTGTTGCCGTCGGGAATAAAATAAAACAAAGGAGGCATCAGATGAAACACAAAAAAACAATTCTCATCCTATTGACATGTCTGTTGTTGCTGTGTACTTCCTGCAGTGAAAGCCGCCGTTTCGGTATGCAGGAGCTGTCTCGCAGAGTCGGCGAAACGGACGAGCGATTTGCTTTTTCAACGGACGGTATTTCTCTTTCAAACGGTTTTTATCACATTCCTTTTTCCGTCTCACAGGAAAATGATCTGCTGCTGAGCTGTGAAGAAGACAGTGAGGGGCAACTTTTGCAGATTCTTCTGACAGCCGAAAAAAACACGGCTCCCATCGATTTTTTCATGCAGTTTGCAGGCTGTCTGACCCGTGTATTCATGGGGATCGATACTTACAAAGCCGACGAAATGCTGCACGAAGCGGGGCTGACGGACGAAAGTGTTCTTTTTTCTGATCACACGGGAACTGCAGAGGACGGACGTTACAGCGTCACCTTTTATTCTTCCCCCGTCAGTATAAGCCTTATCCTCAGATATGACGATGCGGTTATGATTGAATAAAAAGGGTTCGTCTCGTAAAGGCAGAGCGTTTTCAAAAACGAACAAATTGGAGTTTATCGCTGACTTTTGACTGTCGTCAGTTATTAAAAGTTTTGGTCAAGCTTTTCACAAAAGCTTGCGGGGTCAAGGGGCAGAGCCCATTGTCGCCCGTCGCAACGGGCGAAATCCTTTTCCTTACAAAA
>JAFSEF010000118.1 GCA_017435865.1 Clostridia bacterium
TAAGGAAAAGGATTTCGCCCGTTGCGACGGGCGACAATGGGCTCTGCCCCTTGACCCCGCAAGCTTTTGTGAAAAGCTTGACCAAAACTTTTAATAACTGACGACAGTCAAAAGTCAGCGATAAACTCCAATTTGATTCTCTCTTAATTAAAATCCACAAACTTTTCATGAAGCAAACTTTTCATGAAGCACCAAAAAACCGTGACCTTTTTCGGATCACGGTTTTTCTTATCTTTTATAATTCGTCAATGTAATGACAGGCTGCGAGGGCAGCAACAGAACCGTCTGCACAGGCGGTGGTAAGCTGACGCACCGTTTTGGAACGGCAGTCACCTGCCACAAAAATACCTTCGGTGGTACTTCTGCAATCCTCACCGATGTCGGCATAACCCCACTTGTTCAGCGGCAACACATCTGCAAAGGGTTCGGTTTCGGGCACAAGGCCGACAGCTATAAACAGACCGTTGACGGTAAACGTATTTTCTTCGCCGTTTTCGGTGTTCTTCACAGTGATTCCCGTCAGTTCATCTGCACCGAGAAGTCCCGTTACAAGGGTGTTGAAATGCACAGTCACGTTTTCACGCTTTGTGAGAATGTCAACGAGCTTGCTTTCGCCTGTAAAATCGGACAGATTCTGAATGACGGTAACGGATTTGCACACTTCGCTGAGCAGAATCGCTTCCTGCAAAGCAGAGTTTCCGCCGCCGACAATGGCAACATCCTGATCAGCAAAGAAGCTGCCGTCGCAAACAGCACAGAACGAAATGCCGTTGCCGATAAAGTCCTCTTCACGGTCAAGTCCCAAAAGGCGGTGTCTTGCACCCGTGGCAACAATGACAGCCTTTGCTTCGTAGGTTTCGTCGTCGCAGATAACGCGGAAAGTGTTTTCGGTCTTTTCGATTTTTTCAACCGTACCGACCGTCAGTTCAGCCCCCATGGCAATGGCATGGTCGGTAAATTCTTCGGCAAGTTCCATGCCGCTGATTTCCGTTTTGCCGGGGAAATTTTCGACTTTCGGCGAGTAGGTAATCTGCCCGCCGAAGCCGCCTTTTTCAATCACAAGTACGCTTTTACCGGCACGGCAGGCGTACACTGCGGCGGTAAGACCCGCCGGGCCCGCACCGACAACAATGATATCGGTCATATTTTAAATACCTGTAATGTAGGTCTTGACACCTGCAACGCCTGCATACTTCACCGCATTGCCGCCGCTGACAACAACCAGCGTGGGTGCCTGCTTGAGACCGTATGCCTTTGCAAGCTCTTCGTTTTCTTCAACGAGCAGCTCAACATACCCGATACCTGCTTTTGCAAGCAAGGGCTTGGCTGCCTTACAGTTGGGGCAGTTCTTCTTGGTGAAGAAGTAGATGCCGTCCTGACTTTCGGTCTTCTGCACGTTGTCGGCTGCCTTTTCTTCCTTGGGACCTTCGTGGGTCAGCTTGGAATTTTCAATGTCATAGACTTTTCTTTCTTTGAATTCCTGGGTCTTGCCGTCGTTCCAGTTCTGAACGGGACGATAGTAGCCGGTAATACGGCTGTAAACTTCGGTCTTTTCACCGCATTCGGGGCAGGTGTACTGCTCACCGACAATATAACCGTGGTTGCGGCAGACAGCATAAGTCGGAGACATTGTGTAATAAGGCAGACGGTAGTTTTCTGCAATCTTGCGGACAAGGTTTGCGGCAGCTTTCCAGTCGGGAAGTTTTTCACCGAGGAATGCATGGAAAACAGTACCGGAGGTGTAAAGAGTCTGCAGCTCATCCTGATGGTCAAGAGCCGTGAAGATGTCTTCGGTGTAGCTGACAGGCAGGTGAGAGCTGTTGGTATAGTAAGGTGTGCCGTCGTCCTGAGCAGCGGTGATGATGTCGGGATAACGTGCAACGTCGTGCTTTGCAAAACGGTAGGTGGTGGATTCGGCAGGCGTTGCTTCGAGGTTGTAAAGGTCGCCGTACATTTCCTGATAGTCGGACAGACGTTCACGCATGTGGTTAAGAACATCCTTGGTGAATTCGAATGTCTTTTCATCCGTCAGGTTCTTGCCGAGCCACTTTGCATTCAGACCCACTTCGTTCATACCGATAAGACCGATGGTGGAGAAGTGATTGTCGAATGTGCCGAGGTAACGCTTGGTGTAGGGATACAGGCCTTCGTTGAGCAGCTTGGTGATGATGGTTCTCTTGATCTTCAGAGAACGGGCTGCAATGTCCATCAGGTGATCAAGACGCTTGTAGAAGTCACCGATATCGGTTGCAAGGTAAGCGATTCTGGGCATATTGATGGTAACAACACCGACAGAACCGGTGCTTTCGCCGGAGCCGAAGAAGCCGCCGCCCTTTTTGCGAAGCTCACGAAGGTCAAGACGAAGACGGCAGCACATGCTGCGGACATCACTGGGTTCCATATCGGAGTTGATGTAGTTGGAGAAGTAAGGTGTGCCGTATTTTGCGGTCATTTCAAAGAGAAGACGGTTGTTCTCTTTATCGGACCAGTCGAAGTCACGGGTGATGGAGTAAGTCGGAATGGGATACTGGAAGCCGCGGCCGTTGGCATCGCCTTCGATCATGGTTTCGATGAATGCCTTGTTGACCATGTCCATTTCCATCTGGCAGTCGCCGTAGGTGAATTCCTGTTCTTTGCCGCCGACGATTGCGGGTCTGTCCTTCAGGTCAGCGGGAACAACCCAGTCAAGGGTGATGTTGGAGAACGGAGCCTGTGTACCCCAACGGGAGGGTGTGTTGACACCGAAGATGAAGCTTTCGATGCACTTTTTAACTTCGCGGTAAGTCAGGCCGTCCTTTTTGACAAACGGAGCAAGATAGGTGTCGAAGGACGAGAATGCCTGTGCACCTGCCCATTCATTCTGCATGATGCCCAGGAAGTTGACCATCTGATTGCAAAGGGTTGCAAGGTGGGATGCGGGAGCAGAGGTGATCTTACCCGGAACACCGCCGAGGCCTTCTTCGATGAACTGTCTGAGAGACCAGCCTGCGCAGTAACCGGTGAGCATGGAAAGGTCATGCAGGTGCAGGTCACAGTTGCGGTGTGCGTTTGCAATTTCGTCGTCATAAATTTCGCTCAGCCAGTAGTTTGCGGTGATGGCACCGGAGTTGGAAAGAATCAGACCACCGACGGAATAAGTAACGGTGGAGTTTTCTTTTACACGCCAGTCGGTAACCTTTACATAGCTGTCAACGATCTCTTTATAGTCGAGTATGGTGGATTTCATGTTGCGGATCTTTTCACGCTGACGGCGATACAGAATGTATGCCTTGGCAACGTCATCATAACCCGCTTTGATGAGAACGCTTTCAACGGAGTCCTGCACATCTTCAACCTGTACAAGACCGTCCTTGACCTTGGGTTCAAATTCTGCCGTAACTTTGAGGGCAAGAAAATCGATAATACCGGGGACAAACTGTTTGTTCTGTGCTTCAAAAGCTTTTGTAATGGCAGAGGTAATCTTCTGAATGTCAAATTCTGCTATTTTGCCGTCTCTTTTTACTACCTGATACATAATGCTCTCCTTTTTCGATATCTATGTAAAATATTTTTCAGCAAACCAAGCACTGCACAAATGCGGCAGCATGGGTATCATAACACAACCACAATAACTTGTCAATAGGAAAAACAAGATATTGTGGGATTTTTTTTGAATTTATTTGATTGTAACCTATATCTTGTGGTGTTTTTCAGATACCGCGTAATTCTGCAAAAGGTGCATATTCACGGGCTTTTTCGAGCATTTTCAGCATTTCCTGCTTCGAAAACCCCTGACAGGAGCCGTCAATGAGGTCCCCCGAATCCACAAAATTCTGCAAAAACCAACGTTTTGCACCGCAAAGTCTTTTTCCGAGCACCGCTATATCTTGTTCGGTATGAAAATCGCGTACAATCGTCGTGCGGAACTCATAATCGACCGCATCCGTCAGCAGGAAGTCGATACTTTCTTCCACCGCGGCAATATCCTGTGCAGCAATGCCTGCCGTCAGTTCATATTTTTCTGCCGTGTTCTTGACATCCATGGCAACATAATCGACAAGCCCTTTTTGCACAATTTCTTTGAGCAGTGCGGGTCTGCTGCCGTTGGTGTCGAGTTTTATTTTCAGTCCCGTTGCTTTGATCTTTGCAAGAAATGCAACAATGTCCTTTTGCAACAGCGGCTCACCGCCCGTAACGGCAACACCGTCAAGCAGACCTTTTCTTTTTTCAAGGAAAGAGAAAAATTCTTCTTCCGTGCAAACAGGTGCAGCATCCACGTGCGTTACAAGGGAGGCATTGTGGCAGAACGGACAACGGAAATTGCAACCTGCGGTAAACACCGTACAGGCTGTCTGCCCCGGAAAATCGAGTAATGTGAGTTTCTGAAGTCCCTGAATGATCATGTTATCACCTGACTGTTCCGAATAATGATAAAGAAAGAAAATGTGCTGCAGAATGCATACAAACAAAAACAATTGTCGAAAAGACATCATACTACTCCTGCGGCTCTTTGTCAATGCGGCGACTTCTACAAAAAACAGGCTTGATTTTTGGCTTGCTTTTTTATGGTAGAGTAATACAAAAGCGGTTGATTTTTATAATTACTTATGATATTATTATAAAGAAATAACAGCCCCTGCTGTAATTAAGGAGGAAATTCAATGAAGAAGTATCTTGCTGCATTCCTTGCCGCACTGATGGTACTTTCGGTCTGCTTTGTTCCCGCTGCTGCAGCCGAAGAAGAATCTGCCGTGAACCTGATCGATGCAAAAGGTTTCAACGATCTTGTTGAAATGGGCATGGAAGAGGTTCAGTATCCCACCATTATGCTCCCCGGTATCAACCATTCCGTATATTATGTAATGGATGAAAACGGTGATGTCAAGCTCAACGACGACGGTGCAAAACTTGAAACCGGTCTGTTGCTGATCGATTCTTCCAACATTGTCGGAAAAATCATCAAAAAGCTCCTTGCTCCGCTGCTCGGCACCCTGTTGACGCAGCATGACCTCAAGCTGACTCAGGCTGTTTATGACCTTGTGGGCGACCTGTTCTGCTACATGAAGATGAATGAAAACGGCGAACCTGCCAACCCCATCGGCGTGTATGATTATCAGGATCCCGTTTCCCTGTGGCCTGAAGACAAGCAGGATTGGTTCTATAACATGATGCCCATGCAGCCCTACACCTCCATTCCTTACGAAAGCGGTGTTGAAGGCGGCAACGGCACACTGGAAGACATGACCTATCTGTGCACATTCCCGCTGCTGGGCAACCCCATGGAATCCGCATACAAACTCAAGGAAATGGTTGACAGACTTGCAGCCGAATACGGCAAAGTCAACCTTTGTGCAGTCAGCCTTGGCGGTACTCTGCTTACTGCTTACCTTGACATTATTGAAGAAGAAGATCTTGCAAAGATCAACCAGGTCATCGGTTTTGTTGCCGTTCTTGACGGCACAAGCGTCATTGCCGATTTCTATGCAAGAGAATGGGCAATCACCGACGAAAAGATGTATAACAGCTTCTTCCCCTATCTGATGGAACAGCTTGGTGAAGATGCAATGCTCGGTTACCTTGTCAATATTCTGATCCGTATTTTCCCGCAGGATGTGCTTTACAATATCATTTCCAGTGCATTCGAAGGCATTCTTGATACACTTCTTGTCAATGACCCGCAGTTCTGGGCAACCGTTCCGTCTTACAGATACGAAGAACTTGCTGACAAATACCTTGCCGAAGGCAGCGTTCTGCGTGAAAAGACCGACCGTTTCCAGGAAGCAAGACTCAATATCAAGGATCACCTGACAACCGCAAACGAAAAATACGGTGTCAAGGTTTCCACCATCAGCGGCTACAATATGCGCTTTGACGAAGGCGAATATGCTTTCTTCGGCCTTGTCAAGAGTGTTGATACCGTCAACTCCGACGCTATCATCGACGTCACTTCCACCTCTCTTGGTGCCACTGCAGGTGCCTGCCACCAGACAATTGAAGCTGCAGGTCTTCTCAAGGATGACAGCGTTCTGACTCCCGACGGTCTGCTTGATGTTTCCACCTGTCTGTTCCCCGACTCCGCATTCTTCTTCAAGGGTCAGCACCATGAAATCGGCAGAAATGACAATGCCGTCAAGCTTGCTGCTCTTATTATGATCGGTGCTGTTGACAGCATTACCGATACCGAACTGTATCCGCAGGTCAACGGTACCCGCAACAGCCGCAGAATCGTCCGTCCCGACGGCGGTTACCTTGTCCGTGCAGAAGAAATTCTTGCCGATGACACAGGTGCTTACACCGACGAACAGAAAGCATATGTACAGGAAGCATATGATTTCGCAATCGACGTAATCGACGACACCATCTGTGATCCCGTTGCAACTGCAGAAGCTGAACAGAAACTGTTCGACGCATTCGTTATCTGCGGAACCGAAACCGCTGACGAACCCGAATCTCCGCTGAATGCTTATCTTGCAAAGTTCCTCAAGCACACCAGCGATCGCCTGTGGGCAACCAGAGGTGCTTCCGGCTTCTTTGAACTGCCTGACATTCTTGAAAAAGCAGGCTCTGATCTGATTGCCGACATCAACACCGCTTGCTGAACATAACAACATATAACGAAGGGAGCTGTTTTCACAGCTCCCTTTTTTTTCATTATGATACGTTTATACCATTATGGAATGCTTATACAAGTGCTTCTCCGCCGAATACGTCAGATTCAATATAGTCCACACCAAGTGCCCTGCAATAATCGAGCACAAGCTGCTCGTTTGCCGTCCACACGCCGACCTCGAGACCTCTGTCGTGGAATTGCTTCACCATTTCGGCACTGACGGTGGTGTAGTCAACATCAATGGAAAAACCGTGATCAAAGCAGCGTTCATAACCGCTTTCGGCAGAACCGTAGGTCAGCATCAGAGGCATATCGGGGAACAGGCGGTTGGCAAGCAGCAGATTGTCAAAATCAAAGGATTGCAGAATGACCTTTTTAAGATCATAGATTTCGGCTGCAAGGTCAAAAACTTCCTTGATTTTCTCAAGCGGCCATGACCCCTTGAGTTCCACAAAACAGACCATGTTGTGCTTTTTCATAATCTCAAGGTATTCTTTGAAAGTGCAGATATAAATCACATCATCCGTTTTTGTATTCCTGATGGGTTTTGCACGCAGCTCTGCAAAGGTTGCATCAGCTACAAGGACTTCGCTGCCGTCGGCAAACACAACTTCATCATTGTGATTGGTAACAAAAACACCGTCTTTGGTGATGCGGATATCGGTTTCAGCACCGCCCGAGCCGTTTTGTGCTGCCATTTCAAAGGCGAGTGCGGTGTTTTGCTGGTATTTACCGCTGAAACCGCGGTGTGCGATCATGCAGATATCGCTGCGGATGGTTCCGTTTGCCTGTGCAGCGGCAACAGTCTGCTGCATTTTCATTTCAAGTGACATATATGAAAAACCTGCCTTTATTTTTTTCTTTTTTCATTGTAGCACCGTCACATAAAAAAGTCAAACAATATAGAAGTTGCAAGCATTAACAATCGAGTAGGGCGAAATTAATCGCCCTCTCACACCACCCTGCATGCCGTTCGGCACAGGGCGGTTCAATTCAAAATTAAATATGTGCTACCTTCAGGTAGTAGTCGTAAACACTGACTAAGCCTCGTTTGGTCA
>JAFSEF010000119.1 GCA_017435865.1 Clostridia bacterium
CCTTTGTTCGTGGGAGCAAGCAAATCAAAACACCCTCGAACCATAATTTGCAACAGAAAGGATAAGCAACTGCAAGTGTGCTGAAAAGTATACTTGCAGTATATTTTTCAGCATAAAATATACCTTTTCGGGTATAATGTTGTGTAATATTATTGTGTTGACATGAATTTATACCCAATCGGGTGTAAAGTAAGTAAAATTTATTGACACTATACCCAATCGGGTGTAAAATGTGTGTATGAATACGATTGCTATATTTATCAAACAAAAAAGAAAAGAAGCAGGGCTGACGCAAGAGGAATTTGCAGTCCGGTCAGGGCTTGGACTTCGTTTTGTGCGTGAATTGGAACAGGGCAAAGAAACCGTGCGCATGGACAAGGTCAATCAGGCTCTTGCCATGTTCGGAATGCAGGCTGTACCTGGAATAAAGGAAGGATGACTGTTATGCACTTTAATGAATATATCGACTCCCAAAAAGACCGTTTTCTTGCTGATCTTGCACGGTTGGTAAAAGTACGCAGTGTCCGCGAGGATGCAACAGCAGATCACCCTTACGGGGACGGTCCTGCAAAAGCACTCGATGAAGCCATTGCAATCTGTGCGGAACACGGTTTTGACATGAAAAACCTCAATTACCATGCAGGCGAAACCGATCTCGGAGAAGATCCCGCTTTACTGATTCTTGCACACCTCGACGTTGTGGATGAGGGTGAAGGTTGGACAAAACCGCCCTATGAAATGACCGAAGAGGACGGAAAGCTCTACGGCAGAGGCACCATGGACGACAAAGGGCCTGCTCTGGCTGCCCTGTATGCCATGGAAGCGGTCAGAGAATGCGGCATAAAGTTAAACAAAGGTGTCCGTCTTGTGCTCGGTTGTGCGGAAGAAACAGGCAGCGAAGACATGGAATACTACTTCAAAAACCGTCCCGCACTCCCCTATTGTTTCTCTCCCGATGCTGCATATCCGCTGATTCACCTTGAAAAAGGCAGATTCGCTCCGTATTTTTCAAAATCATGGGATGCAGTCAACATCATTCCCCGTATTATGCGTATTGACGGCGGCACAACACCGAATATTGTTCCCTGCAAGGCAAGTGCCGTTGTGTTGGGTCTTACCGCCGCACAGGTGCAGCCCGTGTGTGATGCATACAAAGAAAAAACAGGTGCAAACTATGTGCTGACCGAAGAATTCAACTGCGAAGGCGGTGTCTGCTGCAAAAAACTTGTCATCACTGCCGAAGGTGCAGCTGCCCATGCAAGCGAACCTTACAAAGGAAACAATGCACAGACCGCACTTCTTGCACTGCTTGGTGCTTTGCCGCTTGCCGATACACCCTGTACACAGGCTGTGGCGGCACTCAACCGCTTGTTCCCCCACGGTGACACTGCGGGTGAAACGGTCGGCATTGCCATGAAAGATGACATTTCGGGGGATCTTACCTTCAATTTCGGTGTCCTCAGCATGGACGAAACAGGCTGTACCGCCTGCTTTGACAGCCGTGTTCCCGTGTGTGCAAACAAAGAAAATGTGTTCGACGTTGTCGCTGCCGCATTGCAGAAAGAAGGCTTTGCACTGCACGAGGATGCCCACATGATTCCTGCCCACCACGTACCCAAGGACGCTCCTATTGTTCAAACGCTGTTGTCCGTATATGAACAGTACACCGGCGAAAAAGGCGAAGCCTATGCCATCGGCGGCGGTACGTATGTGCATGACATTGAGGGCGGTGTCGCTTTCGGTTGCGAAATGCCGGGTGTTGATTACCGTCTGCACGGTGCGGATGAATTTGCCGACCTCGACACCTTGCTGCTGTCAGCCAAAATGTTTGCCGAAGCCATCGTCCGCCTGTGCGGAGAATAAAAAATATTCTATATCAACCCCCCCGTCCCCCAATCTCAATATCATTAAGTTAAGAAAAACCGAGTTTCACAATGTTGTGAGGTTCGGTTTTTTTTGTAACTTTTTTCAAAAAACACTTGACAAACAGAATAAAATGTGAGCCTTTTTGTTAACTTTCGTTAACAAAAAGGCCCAGACTGTCGGCTCCTTTTGCTTTTGCTTTTTATAATATGTTCATTCTTTATTCGGATGCGAAGTTGGTGAAATAACCCTGTACAAGAACGACGGGTGTACCTCTGTCACCGCTGCCGCTTGTCAGGTCACAAAGGGAACCGAGCAGGTCGGTCAGCTGTCTGGGTGTGGTTCCTTCGGACTGCATATTGCCGACAAGGTCAGCATCCTTGGCACGGATTTTTTCACGCATTGCCTGTGCGAGTGCTTCACCCGACAGATCGGAAAATTCGTTGTCTGCGAAGTATTTCATCTTCAGCTCATTGGGCGTACCGACAAGACGCGGTGTGTGTGCGGGAGAAACCACGGGGTCTGCCAGTTCCCAGATCCCGCCGACGGGATCCTTGAAACAACCGTCACCGTAGACCATGCATTCGATATTCTTACCGGTGACTTCCTTGAGTTTTGCGTGCAGATCAGCCACAAAAGCGGCACAATCTCTGGGGAAGAGTTTTACCTTGTCATCGGTTGCCTTGTTGGAACCGAGCAGGCCGTATTCGGACCAACCGCTGCCGTCAACGCTCTCGTTGAGAATCTGGTCGATTCTCCAGATGTTGGCATCCGCATCGGCTGCTCTGAGTCTTCTTTCGGTGCGGAAACGGCTGTGAATGTCGCAGCACAGGACGTTCTTGGTATAATTGAGAATGTACTTGGGATCATTGGAGAACAGGATTTCGATGTTGTCACCGAAGCTCTTGTAATATTCGATGTAATCCACACCCGTGAAACGGTGTACGGTATTGTTGCCGAACACAGCACGGAAACCTGCTTCATCGAAAGAATCGGAATAGGGATTGACACCCTTTTCGTCTGCTTCATCAATGCTTACAAGCTGGTTGCCGACTTCGTCACCGGGATAAGAAAGCTGCACATACAGCTTTTCGCAGGACATGGCAAGACCTTTGAGCAGAACGGAAAAACGGTTACGGCTGAGAATGGGGAAAACAATACCCATATCCTTACCGCCGAGTTTGGCTCTGACATCGGCTGCGATCTGTGCGGTGGTAGCATAGTTACCCTGGGTTCTGCCGACTACAGCTTCGGTAACACCGACAATATCACCGTCATGGAAGCTGAAACCGTCGTTTTCGCTTGCAGCAAGAAGGCTCTTGACAATCTCGCCTGCAAGGTCATCGCCCTGCTGGAAAATGGGACAGATAATACCTCTGGAGGTAACGCCTGTTGTTCTCATTTGTGATAACCTCTATTCTTAAACTAAATTTTAAACAATATAAATACGACACCTGTGCAACTTACAGACAAATCAGTTCCTTGGGACAGTTGGTGAGGTTGCGGCAACCGTCGGGTGTGATGAGTGCCATATCCTCAATGCGTACACCGAATTTGCCGGGCAGATAAATGCCGGGTTCAACGGTGACAACGTGCCCTGTGTGCAGAATCTGCTTTGTTTTGGGGCTGAGTCTGGGTTCTTCGTGGATTTCAACACCCACGCTGTGTCCTGTACCGTGGCCGAAGTTTTTGCCGTAACCGGCTGCTTCAATGATATCTCTGCCTGCTTTGTCGGCATCGAATCCCGAAACACCGTCATGCAGTGCCGCAAGGGATGCCGTCTGTGCGGCAAGCACGGTTTCATAGACCTTTTTCTGCTCGTCGGTGGGGGTACCGATGAACACGGTACGGGTCATATCCGAATGATACCCGTTGACAACGGCACCGTAGTCCATGGTCAGGAAGTCACCGTTTTCGATTTTTTTATCGGTCGGGACACCGTGCGGCATGGAAGAATTGGCTCCGCTGACACAGATGGTTTCAAAGGACAGGGCCTGTGCACCGTGGGAAAGCATATAATAATCGAGTGCGAGCTGAATTTCTTTTTCGGTTTTGCCGACCTTGATTTCACCGAGGATATAATCGAATGCATCCTCTGCGATCTTCTGGGCGGCAAGAATATACTGTACTTCTTCTTCGCTCTTAACGGCACGCTGGCTCTCAATGAGTTCTGTGAGAGTGTTGCTGTCATCAAGGGTGATTCCGGGCAGGTCGTTGCAGAGCTTTTTGTAAGCACTGACAGTTATGCGATCTGCTTCGATGAGTACGTTTTTGATGTTTTTTTCTTTGAATATGGCATTGAGCTGACCGCTCAGGTCCGTGCTGTCTGCCACGGGACAGGCTGTAATGGTTTTGCCTGCAGCTTCGGTGTAACGGCTGTCTGTCCAGAAACAGGCATAGCCGTCTGCACAAACAAGCAAACAGCCGTCGGTGCTGGGGAATGATGTATAATAAAGACGGTTGACCTCGCTGAAAATGAGGGCTGCATCACTTTTTCCTTGAAGCGTTGCGGATAAAGCTGTGATTTTCTGCATTTCTTTCTTTCCTTCTTTTTTCGAGGTATTCGCGTTCCTTTTTGCGTTCTTTGCGGAATTTTTCTGCAAACAGTTTTTCGGGTTCAAAGGGTTCGACCTTGACAGAAATGGCACCTGCTTTGTTGGCACCCATGACATCGGTAAACAACCTGTCACCGATCATGGCAATTTCGGACACATCCACATTGAGCATTTTTGCAGCTTTGAAAAATGCGGAAGTGTGCGGTTTGTCCGCCATGGAAATCCACGGCAATTTGCCGAATTTTTTACTCAGCCACCAGGCACGGATGGTGTAAGTATTGGAAATGATGATAACAGGAAAACCTGCCGCACGAACATCACGCAGCCATTCTTTGACACCGCCGGGAGCGTGCATGGTGCTGTCAAGCACGGTTGTGTTGTCAAGATCGACCGCCACCGCTTTGGCACCCATCATTCGAAGATCCTGCAAGGTGATGTCCGTTATGCGAGCATATTCATATTTGGGATATGCGTCATGCATACAAACCACCCTTTCTTTTCCATTGTAAAGAATACATCCGGAAGCTTGCGAAATCCTTTACTTCAGGTCGATTCCGAAAAAAAATTGAAACGGACCTTCCTGTGAAGGCCCGTTTTGCATTTTTACTTATACTTGCGTTTACGAGCCGCTTCCGATTTCTTCTTTCTCTTAACAGAAGGCTTCTCGTAATGCTCTCTCTTGCGTACTTCCTGGATAACTCCATCGCGAGAGGTCTGGCGCTTAAAACGTCTCAGCGCACTGTCGAGAGATTCGTTCTCTTTAACTTTGATCGTACTCATTCTCTATTCCCTCCCTCCGCTTACCGCGTGGGTACTAACATTCTTGTCATTTGACACTTCGATATTATACATCACGCATTGACGGCTGTCAATATTTTTTTCGTCTTTTCCTGTATTTTTTCTTAAATTTTTTATCTGTGTTTTTCGTTTTAAGAATAATCATTGCAAAAACAAAGCGATTATTGTATGATAATGATAGGATAAACAATAAAGAAGGAGAAATTAAGATGTTTACTATACTCAAAACGTTTTTCATTACCCTGCTGGCACTTCTCGGACTTGTACAGGGCGAAGCAGACAGAGCCCCCATTGACACTTCCAACGGCGGTGATCCTGTCCTCATTGAAGATGCAGGAAATACATATTATACATTCACCACAGGCGGCGGTGTAGATATATGTAAAATTGAAAGCATTGACAACACAACCGTCACCGACCGTAAAACCGTTTTTTATGCAGGCCAAAACGGAACGGTAAAAGATGTCTGGGCACCCGAAATCCACAAAATCGGCGACCGCTGGTATATTCTTTCCTGTGCACTGTTTTCGGAAGAAGCCGCAGGCAAAGGCAGTATGCCGAATGCAGAAGAATACACCGAGCACGATGACTGGTACCGCTACGGTTTTGTACTGGAAAGCAAGACGGAAGATGTGTTCGGCGAATATGAATTCAAAGGCATTCTTGCACCCGACGGCATGAACAACATCGACGGCACCTATCTGCAAAAAGACGGCAAACTGTATTATGTCTGCTCTGCTTACACCAACATTGCAGAACAAAACATTTATATTTGTGAAATGGAAAACCCCTATACCCTGAAAGTCAACGAAGACGGCAGCAACGGAGCTGTCCGCCTGTCAAGACCTTTCTATAAATGGGAAAAACAAGGCTGGTCCGTCAACGAAGGTCCTGCGGTGCTGTACAACGGGGATGACATTTTCATCGTCTATTCCGCAAGCGGTTTCAGTTCGGGCAGCTACTGCATGGGTATGCTGACACTGACAGGCAACAATGTGATGAACCCGTTGCATTGGTACAAATCCCCTATACCGGTGCACAATCACCGTCCCGAAGCAGGTATTTTCAACGCCGGTCACTGCTCATTTCTCTACCGTGAAGACGGCAGTATATATATGGTATACCATGCGACCGCAAATGCCGACTTCCATGCATCACCGCGTCTGACCCACATCAAACCCGTCGCCTTTGTCATGGGTGTTCCTGTTTTCTGATTTTTTTCACTTTTTTTGATTTTTTTCAGAAAATGTGTAACACTTTCCTTTTTGCCGTGTATACACAGACGAAGAGAACAAAACATCTCAACAAAAACACAAACATCAAAAAGGAGATTTTACCATGACTATGACAAATGAAAGAATCGAAGCCCTCACCGAAACCCTTGTAAATGACGCTGCTTTTGCTGCTGAACTGTTTGAAATGGATGCAACCGCTGCTGCAAAGGCTCTGGCCGCAAAAGGTTTTGACTTCAGTGCAGAAGAACTCAAAGCATTCTCGGCTGACCTGCAGGCATACCTTGCCGAAACCGAAGAACTCAACGAAAATGATCTCGAAGACGTAAACGGCGGCTGCCGTCCCTGTCCTCCTCCCTGCCGTCCCCGTCCCTGCCATCCGCACCGTCACTACCACTACGGTCGCTTCTGCGGTCATGTACACTATCGCAGATGCAGATGGTAAGCACCCGGGACTAAATATCGGATCAATAAACAAGAATCTGCAAAACGGACTCCGCAAAGAATATGCAGAGTCCGTTTTTGCGAAATATGAATATTTTTGCTTGATACCACTTGCATCTTTGTTTGTTAAATGGTATAATTATTAAAAATATTTTTAAATTTGTTTGAAGGCGATAGTATGAAATATTGTTATCACTGTATGTCCCCCAAAGACGGTGCGGTTTGTGCGGCCTGCAACAAAGCAGATCCCGAGTCAGTTCCTGCCCACCGTCTGCAACCGGGTACAATCCTCAACGGTCGTTTCATGATCGGCACAGCCCTCGGTGAAGGTGGTTGCGGCATTACCTACATCGGACGGGATACCAATCTTGATATCAAGGTCGCCATAAAGGAATTTTACCCCAACGGTTTTGCAAACCGCAACAATACCGTTTCCATGGAAGTCACCCACAACACGGAAGAGAAAAAGAACTTTTTTGAAAAAGGCAGAAAAGACTTCCTGAAAGAAGCACGCATTCTTGCAAAATTCTCGGGAGAAGCCGGCATTGTGGATGTGCGTGACCATTTTGAAGCCAACAACACCGCCTACATTGTCATGGAATACCTCGAAGGAACGGATCTTCGCGGCTACTTGCGGCAAAAAGGCAAGCTGTCCCCGGAAGAAACCATTGACCTGCTGCTGCCTGTTATCAGATCGCTTGAAAAAATCCACAAAGACGGTCTCATTCATCGCGACATCAGCCCCGACAACATCCGCATTGTCGGCGGTATGGTCAAGCTCATTGACTTCGGTGCTGCACGCGACATTGCCTCTGTCACCAACAAGAACAGCCTTTCGGTCATGCTCAAACCGGGGTATGCCCCGATGGAACAATACAGCCGCAAAGGCAAACAGGGTTCCTGGACAGATGTGTATGGTCTTTGTGCTACCATTTACAAATGCATCACAGGTATCACGCCCGAAGATGCCACCGACCGCATTCAGGCAGACGAACTGAAAAAGCCGTCCGAACTCGGTTGCAACATCACACCTACCTTTGAAAAAGCATTGCTCAAAGGGTTAAGCGTATCTGTCGAAAACCGTATAAAAACCGTATCGGAACTGATGGATGCGATTGACGGTAAAACAGAAATAAGTGATTTTAATGCGGATGATAAAACCATTTTTATTCCCGAAGATGAAAAAACAATCATAGAAACCGAAAACTCGAAAACAATTTCAACATACGCTGTTACATCTGTTCCATATGTACATGACACTCCCAATAACAAAAAAAATTCAAAAAAAACATTGCTCACAATAGTTGCGATTATAGTCTTTTTGATACTGACTGCCAGTGTGTTGCCGTTTATCTTTTCGGAACAAGAAACAATCAGCAATAAACCAAAAACAACCGAACCGATTAGTGAAAATGATACTGTACTCAATATTTATGTGCCTGATGAAATACTTTCCGAGACAAATGTGCCCATTGCAACAACACAACCCACAACACAACCCACAACACAACCCACAACACAACCCGCAACACAACCCGCAACACAACAGGCAACAACTGTCTCTGTTTCCTCTGCAACAACAACCGCTACTACTCCTGTTACTGTTGCAGAACCTGTCAACACAACCGCTACTACTCCTGTTACTGTTGCAGAACCTGTCAACACAACCGCTACCCCTGTCATTACAACTACAAAACCCGTTACCACATCTGCAGCTCCCATTACCACAACCATTCAGAAAGTAACAGTCATTGACTCAGGTTCCTGTGGTACCAATATCCTTTGGCAGCTCGATGATGCAGGATTACTGAAAATTTCAGGCAGCGGAACAATGAGCAATTACACGGATGACACTCCTGCACCGTGGTATGATTACAATGAAGCAATAACAGAAGTAACGCTGTCAAGCGGCATTACCTCCATCGGTGATTATGCATTTTATAACTGTGAAGCAATCCGTTCCGTGGCCATCCCATCCGGTATAATCTCTATTGGTGCCTTTGCTTTTAATGGTTGCGATGCACTTGCATCCGTTTCCCTGCCGTCAAGCCTAAATAGCATTGACAAACTGGCATTCGGTGGCTGTGACATTCTGAAAAACATCACAATTCCCGCAAACGTGTCAACACTCGGTGAGTTTGTTTTCTATAAGTGTTTTGCCTTACAGTCCATCACCGTTGAAGCTGCCAATGCGAACTACAGTTCCAAAGACGGTGTGCTTTATAACCAATCCCAAACCGTTCTGATTTGCTATCCGGCAGACAAAGCGGACAAAGAATTTGAAATTCCAGCATCTGTGAATACCATTGAAGATTTTGCGTTCATTTCCTGCAACAATCTGCATGAGCTGACATTTAACAGCAACACCCACATCACAGAAATCGGTGCAAACTCTTTCATGTCCTGTATTTCTCTGCAAAAAGTTAAACTTCCGGAAACAGTAACATTCATCGGCGAATCTGCTTTCAACGGTTGTCTGAATATGAATACCATTTATTTGCCGACAAGTTTAAAAACCATTGACATCAATGTTTTCCTGGGATGTACTTCCCTGAATACGGTCGAATACAGCGGTTCCTCTTACCAATGGCAAAACATTTCCATCGGCACAAACAATGATAATCTTATCAATGCCTTCAACAGATAATCCACACCACACAGACGGCTGATCTGCACGAATCGGCCGCCTTTTTGTTTTATAGGTTTTTCACGAAAAAAGGGGGATCAAAAAAACTTGTCAGCAGAAATTGCAAAAACTTGTCGGTTTCTATTGCTTTTCAGGCGCAATGGTGGTAATATAAAATGCTGGTAATAATATTTGAATATTTTAATTGAAGGTGAATATATGAATCCCATTCAGGATCGCAGAAACATTGCCATCATTGCTCACGTTGACCACGGTAAGACCACGCTTGTGGACAAAATGCTGCAGCAGTCGGGTATTTTCCGTGCCAATGAGCAGGTTGCTGACCGCGTGATGGACTCCAATGACCTTGAACGCGAAAGAGGCATTACCATTTTGTCCAAAAATACATCCGTCATTTTCAACGACACCAAAATCAACATCGTTGACACCCCCGGTCACGCTGATTTCGGCGGCGAAGTCGAACGCATCATGATGATGGTTGACGGCGTGTTGCTGCTTGTTGACGCATTTGAAGGCTGCATGCCGCAGACCCGTTTTGTTCTCAGCAAGGCACTGGCACTGCGTAAAAAACCGCTTGTTGTCATCAACAAAATCGACCGCCCCGGTGCCAGACCCGAAGAGGTCATTGACGAAGTGCTTGACCTGTTCATTGAACTGGGTGCTGACGAAGATCAGATTGAATTTCCCGTCATTTACGCTTCGGGCAGAGACGGTTATGCAGGCACCACCCCCGACGTGCGTGACGGTGATATGCGTCCTTTGTTTGAAGCCATTCTTGAAAACATTCCGGCTCCGCAGGGTGACCCCGATGGCCCTCTGCAGCTTTTGTTCTCGTCGCTTGACTACGACGATTATGTCGGCAGAATCGGTGTCGGCAGAGTGGAAAGAGGTTGCATCAAATACGGTCAGAATGCCGTACTGTGCCACACCGACGGCACAAAGAGCAATGTCAAGGTGTCCCGTCTGTATGCATTTGACGGTCTGCGCCGTGTCGAGGTCGAAGAAGCTCATGCAGGCGATATCGTATCGGTTTCGGGTATTGAAGGTCTCAACATCGGTGAAACACTCTGTGCTCCCGACTGCATTGAACCGCTGCCCTTTGTCAAAATTGACGAACCGACCATCTCCATGAATTTCATTGTCAACGACAGTCCCTTTGCAGGCCGCGAGGGTAAATTCGTCACTTCCCGTAACATCCGTGCAAGACTGTTCAAGGAAGTGGAAACCAACGTCAGTATGCGTGTGGAAGAAACCGAAACCACCGATGCTTTCAAGGTCTCGGGCAGAGGTGAACTGCATCTGTCCATCCTCATTGAAACCATGAGAAGACAGGGATATGAGTTCCAGGTTTCCCGTCCGAAAGTTATCTTCAAAGAAATCGACGGCGTACTGCATGAGCCCATGGAACTGCTTATTGTTGAAGTTCCGCAGGACTATGTCGGTCCCGTTATGGAAAAACTCGGCTCCCGCAAGGGTGAGCTTGAAAACATGGGTGCCCGCGACGGCGGCACAACCCATCTTGAATTCAAGATCCCTGCAAGAGGTCTGATTGGCTACCGTTCGGAATTTTTGACCGACACCAACGGTTACGGCATCATGAACAACCTCTTTGCAGGCTACGAACCCTACAAGGGTGATATCCAGATGCGTGAACGCGGCTCCATCGTTTCGCACGAAACAGGTGAAAGCACCGCTTACGGTCTGTGGAACGCACAGGACAGAGGCAGACTGTTCATCGGTGCAGGTGTGGACGTATACGAAGGCATGATCGTCGGCGAATGTGCCAAGAACGAAGACCTTGTCTGCAACGTCTGCAAGAAAAAGCAGATGACAAACACCCGTGCATCCGGTTCGGACGAAGCACTTCGTCTTGTACCGCCCTCCAACCTGAGTCTGGAACAGTGCATGGAATTCATCGGTGACGATGAACTGCTGGAAGTCACCCCCGTTTCACTGCGTCTGCGTAAACGTGTGCTGTCCAAGGAACTGCGTCTGAAAGCCGAACACAGAAAGAAATAAATCGGCACACAAATTATTTCAAATGCAACTTGCTGCTGCATTGCAAGAGGTGTAATGATGGAAACAAAAAGCACTTTAAAAATAACCGTCGGCGGTCAGAACTACACCATCGTAGCCGCCGGACGTACAAACGAAGCCAAAGCTGCGTCCTCCGAGCTTGACAAAAAGGTCAGCCGCATCCTCAAAAGCAATCCGTCCTGCACTTACACACAGGCGGTTGTTCTGGCTGCTTTGGATTTCGCCGACACTTCAAGGCAGGCCATCGACGAAGTCGAAAAACTGCGCAGTGAAATCCGTGCTTATCTGGAAGATTCCGCCAAGGCAAAAACCGAACGCGACAAGGCACTGCGTGAACTTGAACGACTGAAAGCAAAGGTCAACAAGGCACAACGCGACGACACCACCGGCAACCTCTGGAGCAGCACAGAGTTCTGATTGAAACCACAATAAACATCAAAACACGGTTGTAAGGAACCCCTTTCAACCGTGTTTTTTTTGTAATAAATTATTTTAATTGTTGAACAATGATTATTCGGTTTCGGAATCCGTTGGTTCGACCACTGTTTTTGTTTTGAACACAAACAACTCATTCGCGAGCAAAATGGCAGGCAGTGTAAACCAGAGTACAGCTATCACCGCACGCATCGGCAGAATCGGCAAAATATTCAAAACTGAGGTTGTCAGAATATCGGAAAAATATTCCTGCGGCTGGGTAAAGACGTATGCAATCTGCCCTGCTATATAAAGAACAACCTGCAGCACATACAAAATGCCGGGCAGATGGCGGATTTTCATAAGTTTTTCTTTTTTTGTACCGAGTTTTTCGATCAGTGCACTGCACACAATAACAGCAAGAATGATGTATGCGACAGAGGAGATGAGCATCACAGCAAGATTAATCAGACCGGTCACCACCGTTCCCTGCATATTGGGCACTTCAGCGGAAGCGAATGAACCAAGTACATACTGAACAAGACCTGTAATGGCATAGATGGCATTTTTGATTCCCGTTGCAGCCTGTAAAAACAGGTATGCAATAAATGCTGCTGAAAAGATTTTTGCAGTTTTTGCTTTCATAATAAATCTCCTTTTTTTGTTACGGTATACTTTTTGTTTCCGTTAGCTGCATTTTAACATAAGTTGCAAAAAGAGTAAAGAACAAAAAATGCAAAAAACAGACACATTTTTCGCAAAAAGTGCAAAATAAAAAAGGAGCTGCTCAGGCGGGCTTCACGCAAATCGGTGTTTCAGTGTGCCCCTTTGTGTATATTCAGTTTTCAAGACCGTCAAAAAAGTCATCATAAGTACAATTATATAATTTTTTCAACTGCACCAGCACACTCGCACGAATGTTCAGTTCACCTGCTTCATATTTTGCGTAGGTCGTTCTGCCAATGTCACAGCCTTGCAATTGCAGCTGTGCACAGAGCTTTTCCTGCGACAATCCTGCTTTTTTGCGAAGCCTTTTCAGATTATCTCCCATATTCAGATCGCGTCTGATTTTCTGTTCCATGCAAATGCATCCTTTCAAAATTGACCTGTATTGGTTACAACTGCATATATTTTGTGCTATACTTGAACAAAATATTGACCGCAATACTGGTCAAAAAAAAACGGGGGTTTTCATTTTTTCAGACATCAGGATTCACCACGCACAATTCTTCCCGAACTTGAAAAGACCATTGAATATTTAATTGCGGAAAAAACAGTCATTGAGCTTGCATAATTATTGCATTCAAAAAGCCGCCCTCGTGTGAGGACGGCTCATTTTTATAAACTTCAGATGCGGGCGACGCCTGTATCTCTTGCTGCCTTTGCAACGGCGGCTGCGACGGTGGGACCGACGCGTTCGTCGAATGCATGGGGGATGATATAATCGGCAGTGAGTTCTTCGTCGGAAACAAGGCCTGCAAGTGCAAGAGCTGCAGCAACCTTCATTTCTTCATTGATTTCAGATGCACGTACATCCAAAGCACCTCTGAAGATGCCGGGGAATGCAAGAACATTGTTGATCTGGTTCGGGAAGTCGCTTCTGCCGGTACCGACAACAGCTGCGCCTGCTTCTTTTGCAAGGTCGGGCATGATTTCGGGAACGGGGTTAGCCATGGCAAGTACAATAGCATCCTTGTTCATGGACTTGATCATATCCTGGGTGACAACGCCTGCTGCGGAAACGCCGACGAAAATATCGGTGCCCTTCATGGCATCGGCAAGAGTGCCCTTGCGGTGTTCATTGTTGGTGAAGTCAGCAATCATCTGCTTGCCGGGAGCGAGGTCATCACCGTCACAGATAATGCCCTTGCGGTCGCAGACAAAAATGTCCTTGACACCGAACTTCTTGAGCAGCTTTGCGATTGCAACACCTGCAGCACCTGCGCCGGAGAATGCGACGGTGCAATCTTCAAACTTCTTGCCGACGAGCTTGAGCGCGTTGACAAGTGCACCTGCACAGATGATGGCAGTACCGTGCTGGTCATCGTGGAAGATCGGAATATCGGTGCAGGCTTTCAGCTTTTCTTCGATTTCGAAGCAGCGGGGAGCCGAAATGTCTTCGAGGTTGATGCCGCCGAAGGAACCGGAAATGAGCTGGCAGGTACGGACGATTTCGTCAACATCCTTGCTCTTGATGCAAAGCGGGAAGGCGTCAACACCGCCGAATTCCTTGAACAGAACGCATTTGCCTTCCATAACGGGCATACCGGCTTCGGGACCAATGTCACCGAGACCGAGAACTGCTGTACCGTCGGTGATAACTGCGACCATGTTCCATCTTCTGGTCAGGTCATAGCTCTTGTTGATATCTTTCTGAATTTCAAGGCAGGGCTGTGCAACACCGGGTGTGTATGCAAGGGAGAGCTTTTCTTTGTCGTCAACCTTTGCACGTGCAACAACTTCTAATTTGCCTTTCCATTCGGCATGCTTTTTGAGTGATTCGGTCAAATAATCCATTTTTATTACCTCTCTTACTTTTCCCAGGGGAATACATACTTGGTAAGACCAAGATCGTCACGGACTTTGCAGATTTCAGCCTGCACGGATTCGTTGATGGGCACACCGGAATCTTTTCTGGAAAGCCAGATATCCCATTCCTTTTCGCCTGCGGAGTAGATTCTGTCCTGACCGGGAGCTTTCTTGGAAGCACGGACACTGCGGATGATTTCGCCTGCTTTTGCACGGGTAAGCTCTTCACCGAGGAAGTGGCCGGTGTCGATGGCAATGAAGAAGTGACCAAGGTGATAGGGAACCTTTTCGCCGTTTTCACCCTTGCCGTCAAGAGCCTTACCGTAGTTACCGTCCTGCAGAATTGCGGAAAGCATTTCAACGACCATTGCGTAACCGTAGCCCTTGTAGCCGCCGAGAGCTTCGCCAATACCGCCGAGAGTGGTCAGAGCTGCCGTGCCGTTGCGGATCTGCTTGAGAGCTGCACCTGCATCGCCGGAGATTTCTTCACCGTCAAGACCGATGATGGTGCCGGGATGAACGTCTTCGCCGATTCTTTCGTAATATTCAACCTTACCGTTCTGGGTAATGGAAGTTGCACAGTCAATAACGAAATCGAAATCTTCGTCAGTGGGGATGCCGATGGTCAGCGGGTTGGTACCGAACATACCTTCAACACCGAAGGTGGGAGCAACGGACGGACGGGCATTGGTGCCGGTGATGCCGATGCAGCCGGCTTTTGCAGCCATGGATGCGTAGTAACCTGCAATGCCGTAGTGGGTGGAGTTGCGGACTGCAACCATACCCATGCCGTAGGTCTTTGCCTTTTCGATTGCCATGCTCATGGCCTTGTAGCCGATGACCTGACCCATACCGTCGTGACCGTCCACAACTGCGGTACAGGGAGTTTCACGGATGATTTCAAAATTGGTAACGGGCTGCTGAATGCCGTCATTGATGCGGTCAATATAAACAGGTTTAAAACGGTTTACACCGTGGGATTCAATGCCTCTGCGGTCGGATTCAAGAAGAACGTCGGCAACAATCGCAGCGTCTTCAGCAGGAACACCGACACCTTTGAAAGCATCGATAACAAAATCGTTAATGGTTTTCCAATCAACAATTACTTTGGGCATAAGAAAGACCTCCGTTTTTTATTCCATTTTTATGCAATTGTAGTATAACACCAAAACATTGGTTTCGCAATAGTGATTTTGTCTTTTTTTTAACACATTTTATGCAGGCCGTTGCACATTGAGAAAAATGATGGTATAATGCCTGTTGCAGGTTGTGCACGTCTGCATCCGCAGAAAAAAAGACAGATGTAAAAATATAAAAAATATCAAATAAAAAGGGAATGAGAAAATGAAAAAAATGAAAATCGTCAAAGGTGTTTTCGGCGGTCTGGGTGCTGCCGTACTGGTTGGTGCCGTTGTGTTTACGGGGGTATTCCTGGCACCGTATGCAGGCTACAAAAAGAATCAGTCTCCTATTCTGACCCAAACACCTGCCGACACGGAAGAACTGCGTGTAATGAGTGCAAATGTACGCTGCGTGACACCTTTTGACCTGCTTGAAAAAAGCTGGTTTCACCGTGCAGACCTGCTTATGCAAAGCATCGAAAAACAGGCTCCCACCGTTATCGGCTTTCAGGAAGTGAGCAAAACGCATTACAAATACCTGTGCACACGTCTGCCGATGTATGATTCCGAGATCACTTACCGTGACAATTCCGCCCTCGCGGAAGGCTGTCCGATCTTTTACCGCACAGACCTCTATACCCTCATCGACAAGGGTACCTTCTGGCTGAGCGAAACACCCGATGAAATGAGCAAATCCTGGGGTGCTGCATTCAACCGTGTGTGCGGTTATGTGATTCTTGAAACCAAGTCCGACAACATCCGTTTTGTGGTCTTCAACACCCACCTTGATCATGTCAGCGAAGAAGCCCGCATCAACGGCATCGGTGTTGTGATGGACAAAATCGAACAATTCGGCGGCATTCCTGCCATCCTCATGGGCGACATGAACGCAAACGAAGGCACACCGACTTACCTGCGTGCAACCGAAGCGTTTGCGGATGCTCGTCATGCAACCGACAACACTTCCGACCGCGAAACATTCCAGAACTGGGGACAGAAAGCAAAGATCATCGACTACTGTTTTGTATCTGCCGAGGATTTCACTGTCAACAGTTTTGCCGTAGTGACGGACACTTACGACGGTGCACACCCGAGTGACCACAATCCGCTGTCCGTCAGCCTGACTCTCAAAAAATAAGGATTCTTGCTATGACGGAAATTCTTGTTCTTGCCGCATTTGCTGCGGCACTTTTTGTGTGCGTAGCACTGGATGTGTCGGTGCTCATTGCCCTTTGCATCGGCTTTTTCCTGTTTTTCGGCTACGGCCTTTATAAAAAGTACAGCCCGAAAGAGGTGTTTTCATTTGCCCTCACGGGGATGAAAACCGTTAAAAATATTCTGATCACTTTTCTGCTCATCGGTGTGATCACCGCTTTGTGGAGAGCCTGCGGTACCATTCCCTACATTGTGTATTATGCGACCGCCTTGTGCTCACCGCAGGTGATGGTGCTGCTCACTTTTTTGCTGTGCAGCCTCATTTCGTTCCTGACGGGCACTTCCTTCGGAACAGCCGCAACCATGGGTGTCATCTGTGTGACCATGGCCAACAGCATGGGCATTCCTATTCTGTTTTCGGGCGGTGCGGTGCTTTCGGGTGCTCTGTTCGGTGACCGTTGCTCCCCGATGTCCACAAGTGCACTGCTCGTAAGCACACTGACAAAAACCAACCTGTTTCACAACATAAAAAATATGTTCCGTACCTGCATTGTGCCGCTGATACTGACCATCGGCATCTACGGAGCAATCGGCTTTTTCATTCAGCCGCAGGGAAACGGGACCAATGTGCGTGAAATATTTGCCGCACATTTCAACCTGCATCCTGCCATGCTGCTGCCTGCCGCGGTCATTGTGGTGCTGTCGATTTGCAAGGTCAATGTAAAAATTGCCATGTCGGTGAGCATTGTTGTCAGTACGGCAGTTGCCCTGACAGTACAAAAAATACCGTTTACCGATTTGCTGCAGACAGCATTGCTCGGATTTGCAACAGAAGATGCAGAACTCAGCCGTCTGCTGTCGGGCGGCGGTATGAAATCCATGATCAATGTAATTCTCATCGTCTGCATTTCCGCCTCGTTTTCGGGGATGTTCGACGGCACGCACCTGTTGGATGCCTTACAGACAAAAATCACAAAACTGGCAGACAAATCTTCCCCCTATATTGCGGTATTGCTGACGAGTATTCTCACTTCCGTCATCGCCTGCAACCAGACACTTGCCATCATGCTGACCCATCAGCTGAGCATCAAAGCCGAAACCGATTCCGAAAAAATGGCATTGCACCTTGAAGACACGGCGGTGGTGGTGTCTCCGCTTGTACCGTGGTCCATTGCAGGTGCCGTACCTCTTGCCTGCGTGGGTGCACCGAATCTGTGCATGCTCACGGCAGTATATCTGTACTTGTTGCCCCTGTGGCGGCTGCTTGGAGAATGCAGACAAAAAATGAAAGATAATAAATAAATTGCAAATTATTATTATCTCCTAATGATTTTCGTGCGGTGCTGAAAAGATTAAATATTTCTTTATAATTCAAAATAAAAATATTGACAATGTGTCTGAAATTCCTGTATAATTATAAATAGTAATTTACAGAACAGGAGACTGCGCATATGAAACGCTTTATCAGCATTGTTCTTACCCTTGCCATTCTTTGCTGCACACTGCTTGTTCCCGTGGCGGCAGCCGGCAACAACACCGTCGAATTCGGCGGCAAAACTTATGACGTAAGCAACGAACATCCCTGGGTTTTTGTCCACGGTATGGGCGGTTGGGGTCCCTACAGCGGTTCTTCACACGAAACCATGCCTTACTGGGGCGGTTGGGGTGATTCCGAAGGCGATATCATCAAGATGTTCAACGATGCAGGTGTTGAAGCTTATGCCGCGACAGTCGGCCCGTTCAACAGTGCATGGGACAGAGCCTGCGAACTGTATGCACAGCTGACAGGTACTGTAGTTGACTACGGTGCAGCACACTCTGCAGAACACAACCATGACCGCTACGGTTACGATTATTCCGACCGTGTACTCATGGGTGAAGCATGGAACCCCGAAAACCCCATCAACCTTGTCGGTCACAGCTTCGGCGGTCCGGCTGTCCGTCTTTTTGCTTCCCTGATTGCTTACGGCAACGAAGCAGAAATGCAGGCAACGGGTGAAGACACTTCCCCGCTGTTCAAAGGCGGTTACGAAAAAGCCATCAACGCTGTTATTACCTTCGCAGGTGTACACAACGGCTCCCCCATTGCAAACATGGTTTATGACTGCAAACCCATTATGTTCATCATTGCTGTCTTTGCAAACCTGATGGGTGTCATCTTCGGCAGAAATGCAGTGATGTGGGATCTGCAGCTCGGTCACTTCGGTCTGACCGCACGTGAAGACCAGCAGAAAGCAAAGTTCAATTTTGCAGCCATCAGAAACTTTGCCGCAACCAAAGACAACTGCGGTTATGACATGACACTGCGCGGTGCAATTGAACTCAACGAACAGATCAAGCTTTCTCCCTACACCTATTACTATTCCTACACCACCATCGCAACCGAAGAAACCTGCATGGATACACAGGTACCCATCCTGTCCACATTCATGATGTTCTTCCCGACGGCAACGCTGCTGGGTATGACCAAAGGCATGACCCTGGACGGTGTGTATCTGGACGAAAACTGGGCACTCAATGACGGTATCGTTCCCTATGCCAGTGCCATTTATCCCGCCTGCGATGCAGACACAGCCCTGTCATATTCCGCCGAAAAAGAAGCCGGCAATCAGATTGAACCCGGCAGATGGTACTACATGGATCCGATGCTCGGCTTTGACCACTTCGACTTCTGCGGCACCATTGATTATCCGACAAGCTTTGAAGATTTCTATTACACACTGATCGGCACTGTGAACGGTCGCTGATCGATCATAGCGAAAAAAAACGGACACGGAGAGTTTTTCTCGGTGTCCGTTTTGAAAATATGCAGACGGAGCAAACAGACTCTCGCTGCCTGAGGAGAGAAAAAAGAATGAAAAACAGGAAAGAAACTGTTTACACCATCGCAACCGCTCACCTTGACACTTCATGGCTGTGGCTTCTGGAGCAGACCATCGACGATTATCTGCCCGATACCGTAAAGCGAAATCTGGCTTTTATGAAAAAGTATCCTGCCTACAAGTTCAATTTTGAGGGCAGCTACCGCTATGAACTCATCAAGGAATACCACCCTGCTTTGTATGAAAAAATGAAAGAAGCCATCCGCACGGGACAATGGAATGTCTGCGGCTCGTGCTACGAAAACGGGGACGTCAACATTCCGTCACCCGAAGCACTCATCCGCAACATCCTGTACGGCAACTCCTTTTTTGAAAAAGAGTTCGGTGTGAAATCAAATGACATCTTTCTGCCCGATTGTTTCGGCTTCGGCAAAGCACTGCCGTCCGTTGCGGCACACTGCGGACTCAACGGGTTTTCCACAGGCAAACTGTTCTGGGGCAGCAGCGTTCCGATTCCCTTTGACACCGGCAGGTGGGTCGGTGCAGACGGCAAAGGTATTTTTGCAGCCCTGATGCCGTTTTCCTACACAACCGCATTCAAGGATGTACGCCAAAACAAACGCATCCTTGAAAAAATGGCAGATAACAAAAAGAAAAATATGCCCGGGTTCACCCTTGCTTATCACGGCAACGGTGACAGAGGCGGTGCACCGTACAAAGGCTCTGTAAAAAGTGTCATCAAGGCACAGAATGAGAACGCAACGCACGATACGCAGATCCTGTCTGCCTCAACAAATGAATTTTTCGATATGCTCGATGCTTTACCCGAAGCCGAAAAACAGAAGCTTCCCGTTTATGACGGCGAATTTCTGCTGACAGCTCACGGTGCAGGCAGCTACACCTCCCGTACGGTCACAAAACGCTGGAACAAACGCTGCGAATTGCTCGCCGATGCTGCCGAACGGTTTTGTGCAGCAGCTTTTGTCAACGCACTTGCAGCATATCCGCAGTACAAACTGGATACAGCATGGAAGCAGGTCATTGCCCACCACTTCCACGATGACATCACAGGCACTTCCTTTGAGGAATGTTACAAGAGGAATCACAATGACTATGTGCAGGCACTCAACACATTCTCGGTTGAACTGACCGCAGCCTGCCATGCACTTGTCAATGCCATGGACACGTCTTTTGTAAAGGGGACGGCAGTCGCAGTCGCCAACCCTCTGCAGGGGGCAACAGACAGACTCTGCACCGCAAAAGTGCACCTGACAGATGCAGATGCGTACCACACCGTGTATGACAAAGACGGCAACATCTTACCCTCCCAGACAAAAAGACTGTCCGATACCGAATGCGAAGTCATCTTTACCGCTGCAGTGCCGTCCTGCGGAATTGCTGTTTTTGATGTTCAACCTGCACAAACGGCGTACACAACAGACACACAACTGCACATCACACAAAACAGCATCGAAAACAAATATCTGCGTGTACAGCTCAATGACAACGGAGAAATTGAGAGCATCTGTGACAAAGTCCTCGGCAAAGAACTGTTCAGCGGTCCCATTCAACACACATTGCTGCCCGATGTACACAGCTTTGATTGGCCTGCATGGGAAATCAGATACGAAGACATCTGTGCAAAACCTTTTACACAGGTACAAAAGAAATCCGTCACGATCGAAGAATGCGGACCTGCTCTGTGCACACTGAAAATTGTCAGCAAAGCAGGCAATTCCGTTTTCACACAGCTTGTTTCTCTGGGCAGCGAAAGCCGTTTTGTATCCGTTTACAACGAAACCGACTGGCGTGAAGAAGCAGCTCTGCTGAAAGCCACATTCTCCCTCACCGCCAAAAATGAAAAAGCGGACTACGATACAGGCATCGGCTGTGTCAGCCGCGGTACAAATACAAAAACTCTGTACGAAGTTCCTGCACAGAAATGGGCAGGCATCCGTGATACGGACAACGAATTCGGAGTCAGTGTGTTCAGTGATGCAAGAACAGGTTGGGACAAACCCGATGCAAACACCCTGCGACTGACCTGCGTGCACACTCCCCTTGCGAACTATCGCTGGGAATGCTCGCAGCACATCATGGACATGGGGCTCAACCGCTATTCGTATGCCGTTATGGGACACAACGGAAATGACAACGCTGTCAGTGCATATGCAGATGCTTTCTGTATGCCCGTATACAGCTTTGTGACCGATGCCCACAAAGGCACATTGGAACCTGCATACAGCTTTTTCAGACTCAACAACGAAAATGTCCGTGTACTTGCCCTCAAAAAAGCACTCGATTCCGACAACATCATCCTGCGTGTAGCCGAGTGCACCGGAAAACCGATTGCAAATGTGCAGGCAAGCTTTGCTGCACCTGTCCGCAAAGCTGCAGAAGTGCGTGGTGACGAAGTGCTTTTGCAGGAAATGAACGCCGAAAACGGCAATCTATGTTTTGACCTGCAGAAAAATGAAATCAGAAGCTTTGCCCTGGCATTTGACAAAAAAGAAATCATCTGCAAGGATGCACCGATTGCACTTCCCTGCAATGCGGTCGGCATCACCGATGACAACAACCGTGCTCTCTCCACATTGCCGCAATCCGTCAGCATTCCGCGTGAACTTCTGCCCGAAAAGCTGCTGTCAGGCGGTGTCACATACCATTTTGAAACCACAAACAAAAACTGCCTGCGTTGCGACGGCTCCGTCCTGCACATCGGCAGCGGATATGACAGTGTCTGCCTGCTGCTGACCTCACTTGACGGCGACAAACAGGTCACTTTCACAGTCGGCGACCAAAAACACACCGTCCTCATTCCCGATGCGCACGAAGCACTCGGTCACTGGGATTTGTTGCAGCAGGGACTGACGGGTTACATCAAGCCTGTTCCGCAAGCATTCACCCTGTCGCACACGCACCACAAAGACGGCAACCTGACCGCAAAACAGTTTTATCTTTTTGCGGCAGAAATACCGCTTGCAGGGCAAGAAGAAATCAGATTGCCCGATGACAAGCAAATTGTTCTTTTTGCAGCCACGGCAATACGCAGCAGCACCGTGTTCTTAAAAGGCTGCGACCACTCCGACACCCTCACAAAACGCACCTTTGACTACACATTTTCCGACTATGCAACAAAACATATGCTGCCTAACAAAGCGGAACGATTCCTGAATCGCATTGTGGACCACACCCGTACTTTCAACATCAAGGCAGGCGAGTTCTGCAACAAATATGCCGTCAATGAAATTTACTTCATCCTGCGGCACACCAAAGACAAGCTCTTTTACAACAAAGCGGTGCAACACATCACCGACCAACGCAAACAATGACCGCCTGCAACAAACGAAATAACAGAAATCACAAGTGCAAAAGCCGGCCACGGACAATCCCGTGACCGGCTCTTCTTTTGTTTTGTCTTTTGTTATGCTTTCGTAAATGCACGACAGTTTACTTATTTCAATATCTCCAGACCGACCGCAGCACGCAGAATCAGTCGGGCATCGGCAGCTTCGAGTTGACCGTTTTTGTCGGCATCGGCAGCCTTGGTTTGTGCTTCGGTGAGTGTTTCCAACTTGACCGCAGCACGCAGTGCAAGACGTGCATCGGCAGCTTCGAGCTTGCCGTTGTTGTCGACATCACCGAGGATAAATCCGAAGATTGCAAAATGAATGGTCACCTGATCGGAAAAAGTGTCTTCCTGCATGGCAATTTTGTTCCACATTTCTTCGCTGCCGTCATAGTAAACATCTTTCAGTGCTTGACAACCGGCAAAAGCTGCATTGCTGATGCTTGTCACACTGTCGGGAATGGTGACGGTTGTCAGTGCGGCACAGTTGAAAAAGACATTGTCAACAATATTTTTCACCCCTTCGGGAATGACAACGACGGAAAGATTTTCACAATATGCAAAAGCTGCTGTTCCGAGGTTGCTCACACTTTCGGGAATTGCAACAGATGTCAACGATTTGCAACCGCAGAAGGCATCGTCCCCAATACTGATTACACTATCGGCAACGGAGACATCCGTCAACGCAGAGCAATCATAAAAAGCACCGTCAGCAATGTTTGTCACACCGTTTTCCATGACAACCTTTTTGATCGTATTGTCCCATTTATTCCCGTCTGCCGGACGATAATCTTTCATAGGTCCGGTTCCAGAAATGGTCAGCACACCGTCACTGTCCTGTGTCCAGGTCAGGTTCTCGCCGCAGGTACCTGCTTTTACGATTGCAGCAGCATCACTGCAACAAGCAGTACAGACAAAGCTTTTTTGAACGATATCATAAACATCCTCCTCAATTAAACAGCAAAATCATACTATTACTTTACTATTATAAGATAAATAAATCAATACATTTTCCATTTATTTCTCGTTTTAAATATTACCATGTGCAGAATGCGGAAAAAAAAGCTGCACCGCAAAGGGTGCAGCAAGATTGCTTTTTTACATTATATTTACATGTCGTTTGCTTTGTCAGGATTATTCCGTAACGAGGTCGATGGTGTAAACTGCATTGGTGAACCATTTGTTGGTGATGAAGTTACGGGGTCTGACAACGACCTGATCTTCATATACTTCCATCTGCATACCTGTGGCGGACCAAGGGTAACCGAAGGAATTAACAATACCGTAGGTGGGCAGAGAGATGTAAGTAACACCGTTTTCCTGTTCGACATTTGCAAAACCGGTGACTTCGGCTGCGGCTTCACTCTTGATGCCGCCGTGGATGTGACCGGAGATGTAGAACACGTTTTCGTATTTTTCCATCACAGTCTTGACGTCGTTTTTGTCAAGTTCAATACCGCTGTCGGGATACACGATTTCCTGTCCGTTCATACCGTCCACAGGCCAATGGCAGACAACAAACGCAGGCGAACCGTCGGCGGTGGCACGGGCAAGCTCGCTGTCAAGGAAAGCAAGCTGCGTTTCGGAAATGTCCATACCGTCCCAGTGACCGCCGTCGATGACTTCGTCACCGAGAACGATGAAGGTATAGCCGTTGAGCTCATAGCTGTAATAATTATCGTTGGCTTCGATGCCGAGATATTCATTGTTGTAACGGATAAAGTTTGCCTTGGCTTCTTCACGGGTGATATCGGTCACATCACGGTCACCGACATGGCCGATGTCGTGGTTGCCTGCCGCGGAGATGACAGGTACAGTGCTGTGCTTGGAAAGAATCTCATAATATTTTGCAAGGGACGGCTCGTCTGCATAGTTTGTCAGGTCGCCTGCGATGATAACACCGTCGATTTCTGCCTTTGCACCGTTGAGGTTGCGAAGACCTGCGACCATGAATGCCTGACGGAAGAGTTCTTTTTCTTCAATATGTGTGTCGGACAGCATTTCGACCGTCAGCAGACAATCGTCACGGACATTGTCGATAACAGGCAGTTCAAAGCCTGCATAGGGCAGAACTGTCAGGAAAATAGCAAGCAAAAAGGATGTGAAATTGGCCATAATGGATTTAAAAACCGACATTTGTATTCCCTCGCTTCAAAATCAAAACTTCTTTGTTTACAAAGATAATTTGATTTTAGCATATTTCTTTGACAGTTACAAGCCAATTTGAAAAATTTTCCCTCTTACAATTGAGAAATTTTCCCTCTTACAATTCCACATTCTATTCCGTCGGCTGTGTTTCCTGCCGTCTGCTTTGTCCGCAAAGGGAAACAGCCGACACGACCAGTATGCCGCCCAACAACAAGCGAGCAAGTGCATCTGCCCACAGGCACTGCAGAAAAGCCGCACCGACACTGATGAGCACAAGCAGCGACGAAGCACAGTCTGCCCGATGATGAAACGCATCGGCAAGCAGCATCGGATTGCCTGTTCTGATGGCATACCTCCGCGTGAACAAAAACATCATTGCCTTGACCGTCATGCAGACGGCACCTGCCGCAACCGCAGCCGTACCGGGAATTTCCCCGTTGCTGCCCTCGGTCAGCAGCACAATACCGCCGTACATCATCCTGAGTCCTGTTCCTGCAATCAGCACGGACAGCAGGCAGATCACAGCTGTCTGCAAACGCTTTGCAAGAATTCCGGGATGGTTTGCAGCATAACCGATTCCCGACAACACAAGCACCGTACACAGGGTATCCGCTGCAGAATGCACGGCATCGGACACCAGCACGGGACTTTTTGCCAAAATGCCTGTTACCGTTTTGAGCAGCACAAGCAGAAAATTCAGCACAATATTCAAAACCGAAACACGCATCGCCTGCTGCAAGGGCGTACGATTTGCGGAATTATACATGGCATTCCCCTCCGCTTCATCGTATGCACAAAAAGATGAAGTGTGCAGCAAAAATGGTTTTTCACGGAAAGTTGGGGAAGTAAAACAAATTGAGGTTTATCGGGGAAGTAGCCGTCCCCATGATTGACTCCCCCAACTCTCCGTGAAAACCCGCAAAAAAAACCGCAGTCTGTGCAGCTGCGGTTTTTGTCTGTATAGGGATTATAAAATCTTACCATTTGTTTTCGACATATTCGCAGAATGCGTACATGTCTTTGATTTCGAGCTTTGTGCCGTCGTCAAGTGTCACGTCACCGTTCCACAGACCATGCACCTGATGGGTATGCATACGGGCAAGATTGAGTACGTTCAGATCGGAGTGATTGTCATAGAACGGGGTCATGGTGAGGTTGAAGCGGCCGTCTTCGGAAATGAATTTCCACTCGTTCATGAATTTATCGGGTTTGGGGAACACTTCCACATCCACCGCACCGATTTTGTGTGCTTTGCCGTCATAGAACAGGCAGGTTTCGGTAGCGTTTTCTTCGTTACCGATGGCCCAGGTAATTTCAAAGCCGAACACATGGCGTTTACCGTCGGCATCCTTGAGGTAGGTTGATCCGTTGCCCCAGTACCAGACCATTTCGTGCGGAGTGTTGACTCTGCCCCAGTCAAGTGCACAGAAGGTATCGGTCTTTTTGAACACATACACGGTGTTGCCGACCTTGAATGTACCCTCACAAGGCATACAGTTCTGCTTTGTGGTCATGAAATAACGGGTGGGATAATTGTCAAACGGCAGAACGGTGGTGATGTTTTCAAGTCCTTCTGGAATATCCATTTTGAAATTGCATTCCACGAAAGAGCCTTTGTACGGTTTTTTGAAGTAGAGTGTTCTTCCGGTTTCGGTGGTATCGAACACAACGTGTGCAGAACCGACATCCGCCGAAAAATGATTCGGGACATCACCTTTCGGTGGCAGGATGTATTTGCTTTCGCCGCCGAGGAACAGGCTTGTGGCATCGGCAATGGTCTTGCCGTTTTTCAGATCCACAAGCTTTGCAGCCACATAACCGCCGACGGAAATGTTGGCAAACGAGATCTGCACCATGTAGTCCTTGTTTCCGAGCTGATAGAAATCCCATTCCTTTTTTCGCATTTTCGGAGAAGAAAGCGTTCTGTCATATTCAAAAACATTGTGTCTTGCCCATCCTTTTGCAAGCAAGGTGCCGTCGGGAGCCAGCAAGGGAGTCGGTTCGGTGTATTCGGTTTGCTTTGACTTGTAGGACCATTCATTGAAAGGGATATAGGTTCTCTTCACAAAAATCACTTCCTCAAAGTATTTTTATCTATTATACCACACGGTCATCCGTGTCTGCAAGACGAAATTAAAGATGTGTCTGACGGATAAAATAGTTCAGACCGCCTTCCAGCCAATCAGGTCGGCGCATTGCTTTTTCACCCATGATCGCCATAAGTTTAATATGCTTTGTTTCCAGTGTACCGTCCTCATAAATATCAATAACTCTGCCTCCGCGTACATCGTCATGGGCCGACATATCGTAGCCCACACAGGCATCGTAACCGAGGATGATGCCGCAGTATTTACCGTGATAAGCATTCATATGCTCATGACCACAGAAAATCCCTTTGACGTCACCGCGTTCCAGACAAGCCATGAAAAGACCTGAGTTGAGTTCCGAGCAACAGACAGCTTCCCTTTTTTCACCATACATATCGCATTCTTCGGGATTGCGGAAGATGAGATTGAATTCCAGAATGGGATTGTGCATAAACAGCAGTGCGGGTGCTTTGCTGCCGTTCAGGTGTTCGAGTTCTCTGGATTTGTTGTAATACCACATGACCTGCGAGAAAAACGGCATGGACTGTACACTGCGTGAACCGAACGCAAAGGGCAGCAACATATTATTGTCTTCTTCACGGATGCCGAACTGCTCAAAATAGTCCGAAATCTCACGGTTGGAGTCAAGTGCAAAAAGATTGTACGCAACCTTGTCCGAATCATGGGCATAAACGGGAATGCAATAGTTACACACACCGAACAGATCTTCGGGTCCGCGTTGCGAAAAACAATGCGGTATTTTTTCATACACGGTCTGCTGTTCTGCCGTGGTCATTTCACTTTCGCGGTCATGGTTGCCGTAGACGTGTGCCCAGGGAATATTCCTGCGTAGAACAGGTTCCATGATGTCGGTAAAAGAGGTATAAAGATATTCCTCACTTTTGCCGATGCACTGATCACCGCCGACCATCACAAAATCGGGATCGGTTTCCGTTACCAGTGCTTCAATGGCTTCTTTGATCTTCGGAGAATACGGGTTGCCGTCCTCAAAACCTTTTCGGCGGTACCCTGCATGGAAATCAGATATCATAAGAATACGAAATCTACCGTTGCTGTTGAAACGCAATTGTTTGTTTTTAATATCGTACATCCTGCACACCTCTTTTTTGTTTGTACGCTTCAAGCATACCACACTCAACGCAAAAAGCAATATTTTTCTGCAGCATTTTTATACTTTTCTGCAAGTTGACTTTCTCTTTTCTTCGTTGTATACTGATAAGGATATGAAAAACTGATAAGGAGTATCACCATGGATACCTTTGCAAAGAGATTTCAGATTGAATGTTCCCCGTTGGCACCTGCCGAACAGGTTCTTGTGTACGGTAACACAAGATTCACCGTCCTTACGGACTGCCTGCTGCGTGTTGAAAAACAGGATGAAGAAATGTTCTGCGACGAACCGACACAAAGTGTATGGTTCCGCGATTTTGCACATCCGTCCTTCACGGTTGCCGAAGTGGCCGACACCGTTCAGATCAGAACCGCAAAAGTCACTTTTGTATATTCATTGTGTGAAAACAAAATGCTGCGTATTGTCCTGCCGGGCGGCAAAAACGTAACCGATTTCAAAAAGGGCAACCTCAAAGGCACCTGCCGTACACTGGACATCACAGCAGGTATCATCACACTGACCGACGGTGTTTGTTCAAGAAACGGCGTGGCATTGCTTGATGACAGCACCACACTTGTCATGAAAACCGACGGCAGCATCCTGCCGCGTGACAACAAGGGCAATGACGTTTATTACTTTGCTTACGGCAACGATTACATCGGAGCCACCACCGACCTGTACAAGCTGACAGGTAAAGTACCGCTGATTCCGCGTTATGCTCTGTCCAACTGGTGGAGCCGTTACAAGGCATACACACAGGATGAATACCTCAACCTGATGGATATGTTCAAAGAAGAGGAAATTCCCGTTACCGTTGCAACGGTGGACATGGACTGGCACTGGGTCAACATCAGAAAGAAGTTCGGCAAAGACAGCCACAAACTCTCCATGCACAGAAACTTCATGGAATATGTCTACGACGTATGGTCAACAGGCTGGACGGGTTACAGCTTCAACACCGAACTCTTCCCCGATCCCGACGGCTTCCTCAAAAAACTCAAGGACGACGGCTACCGCGTGACCTTCAACATCCATCCGTCCATGGGTGTTCGCTGGTTCGAAGATCAGTATGTGGAAATGTGTCAGGCCATGGGCATGAATCCGATGGAAAAGAAGCCTGTTGCATTTGACATCACCGATAAAAAGTTCACCGAAAACTACTTTGATATCCTGCACCGTCCCTTTGAAGAAAAGGGGGTCGATTTCTGGTGGATCGACTGGCAGCAGGGCAAACATACCGCTGTCAAAGGACTGGACCCGCTGTGGGCACTCAACCACTATCACTTCCTTGACAATGCAAAACACGGCAACCGCCCGCTGATTCTTTCCCGTTTCTGCGGTGCCGGCAGCCAGCGCTATCCTCTCGGGTTCAGCGGCGACACCACACAGACCTGGAAGAGTCTTGACTTCCAGCCCGGATTCACCGCAACCGCATCCAACATTGCCTACCCGTGGTGGAGCCATGACATCGGCGGTCATTGCATGGGCAAAAAAGATGACGAACTGTATGTGCGTTGGGTACAGCTCGGTGTGTTCAGCCCCGTTATGAGACTGCACTCCACCAACAATGATTTTGCAGGCAAAGAACCCTGGAACTACAGCGGTCCTGCCGGAAAAGCCGCAACCGATGCACTGCGTCTGCGTCACAAACTCCTGCCCTATATCTACACCATGAACTACCGTACACACAACGATTGCAGAGCCATCTGCGAGCCGATGTACTACGCATATCCAGAAGAAGAAAACGCCTACACACACAAGAACGAGTTTTTCTTCGGTACAGAACTGATCGTTGCACCCATCACCGAACACACCCACGTACGCACCAACCTCGCAGGTGTGGATGTGTGGATTCCCGAAGGCAGATACACCGACATTTTCACCGACCGCATCTATGAAGGCAAGCAGACCGTCCGTATGTTCCGCGACATCGACAACATTCCCGTACTTGCCAAAGCAGGTGCCATCATTCCCATGAGCACCAACGATCGCAAAAATGACTGCACCAACCCTGCAGAATCGGACATTCTCATTTACAGAGGCAACAACACCTTTGTAATGTATGAAGACGACGGCGAGTCCCTCAATTACAAGAACGGTGCCTTTTTCAAAACTGCATTCACCGTCTGCGAAGAAGGCAATAATGTTACTTTCACCGCCGAAAAAGCAGAAGGCGACAGCAGCGTTGTGCCTGTCAACAGAACCTGGCATTTCATGTTCAAAGACATTGTCAGTGCCGATGTCATTGTCACAATCGGCGGCAAGCGTGCCAAAACCGAACTTACAAAATGCGGCAAAGGCATCTGCATGAGCGTTACTGCCGGTGCAGACGAAAAAATCAAGGTCATGCTCAGCAACTGCGTTGCCCTCACCAACGAGGACGAAAAGGTACTGATGACAAGAACCATCTCCAAATACCAGATGTCCACCGACCGCAAGGGCTTCATGTTCGGCAGCATTGTAAAGGGTAAAAAGAAAATCAGCAGCGTCGCCGAAGAATTTGCAGGACCTCTCGAAGAAATCAAGAAATTATACAGATAAAAACACACCATTCATACAGAAAAAGTACAGCATAAAAATCAAATAATGAACGAAACAAAAAATGTCAAACACATCGAATGTTTGACATTTTTTGTATATATTTGCTTTTTTCCCTCTCGGACTACCTTTTTTTCGTGGCAAAGAAAAGGGCATCCGGGAACCTTCGCCAGCATGGTTTTCTTTCCTGTTTAAAAATCTTCGGATTATTATTCTCATCCTGTTTTCTGATTGTTTTTGTCATATTTTACAAATGTTTTGTCATATTTTACAAACATATTGACTATAATGATTTTTTTTAGTATAATGAAAATAGTGTGACCTGTCAGGGGTTCGCTGTTATAAAAGATGAAAGGATTGGAAATCTATGAAGAATCGAAAAATGAGCAAATCTGTTCTTTGTGTCTTGCTTTCCGTGCTCATGGTGTTTACTGTTTTCGCTCCGATTACAGCCTTTGCAACATCAGTGGATGAAAGCAAACTCCAGGAAGGCACGTTGCTGACGTCAAAAACGGAATATGCGGTAGCTCCCGGTGTAACCGAAGCGCGTATTACGACCAATGACACTACCGGCCTTAATCAGGTTACGGCCTATGTGCTTGAAGTGGATATGGCTAACCCCTATACAAGCATCATTGCCGGTTACAAAGATGATAACGGCAGCAATCACGGTTTCGCAAGAGTTCGTGATCAGGCATATTCTGCAGAAGCAAAGCGTGGCGTCAATGTTGTCGGCGGCATCAATGCAGACTTCTTCAATATGCAGACCGGCGAAACACAGGGTGCCCTTGTTATGAACGGAACTGTTTATCATGCAGCATCCGACAGACCGTATTTCGGTGTTACCAAAGACGGTCAAGCCGTTATCAGCACCGGTAAACTGACTGATGATATCGTTGAAGCTGTCGGTGGTCTTTGCCTGCTCGTTCAGAACGGTGAAGTCACACAGGATGCATACACCAACGGTTATGGTGCAATTCTGAATCCCAGAACTGCTGTCGGTATCAAGGCTGACGGAACGGTGCTTATGTATGTTTGCGACGGCAGACAGGCTCCTTATTCCATCGGTCAGTATTTTACAGACCTTGCACACAGTCTGGTTGCTCTTGGTTGCGAAACTGCACTGTGTCTTGACGGTGGCGGATCCACAACATTCGTTTCACAGCACGAAGGTTCCGCAGAACTTGTCTGCAGAAACAGACCTTCCGACCAGGTTGAAAGAGAAGTTTCTTCTTCTCTGCTTGTTTGCTCCTCTGCAAAGCCTTCCGGCGTGTTTGATCATGCAACGATTGCTCCCAATAACAATATTTATACTCCCAACGCAGTTGTGGAATTCACTGCAGTTGGCGTTGACTCTGCCGGTTATGAAGCTGCTCTTCCTGCTGACGGTAAGTTTGAGCTTGCTGATGATTCTTTCGGTACCATTACCGATGACGGTGTTTTTACCTCCAACGGAAAAATCGGTACTGTTACTGTGAATTATGTTTCCGGCGGTGCTGCATGCGGTACTGTTTCTGTTGAAGTGCAGATCCCCGATACACTTTATGTCGGCAATGCAGAACAGGCTGTCGGCCCCGGTGTCACCACCGATTTCGGTCTTGTTGCAAAATACAATAACAGAGATGTCATTATGCATGACGGCGACATCAACTGGACCATTGTTGATTCCATCACAAATGATAATCTGAACGGTGTTGCAGGTACATTCAATGGTCTGACCTTTACAGGTGCTGAAGAGAATGCATATAATACATTCATCACAGCAACCCTTGCATGCAATGCAGCACTTTCTCAGAAGCTGACTGTTTTCATCGGTTCCAAGCAGACCATGCTCTATGACTTTGAATATGTCACCGGTGAAGAAAATAAGGATGCTGAAAATTACATTCCGTCCTTTGAACTGCCTGTTAACGGCGCAAACTGGCTTACCGCAAATGGTTACAGCGGCTACAGAGGCAGAGCCGAAGAACTCTACAATGAAGGATATCCTCTTTACATGTGGCCCAATGCTGCTGTCAGCAATGATACGGTCGCGATTGATGTCGTTTCTGCTGCAGACGGTGAGCCCGTCCGTTTTGGCGACAAGTCCCTTCGTATCTCCTTTGACTATTCCTCTTATAACTATTCTTCCAATGCAAACTTCTATCTTCGTACAACCGTTCCTGCTTATGCATTCGAAGGTTCTCCCACTGCCATCGGCGTATGGGTTTATGCTCCCGAAGGCACATCCAATTATCGTTTGTATCTGAACTGTGCTCGCGGCATGACAGTTGAAGCGATTGAAAAGGGTATTGCACACACGGCTCAGTCCTATCAGTGTGTCACAGACAAAGAACCCGGTGTGCTCGGTATCAATTGGACCGGTTGGAAATATCTTGAATTTGACCTGACCGGTGTTGAAACAAGTACCAGTGACTCCAATATCGGTCCTGCTTATGCTCCCTTCGGCCTCAATCCCGGTGCCGGTATCTTCTGGATTTCCTATCAGCCTGCACACATGGGCCAGCCCACAGCTGATACCATTTATATTGACGATATTACCCTGATTTACGGTGCCAATACTTCGGATACCACGAACCCCACTGTAAATTATGTCGGCGATATGACTTCCGAAATTGTTGACGGTGAAACTGTTTTCACTTCCAACACCAACACATTCAAAGCTGTTTATGCAGATACTGAAGACAAATACATGACCGGCATCAACGATGCAGCTACAAAGATGTACATCGACGGTGTTGATGTCACAGATAAGTGCTACATCAATGAAGGCGACGATGAAATTTATTTCTATGATGCAGTTCTTGCAGACGGCGTTCATGTTATTGAAATTGAAGTTGCTGATATCTTCGGCAACGTAACAACCGATATGCGCTACTTCACCATTGACAGTAAGTCTGATGATACGGAAGTTTCCGTTGTTGCAGATTCTGCTCCCGTTCTCGGTGAAGATTACACTATTTCTGTTGTCACAAACAATGCTGCAGATGTTCTTGCTGCAGATGTAGTTGTCAAAGTTCTTTCCGACTACACAAGCTATTGGAGAAATACAAGTGTTGTTCCTGCTGAAAACTATGAACTTGACGGCGAAGCTGTTTATAACAGCATTCGTGATACTCTGACTTTCAAGGTCGTCAGAAAAACTGATGCAGATGCAACCAAGGATACCGGTGTGATTGCAAACATCGTAACTGCTGTTCCCGCCGATGTACCTGATTCTCTTGCGGTCACCCACAGAATTGCAAAGGGTGCACTTACCCTTGCAAGTGAAAATGCAGAAAAGTATACTGCAGCGTTCTCCGGTAAGATCACCAATGTAACGATTGCTCCCTTTGCAGTGAGTTCCGATGTTATGGTTGTTGGCTCTGCAGGTGGATACATCTACGTTAAGGACAACGACGGCAATCCTGTTGAAGGTGCAAATGTTTATACCGCTGAATCAGAATCGATCGGTGTGACAGATGCAGAAGGTAAGGTGTTTACCGCTGCTTATGTTGCTGATGTTGTCAGCTTCTCGATTTATGCAGAAAAAGAAGGCACTCTTTCCTTCATTTACAAGTCCCAGAGCCTGAAGCCCGGTGCAGATGAAAACGGTGCTCCCGCTTATGTAATTCTCAATGCTGCACAGGATGCTGCAACCCAGCAGAGCATTTCCTGGATGGCAAATCCGCTTGCAAGCGAAGCCAAGGCAATTGTCAAGTATGCAACCAAGGCTTCTTATGATGCAGACGGCGAAGCAGCATTTGTTGAAGTTGAAGGCAACAGCTATCTTGATACCATGGCTGCTACCGGCAACATTGCAGAAAACTACGCTGTCAGATTCAACGCTGTAACCATTACCGGTCTTACTGAGAATACAGAATATTCTTACATTGTCGGTGATGGTGAAAAATGGTCCGGTGTTAAGACATTCAAAACAGAAAAAGACGATATTGATACCAACTTCATCGTCTTCGGTGATATGCAGAACAAAGACACATCCAATGCAGACGCAATCTTCGCTGCTCTTGATGCAAGTGATGTAAATTATAGCTTCGGCATTCAGACCGGTGACGCAGTTGACAATGCAGGTTCTTATGCATACTGGTCTGCTGTTGGTAATGCTTTCTCCGGTGAATACAGTGGCACAATCGATATGGTTCGTGTCCTTGGTAACCATGAATACACTGGTGATGCCAAGGGTATCAACGCAGCTCATTATTACAATCTTCCCGGCACAACCGACGAAGCTCCGTTGGCATATTCCGTTGAATACGGCAATGTCTATGTTGCCGTTCTCGATTATCTGCCCAATACCAATGATGTGCAGGCTGCTGCTGACTGGCTTGTTGAAGACGCTTCAAAATCCAATGCAATGTGGAAAGTTCTCACCCTGCATCAGCCGCCCTATTACACCAATATTGGTGGCGGTTCCACAAGAGCCATGATGGATATTCTTGTCGGTGCAGTTGACGAAGCAGGTATTGATGTTGTCTTCTCCGGTCATGACCACACCTATGCAAGAAGCTTCCCCGTAACAGCCGGTGAAAAGAATGAAAACGGTACCGTTTACTTCATCTGTGCTGCTACCAATCCGGAAAAGGATTATCAGCTTACAAAGAACCCCGCTATCCATGAGGTCGCTTCCGGGGACTATCACTCTATTTATCTCACTGTCAGCACAACAGACACTGAAATGTCTATCAAGGTTTACAACTACGATGGTCAGGATCACGCACTCTTTGACTCCTGCACAATCACTCGTGAAGTCACTTGTACCGAAAGCGGTCACGACAATGTTTGTGACGGCGAAAACCTGATCTGTAAGGTCTGCGGTTACACAAAGCCGGTCGGTAACTTTACCGGTTTTGTTGCCAATGCAACAAGCGGCAAGAATATGTATCTCCTTGGTGGTACAGTAATGACAGGTTGGTTCGTTCTTGGTGAAGAGAACTATCTGTTTGATGAAAACGGCGAAGCCATGAGCGGCACAGTCGAATACGAAGGCTTTACCTACGAATGCGATGAAAACGGTAAGCTCAAGATGGGTGCTCTTGTTCAGAATGAAGACAAAACATATTCCTATTATATCAACGGCGTTTCACAGGAAGGCTGGTTCTACCTGAATGATAGCTGGTATTACTTCAGAAGAGCCGACCACAAGACCTATATCGGTTCGCTGATTGTCTACAAGGATGAACACAGCCCCGGCATGATTTATAAATTCGGTGCAGACAGCAAACTTGTCAGAGGCGCATTTGTCGAAACAACGGACGGCACATCTTATTATTGGGGTCCCGATGTTGCAACCGGCTTGATTACAATTGACAACAAGCTGTATTATTTCAGTCCCGAAAATACTTACATGCTGAAGAACGACAGCGTCGAAATTGACGGAATTGTTTATGCATTCGGTGCAGATGGTGTCTTTGCTCACTACGGTGCACATATCGATGAAGATGGCGATGAAAAAGGCCTTTGCGACATCTGCTTCCCGAAACCTGTAAGAAAGCTCGGTGACATTGACGGCGACTATAGAGTTTCTTCCTCGGATGCTCGTCTTGCATTGCGTTTTTCTGTTAATCTTGAAACATTGACAGAAAAACAGATTCTCTTTGCAGATGTTGATAAGAGCGGTACGGTCGATTCGTCTGATGCTCGTCTGATTCTTCGTGCAGCTGTCGGACTTGAAAAACTTTCCTGATTCTCAGCTTATAATTATGAAGGTTTCCCGCTTGGGAAACCTTCATTTTTTGTTCTGCACGAAACGCTTGGGCTTTGTTTTATGAAAAAACAAATTGGAGTTTATCGCTGACTTTTGACTGTCGTCAGTTATTAAAAGTTTTGGTCAAGCTTTTCACAAAAGCTTGCGGGGTCAAGGGGCAGAGCCCATTGTCGCCCGTCGCAACGGGCGAAATCCTTTTCCTTACA
>JAFSEF010000011.1 GCA_017435865.1 Clostridia bacterium
GCCCCTTGACCCCGCAAGCTTTTGTGAAAAGCTTGACCAAAACTTTTAATAACTGACGACAGTCAAAAGTCAGCGATAAACTCCAATTTGATTCTTGCTGAATCAAAAAACTTTCCGTGAAAAACCTGTCTTATGCTTCGTTCTTGCGTTCAAGACGTGAGTAGTAATAGACACTCACAAGAATCACAACGCTGCCTGCAACGGTCAGCCAGGTGGGATATTCTTTGAACAAAAAGACCGCAAGTACGGCAGCTCCGACAGGTTCACAGAGCTTTGCAGCCGTGATGAACGACGGGGAGAGGTATTTCAAGCACCAACTGAACACGCTGTGTCCGAGCAGGGTGGATGCCACGGCAAGTGCCAGTCCGACCAACACGGTGTTTGTGCCGTAAATGAACGGATTTTGTTTTTGCACCGCACAAAACAGCAGCAATACAACGGTGCAGCTGCAATACACGGTGTAAGTATAGACGGTGGTCGATACGGTTTCGCGGACGATTCTGCCGATGAGCGTGTACACAGAGGCTGCAATCGCGGCAATAAGGGCAAGCACAATGCCGTAAAGTCCGATGCCTGCGGATGCATCCGCCAAGGCAATCAGCACGCTGCCTGCAAAGGTGGCGGCAATGGCAAGCACTGCTTTTTTTGTCAGTTTGCCTTTCAGGAACAGGCAATAGCCGAGTGAAACCCAGATCACGTCCGTGCAGACGATGGTGGTGGAGCTTGCAACCGAGGTGTGCTGCAGCGACTCAAACCATACCGCAAAGTGGACGGCCAAAAAGACACCGCTGAGAATGCTCAACAGCAATTCTTTTTTCGGCAGGTGCAACAATTCTGTGCGGTTTTCTTTTTTGCCAAAGACAACCGGGGTGAGCAGCAGCACGGTACACAACAGCCGCCATACGGCCGTGACAGAGGACGGTGCATCCGAAAAGCGTACTAAAATTGCAGACAGTGAAACGCCGATGACACCGACGATCACCATAATCATAGGATGTTTTTCAATATATTTCATGGATCTTTTGCAGAAAACAGGGGAGTGCAGGTACACTCCCCGTTCTTCATTTTCAGAATGTGATTTTGAGTGTTTTGATTTCAAAGGGTCTGAAGCGAATCTGCAGTTTGTTGTCACAGACTTTGAGTGCTTCGTCCTTTTCTTCGAGCAGGTTACATTCGCTGACGGATCTGACTTCTTTGCCGAACGAAAGCACCGTGTCGGTTGCCTTGTTCCATGTTTCATAGATACGCACGATCACGGCATCACTGTCTTCCGCTTTCTTGACGGTTTCTATGCAGATATTGCCCGCATCGGCTGCAATGAGGCTGAACTTGTTGGCAAGGTTGCCGTCATGAGCAGCAACTGCTTTTGCGTACAGCGGCACGTTCAGGCTGTAACCCTGGTTGACAACGTCACTGTTTGCAACTGCACCGCAGTGTGCGTACATGGCAAATGCAAAGGTGTGACGTTCACGGTCCTGCAGATGGTTGGGTGTGGTGGCACAACGCAGCAGGGTCGGCTTGATGTGACCGTCCTTGACCGCCCAACCGTATTTGCAGTCGTTAAGCACGGAGAAACCGAAGCTGTTGTCGGAAAGGTCGGCCCATTTGTGACCGCAGACTTCAAACTGTGCAAAATCCCAGGTGGTGTTGGAATGGGTGGTGCGTTCAAGGTTGCCGAACTGAATGTCAAAGGTTGCCTTGACGGTGTTGACATCCACGGGATAATCCGCTTTGAGGGCAATGTTCTTTTCTTTCCAATCCACGTCATACAGCACGTCGATACGGTCGTTGGCGGTATAGAAAACGAAGTACTGTGTGATAGTGGAAAGGTTGAACGGACGCACGACCCTGATGACCGTACGCACGGCACCCTTTTCGACCACTTCGCAGGAAGTGACATCGTCAATGTACCAGTATTTTTCATTGTAGTAGCACTTAATATCCCATGCTTCGTGGTTGTGCGGTCTGTCTTCGTAAGCAATCAGGCGGTTGAGAAGCTGTCCTGCGGGGGCGACCAGTCTGCCGCTTGCCTTATGAAGCAGGGAAGTGATGTTCATATTGGCATCGAATGTGACGGTGTAGAACGCATTGTCCACGGTATTGTCATCAAATTCGAGCGTGCCGCAGGTGCAGGGTGTGCCCTCCTTGAGAGCAAAGGTCTTGTAGCCCTTGGCAGGCACATTCTTTGCAAGGAATGCGGTTTTGCCGTCATAGGTTTTCTGCTGCGGCAGTGCTGTGCCGTCGGTATCGCATACACAAAGTCCGTCGGCAATGTCACAGAACACAACATCGGTTCTCTCAAAACCGAGGGTATTGAAGACGACCACGCTGTCATTCTCAACGCGGATGCCGTCGGTCAGGGAAGTCAGGGCATTGTCAATGATGTTTCTGCCGTCGGCAAGAATCTTTTCGTACTGCTCTTTGCTGTCTTCATAAACAGCTGCAATCGACGAGCCGGGAATGATATCGTGGAACTGATTGAGCAGGATGATCTTCCATGCTTCGAGAATCTCTTCGGCAGGATATTGAGCACCGGTCAGTACCTGTGCGAGCTTGCAGAGTGTTTCGGCATCGTGATAGAGCAGTTCGCTCTTGCGGTTGTATTTTTTGTTTCTTGCCTGTGCGGTCAGGGTACCGCGGTGGAATTCAAGATACAGTTCACCTGCCCATGTGGGAAGACGGTCGCTGCCCTTGACTTCTTCGGCAAGACGGTCAAAGTAATCGCGTGCAAATTCCATTTTGACCTGCGGACAGCCGGGAACACCCTTTGCCATACGCACGCCGTTTTCAAGCATGCCTCTGGTCGGTCCGCCGCCGCCGTCACCGTGACCGTAGGAGCACAGTACATTGCGGTTGAGGTCCTTGTTGGAATAACGCTGCCAGCCGCCGATGACCTGATCGGGCGTCAGATCTGCGTTGTAGGTGGTCTGGAAACGTTCTTTTTCGTTGGCACGCAGGCTGGGAATGAAGTGCGAAAGCACCTGCGTTCCGTCAATACCCTTCCACATGAAGGTGTCAAAGGGGAATTTATTGTATTCATTCCACGAAATTTTGGTGTCATGAAGTAGTCGATGTCAGCTTTTTTGATGATCTGCGGCAGTGCACCCGAATAACCGAATACGTCGGGCAGCCACATGATTTTGTTGTCCACACCGAACTCGTCACGGAAGAAACGCTTGCCGACGAGGAACTGACGAACAAGGGATTCACCCGACACGACGTTGGTGTCGGATTCGACCCACATACTGCCTTCTGCTTCCCAACGGCCTTCCTTGATCATCTGCTTGATTTCTTCGTACAGTTCGGGATAATCCTGTTTTACGAAATCGTACAGCTGTGCCTGCGGAGACATGAATTTGTAATCCTTGTATTCACGCATGAGGTTGACGACCGTTGCAAAGGAACGGCCTGTCTTATCACGTGTCTGACGCAGTCTCCACAGCCATGCGGTGTCAATGTGCGTGTGACCGATGGCGGAAACGACGGCTTCACAGGGAGCACCGTAAATATTTTCCTGCACGTAGGCAGCTGCCTTTTTTACACTGTCCTTGAATACGGCATAATCTGCGGTGTTCAGTTCAAGGAGGTTGACCGCGTTGTTCAGGTGTTTGATGATGTCCACACGGGCAAGATCCTCGTGGTTGTGCAGGTGTGCACTTTCCCACGGAACCATCAGGTCATAATAAAGCGAGTGCACGTCTTCGTCCATCACTTTGAGAGCTGCTGCAAGCTGTGTGGGACCTCTGTATTCCCAGTCATCGCAATAGGCATTCAGGGCGATGTCAAATGTTTCGCCGCCTTTTGCACAATCGGCAAGGTAAATGAATGTATGGTTCAGATCCACGCCCTGTACCATTTTGCCGTTGACGAACACGATGAATTGCTGTGCTCTGTTTTCCCAACGGAAAGAGGGGAACGGAGTGATATCATAAACAACCTTTTTGCCTGCAAAGCGTTCGGGGATGGTCACGGTCTGCTTGAACCAGCAGTACTGTTCTTTGTAACCCCAGAAATCATCTTTGCCGAAAACGGTCCATTCGCCGTCATTGATTTTTGAGATGTCGGACTGACCGTCGCGGAACAGGAAATCGCCCGTGCTTTCACGGTCAATAAAGATTCTGCCTGCCAGATGATCTATGATCTGCTTAACGCGGGCGGCAAGCATTTTGCGTTCGTTGTTTTTGTCAACAAAGGGTATGTCAAAATGAATAGGCATTTGAAAAACTCCTTTCACATATATACTTATCTACCATAATAACAGATTGAAAAAACAGGGTCAATCCAAAAAAAGACAGCCAACTGTAGAAAAGTTGACCGTCATTTTGTTTATTTTGTTGTATTGACTTTCTTTTTGCGGAATACTACGAGTTTTGATGCAACGTAATTGAAGATTACAATAAAAACGGAATTGATGATTTTGACAATGTATTCGTTGATTCCGAACACTTCGAGCAGCAGAGCAAACATGGCAACATCGAAAAGCACGAAACTGAGGATTCTTGCACCGAAGAAAGAGACCAGTTCTTTGGTGATGGCAGAAGCCCCTTTTGCTTTGCTTTCGAATACAAACAGTTTGTTGGTAATGAATGCAAACAAAACCGAGCTGACCCATGCAATGGCATTGGAGAGATAGACCCATGTCAGCGAGAATGTGCCGATTTGTGCAAGTACGGTTTCGCTTGCCTGTATTTTGCCGCAAAGCCAGAACACAACGAAGTTCACAACCGTTGTCAATACGCCGAAAACAAGATACATCAGCACTTCATATTCGACGATTTTGGAAATGACGGGCAATGACAGGATCTTGTCAAACAGTTTGACTTTGCGAAGAGTATTGAACAACAGATCATAGAGTTTACGCATTTTTTACAGTCCTTCATGTTCAGGCTTTTCAGCCTTTTTGATGTCAAAGAAGAAACGCACGCCACCCGGCACATTGTCAACACCGTAGTCGCGGTTATGCAGTTTCTGAATGGATGCGACAATGGCAAGTCCGAGACCGAAGCGGCCCTGTGAACGGCTCATTGCCTTGTCTGCACGATAGAATGAGTTCCAGATTTTGTCAATGTCCTTGTCGGCAATGTGTTTACCGGTGTTGAATACATACACACGGTAAAACTCTGTGTGGTCTTCCATGTGTGCACGGATGATTTTTTCATCCTCCACATGGGATACCGCATTGGACAGATAGTTGTTGATAACAGATGCAATGATGATGGAGTCGCCCTCACCGTAGCATTCTGCTTTAATGTCATTGATTGCGGTGATGCCTTTTTCCGCAAACGCACTCTTTTCTTTTGTGAACCATGCCTCAAACAGATCGCGGATGGAGAAAACTTCGTTTGTCGGCTCATAGGCACCGGAGTCATATTTTGTGATTTCAAGCAGCTTCATCACCATCTGATTCATACGAACCGACTCGTCCATGATGACTTTGCAGTATTTTGCAGCCGTGGCAGGGTCGGAGTCAATGAATGTCACGGCACCTTCCGCATATCCCTGGATGATGGCAATGGGGGTTTTCAGTTCGTGGGAAACACCGGAAATGAAAACCTGTCGCAGGTTGTCAAGCGTTCTTTCGTTTTCAATGTCCTGCTGCAGTTTTTCGTTCTTTTTCTGCAGATCCTTGAGTGCGGTGTCGAGCGTGTCGGACATGGTGTTGATCTGATCCGACAGGTCGGAAAGTTCCAGAACATTGGTGGGTGGCAGTTTTTCGCTGAAATCGAGCTTGCTCATCTTGTCAGTGATATGCACCATATCCTTGACGGGTTTTGTCAGACGTGAAAGAGCAATGGCAATGATAAACAGCGACAGACCCAACAGGATAATCGTGATGGCAGACATGATGAGGATTACGATTCTTGTGTTGGAAGCCAGTGCACTGGTCTGCATGATGATGCAGATGCGTTCACCTGTCGGGGTATACTGAAACAAAATCAGGAAGTCAACCTCAATACCTGCCGAGGTGTTTTTGCCGATGTCAAAACCGCGGCGACCGATTTCAATGCTTTGTGTGTTGACTTTTTCATAATTGGTTTTGTATTTGTTGTCAATGACGGGTGCATCCTGCAGCGGAAAGACAAGGTTGTCCGTCATTTCGGGGGTGTAGTTGGTGCTGTACAGCAGGTCATTGTCTTTGTTGAACACTTCGACCTTTGCATCATACCCGGTTTCAACTGCATGAATACCGCGTGTGAATGCGGCCTCATCGCCGTAAAACTCCATCATTTCGTCTGCTGCAATCCACATTCGAACACCCGGCAGCAAGAAATAAACGGAGTCGGGGAGCTGATCGTATGCCAGAACCGGCAAAACAAGAGCAATCAGCAGAATCAGTGAAATACGGGCAAAAATTTTCCGCGTGATACTTTTTTTGCGTAACGTCGGTTTTTTGATTTTAGAGGCATGCTCAGCCTTCATTTTCTTTTACCTCAAGTTTGTATCCCGTGCCGTAAATGGTTTTGATGTGCTTTGTGCCCCATTCGCCGAGCTTGGTGCGAAGTCTTGCAACATGGGAATCGACCGTGCGGATATCGCCCATGAAGTCAAAGCCCCAGATGTCATCCAGCAGTTGTTCACGTGTGAACACTCTGCCCGGGGTTGTAAGCAGTTTTTGCAGAATGGAATACTCTTTTACGGTCAGCGTAATCGAGGAACCGTTGAGCCATACTTCATGTGCAAAATTGTCAAGATTGAGTTCGTCAACGGTCACAACTTTGTTTTCGTAATTTGCAGCTTCACGGCGCAGCAATGCTGCAACACGTTTCATGAGTACGGAAGGACTGCAGGGTTTTGTGACATAATCGTCCGCACCGGCTTCAAAGCCCATCAGTTCGTCAAATTCCTGGCTTCTTGCGGTCAGCATGATGACAGGTACATTTGATTTCTGACGAATGCGGCGGCAGACTTCCCAACCGTCCACTTCGGGCATCATGATGTCGAGAATCAACAAGGCTGTGTCGGGATTCTCTTCAAACAAACGCAAAGCCTGTTCACCGTCGGTTGCCGTAATGGGTTCATATCCTTCATTACGCAAGAAGTCGCTGACAAGTTTGAGTATGAGTTCTTCATCGTCTGCTACAATGATTTTTTTCATAAATATTGCCCTTTCTGCTTTGTGATTCCTTTATATCAATCCTGTATTATTTTCTTCAATGCTTCTCTGTTTTCAATCAGACGGAACAACGGCAATGACAGAACAAAGCAAACAACGGTTTCGCCGAAGCCGACCGAAAGTGCCGTGGGCGCAAAAACAGAGAGAAATCCGTCGCTTCCTGCTGTCAGTGCGGCAATTTCAACACCCACAAACACGGCATTGAAAAAGATGGGCATGATCAAAGACAGGAACGGAATGTTCTTTTGTCGGAACGAACGCAATTTTCTGCAGCACAGGGACTGTAAGAATGTTGCAAGTGATCCCACAAAAATGTCAATCGGACCGAGTGAACTTGACAGGTTTGCAATGGCACACCCAAGGGTCAGTCCCGGGATGGCTGCCGGTGTAAACACAGGCAGAATTGTCAAAGCTTCACTGAGTCGGAACTGCACCGCACCGTAGCCGATTCCCAGTAATTCGGACAGCCAGGTCAGTGCTGCATAAGCAGCTGCAATCAGTGCTGCTTTTGCCATTGTGCGCGTATTCGGTTTTTTCATGTTTTTCCCTTTCCGGGAGCATCCGCAACGGCAAAAACAAACACAACAGATAAATTGTGTGTTATTTTTGTGCAATCAAAAGCGGAGCCCATAGTTTTGATTCTGACGTTTTGTCGGGGCAGGATGGTTTCGAACTGCCCTGATGCAACACTTGTGCATCATATAAAGTATAACAAAAAAGGATTGCTTTGTCAATCAATAAGCAATCCTTTGCAACACATATAAAAGCTTTTGGTGGTTTTTAACCGATGATTTTCAGAACCGCACTGTCGATGGCTCTCTGAATGAGTTCTTCACGGTTTTCAATTTTGTATTCTGCCTGACGGGCAAGCTCCACGGTGGCACGGGTACGCGGATGTTTGGGGGTGAATACCGTGCAGCAGTCCTCGTAAGGACGGATGGAGATTTCAAAGGTGTCGATTTTTCTTGAAATTTCCACGATTTCGTTCTTGTCCATGCCGATACAGGGTCTGAATACGGGCAGCGGAGCACATTCATCCGTGCAACCCAGTGCATGCAGTGTCTGACTTGCTACCTGACCGAGACTTTCACCCGTAATGAGTGCACCGCAGTTTTCGCGAATGGCAATGGCACCTGCAATCTGCATCATAAAACGGCGCATGGTGATGGTAAACATTTCTTCGGGGCAGTAATCGCGGATGGCTTCCTGCAGTTCGGTGAACGAGACGGTGAACAAGCGGATTCTGCCTGCATATTCGCTGACTTTGCCGAGCAGTTCGTGCACTTTCTTTTCGGCAAGTTCGGATGTATAGGGAGGCGAAGCAAAGTGCACAGCGTTGAGCCGCACACCGCGTTTTGCCATCATCCAGCCTGCAACGGGGCTGTCAATGCCGCCCGAAATCAGAAGACAGGCATTGCCGCCTGAACCGACAGGCATACCGCCTGCACCGTGCAGCTGATTGCCGCGGATGAATGCGGATTTTTCGCGAACTTCCACGGTGACCGTCAGGTCGGGATTGTGCACGTCCACACGAAGTCCGGGTGTATGTTCAAGCAACCAACCGCCGATTTCTTCACAGATCTGCGGAGAGGTGAACGGGAATTTTTTGTCGGCACGTTTGGCTTCCACTTTGAATGTTCTGACTTCCGACAGAGCTTCACCGAGGTATTCAAGGGCGGTGTTGCGGATCACGTCAATGTCTTTTTCGCAGACGGCAGCTCTTGAAAGGGCAGCAATGCCGAACACTTTCAGCAAGCGGCTGACCGCTTCGTCAAGGTCAATGTTTTCATCTTCGGGGATGACGGTGATGGTGGACTGGGATTTTTCATATCGGAAAGCACCCAAAGAGGACAGACGATGACGCATATTTTTGATCATCATATCTTCAAAACTGCTGCGGTTGAGTCCTTTGAGAGCCAGTTCTCCGTTTTTTATAAGAATAATTTCCTTCATTTTTCTGTTCGCTTGCCTTTCTTTTATCTTCTGAAGCGACGGATTGCGTTTTCAATGCCGTCAATGAGTGCCTGTGCATCAGCATCGGTTGAAAAACGGGAAAAACTGATACGCACGGCAGAGTCGATACGTGCAGGGGACAGTCCGATTGCACGCAGGACTTCGCTTCGGTGTCCGCGTTTGCAGGCAGACCCTGCGGAAATGTAAATCTCCTGTTGTGAAAGGAAGTTAATAAGCACTTCCGACGGAATCCCCGGTACAGACAGGTTGATAATATAGGGTAAGCTGTCAGGTGCGGAGTTGATTTCCACGTTCGGCAACCGTTTGAGTTTTTCAAGGCTGTAATTCCGCAGTGAAGTTGTTTTTTCGAGCTGCTTTGCAAGGTCGGGCATCGCAGCACAAGCGGCGCCGAATCCGACAATGCCGGGCATATTTTCCGTACCCGAGAACATTCCGTTTTCCTGTCCGCCGCCGAGAAGATAGGGTTTGATCTGTACACCTTTGCGGATATACAAAGCACCGACCCCTTTCGGTCCGTGGACTTTGTGGGCACTCACACTCATCAGGTCAATGCCGTCCTTACCGGGACGAAGCGGCAGTTTGCCGAATGCCTGTACGGCATCGCAATGCAGCAGTGCGGGACTGCCTGTGCGTTTGATGGCTTTTGCAGCAAGGGAAACGGGGTTGATGACGCCGATTTCATTGTTGACCGCCATGATGCTCACAAGGATCGTATTGCGGTTGACGGCATTGGTCAGTTCTTCTGCAGAAATGCTGCCGTTGGCGGCAGGTTTGAGATAAACAACTTCAAAACCCTTTGCTTCAAGTGACTGCATACATCTGAGTATACTCGGATGCTCAATGGATGTTGTGACAATGCGGTTGCCGCGTCTGCGAAGTGCTTCCACCGTACCGAAAACGGCCGTGTTGTTTGCTGCGGTGCCGCTTGTTGTAAAATATATTTCTTCGGGTGTACAGGATAAAATCCCTGCAACCCGTTTTCTTGCAGTATCCAGTGCTTCCCTTGCTTCAATGCCTTTTTTGTGCGTGGAGGACGGATTGCCGTACTGTTCGCTGAGCATTTGCGTCATGGCGTTGATGGCTTCGGGACACACTTTTGTGGTGGCACTGTTGTCCAGATAAACTTCCAAAATGGATACCTCCGTTTCTGGGTAAGTCGGAATCAAAAAAAAAGACCTACCAATACAGTATACTACCGATTGTCCGTTCGTGCAATCTATTTTTTTGTTTTTGCCTGAAAATGGTGAAAACAGGAAAATTTACCGCCTGATTTACGGAATGTTTGCTGCATAAAGGGAAAACTTATACCGTAACAAAGAATCGCAAACGGAGGCGTTTATGAAAAAGCAAAGAATAAAAAGATCGCACATCAGGCTGTTTTCGTTTGTCAGCATAGCCGTTTTGCTGCTGAGCATCTGTGCGGTCAGTGAAAAACTGCAGAAAGACCGTTGGAAACAAACGGTTGACCTGACAAGACAAAGGGCGGTTGCACAGTTGTGTGAATATTTTGACAGTATGCACACCGACCTCGAAAAAAGTGAATATGCCAACACGGCATCCATGTTTGCAAAAATCGGTGCACAGATCGAACGCAATGCCACGGGTGCCAAAAACGCATTGGCAACGCTGGATGCAGGACAGACACAATTGAACAATATTTATATGTATCTCTCACAGGCAGGTGCGTATACATCTTCGCTTGCACAGAAAAAAGCGGCAGGGGAAACGATTTCGGAGAAGGACAGAAAACAACTGCAGCAACTTTCTGCCTATGCAGCGGTTCTGCACGAAAAGTTTTTGTTTATGAATGATCTGATGGAAAGCGGAAACTTTTCTTTTGACGATGTGGCACAGGAGCTCGGAGATACGCAGATGGAAAATGCCGTCAGCTATTTGTCGGCTGCCGCAGGTGCGGAAGAATCGTTTGAAGATTATCCGACTCTGCTGTATGACGGACCGTTTTCGGACGGTGTGCTGAAAAAGGAGTCCGCTTTTCTCAAGTCACAGAAAAAGATCAGCAAAAACAAAGCCAGAGAAATTGCCGCCGATATTCTCGGTGCACAAAGTGTTAAGCAGTTGATTGATGACGGTGAAAACACAGGCAAGATCGAAACCTATAATTTTTACTACAACGGCTGCGAAGCACAGATCACCAAACGCGGCGGCTTTGTCAATATGCTGCTCAATGAATCCTTTGCAGGCGAAATTGTTTATACGGGTGAGAATGCGGTCAGAGTTGCACAGCAATTTCTCGAAAAATGCGGTTACAAAGATATGGTCAGCAGTTATTATTCCACCAATGACGGCATCTGCACGGTGAATTTTGCATGGAAACAGGGGGATTATATCTGCTATCCCGATCTTATTAAAGTCTGTGTATCGCTTGCGGACGGCAGAGTGCTTTCACTGGATGCGTCCTCTTATCTTATGAACCATTCCGAACGGGATCTGCCTGCTTTTTCCGTGCGGATTGCGGATGCTGTAATGGAATTACGATCTGATCTTCGTATCCGTCGTGTCCGCAAAGCTGTCATTCCGACCGACGGCGGCGGTGAAAACTTTGCCTATGAGTTTTTGTGTGCAGACCCGAACGGGCAGGATGCACTGATTTATATTGATACGCAGTCGGGTGAAGAGGACAATATCTTTCTGTTGTTGTATTCCGACGGCGGCACACTGACAAAATAAGGTTCTGCTTACAAAAATGCAGTTTGTATACAGCCGTGATGAGCGGAAACAATATTGGCGTATTGGAGAGCAGTTGCTCGCAATACCAAAAGGAGATTAGACATGAAAAAAACCATTTTTGCAGTGGGGTTGTCTGTTCTTGCGATTGCTGTTCTTGCAACGGGATGCCGAAATAACAGCAATACGGATATGTCCGGTGTGAGCGAAACACAGGGCGTAACGGCAGCTCCCATTTCAAACACGGCTCCGCGTACAACGCAGAGGGAAACCGAAAACAATTCCGAACGTATGCGTGAGGATGTTGAAGATTTGCGTGATATGGCACGTGAGAAAAAAGATGCTGCCAAGGATGCTGCACACGATGTTGCCGATGGTCTGAAAGATGCCGGCAGAGACGTAGCAGACGGTATGAAGGATGCAGGCAAGGATATGAAAAATACCATGGATGTTTCTGACGGAACACCCGGTGCCGGCATTACGGACAAGGCAGAAGAATTGTATGAAACCACAACCGTAAAGCGATAACCCATCAAACAAACAAACAGACAGGCCGGCGAGAAAGATCCAAGATGCCCTTTTCTTTACCCCGAAGGCGTACAAAGGTACTCCGAGAGGGTAAAAAAAGGGCAAATATATGCAAAAAAAATGTCAAATATTCGACGTGTTTGACATTTTTTCCGTTTTTGCTTATTATTGATTTTTTATGCTGTACTTTTTCATTTTTTATTGCATATATGTTCTTGGGACTTTATCGACAGTCTGACAGCCGCAGGTTTTACTGCGGCTGTTTGTGTAGAATCAATAACTGAAATTATCAAGGGCAATTTCTGCAAACTCACGCAGGCAGAATGCTGTCAGGACAGGTGCGGACATATTGTAAGCATGCATTTTCTGCTGCAGCTCCTCTTTACGGTCTGCCTGTCTGAAGAGGATATCACCGCAGATGTCGAGAATTTCAACGCAGGCATAGAATTTTTGCAACCAAACGGACAGCTCTTTGTAAATGCCGTCTTTTTTGTTTTGCAGCAAAGCGGCCGCTTTTTGCATATCGTCAAGGTATGCAAAGAAAATTTCTGCACTCTTTTCGGTGTTTCCTGCTTCCATGGCAGCAAGACTGCGGATTAAGTTTTCACCCATGATGCGGGAGTTTTCGTCCTTGAGGCACGATGTCCGCAGATGGTCCGCAAACAAAATAAAGGCTTTTTGATCCTCTTTGGCTATGTTGGTTTCCACTGCAAGCAGATATGCCTGTTCGGGATCGTAGTGTTCGGGATCCCACAGGTAGGTCAGTGCAGTTGCAAGCGGTATTTTGGTGCATTCGCTGTATTCCATGCAGTTGAAAATCTCACCCTCTGCAAATGCATACAGCTTTTTATCTCTGCCGATGAGCGGACCCATGTGCATTTCCATGAACATTTCGGCATCGTTGACGGGGTAATTGTCCCAATACAAGGGTTTGCGGTTGGTGTTTTTGCAAAAATACTCCGCTTCTTCTGCCGTGATTTCTTTCGAGCAGATCTCGTTGCCCGTGAAGAACATACGGATTTCTTCGCGGATGCCTTTACCGAGCTGCTGCAGGTAATCACTGTCGCCTTTGCCCCAGTATTCGGTCGGGCAGACGGTCAGAATGCAATCGTCCAGTGTCTGCAAAAAGGCATCGGTGCGATTGATGAGGTCAATGTGGGCTTCGACCGTGGAAGAATACTTCTGTTTGTCTTCTTCGTAATACAATTCGGGTGCGATGTCGTCGAGCAGCAGACCGAATGAACGGATGCCGATGCCGTAAAGCTGCAGAATTTTGTTTTTTAAAGCAGCAAATTCGGCTTCGCTTGCATAACAGATGCTCAGTCCCGGTGCAATGCAGTAGGCAAATTCCATGCAGTATTTTGCAGCTTCGTCGGACAGCTCCCGCAATTGCTGTAATTCCTGTTCGGGGTAGCATTCACGCCAGAGCTTGCGGTGATACGGGTCATCTTTCGGGCCGTAATAATGCGTGTTTGCACCAAAAGATGCTGCATGACGGATCATGTCAAGCCGTGCAGCATGGCTCCACGGTCTGCCGTAAAAACCTTCGATATAACCGCGGACGGCAAATGACGGTGCCTGCACCTGCGAGCCGAGCTGAAAACGATTTACTTTGCACATACGGCACACTGTACACAGTGCATAGACAAGACCTCTGTCATCACTGTAATAAATGTTGACGGTCAGCTTGTCGGCATTTTCGTAAATCTGCAGACGGTAGCCTTCTTTTCCGGCTGCGGTGCTGTCGGGTTCTGCAAAAATGCAGACGGCATCGCCTTGCGGAAGATCCTGCAGAATGTGAGCGAAACGTTCGGATGTGTATTGCACACCGAAGTTGCGGTCAAAGGAAAAAATACGATTTTCGTTGTTCATCTGCACCATCCTTTTTTATTGTAATCCGATTGCTGCCAGCAAAGCCCCCTGTGCAGGGGTGTTCGGCAATAAAATCACTTCATTGCCGTCCAGATGTTCGGCAAAGAGTTGTCTGAACAGCGGGTTGTGCTCAAATATGCCGCCGTAAACATAAAAGGGAATGCCTTGCGGCAGTTCACGCAGCAAAGCGTTTGCCGTGTCGGCAAAAAGAGCAGCCTGCCTGCTGACCACTGCCATGGCAACCGCATCACCCTGTTGTGCCGTCTGTATGACAACAGGGGCAAATTTTGCAATTTCATTGCGTTCCATCGGCGGATCATAAAACACATCCACAAGACCTGCCGCATTTTGTGTTTTCCAGAAATCAAGTGCAGCCTGTGTCAATGCGGTGGGTGCACCTGCGTTTTCCGCTGCACGCACTGCCTCAAACAGACCGTCCTGTGCAATGCGGAAACCGCTGCCTTCATCACCGAGCAGATAGCCGAAACCGCCTTTGGTGATGATTTTTCCGTCTTCTGTTCTGCCGCAAGTCATCGAACCGGTTCCGCAGATTCCCACGGCTGCCGCCCCTTTTTCGGCGGTTGCAGCCAAGGCGATATACAGGTCGCTGTCCATGACAATGTTGTCGGCACTGAACACACCGTCGCAGAATGCGGCAGTTTCTTCTTCGGTTGCTCTGCCGAACAGGGCAGACATCCCGATAAAAACACCTGCATAGTGGTTGATGCCGGTTTGTTTTTCAATATCGGCAAGCAAAAGACGCATATTCTCTCTTGCTTTTTCCATGCCGACGGCACAGTAGTTGATGGTTTTGCCGACTGCCTGCAGAACGATATTGCCGTCTGCATTGCCGACAAGGGCGGTCGTTTTGGTACCGCCGCCGTCAATACCTAAAAAAAACCGGCGGCAGTTGCCGCTGTCGCCGGAAAAATGATTATTCTGTTTCATTTTCTTTCACATCCTCTTGAATATCTTCAACAGGGGGAACATTGTTTGCTGCTGCGAGTTTTGCTGCCTTTTTTTCTTTTTGCTTCTTCCAATACACGGGCGGATCGCCGACAATGTAGTCAATGCCCTCAATCGGCTGCGGATGACGGATGTATTTGATCAGCAATACGATCAGTGCAACAGCACATACAAGTGCAACAGCAAGGGAAAGCACCTGCGAGGTACGCAATGTTGTGTTGCCGATATACAGGCTGTCCGTGCGGAAGCCTTCGATGATGGTTCTGCCTGTGCCGTACCACACACCGTACATCAAAAACAGCTGTCCGCTGAATTTGCGGGCCTTTTTGAGCGTGATATAAAGAATCAGAAAGCCGAGCAGACACCACAGGGACTCGTACAAAAAGGTAGGATGTACGGGTTTTGTCGGGTCAAGGGAGGCAATGACGGGATCTTCACTGCCGTTGACCGCACCCTGTGAAATCACGTAAGCAAGATAGTTATACGTTTTCTGGCTGTACATACCCCACGGCAAAGTGGTGTTTGTACCGAATGCTTCCTGGTTTGCAAAGTTACCCCAACGACCGATTCCCTGACCGATGAGCAGGCTCATACCTACCATGTCAAGCAGATTGCGGATGTTGATTTTGTTGACCTTGCAGGTGATAAGACCGCCTATGAGACCGCCTATGATGCCGCCCCATATGGCAAGACCGCCTTCCCAGATGTAAAGCATGGACAAGGGGTTTTCGCTGTAAACTTCCCATTTGCTCAGGCAGTAATACAGTCTTGCACCGATGATGCCGCCCAAAGAGCCGTAAATGAGGATGTCCACCATTTTGTTGAGGTCAATTTTCCAGGTGTAAGCAATTCTGCCGCCGAACAACGCAGCAAGAATATAACCGAATGCGATCAGTACACCGTACCAACGCACTGTTATGACTGATTCGGAAAAGGGGAGGTCAATGGTGCAGAACACGGCAGAAATGTCAAAGGATCTTTCAATCGCCGTGAACCATACCTCTGTTTTTTCCAAGAAAAATTCCAAGAGATCACGTCCTTTCGGGAAGTCGGAAGGGTAGCTTATTCGTAATCGTCTTCGTTTTCCCAGTTGTGCCAGACAGCCTGCACGTCGTCGTTGTCTTCAAACATTTCGAGCATTTTGCCCATCAGTTTGATGTCGTCGCCTTCAAGACGGGTGTAGGTTGCAGGAATGTATTCTGCCTGTGCGGATGCAATTTCGTAACCTGCAGCTGCAAGAGCTTCGCTGACGGATGCAACATCGTGGGGATTGGTGCGGATGTCAAAAACACCGTCATCGGACAGGAAATCTTCTGCACCGGCTTCGAGTGCGGTTTCCATGAGCTTTTCTTCGTCCACATCTTCGCTGTCGATGAGGATCACGCCCTGACGGGTGAACATGAACATAACAGAACCGGACTGACCCATGTTTCCGCCGTATTTGTCAAAATAATGACGTACGTCGCCTGCGGTACGATTGCGGTTGTCGGTCAGTGCTTCAACAACAACGGCAACACCGGACGGACCGTAGCCTTCGTAGATGATTTCTTCGTAGTTATCGGCATTGGTATCGCCTGCTGCCTTCTTGATGATGCGTTCAATGTTGTCATTGGGCACGTTGAAGGACTTTGCCTTTGCAATAACATCTTTCAGCTTTGAGTTACCTGCCGGGTCGGGACCGCCGTCACGAACGGCAACAGCAATTTCTCTGCCGATTTTGGTAAAGACTTTGGCTCTTGCGCCGTCGGTCTTTTCTTTTTTTCTTTTGATTGTACTCCATTTGGAATGGCCGGACATACTAAACTTCCTTTCGAATTAACTTTTCCGAACAATTATTTTATCATAAATGAGTCTGTTCGTCAATTCTTTTATGATGAAAACTTATTCAAGATACCATACTTCTTCCATGATCGGCTGTGCACCCGTGACGGGATCCATTTCCATGACCATGACGTCTTTCATATATTCGTTCCACTTGTCAACAACAGGGCTTTCTGCCTGTACTTTTGAGGAAAACTCCATGCCTTTTTCGCATTCGTAATAACCGAACACTTCGTTGCCGACATGCCAGATGCTGTAGTTGCAGATGCCTGCACTTTTGAGGACTTCGACCATTTCGGGCCAGATTTCAGCGTGTCTTTTTTTGTATTCTTCGTATTTGCCGTCTAAAATGATGGCTTTCCATGCATATCTTTCCATGTTTATACTCCTGTTGCAAAAACGGTTTTGATTTTTTCGATGATCAGATCGATGAGGGCAGAGAAGATGAGTGTGAAGTTGAGAAGCGAAGGATTGTTCTTGAAATTCTCAAATGCATCCGGTGCTCCCGTAACAGGTGTCAGAGAGGGTCTTGCATCATCGTTCTGCAGGTACTGCGGATATTCTTCCATATCGAAAACGGAAAGCTGTTCATCGCTTGTCAGCAAAATTCTGTACAATGCACCAATGGCATCGTTGCCGTTGCAATGCAGCCAGTCACGCAGGAACCAGGTGCTGTCGGGCAGTGCACAGGTGGATGCATCGATCATTTTGTCGGGGGAGAGGTAAGAAGTGTCTGCAAGGGAAGCGATGTATTCTTCGGACAGTTCTTCACCGTACAGTGCCGTGGTTGCACCGACGGAAGCATACTTGGTGTCAACCGTGCCGTCGGATGTGTTTTTCCATGCGGTAACAAGCGGTGTTCTCTGTACATTGTAGCCGCAGAATACATAGGTCTTTACGCCGTCCGCTTTGACGGTCTGCAGGTTTTCGGTGATGTTAGCCATGGCTTCACGGTAGTGTGCGACCTTTTCATACAGTTCGCCTGTTTCTTCGTTGAGTCCCATGAAAACAAGAGCTTCTTCGTAGTATTCTTCGGGAACGAATGCCCAGATGCCGGGCAGTGTGCCGAAAATGGGAATCAGAGCTTCTGCATAGATACGGTCAAGAACCTGTGCGACGATGATGTCACCGAAGCCGATGAGCATTTCCCATACACCTGCAATACGCAGCATGTCGGTCAGGGAGTAAAGAACGGCACGCAGGAAGTCACCGCCGTCCATGTAGGGGAGAGCATCCTGTGCGTAGCGACGAAGTGCCGTTGCATTGAGTTCAAATCTGCCTGTGAACAGTTCACCTGCCACAGCTGTACCGAGCAGCGGGCAGCACTGTGTGATGATGGTTTCAATTTCGTCGTAGCCGTATTCATCCAGGTAGGCACTCAGCACAACACCACCCATGGAGGATGCCTTGAGCTGTACCTTGTCGTGACCTGTCAGTTCTTCAACCTGATCAATGAACTCCTGCAGGCGGGCTGCGTGTTCATAAGGGTCAAGACGGAAGTCATAGTCAAAATAATAGTCACTGTCGGGACCGTGTGTGTCGCCTGTGGGGACATTGAGATAGGGTGTGTAGACGTTGGGCAGCGAATTGCCGTCATTGTCAAGGGCAAGGTCACCGAAGCAATCATCCACAAATGCAACCAGTGCATCTGCAAGCAGGTCAGCGTTCATGGTGGCAGCCGCTTTTGCAAGGGTACCAAGCTGCGGTTTGATGCAGGAGAGCAGATAATTGGTGTCAATTTTCCAAAGAATCTGTTCGTCTTCCGTGCCCGGATCGCGGACGATGTCAGAACAACCGAGAGCACCGACGTAAATGACAGGAGAGAATCCGCAGTCACACTTTTCGGCGGTCACAGCACTTGCAGCAGGTGTGAGAATGCCGCAAATCATAAGAACGGATAAAAGAATGCTGATACATTTTTTCATAAAAACTTACCTCCGGTTCAGGATAAAAACAGTATACCGCCAGTTTCGCTTTTTGTCAACCTTGAACAAACATGAATGAGGTATTCTTCTTATGAAAAAAACTCTATCACGGAAATCTTTGGGGATTATGCTGAAGCAGATCAAATTGGAGTTTATCGCTGACTTTTGACTGTCGTCAGTTATTAAAAGTTTTGGTCAAGCTTTTCACAAAAGCTTGCGGGGTCAAGGGGCAGAGCCCATTGTCGCCCGTCGCAACGGGCGAAATCCTTTTCCTTACAAAA
>JAFSEF010000120.1 GCA_017435865.1 Clostridia bacterium
ACGTGTGTGGACGGCAGCCGCTGACTACTGGACTGTTTACTTTGATCTGCTCGAACAGGTCAAAGAAGCATTCGATGCCAAGGGCATTGAAATCCCCTATCCGCAGATGGACATACATATTAAAGAAAACGTAAAATAAAGGAGACGACCCATGCTTTTCTACACCAAAAACGGCGAAATCTACACGCCCGACAAAATCAATCCGCAGCTTGTGCAGCTTGCAAAAGCCATCATCAAAACCTGCCATCTTGAATTCAAATACAAGATGAAGTCAAACGCCCTCATCAACACCCAGAAAGAAGGCAAACTTGACAAGATGGCAGACACCATGCAGAAGTGCCTTGAAAAGAACAAGGACCTCTACGATCAGGATATGTCCCTTGCAGGCACCGTCGTCAGCGAAGTGGATGATGCTTTCTTCGCAGACAAAGACGTACAGTTCTACAAAGATCAGCTGCAGATTCTCATCGATTTCGCAGCCATCAACGCTGTTGTTGAATCCCGTATGTTCGCACTCATGAGTGCAGCCTGCGAAAAGACCTTCGGCAAGAAGATCAACGAACTGAAGTTCTTCTGCAACCAGACCGAGATCCTTGCCATCGAAGATGACGAAGATCCCACCGAAGAAATCAGCGAATAAGAACACGACGAAAAAGGATTGCTCCGCAAATGAGTGGGCAATCCTTTTTTTGTCTTAAAACCTTTGCAAAAAATATACATCCTCTTTTCGCGTGTGTTTTTCCGGTTCTTCCTTTTTCTTATGCACTGAGCTGTTTTTCTTCCTGCAGATACAGATTTTTTATCCCCATTCTCTCTCTTTCTTCTATACATTCTTCTTATACATTCTTCTATCTTTCTTCTATATATAATAGTATGTACGGTGGTACAAACGGAGTTACAAAAAACAAGGGTCGGAGCTACAACCGGAGCTACAAAATGAAAAGGCAGACACCATAAAAAGCCTTTCATATCGGGCTTTGTGCCGCTTTTTCGGTCCTACAAACGGTGTTACAAAAAAATGAGATCGGTTCTGCAATCGGAATTTGCGACATCTGAAAATGTAATTTTAAATGTAATTTCGCACAAATAAAATGCAAATCAGCAGAAAGCATCTTGCCGTCCGGTTCATTCCGCCCGACCGAAGTGCCTGCACATTTCGTTGCCGAACCCAATTGACACAAGAAAATGGTTTTGTCGTAACGGACAACCGTTTTTGATTCATCCCGTTCCGGGCACGTGAAGCGAGTATTCACAGGGGACAAAAAAAATCCCGCTGCCGAAACAACGGGAAAAATGCGAAGAATTATCCGAAGAAATAAGAATCAAAATGCTTTGCACCGCAGGCACAATCCATGTTCATGCCGAACAACTGCCAGATGAAGCGGATGATGGTGTAAATGAGCTGTATAAAACTGTCCTTGCTGTGGCACAGGCAGGAGCAGTTGACATCCGGCTCGTCGGGCTTTTCAGGTTCGGTGGGAACTTCAGGATCGGTAGGAACTTCGGGTTCAGTCGGAACTTCGGGTTCAGTCGGAACTTCGGGTTCGGTAGGAACTTCGGGTTCAGTAGGAATTTCAGGTTCGGTGGGAACTTCAGGTTCGGTGGGAACTTCGGGTTCGGTAGGAACTTCGGGTTCGGTAGGAACTTCGGGTTCAGTAGGAACTTCGGGTTCAGTAGGAATTTCAGGTTCGGTGGGAACTTCAGGTTCGGTGGGAACTTCGGGTTCGGTGGGAACTTCGGGTTCGGTCGGAATTTCAGGTTCGGTGGGAACTTCAGGTTCGGTGGGAACTTCGGGTTCGGTAGGAACTTCGGGTTCGGTAGGAACTTCAGGTTCAGTGGGTTCTTCAGGATCCGTAGGTTCTTCAGGCTGTTCATAATCCACTTCGATGCTTTCATCAGCGCCGGTTTTGTCATAGGTGATTTCAATATCGCTGATTGCATCACTGATGGTCTGTGTTGCAATCACTTCATCATCTCTGCTCAGCGTGACCGTACCGTCCGAAATGCCGGTAACGAGCAAACCGGTTTCGGTCTGCTTGGCGGTAACCATTGAATCTGATGTTGTGCCGTTGACAGTAATATCAGATGCCCCACCATTGGTATCTGTAAAGGAAAAAGTCAGATTTGCAGTTGTGTTATTATCATATTCGCAAACAAAACTGTTTACAGAGGAATCATCAACAATAAATGTTGCTTCTTTATCTGCAGGGATGCTTGCTGAAATTGAACTGAACACATCGGAAACAGAAATTTCAGAATCCGCTGAAAGAGTAGTTATCGATACTGTGTTGTTTTCTTTTTCGTGCCAATATAGGTAAGCAGTATTTGTGCTTGTATCATTTCCAGTATAATCCATTATTTCCGTTACATTATTTTTAACTTCTATAGCATTAGATGAACATATTAATAAGTTGGAATTATCCAAGAAATCAAACCCGTTGACAGATAATGCGGTATTATACACCAAATTAGCTGAACCGGTCTCAAAAGTGAAACCACCTTTACGAGAATTGTAAATATATTCAGAACCATCTTCAAACTTTATATCAGGAATCTCATAACTCCACGAAGAAAAATCTTTAGTTATGATTAAGTCATTTAAGGAATAATAGCAATTAGAATCATTGATTTTAATATGGTATCCGTCATTTTCCTCATTAACACCTACCGCTAAAACCCGATGTATATCTTTTTTTATAATACTACCAGCGTAAAGACCAATAGTCACTATCGGCCCATTACCATTGACAAAATCGATGACTGCATTATACAATCCTTTCAAGTCGTTTCTATTTTCTTTTTCTTCAGCGTTAATCATCTCCGAAAACTGTAATATTTGAGCATATTGCATAAAATCCATTAAACTCATTTTAAACAATGAAGATTTATATCCTGTCTTATAGAAATCTTCAAAATCATGTATATTATCAGGCACTATCGTTATATAAGTATCTTCACCATTTTCTTCTTCACTTTCTTGCTTTTCATTACGAGAAAAAGATTTTATAGCATCAGAAAAACGTAAAAAAGTGGCAGTTGTTGTAGCTAACCCGAAACACATTCCTTTGGCTTTATTTTGTTGCTTCTGTTTATGCAGTTTCTCTCCTTTTTCATAACCATAAACATTTTGATAAAAACTTACGTCTATATTTGTTTTAAAATTACCAAAATTATAACTATCCTCTTCAAAATCATACCCATCGGGGAAAACCGGGCTTGACGCTTCAGGATTACCGAGTGTATATGTAAGATTCCAACTTTTACAATAAATATTTCCCATCAAATATTTATTACCATGTCCACCAATATCATAGTTTAATTTTATTCTGGATGCTTCACCTTGTAAATCTTCTGTTTCGACTATTTCATCAAAAATAACATTGTATTCTGTTTCGCCAGGCATTTTTTCTTTTATTGTTAAGGAAAATCCATCAAACCCGCTTATATTATATTGCTTCCCTAAGATCTCAATAGTTAATGTACCTTCTTCCAAATGTGAAAAGTCCAAAAAAATATCTTCTATTCTGTCCTTGAAGCTATATTCTGCAGTTTTCACATAATCACTTTTATTGGAACGGGATCCCGAGATAATGACATCTACAAAATCATTAAAACGCTCTTCGGAATTACCGATTGAATAGTTTATATCTGCATATTTATTATCAGCATTTGAAGCAACAAACAATGGCAGATAAGTATCACCTTCAACATGTGCCAACCACGACCAATAGTGATCATAATAATCAATAGATATTATGTAATCATATGTATCTGTTTTCACGTCATCCGCTCTTGCCTTCGCACTAAAATCCAACCAACTCCAATTTGATCCGACAAATCCATGAAGTGGTACAGTCGTAATTGACATTACTACAACAAGCATTGTGCACAAGAATCTCTTCATCGTGTTTTTCATAAAAAATCATCCTCCTTAAAATAAAAAAAGTGTGTGCAAACCGAAGTTGTGCACACACGAAAAATGCAGACTTCGATTTGTTACCACACAAACTTTTGGACAAACCTCACAGAGAACGCAAAAACAGAAGTACGCATTTTTTCCAAAATAAAAAAAATACGACTCCGTAAAATTTATCCATATTCAGTTTGTGTGGTAGTTTCATTATATCATCATCTTGTTTCGCTTGCAAATATTATTTCGGAATAAAAACAAAAGAATATATTCCGGAATTTCTGCAACAGAAAGCAATAAAAAGCAATCTCTCCGGCTTTATGAAAAAACCTTTTATGCCGATTGCGTTCTTTGTTCTGTTTTTTTGTTTGTCGGTAAAACAGGGTTCCTGAAAAACAGACCGATCAGAAATTCAGAATCAGACCGATTGAAAACTCCGAATTTGACCGATTGAAATTTAAAAATCTGACCGATTGGACTTGCATAATCTGACCGAATGGGTTATACTATACACAAAGAGGTGATTGCCTGTGAACAGAAATGAATATAAACCACGCATAATTGATAAGAAAATTGAAGAATATTTATCGGTTTTCGGAGCTGTATGCATTGAAGGCCCGAAATGGTGCGGAAAAACATGGTCTTCTTCCTATCACAGCAAAAGCGAAATTATGATTGGCGACCCTGACGGAAACTTTCAGAACCGACGACTTGCAGAAATGTCCCCCTCGCTTGTTCTTGAAGGTGAAACACCGAGACTGATTGATGAATGGCAGGAAGTCCCTTCGCTTTGGGATGCGGTTCGTCATAAGGTTGATCAGAAAAGTGAAAAAGGACAGTTCATTCTTACCGGATCGGCAACACCGAATCACAAAGGTATTATGCACAGCGGTGCCGGTCGTATTGCAAGACTCAGAATGCGCCCCATGTCCCTGTATGAGTCAGGCGATTCTTCAGGAAAAATTTCACTTGAAGATGTATGCAAAGGAAAACTTACACCTGCAATGACAGGCGAAGTTGACCTTCGCAAAATCACTGCATTCATTTACAGAGGCGGATGGCCCGGAAATGCTGATATTCCTGCCGACAAAGCAGGACTTTTACCGAACGAATATCTCAAGGCGGTAATAGAAGATGATGTGTATCGTATTGACGGAATCAAACGGGATGTTTCAAAAATGAACCTGTTGTTAAGATCTCTTGCCCGGAATGAAAGCACAACGGTAACCAATAAGACATTAAAGGCAGATGTGAAAGCAATCGATGATGAAGATATAGACTCCGACACGATTTCGGTTTATCTTGATATCTTCACAAGGCTGTTCCTTCTTGATAATCAGCCGCCTTTTGCTTCAAACATCCGATCATCGGTACGTCTTAAGCAAGCCGAAAAAAGACATTTTGCGGATCCGTCTCTTGCCTGTGCTTTGCTGAAAGCAACCCCTGACAGACTTATCAATGATCTGGAAACGCTCGGATTTTTATTTGAGGCTCTTTGCGAAAGGGATTTGCGTATTTATGCAGATTCCTTTGATGCAAAACTTTTTCACTATCAGGATTACAACAACAGAGAAATTGATGCGGTCATTGAACTCTCCGACGGCAGATGGAGTGCTTTTGAAATCAAACTCGGTGCAAATCAGATTGATAAAGCAGCTGAAAGTCTTCTCAATCTTAAAAAATCAATCGAAGAAGAAGGCGGTATCGCACCTTCTGTTTTGTGCGTAATCTGCGGTTTATCAAATGCAGCTTATATCCGTGATGACGGTGTTTTTGTCGTTCCTGTTACCGCATTAAAGAATTAAAAATCATTTCATATATATAGGGAACAAATTGTACTTTTTTACAGTCGGTTTGTTCCCTGTTTTTAAATTGCATCAAAAAAAAGAAAACTGCAAACAGTCGGGAACGGGTGTTTGCAATTTTCTGTAAAGTCGCTTTTTATATCTCAATTACTGCCGTGTGGGGGCGATGGTCGGAGACGACCGTGGGCGGTATGTCTGCGGCAAGAATGTTGACGGCAGGGGTTGCGAAGATATAATCGATTTTGATATTGGGTGTATCTGACGGGAAACTGAGCTTCGGCTGCGTGAACAGGTCGGCTGCATCTTTGCATTTTTCGCGGATGGGTTGCAGGACGGGATTGTCGGGTGTGACATTAAAATCCCCCATCAGCAGGGTCTTTGCATCCGTCAGGTGTGCAGCCACCGTATGCACCGCGTTTTTCTGTTCACTTGCATTCAGACCGAAGTGCGTGACGAGCACGGTCAGACCGTCGGCAACATCAATTTCTGCTTTCAGCAGACAACGGGTTTCAAAACCGCTGCCGATGCGGACAAGCGGATCGGGAATGGGAACGGTCTGTGCATTTTTGATGGGATAGCGGCTGAGCAGTGCATTGCCGTAGGGATTTTTACCGCCGACATCGATGGCTTTTGCAAAGTAATAATAAAACCCTGTTTTTTCGGCAAGGATTTTTGCCTGTGCTTCATAATCCGCACGTTCGCCGTCGCCTCTGATTTCATTGAGTCCGATGATGTCGGCACCGCTGTCGGTGATGACTTTTGCAAAAATGTCGAAATCTATTTTCTTCTGTTTCCAGATTTCACAGTGCAGCACATTGTAAGTCATAATCGTCAGTTTCATAAAATCGCCTCCAAACAGCATTGTAACAGCTCTTTTTTACAAAAGCAAGCCGCATTTTTTCGTATTTTTCAACAAAAAGTGAGCTTGTTTTTTTTCTTGCATTATGTTTGCGTTTGTGATAGAATAAACTGTACATCTATTCAGAACAGGAGGAAATTCATTGGCAAACGAACCCGTAAACACTGCCGAAGTTTTGACAGACGAACAATTATCGTACGTCTATCAGAATCGTCGTTATGTCGGTCTGAAAGAAACTGTCGGTTTTGTGCTGTGGGATGCGGCACAGTCATTCAACATCAACGCGTTTTCATCCCGTTTCGTCAATAACATTTTTGAACTCCCGCTGAGTTTGTCTGCTCTGGCAGGCACCATCAACACTCCGTGGGATATGATCAATGACGTTCTATTTGCAACCATCGTCGACAAAACCCGTACCCGTTGGGGTAAATTCAGACCTTACCTGCTGGCACTTGCCATCCCCGGTCTCATCGGCACATTGGCATACTGGTTCCAGCCGTTGTTCCTGCTGAATGCAAACAAATGGGTCAAGTTCGGCTTCTATCTTTTCCTGACCATGGTCCGTGACGGTATCGGCACGTTCCAGGAAATTGCAAAAACAGGTCTTATGTCCACCATCACACCACACCCTGTTGATCGAATAAGGTTGGTCACCCTTGCAAACTGGGCATCGGGTCAGTTCGGTGAAAAACTGCCGGAACAGATTTTCACGGTCGTTCTTGACATCATCGACAACAAAAAACACGATGCATCAAGAAGTCAGACTCTTATTACTGCATTCGTCAGCATGGGTACGTTCACAACGCTTGTTTCCAGCGGTATGTCGTTCTGGTTCTTCATGAATTCGCAGGAACGCATTCTGCAGTCTGTCAAGCCCCCCTCAATCAAAATGGGTGTTGAATCGATCGTCAAAAACAAGCCGATGCTGCTTCTCACCCTTTCGCAGATGCTCAACAGCTTCGGTATCGGCGGCAGCAAAGGCAACTACTACACCGACGTTCTGCACTTCAACTCCCTGACCATGATCGCGGGTATCCCCGCAGCACCCATCAGCCCCCTGAGCTTTGCTCTGGTTCCCTATTTCCGCCGCAAGTTCTCCTCGAAATTCCTGTATATCATGGGTAACTATTCGAGCAAGATTCTGATGGTTCCCGTGTTCCTGTTCGGTTGCATCGGCATGGACTGGAAGACAAAAGCAGGCGGTCTGTATCAGAAGGTTGTTCCCATGGGCATTGCCATGGCACTTGAGGAATTCATCTGGACCTTCTTCTACGGCACCTACACGGTTATCAACACCGAAATGTACAACGAATGCATGGACTACTGCGAATGGAAGATGGGTTACCGCACAGAAGCCATGACTGGTGTTGCAAAGGGTCTTGCAACCAAGCTTGCAGGCTCCGTTTCGGGCGTTATCAACAATCTGCTGCTTGAAATCTTCAAGTATGACCAGTCTGCATACAAAGAAGGTAAGGAACAGACTGACGCGGTCAAATTCTTCCTGTTTGCTTACTTTGCAATCGTTCCCACCATCACTGGTTCTTTCGGCATCATTCCGATGCTGTTCTATGATCTCTCCGGTGAAAAGAGAGAAAAAATGTATGCCGAACTTCTTGTTCGCCGTACAGAAGTTTCTGCCGTTGCTTCCGAAGGCAATGCAGAAGAACTCGCAAAACTTGCTGACGAGCAGATCAAAGCATAAAAATTTTTGGGGTGGCGGATCGGATCTGTCACCCTGTTTTTGAAAAGAGGTTTTTCAAATGAACAAAAAGAAGATTGCAATTCTGGTTGCGGCCTGTGTTGTATTGATTGCCGCCATCATTGCTGTCATCTGTGTTTCAAGCAACAAAGCAGATCCGTTTGAAGGTCTTACGGTGCAGGGCATTGCCGCAGGTGAATACCACACAAGTGTATTGTATGCCGACGGCAGCGTTGCCACCACAGGCGGTAAAAACGAACTGCTTGCCTATGAAAGTGCACAATGGACGGATGCACAGGCCATTGCTGCAGGTGCTGATTTCACTGCAGTGCTGCTCAACAACGGCTTTGTGCAGACCACCTCTTCCTTTGCAGGCAACACAACATTCTGGCGTAATGTGACTGCCATTGCTGCAGGTCCTTCCCACCTTGTCGGGCTTTGTGCGGACGGCACAGTCCTTGCCACAGGGGATGAGAAAAACACCACCAAATATGCTGTGGATGACTGGACCGACATCATTGCCGTTGCAGCCGGCGAAAAATACACGGCAGGTCTGAAAAATGACGGTACCGTGGTGGTTGCCGGTGCCTTGTCGGGTGATGTTTCCGAATGGAAAAACGTGGTGCAGATTGCAGGCGGATACAAACATCTCGTCGCTCTGACCGAAAAAGGCAAAGTGCTGAGCATCGGTTCGGACGGTGAAGAATGCACCGCTGCCGATTGGTCCGGTGTCAAGGCAATCGCAGCCGGCAAAGAGATCACGGTTGCCGTTAAAAACAACGGCAAGGTTGTTGCTGCAGGTGACAACAAACTCGGCAGATCCGCTGTCAAAAGCTGGTCGGATGTCATTGCAGTGTCCTGCGGATTGTACCACACTGCCGCTATTGACAAAGACGGCGAACTGTTCTGCACAAAGGTCATTTCTTCCGTTGAGGGCAACCTGCTCGGACAGGATGACGTGGCTTCACTGCAAAAATAAAACAAATCATTAAAAAACAGCCGCTTCGACGGCTGTTTTTTGGTTCCCCACGGAAAGCGGGAATTGATGTTAAAAGGAGAAGCTGTTTTTATAATTCCGCTTTGATCAGTTCCGTGACGCCGGGGGTTATTTTGTCTGCAACCTGTTTGACGGCATCCACACCGTTTTCCATGGCATAAGAACGGAACTCTTTGAGCATGGCAAGATCATTGACATTGTCGCCGACCGTGATGACATCCTCATATGTTCCTCCGCACAGCGAAAGCAATCTGTAAATTCCCTGTGCTTTGTCCATGCCGACGGGAACAATGTCAAGGCAGGTTCCGTTCTGCAGGGGGTTGACAAAGTCTCCGAATTTTTCTTTGACCGCTGCCGCCACATATGCCGACTCTTCAAATGTCGGCAGTGCCGTGCTGATCTGATTGCAATAAGAGATTGCCTTTGCATCGGCAATTGTTGCTGCCTGTGCGGGGAAATCCTCGCAGGCATCGTTGTAAATGCGACAGGTTTTGTCGCCACACACATTGCCCCAGGGACAACCCAGCTCAAACAAATATTCCAGCAACGGAACAATGACAGCCTTGTCGTAACGGGTTTCGGCAACAGGACGAAAATCCCGATCGAGTATGACCGCACCGTTGCAGGCAAGATAATAATCCACATGGATGCCGCTGTCTTCCTTCATTTCGGGGCAAAAACACTTGTCTCTGCCTGTCACAACCACAAATAGATTGCCTTTTTTCTGCCATTGGGCAACGGCAGCCCTTTTTGCATCGTCAATTCCGCCGTGGTTGAGGGTGCCGTCATAATCACTTGCAATGATCTTCATATTTTACTCCGAAAAACGACCGCAAAGAAGTCCTCTGCGGTCGTTTGTTTATTTACATAATTTCTTCGATCCAGCCTTCGGGAGCAGGAAGCTTGCCCATCTGAATACCGGTGAGGGTGTCGTAGAGCTTCTTGGTAACGGGGCCCATTTCGGTCATGCCTGCAGGGAAGCAGATTTCCTTGCCGTGGTCAACGATCTTGCCGTCGGGAGAAATAACCGCAGCAGTACCGCAAAGACCGCATTCGGCAAAGTCAGCGATCTCGGCAAGTTCGATTTCGCGTTCTTCAACTTCGAGACCGAGATATTCTTTTGCAACATACATCAGCGAACGACGTGTGATGGACGGCAGAATGCTGTCGGACTTGGGAGTGAGAACCTTGTTGTCCTTGGTAACAAACAGAATGTTTGCACCGCCGGTTTCTTCGATCTTGGTACGGGTACCGGGATCAAGATAAATGTTTTCATCGAATCCGCAGTTGTGAGCATCCACAATGTTGTAAAGGCTCATGGCATAGTTGAGACCTGCCTTGATGTTGCCGGTGCCCTTGGGAGCAGCACGGTCAAGATCGCTGATACGAACGGTCAGAGGCTTGACACCGCCCTTGAAATAAGGACCGACGGGTGTGCAGAGAATGCGGAACTGGTATTCGGTTGCAGGCTTGACACCGATGACGGCATCGGAACCGAACATATAAGGACGCAGATACAGCGTTGCACCCGAACCGAAGGGAGGAACATAAGCTGCATTTGCCTTTACGACTTCGCGGACAGCTTCAATGAAGCGGTCTTTCGGGAATACGGGCATCTGCAAACGCTTGCAGGATGCTTCCAGACGGTCAGCGTTGAGGTCGGGACGGAAGCAGACGATTCTGCCGTCCTCGGTGGTGTACGCTTTCAGGCCTTCAAAAACGGTCTGTGCATACTGCAGGACACCTGCACATTCGCTGATGACAACATTGGGGTCTGTGCTGAGTACGCCGTCATCCCACTTGCCGTCTTTCCAGTTGGAGATAAAACGATAATCCGTCGGCATGTAACCGAAACCGAGTTCTCCCCAATTTATGTTCTTTTTCTCCATTTTGATTACCTCTTTTCATGTAACAAAAATAACAGATAAATTATACGGCTGCAAAAGTTGTTTGTCAAGTCCGGGTGTGAAGATTTCGGTCTGTACTTCATTTATTTAATTCTTTTTTCTGATAAAATTTTAATTCATGCACATATTTTTAGTCATATGTTCTTGACTTTTTTTTGTATAAGTTGTACAATGATTAGGATAATGCAGAAGAATATCCGTTTATCAGCAAAAGGGTGTTTTTCGTTAAATATATACATATATTTTGCATTATTCTATTACTTCCGCACTTGTGCGGTATCTATAGTTCCCGACGGGAACACCAATTTTATCAGGAGGTACACCCAACGTGCAAATCTCAATCGGCGTGGCCATTGTGATCGCAGTGATCGCAGCAGTGGTCAGCGGTGTGGTTTGCTTCATCGTCGGCGGTATTGTCCGTCGTAAAACTGCGGAAAAGGCCATCGGCTCCGCAACAGAAGAAGCCAACCGCATCATCAGCAATGCCATTGCGCAGGCTGAACAGAAGAAAAAAGAAGCCATTCTGGAAGCAAAAGACGAAATCCACAAAGAGAGAAACGAACTTGAACGTGAAATCAAAGATCGCAGAAGCGAAGTGCAGCGTCAGGAACGCCGTCTGAACCAGAAAGAAGAAACCCTCGACAAAAAAACCGAAAATCTCGAAAAAAAGGATGAACTTCTGCAGAAAAAAATCGGTGAAGCCGAAGACAGGCTTGCAGAAGCAGAAGCACTCAAAAGAAGCCAATTTGATATGCTCGAAAAGATTTCGGGCTTCAGCAAAGAACAGGCAAAAGAGTATCTCATCAAGAACCTTGAAGCTGACCTGACGCACGAAAAGGCTCTGAAAATCCTTGAAATCGAACAGAAAACCCGTGACGAAGCGGACAATCTTGCCCGCGAAATCATTGCAGGTGCCATTCAGCGCTGTGCTGCCGACCACGCAGCGGAAGCAACCGTATCTGTTGTTGAACTTCCCAATGACGACATGAAGGGCAGAATCATCGGTCGTGAAGGCCGCAACATCCGTACCCTTGAAACCATCACGGGCGTTGACCTCATCATTGATGACACACCCGAAACCATTACCGTTTCCAGCTTTGATCCCGTCCGCCGTGAAATCGCAAGACTGACCCTTGAAAAGCTCATCGTTGACGGCAGAATCCATCCCAGCCGCATCGAAGAAATGTATGCAAAGAGCAAAAAGGAAGTTGAGCAGGTTATCAAGCAGGCAGGTGACCGTGCCGTTGCAGATGCAGGTGTTCACGGTCTGCACGGTGAGCTTGTCAAACTCCTCGGTAAACTGAAATTCCGTACCAGCTACGGTCAGAATGTTCTCAACCACTCCCTCGAAGTTTCTTACCTTGCAGGTTTGATGGCAACCGAACTCGGTGTGGACGTCAAGCTTGCAAAGCGTGCAGGTCTGCTGCATGACATCGGTAAGGCACTTGACCACGAAATGGACGGCACACACATTGAACTGGGTGTTGAATTTGCCCGTAAGTTCAAAGAAAATGACAATGTGCTGCACGCCATTCAGGCACACCACGGTGATGTGGAAGCCAAGACCATCGTTGCAGTCCTCGTACAGGCTGCCGATGCAATCTCCGCTGCACGTCCCGGTGCCCGCCGCGAAAACGTACAGAACTACATCAAGCGTCTTGAAAAACTCGAAGAAATTTCCACATCCTTCGACGGTGTTGAAAAATCCTTTGCCATTCAGGCAGGCCGTGAAGTACGTATCATGGTCAAACCCGAAGTGGTTACTGACGACAAGATGGTCATTCTTGCTCGTGATATCGCCAAGAAGATCGAAGAAGAACTCGAATATCCGGGTCAGATCAAAGTGCATATCATCCGTGAAAACCGCGTTTTCGATTACGCAAAATAATTAAGATAGGCGGCACTCTTTGCCGCCTTTTTCTGTAGAAAGGACATTCCATGCTCATTCTTTTTATAGGCGATGTGGTCGGAACTCCCGGCTGCGAATGCGTCCGCCGCCTGTTACCGGGCTTCAAAAAACACAAAGGTGTTGATTTTTGCATCATCAACGGTGAAAACAGTGCCCCCGGCAACGGCATTCTTCCGCAATCCGCCGAGCATTTGTTTGCAAGCGGTGCGGACCTGATCACAACAGGCAACCATGCACTCAGACGAAGCGAGGTTTATCCCGTTTTTGACGGCCACCTGCCGTTGATCCGTCCTGTCAACTTCCACCGTGAAGCCCCCGGCAGAGGTTGGGATATCCTCGAAAAAAGAGGAATGCGTCTTGCTGTCATCAACCTCATGGGCAGTATGTGGATGGATTATGCGGAAAACCCCTTTGATGCGGTTGACAAAGCCGTAAAAGAAATCAAAGCAGAGGGCATTCAAAACATTCTCGTGGATTTTCATGCCGAAGCCACGGCAGAAAAACGTGCCATGGGATTCTGGCTTGACGGCAGAGTCAGTGCCGTGATCGGTACCCATACGCACGTGCAGACCGCAGACGAGCAGATTTTGCCGCAGCAGACCGCCTATATGACGGATGCTGGCATGACGGGTGTTATCCATTCCGTCCTCGGTGTGGATATCACAAAAGCAACCGACCGTATCCGCACAGGTCTTCCGGCACGTTTTGAACAGTGCCTGGGAGATTGCCGTATGGAAGGTGTTCTGATTGAAACCGACAATAAAACCGGAAAGGCTGTTCACATTGAAAGAGTATCGCTTGTTTAAAAAAATCATAGCCGTTCTCTGCCTGTGTTTGCTGTTGACTTCGTGTGCGGACACGACCACCGTGCTGCATCCGGGTGACGCAACCACGGACCCGCAGAGCGTGCTCTCTATGCCGTACTGCAAAAAGGACAGCATGAATCCGTTTCTCAGCACAGGCAAAGAAAACCGCATTCTCTGGCCGTTGCTGTTTTTGTCCTTGTTTGAAACAGACAACGAATTCAAACCCCAACCGCTGATGGTTGACACATACGAAATAACCCCGACAAGCATCAGCATGACTTTACGCAGCGAATTGCGTACCCCTGAAGGCACGGAACTGTCGATTGCCGACGTGCTGTATTCATTCCGTCTGGCACAGCAATCTCCGCAGTATGCAAACAGTCTTTCTGTTTTTGCAGATGCAAAGATCGGCTCCACGGCAAACGTCCTCGTTTTCACACTCAACAAACCGAACGTCAATGCGTGCAGCCTGCTGACCTTCCCTGTTGTGCAATACGGCACGGCAGATACGGAAGCTTCTGTTCCGATCGGTGCAGGCCCGTATTCTCTTTCAAAGCTGAACGACGGCTATTGCATGATCGCGAATCCCTATTACTTTGACGGTCAGCCGCAAAGCGGACAGATCAATCTGCTGGATGCCGGCGATGAATCCGCACAATCCTTTGCACTGGAATGCGGCACCATCGATTGCAGATTCACTGACATTGCTGACGGCGAGATTTTCCGTTCCGCAGCCAGTGCAAGACGAATCGAGCTGCTCAACCTTGTGTTTCTCGGCATCAACTTCAAAAACGAAAATCTGCAAAAGCAAACCGTCCGTCAGGCTCTTTCCGCGGCACTTGACCGTGCACAGATCACGGAACACGCTTTCTGCAGTTACGCACTGCCTGCAACAACACCGTTTCATCCTGCATGGGCAGACCTGCAGAACATCACAAATCACAGCCGTGACCATGCCGATGTGCAACTTGCAACTGCATTTCTGAGTGCAGCATCCCTGCAAGAGGGCGACGACGCATCCGCTGCCAATGCACAAACGCAGAATTACACATTACGCTTGCTGTACTGCCCCGACAATCCGTTCAAAGCCGCTGCCGCAAAACAAATCAAGGAACAGATCGAAGAAACTCCCATCCGTGTGGCACTTGTGGCAAAAACGGCAGAGGAATATAAGCAGGCCATTGAAAATGACGACTATGACCTTTTCCTCGGTGAAGTGCTGCTGACAAATGACATGGACCTGAGTGCCTTCCTGTTTGCAGGCGGCACCATGGCATACGGAATTGATTTTGAAAAAATCACCTGCGATGAAACCTATACACAATATCTGAACGGTGCAGCAGAACTGAGTGCATTCATCACGGATTTCACGGACCAGATGCCGTTCATCCCCGTCTGCACCCGTGAAGGTGTTTTTTACACAAGCCGTTCACTCAAAAACGAAGTCATCTGCACACCGCAGAATCTTTTCAAAAACATCTTTTTCTGGGAAAAATAAAATAAAAAAAGAAACCGGCCGAGGATTCCTCAATGGCCGGTTTTGTGCTGTCTATAATTTCGTAATTGCTCTGTCCTGCCATATCCAGTTTCGGCAGGTACATTTTCATATCTTCCTCAATGGCACCCAGGGACTTGGTGGAGCTGTCAGCCGTAAAGGAAAGTTTGCCGACAAGTTCGGCAGCCGCAACATCGGGCGGAACGTGAATGTAAACACGCAAAACAAATGACTGCGGTTTTGCACGGGAATAGGCAAGTGTTTCTTCAAGCACAACGAATACATTGTCTTCTGCCTGCAACACACCGGGTGTCTTCACGGAGAAGGTATCCACAGTGTAGGTGTAGGGGGAAAAGTTCCAGGTGTTTGCGGTGGCATTGATAAGTACACAGCACCACTGCGAACGGTCATCCTCTCTGTCAAACCAGATATCGCTGTCGGATACTTCGCAGACCTGCAGGCTCTGCACGGTAATCTCGGTACGGTTGCCGTCATTTTCAAGCGTAAAGGCTGCAGCAGTGCCGCCGAGTACACAAACACAGGCAACGGCAACGACAATGCTGAGCATGCTGTAAAAAATCTTTGTAAATCTTTGAATCAAGTAAATTCAGTCCTTCCAATCAATCCAATTATTTATTATAAAAAAATATTAAAAGATTGTCAATAAATATATTCATACAACTTTAATAAATTATATTCATTCAATTTGTGCAATATGAACATTTTCTTTGAATTAAGAATATTTATGCAGAAAAGCTTGACTTTTGTTTTTTTCGTCCATATAATGCGATTGAAACTATGTTTTTTTGAGAGGTGATCTGTCATGCAAACGCTGTTCAACCATCCCTTACCGGATAGTCTGAAAGCCGCATACAACGAAGAGTTTTCCGAAACGCAACCGCTGTTTTGTGTCGTGGGTGATCTCACGCTGGACGCAAAATACGGTGAAAGTCTTCTTGCACTCACAAAAACACACGCCATTGCATTCGATAAGCAACACAATGGCGGCAAGCTCTGTGTTGCGTTGGCGGACATTGAAGAAGCCAAAGTCAAAAGAATGTACGGCAATGCACTGTTCAAGCTGAAAATGAAAGACGGCAGCCGTATTTCCCTGCAGCGTTTTTCTTATGCAGCTGCCAATGTGGCGGATGCTGCTGCGGAATACATCAACTCCGTCAACAAAGAAGGTTACAGCGAAGACCTTGTGGAGGTTGTCCGTTCGGTCTATCTCAAACAACGATCCTTCTGTCCCAAATGCGGCAGAAAGCTGCCTTCCCCTGATGCCGACTGCATCAACTGCTCAAAAAAAGGACATATTCTTTCAAAACTCTCAAAGTACATTGCAGTGGAAAAGAAAGGGCTTATCGTCTGCCTGTTCCTGTCACTGTTCACCACCGCCATGGCTCTTGTGCCGCCATACATCACCAGCATCATGGTCGATGACGTTTTGCCGAACAAAGATGCAGACGGCCTGCTGAAAGTTATCTTCATCCTTGTTGCCTGCTACATTCTGCAGTATTCCGTGACGGGTTACCGTTCGTATCTGCTGCGTGTGACGGGGTCGAGAATCGTCATCAGCCTGAAAAAGGACATTTACGAAAAAGCACAGTACCTGCCCATGAGCTTTTATGACAAGACATCCACAGGTTCTGTCATTAACCGCATCAACTCCGACACATCTACCTTACAGCAGTTCATTCTCAAAATCACGCAGGAAGCTGTTGTGCAGTTCTTTATGATGTTCGGTATTCTTGCCATCATGCTTGTCATGAACTGGAAACTGACGATCTTTTCCCTCATTCCCGTTCCGCTGGTTGCACTGACAGGCAGATTCTTCGGCAAAAAGCTCGGTCCGAAGTATATGCGTATATGGCGCCGTTCTTCTGCCATTTCCACCATTCTTGCCGACACCATTCCCGGCATCCGCGTGGTCAAGGCATTCACGAACGAAAAAGCTGCCGTACGCAAATTTGAAGCCTATTGTGATGATTGGCTCGAAGAAGACAAAACCGTTGCAAAAGTATCGGGCTTCTTCCCTGCTTTCATGACGTTCCTTGTTACCTGCGGTTCTCTGTTTATCTGGTTCTCGGGCGGACATTTTGTTATTGAAGGACAGGAAGGTTTTTCCATCGGTATTCTTGTTTCCTTCATCTCTTATGCAAGTATGTTCTACAACCCCGTCAACTTCTTTGCAAACCTGTCCGACTCTTACCAGAACACGCTTGCTTCCGTTGAAAAAATCATGGACATTCTGGATGCTGAACCCGAACATGACTTCGGCAAAGGTGAGTGTCCCGAACGCATTGAAGGCAGAATTGAATTCAAGAATGTCAACTTCTCCTTTGATCGCTCCAAAAAGGTATTGTCTAATATCAACCTGACCATTGAGCCGGGTGACATCGTCGGTATTGTCGGCACAACGGGTTCGGGTAAATCGACCCTTATCAACCTGCTGATGCGTTATTATGACGAGTACGACGGCGAAATCCTGATTGACGGCAAAAACATCAAGGACATTGACATGGCATATTACCGCACGCAGATCGGTTTTGTGCAGCAGGATCCGCTGATGTTCAGAGATACCGTTTTCAACAACATTGCTTACGGTTCTTCCAATGTGCGTGTTGAACAGGTGCTGCACGCCGCCGACATTGCCAATGCACACGGATTCATCTGCAAGCTGCCTGACGGCTATGACACCATGCTCGGTGAACGCGGTGTCGGTCTTTCGGGTGGTGAAAGACAGCGTGTTTCCATTGCACGTGCCATCCTCAAGAACCCCGGCATTCTGTTCTTTGACGAAGCAACCGCAGCGGTGGACAGTGAAACCGAAAACCTGATTCAGACCGCTATCGAACGTCTTATCCGCGGCAGAACCACCATTATGATCGCCCACCGTTTGTCCACACTTCGCAAAGCAAACAAGATTGTGGTTGTTGACAAGGGTGAAATCATTGAGTGCGGTCCGCCCGAAGAACTGCTTGCAATGAAGGGCAAATATTACAAACTCGTTCAGATTCAGTCCATGGGTGAAAAGCTGCTGGCTGCCAAGAACGAAGAGAATTTTGAATAAGGAGGGAACGGTATGATTCGTTATATTGAAGGACCCGAAGTCAGACTGACTGTCAACGATGCCATTTTTCTGGATGTTGACTTTGCGGACGGCGATCATTTTGATATGCTCGAACCGCATTGCCTGTTCCCCATCAGCGGCAGAAACAAATACATCGCATTGCTCGACAGTGAGGGCGAACAGATGGCAATTATCCGTGATCTGGATCAGTTGATGCCCGAATCGAAAGAAGCAGTCGAAAGCTGCCTGCGTGAATATTACATGATGCCGCGTATCAAGCGTTTCATCAATATGAGTGAAAAATTCAAGATCTGGATGTGGACCTGTGAAACAGACAGAGGCATCATTACATTTGAAATCCGCAACCACATTACCGCTGTCAAGCCGCTTTATGACGGTCGTATCCTCATCAAGGACGGCAACGACAATCGCTACGAAATCCCCGATATCAACAAACTCGACAAAAAGAGCCGTAAGATGCTCGCCCCCAAGATTTAATTTAGAGGAGGAACTACCATGAAATTGATTATTGCCATTGTCAACAATGAAGACAGCGCTGTTGTCAGCTCCGCATTGACACGCGAGCATTTTTCCGTCACCAAGCTTTCCACCACAGGCGGTTTCCTGATGGTCGGCAATACAACACTGCTCATCGGTGCTGAGGACAAGGATGTCGCCCGTGTAAAGGATATCATCAACAAGTTCTCCCAGACCCGCACACACAGCCCTGCAACCACCGCTTCGTTCGGCAGAGGTTTTGCGGAAGGTGCCATGGAAACACCCGTCACCGTCGGCGGTGCAACCGTCTTTGTGCTGAGTGTTGACTCCATGGACAAGTATTGAGAAACTGCCATGGAAAAATACAAACTTTGGGAAAAGACACCGGGGCTTTGCAAAGAAAAGCCGGTCCTTGAATATTACCCTGCCAAAAACAAAAAGACGGATGCCTGTTTTGTGATTCTGCCCGGCGGCGGTTACGGTATGCGTGCAGAACACGAAGGCAAAGGCTATGCCGAAATGCTCAATGAAATGGGTATTTCCGCATTCGTCTGCCAGTACAGAGTCAGTCCCCACCGCTTCCCCTTACCTCTTCTGGATGCAAGACGTGCCATTCGTTTTGTCAGAAGCAAGGCTTCAGAATTCGGCATCGACCCCGAAAAAATCGCCATTATGGGTTCTTCCGCAGGCGGACATCTTGCCGCACTGACGTCAACCTACCGCGAAATGATTGATTTTGAAGGCGAAGATGAACTCGATTGTGAGGCATTTCTGCCGAATGCAACCGTGCTGTGCTATCCCGTTATATGGGAAGTGGATGAGAGTGAAATCACCCACGAAGGCTCTTACAGAAACCTGCTGGGAGACCGCTTCTGCGAACTGAATGCAGCAGTGAACCCTGCAAAGCTCGTCTGCGACACCACACCGACGGCATTTTTGTGGCACACATCCGACGATGCAACTGTGAATGTCTGCAACAGTTTCCGTTACGGTGAAGCACTGCGTAAACAAGGCATTCCGTTTGAAATGCACGTTTTCCCCAACGGACCGCACGGTCTGGGCGTTGCAAAAGACAGAGAAAACATTCACCAATGGGTGCATTTGCTCGAAATGTGGCTCAAAACAATGAACTGGCTGTAAAAAAAGAAAGGGGCTGTAAAAACAGTCCCTTGTTTTATAAATTGGAGTTTAGCGGGGAGTAGCCGTCCCCTGATCGGCTACCTCCCCGATAAATCATAATTTTATCATCAAAATTCTCACAACAGGTGAATAACAATGGATTTAACAAATTTACTTGCCAAATTACAAAACTGTCCCTGCGGACAAAAACATGAATGCGACTTAAAAGCAGTCGAAATCGGCAGCGGTCTGCTCACAAAAACCGCCGATATTTTAAAAGACAATCACTTCCCGACCGACATTCTTGTGGTCGCGGACAAAAACACACTCAAAGCCGCTGACGGGATTCTTGACATTTTAAAGGCAGGCGGCTTCAACATCAAAACGAAAATCTTTGATGATCTGCGTGTTGCAGAATACGAAGAAGCCGAAAATATTGCAAAGCTTTCTGCAGATGCGGACGGCATTCTTTCCGTCGGCACGGGCTCGCTCAATGACATCTGCCGTCGTGCTGCCCTTGTTGCCGATAAAGAGTTTGCCATTTTTGCAACTGCTCCGTCCATGGACGGTTTTGCTTCGGTCACAAGTCCGCTGACGGCAAACAATTTTAAAATCTCCTACCCTGCAAGACAGCCGTCCGTCATTATCGGCGACACAGCCATTCTTGCCAAAGCACCTGCCGAGCTCAAAAGTGCAGGCTTCGGGGACATGATCGCCAAATACACAGCCCTGACAGATTGGAAACTTGCAAAGCTGACGGTGGGTGAATCCATGTGCGAAAATGTTGCAGATGTCACAAGAGCAGGTCTTATGCGTGCGGTCAGCCTTGCTGACAAAGTGACGGCAGAAGATGAAGAAGCTGCCGGTGCAATCTTTGAAGGTCTGATTCTGACAGGACTTGCCATGAAACTCGGTGACACCACCCGTGCAGCATCGGGTGCCGAACACGTGGTTTCGCATTTCTGGGAATGCAAAAAACTCGAACAGGGTTTGCTTTCTGATTTTCACGGCAAAAAATGCGGTGTTGCAACGCTGATGTGCATCCGTTTGTACAAGGAGCTTGCAAAACTCGAAAATCCGACCTTTGTTCCCGATCAGACCGACTGGAACAAGGTGTATGAGATTTACGGTGAAAACTTCCGCAGCGAGGTTGAAAAATACAACACCCCGACTGTAACGGATGAAACAAGTCCTGAAATTCTGACAGACAACTGGCAGGAAATTCGTCGGATTATCAATGAAGATCTGCCGAGTGTTGAGGAGCTGACCGCATTGATGAAAGCGGCAGGCTGTGCCACAACAGCAAAAGAAATCGGTGTTGCAGATGACCTTGCGGTACTCGGATTACAGTACCATCCTTATATGCGTCACCGCATGATGCTGACCCGTCTTGTGCCGATGTTTGACGGTATCGAAATCAATTGGAAAACCATTGCCGGAATTTGAGGAAGAGTATGCGACCGAACATCATATTTTATTTTTCCGACCAACAACGTTGGGACACATTGAATGAAACGCTCATGCCGAATGTATGGCGATTGGGCTGTGAGGGTGTACACTTTACGGATTCCTATACCTGTCAGCCTGTTTGCGGTCCTGCCCGTGCCTGTTTGCAGACAGGGCAATATGCCACACAGAACAAATGCTATTGGAACGGTATTCCGTTGCCGCAGGGCACAAAAACACTTGCCGACCACTTCAACGAATACGGCTACGACACAGCTTATATCGGCAAATGGCACCTTGCTTCTGACCGCTACAACGGTTTCGGTTTTCACTGCGAAAAGACCGCAGTGCCGAAAGAAAAACAGGGGGGATACCAATACTGGCGTGCCGCCGATGTGTTGGAATTTACTTCTCACGGGTATGACGGTTATGTTTTTGACGAAAACGGTACCAAAATCGATTTTATAGGCTATCGTGCAGACCGCATTAACGATTTTGCAATCGAATACATTGAAAACCATACCGCCGATAAGCCGTTTTTCATGTTTATTTCGCAGCTTGAACCGCATCATCAGAACGATCACGGTCATTTTGAAGGTCCCAAAGAGATGGTGGAACAATTCCGCGACTATCCCCTGCCTGATGACCTGACCTTTTTAAACGGTAACTACAAAGAAGAATACCCCGACTATATTGCCGCCATCCGCTCATTGGACAACAACGTGGAAAAACTGGTTGCAACCTTGAAAAAAAAGGGAATGTATGAAAATACGGTCATCGTATACACAAGCGATCACGGCTGCCATTTTAAAACCCGCAACATGGAATACAAACGCAGCTGCCACGATTCGTGCATTCACACCCCGCTTGTGTTCGGCGGCGGTGCAGTGCAAAAAGCAGAACAAAATGAAAGCCTTGTCAGCCTCATAGATCTGCCTGCGACACTGCTTCATTTAGCAGGCATTCCCATTCCGGGCAGTTATGCGGGCAACATCCTGCCCGTCAACGGGTATGAGGCCAAAGAACGCGATTGCGTGTTTGTTCAGATCAGTGAATCGCAAATCGGAAGATGTGTGCGTACAAAGAAGTGGAAATACTCCGCGCGAGCCATCGGCTCAGGACAATTGGGACACAGCGCCGCACACTACTTTGACGATTTTCTGTATGACCTTGTAAATGACCCGCTTGAAAAAACAAATCTTGTGAACAGTAAGGAACACACATCCGTTTTACAGGAAATGCGTGCATTGCTGGCAAGAGAAATGGTCAATGCGGGCGAACGCAAACCGATTTTTCACAAGGCTCTGAAAAAAACCGGCACTTCACGAAAAGTCAGAGATTTTGATTAAACAAGAAGCAAATTGGAGTTTATCGGGCAAACCGTAATAATGATATACGCCCCGTTGGGTCGCATGATATCACACCTGCGGTGTGATGATATCCGCTTTGCGGATGATATATTTGTTTCACAAATATGAAGGAAGCTGTCGCTTGTTCCGCTTCGCTCTAATAATGATTCTACAATCCGGAGCGAAGCGACCCGCAATATTTTCTGTCAGGAAAATATATCATTTATCATATCGAAGATATATCATATCCGCTGCAAGCGGATATATCATTTTTTTTCGAAGACAACTCCCCGACAAACCGCAATTTATTTCTGCGTCTTCATCCTTTCCCTGTGAACCAAAAAAGAGGCTGCATTAGGCGGGCTCACATAGGGATTTACACGGTTTTGAAGGAATCTTTTCTCCCACAAGAACACCCGAAGTCTTTGAAAGACACAAAGTATTTCTGCA
>JAFSEF010000121.1 GCA_017435865.1 Clostridia bacterium
GCAGAAAGGTATGTAATCAATCCGAAGGAGGACTAATGCAAGGCTGAATCCTTGATGACATTCAGTTCGCGAAGCGAACTGATTACATACGCCTGACGGCGATTACATACCAATCCTTCGGATTGAATAAAAAAACGACAACCTTCTGTCGAAGATTGTCGTTTTTTTGGCAGAGGAATAGGGATTCGAACCCCAACAAACAGAGTCAGAGTCTGTCGTGCTACCGTTACACCATTCCTCTAAACGCATGGCTATTATACACACTTGAAATGCAAAAGTCAAGTCTTTTTTTTAATTTTTTTTGACTTTTTTTATCAGTTCAAAAAAGAATAATTCCGCAAGTGTTGTTGCATTTTTGCAGACAGTATGATACCATATTGAATATCATATTTTTGCGAGGTACGCACTATGTATTCACTCGGCATTGATATAGGCGGCACAAAATGTGCTGTGGTTCTCGGCGGCGGCAAGCTGCCCGAAAATACCGACGGGTTTATTATTGACAAGCTCTCGTTCCCCACCCTCGTTCAAAGAGGATGGCAAGCCGTTACGGCTGAACTGCTTTCTACTGCTGAAAAACTGTTGCAAAAAAACAACATCAGTTTCTCGCAGCTCATCGGTATCGGCATCAGTTGCGGCGGCCCGCTGGACAGCAAAAAAGGGTTGATTCAGTGTCCTCCGAACCTGCCGGACTGGGACAATGTTCCGATTGTCAGCATGTTTGAAGAAAAATTCGGTGTCCGCACGTTTTTGCAGAACGATGCAAACGCCTGTGCGGTTGCCGAATGGCGTTTCGGTGCTGCAAAAGGACTGGAAAATGCGGTTTTTCTGACATTCGGCACCGGTATGGGGGCAGGTCTGATTCTCAACGGTCAGCTTTACAGCGGTACCAATGACATGGCAGGTGAAGTCGGTCACATCCGATTGGCGGAAGACGGCCCTGTCGGGTACGGTAAAAGAGGTTCCTTTGAAGGTTTTTGTTCAGGCGGCGGCATTGCAAGACTCGGTCAGGAGATGGCAGAATTGACTGCACTGTCTTCCCCGTTGCTTGAAAATCCCGAAGAAATGACAGCCAAAAGCATTGCGGATGCAGCCAAAAACGGTGATCTTTTTGCACAGCAGGTTTATAACACGTGTGCAGAAAAACTCGGTCTCGGCCTGTCTGTTCTCATTGACATCCTCAATCCGCAGGCGATTGTCATCGGCAGCATCTACGAACGTGCACAATCCCTTTTCGACCCGATCATTGAAAAAGTCATTGCAAAAGAAAGTCTTGCACTGTCTGCGGCGAATTGTCGGATTCTGCCTGCAAAACTCGGCAACTCCATCGGCGATTTTGCCGCCCTCGGACTTGCGTTTACTGAAAGGAGTTCAAAATGAAATCGGATTTTATTTTTGAAAAACTGTATCGTGATTATCCTGCCCTCAACACTGCAAAGGAAAGCATTTCGGCTGCCTTTGCGCTGCTGCTTGATTGCTACAAAAACAACGGCAAGACCCTTTGCTGCGGCAACGGCGGCTCTGCTGCGGACAGTGAACATATTGTCGGCGAGCTGATGAAGGGATTCAACCTCCGCCGTCCCCTGACTGCTGCAGAAAAGGATAAATTCAACGCGGTGGAAGGCGGTGCCGAAATTGCCGCAAAACTGCAGACACCGCTTCGTTCCATTGCACTGACAGCCCACAGCGGATTGATTTCTGCGTTTGCAAACGATGTGGATGCATCGCTTGTTTTTGCACAACAGGTCTGGGGATATGCCGATGCACCGGCAGACGTTTTGATTGCATTGAGCACATCGGGCAATTCCTGCAATGTCGTGCAGGCTGCCAAAACAGCAAAAATCGCCGGCATTCGCACATTGGCGATTACCGGCGGTAAAGACAGCAAATTATCGGCATTGGCAGATGTCTGTGTGCAGTTGCCTGCATACACTCCGTATGAAGTACAGGAGCTGACATTGCCTGTTTATCATGCTCTTTGTGCAGCATTGGAAGCCGAGTTTTTTACGGAATAATCATTCCGACAGAATTTTTACCACAAGAGCAGGATCACGGGATGTGATATTGTCGGGACTGCATTGCAGTGCACGTCTGATCTCATTCTCCTGCGTACAGGTCCATACCGAGAGCAACAAGCCGTTTTCGTGCAGAAGACGGCTTAATTTTTTTGTTGCACCTGTTTTGTTGATATTCAACCCCACACAGCCGAGTTCTTTGCACAGAGCAATCAGACGATTGATGTATTGAGCGTGATTTGCAAGAATTCTGTTGACACCGATGTTCAGATAATACGGGATTCCCGTATCTGCTTTTGCGACGGTGACAGCCCATGCACGGTCCACACCCGTAAAAAAGATACGATCAAGCACTCCGTATTGTTCTGCAACGGTTTTGACATTGCCGACAAAATCAACACTTTTCAGATCCACATTCATACGTAACTGCGGATGCTGTGCAAGAGCCGCAAATGCAGCATCAAGCTTTACAACGCTGTCTGCATCACTGTCAGACACCGCATCATGCGACAACACAGGTGTACCGTCTGACAAAAAACGGACATCAATTTCAACAATATCCGCACCGCATTCCACGGCTGCAGCAACAGACTCCAAAGAATTATCCTTTGTTTTTGTGCCGTCCTTGGCAAAACAACCTGTATGCCCCGTTACCGTAAAACCGACGGGAAGAATGCCCTTCTCCATTTATTTTTCTCCTTTATATCAGTTTATCAAAATTAGCAAAAACAGCCCAGAACAAAGCAAGCAATCTGCGATAAAAGACTGCGGTTCTGATTGTCATGGCAGTATCGCAAATGTCACAGACAGCATCTGCATCCGCATCTTCATGCGTGTGTGCGGTGAATGCTTTTATGCAGACATTATTAAGACCTTCAACGGATGTATCGAACCACGGGCCGTTTTCTGCAATTTGCACATAACTCTGTCCGGGTCGGCTGTAGCTGACATAGTCAGACGCATTTGCATTTTCAATGGGAATACTCACCTGCGGACAATCCGCGGAAACACGCATTTCGACCGCTACGGAAAAAACCTCACCGCTGCGGACAAAAACAGGGGTGTGCAAAGGAATCACATGATAGCCGTAGGTCTCCTGCAGTCCCTTTACGGATGCAATGCGGTAATTGCCGATCGGAAACGAGGACGATTCGGGAGAACGATAAACACTGATTTCATAATCGGAACAATCCTGCAAAAACCATGTGGCAACTGCGGCAATTTCACAGTCGGAATCCGCGGTAAACACATTGACAAAACGCACATACGAATCACTGAACAGTCTGCCGTGGAAACCGAAGCCGTCATACTGATAATTATCAGCGTAATAACGACCTTCTGTAGCAGCATAACTGACGATCTGATTCAAAGACGGCTCCTCATAAGAGATCCAGAAATAGCCGTCATCTCCCCATGCAGCTCCCCAACTGTTTTTACACAGCCAAGCACCGTTATTCTTCGGTTGTTTTGTCGTTTTAAAGGCGGAAACCGGGTAAGAATCATCCCACCCGACAATCAGAACGGCATGATTTGTCAACCAGACTGCATCCTGATAATAGGCAGTCCCTTGCGAAGAATTGTTATAATGTGCATAATCAGAATAAAAAGATGTCTGCACGGCACCGTCTCTGAGAATTGCCTGTTTGATCTCTGTCATAACATTCTGCGAAATCTGCGATGCTGCATTGCCGTTTTTGGCATAATAACAGGATACATCTGTCAGAATGGCTTCATGGACATAGCGATCCTGTTCGGAATAATTGCCCATACCGGCTACGGAATTACCGTCAAACGGAAACACGGCAGACAGAGCAGGTCCCGACCAACGGGCAAGCGTGACGGCTGCATCTACCCAATTGCCGCCATGTAAAAACGGATTCTGAATATTGGTACCGTCACCTGCATCTCTGCCCGATGAATAAACAAGGCTTCTGTGTGCAAACCATGCAAGGTGTGCAGGCGACAATGCAGGAACTTGCTTTTGCTGCATCATAAAATTATGCGCCAATGCATCTGTTGCGGCAATTGCCCAACAAGCGGATGTTGCTCCCTGCAGAAAAACATCGGTCTGTACACCGTTTTCCCTCGCATCATAGGAAGCAGGCAAAGATGGTGTAGTTTCAGCAGTCCGCAGAAAAAAAGTTCTGACATCTGACGATGAAATCAGGCAGGGTTCATCCGCATCCCAATACAAATGCTCCTGTCCGTTTTCGGATTCAGCATGAAAATCCTGCACAGGCATTGAAAGCCCTGCTGCGGATACACCGCCAAGGCTGCATATAAGGAATATAAGAATAAAAGAAAGAAAACATTTTTTCATATGCTCTACGACCTGTACAGAAAAAAAGCCGCAACAATGTGCGGCTCTTTCAATAATTTCTTAAGCGAAAATTGCCCGGAACCAAGCAACAAGGTTTCTGAAAAAGAGTTTGAGCCATTCATAAGGACTCAATTCATTATTCTCTTCTTTTTCAAACACAAAATCACAGGTATCGCAAGTGCCGTCTCCGTCCGCATCTGCATGATCAAGCATACCGATCGTACGGGTTTCCGTACCCTGGCAAACGCGGCAGACTCTCTTTTGCAAACCCGTTGCTGTACAGGTAGGCTGCGAAAGATCCTGCCATTCCCCATACATATGTCCTGTTGCATTGACAAAACCTTCCTGAATACGATCACCGCAAAGGCTGCAGACATATTCAGTGTATCCGCGATCATTACAGGTGGGCGGATAATAGGTAGGATCATACTCATGTGCACATTCTGCCATTGCAAGCACACCGCAAGCGGCAAGCAGCAACACGGCAAGCAAAACGGAAAGCATGGTTTTCATCGTTTTCATAGCAAAGCCTCCGGTTATGTAATTTATACAATACAAATATAGCAAAAAGATGAGAATTTGTCAACCGTTTTCCGTTACCGGTTCACACTCTCTGCAAAACGCAGGAAAGCAGCTTTTCCTTCTTCGGTACGAGCAAAGACACCTGCGTGTTCAAGCACCTTGGCAAAGACAATACCGACTTCTTTTTTCAGAATCGCATCTGCATTTTCCGCATTCAGTTCCGGATAGGCAGCTGCAATTCCGGCAGCCCAGTCTGCATGTTTTGCAGTGCGTTCATCCGCATTCAGATCTTCTTTGTTTGCCATTTTCTGTGCAAGCACAGCGAGTTCTTCTTTCAGTCTTGCAGGCAGAACGGCAAGTCCCATAACTTCAATAAGACCGATGTTTTCTTTTTTGATGTGGTGCAGTTCTGCATGAGGATGATATACCCCCAACGGATGTTCTTCTGTTGTGATATTGTTACGCAGAACAAGATCCAGTTCGTATTTTCCGTCCCTCATTCTTGCAATGGGGGTCACGGTGCTGTGCGGAGTCGAGTCCGTTTCGGCAAAAATGAAAGCGGCTTCGTCTGTATAAGCACGCCACTTGACAAGAATCTTGTCTGCAAGATCCACAAGTGCAGCACGGTCTTCGGATGCAAGACGGATTACGGACATCGGCCAGCGGACGATACCGGCATTTACATTTTCGTATCCGTCAAAATGCAGTTCGGTCTCAACAGGTGCTTTTGCCATGGCAAATTCAAATTTTCCGCCCTGGAAATGCTCGTGAGCAAGAATGGAACCGCCGACAATGGGAAGATCCGCATTCGAACCGATAAAGTAATGCGGAAAAAGTGTAACAAAATCAAGCAGTTTCTCAAAAGCGGTACGGTCAATCACCATGGGTACATGCTTTGCATTCAGGGCAATGCAATGTTCATTGTAATAAACATAAGGGGAATACTGCATAAACCAGTCACCGCCACCGATGTGCAGAGGAAGAATGCGGTGATTTTCTCTTGCAGGGAAATTGAGATTGCCCGCAAAACCTTCACATTCACGGCAAAGCATACACTTCGGGTAGCCGCTTTGCGGTTTGTTCTTGGCTGCGGCAATTGCCTTGGGATCTTTTTCGGGTTTGGAAAGGTTGATGGTGATATCCAGTTCACCGTATTCACTTTCCGCTTTCCATTTGACATCCTTTGCAATGCGGCTGCGGTTGATGTAATTGGTGTCGCCACTGAATGTATAATACCAATCTGTCGCTTTTTCGGGATTTTCAGCATACAGAGCCTTGAATTTTGCAATGACTTCCGAGGGTTTGGGTGTGATCATGCCCATCAGCTTTGCGGTAAACAGGTCGTAGGATGCAATACCGTCCTCAATGACACCTCTTGCAACAGCATCTTTGGTAAGCACATCAAGAATATCCTCAATGCGGTCAGACACATCGCCTTCGGCATCAGCATTGTAGCTGTCAAGTTCAAGTACCCACAAAAGGCTGTTGGCAGCCCACGCTTTGTCTTCTTCTGTGATAAAGCCTTTTTCTACAGCATATTCAACAAGTTTTCTGATATAAATATCCATACCTGTCCCCCGTTTATTTCTGTGCGTCACGCACACGTTTCATCATGCCTCTGAATGTTTTTTCCATTACATCAGTCGTCAGATAGCCGAGCGAGTTGGTTTCATGGTAATGGTGACGACCAAAGCGGTCATTTGTTGTATTGACATATGCCTGTGTGGGATGCAGAACAAAGTCGTTCTTGGGAACCATGTAACCGGTCATATCGTTGGTAACACCAAATACAATAAGGTTTTCATCTTCTGCAATTTCCGCAAGCGGAGTTGCATTGATTTCAGCCGAAAGACCTGTTGAAGAATGTTCGGCATCGTCATAACCGCCGTAAATATTTTCGGGGAATGCTTCGCCGGGAATCATAAGAATCTGACGGGAACCGATTTTAAGATATGTCATTTCAGTAATGAGTGCCATACCGAGAGTGCCCTGCTTGTAGGGTGCCATATCAGAGGAAATTGCACCGACAGCGGGCATCATGGCCAACAAATAGTTGTCCGCAGGGGCAAAATATTGCTGACGAAGAACCGTAATTTCAGAATTGAGCAACTCATCGTTGTCAATTTTCCATGCAGCTTCACCGAGAATTTCACCGCCGCGTTCAGTACGTTCGACACGATCTTCCGCAACGGAAGGTGCAATATCGACAGCTGCGATCGCACCGACCGCAAACAGCACGTTGACCTTTTTGGTCTCGTTGATTTTGCGACGCATATAGCAGGGGTAATCTGCACTGATAAGGGTATTATCGCCACCCATGGTATTGGGGTGTGCACCGTAATTCAGGAACCATGTTTCGGTACTGCCGTCGGCAGGAACAAAACGAAGTCTTGTCAGTGTGTCTTTGCAGAAAATAGGTTCTCTGTGGTCTTCAATCGCTTCGGGAACACTGATGTCGCCCATATACAGGTTGCCGACGGTGCGGTTCTGCCATGCCTCGATGGCAACCTTTTTGAGAGCTGCAAAGAGCTGCTTCTGATAAGACTTGTTTTTGCCGGAAATGGGAAGCGGTCCCCAATAACCGACCGTATCAATACCTGCATGTGTATGAGAGCAGGAAATGCTGATGTTCTTACATCCTTTTTCTTTACAGAAGTCGGCAAGAGAAGCTCGCACTTCATTGACATCGTGTCCGGTAAGACCGACAATATCCGCACACAAGAGCAAAATACCTTCATCATCATTACAGCCGAGCCACATGGCACTGACTGTTGTGGGGTCTTTGACGCCCGTAACGGGATGATTGATTCTGTAGCCTGCTATGTAATATTTCTTTGAATGAATATCGGCAGGCATGACTTCGGCACTTGAAAAGCCGCAAACAAAAGTATTGTCATTTTTGTTTTTGAGAATACTGGGTTCTACATCAGGCAAAAAGGGAGCCGTTTTCTTTTTCTGCATTCTTTTCGTGCCCATGTGAATCATTCCGGCCAATGCCTTGGTTGCAATATCAAGAATTTCCATTTTATAATCCTCCTATTATTCTTATTATATTATATCACTCCATATCCGTTTTGTCGAGGGGGTATGACATTTTTTTTATTATTAGGAAACTGTATTGCAAAATGTGAAAAATAATGGTAATATCAGTTTATCAAACAAAAAAGAGGCAGACGGTATGAAAAACAATCAAAAAAGAATTTACACGATCGCAACCGCACACCTGGATACCTCATGGCTTTGGAAATTCGAAAAAACCGTTTCGGATTTTATTCCGCGTACCATCAACGACAACATTGCCCTGTTCAAAAAATACCCGGATTACACCTTCAACTTTGAAGGTTCGTACCGCTATGAACTCATGGAAGAATATTTCCCCGAAGATTTTGAACAGGTCAAAGAATACATTGCCGTCAATCGTTGGGTTCCTTGCGGCAGCTGTTACGAAAACGGGGATGTCAACACACCGTCCCCCGAAGCATTGTGGAGAAATATCCTGTACGGCAACTCCTACTTTGAAGAAAAATTCGGCAAACCGTCTACCGACATATTCCTGCCTGACTGCTTCGGTTTCGGCAGAGCATTACCGACCATTGCCGCACACGCAGGTCTGAACGGATTTTCCACATCCAAACTGACATGGGGCTGCGGTGAGGACGTTCCTTTTGATATCGGCAGATGGAGAGGTCCCGACGGAAGTGAAATTTTTGCGGCACTCAAACCCGGTGCATACACCACCTCTTTTGCAGCCGTACGCAATTTCCAGAAAATCAATGCTAAATTAAAAGACAACCAAAGCCGCTTCGGATTGCCGTGGACTTTTGCTTACCACGGCACAGGGGATCGCGGCGGTGCACCGGGCGAAAGCTCCGTGCGTACGGTTGTTCGTGAAATGAAAAGCAACAAAAAGAGTAATACCGCAGTATTGAGTGCTTCGACACAGGACTTTTTTGCCGACATGGCAGCATTGCCTGCGGAACAAAAAGAAATGCTCCCCGTTTTTGACGGTGAACTGCTGCTGACCGAACACGGTGTGGGCAGCTACACCTCACGTGCCGTTTCGAAACGCTGGAACCGTCGCAGTGAACTGCTTGCCGATGCTGCCGAAAGAAATGCCGCAGCAGCCTTTGCACTCGGTCTTGCTGACTATCCGCAGCAATCCCTTGACACGGCATGGAAAAGCGTCATTGCACACCAGTTCCACGACGATATCACAGGCACATCATTCCACGACTGCTACAAACGCAACTGGAATGATTATGTGCGTGCCATGAATATGCTCTCAAGCGAATACACCGCTGCAACCGCAAAACTGGCAGCAAAACTGGACACCTCTTTTGCACAGGGTACACCCGTTGCGGTTTCAAATCCCGTGCAGTCGGCAACAACCCGTCAGCAGGTCGTCACAGCTGAAATTGCCAACCCTGACAACGCTTTTTATGTGCAGGTGTTTGATGCACAGGGAAATGAAGTTCTCTCGCAGATTCTGCAACGCAAAAAAGACAGCATGGTGCTTGCCTTTCTTGCGGATGTTCCCGGCAACGGCATCAGCGTGTATGACGTCAGATTCTCCGACAAACCCTGTACGGTCGAAAAAAATCCGATCAAAGTCACCACCTATTCCCTTGAAAACGAAAGATACCGTGTCCGCCTGAACCATGATGCTGACATTGTTTCCGTATATGACAGATTCCTCAAACGCGAACTGTTGAGTGCTCCTGTTCGTATTACCATTCAGGACAATGTCAACTCCAAAGTCTGGCCTGCATGGGAAATCAAATACAAAGACATCACATCCCCCGTGCGTGAAAGTGCATCAAACCCCGAAATCAGATTGACGGGATTCGGTCCTGCACGCGGTGAAATTGAAATCATAAGAAAAATCAACAAATCCACATTCAAGCAAACTTTATCACTGGATGCAGGCGGCAATTGCCTGCGTGTTGAGAATGAAACCGATTGGCAGCATGAAGCATCTCTTTGCAAAATTGAATTTCCGCTGCAACCCAGAAATGCATTTGCGGAATATGATATCGGCATCGGTACCGCAAAAAGAACCACCAACACAGAGCGTTTGTTTGAAGTGCCCGCACAGCGTTGGGCAGGTATTACCGACAGCGAAAACCCGTTCGGTGTTGCCGTCTTCTCCGACTCACGCTGCGGTTGGGACAAACCCGATGCACAGACACTGCGGCTGACCTGTATGCACACGCCTTTGTCTGCTTACAGATGGGAATGTTCACAGCATCTTCTTGATTTCGGTCTGAACCGATATGCATTCGGCATTTTCGGTTTTGAAGACAAGGAAAGCGTACAGGATCAGGCAGATTGCTTCTGCCAGCCGCTGCATTCCTTTGTGCTGAACAAACACGAAGGTTCCCTTGGCAGTCGATTCTCATTCGCAAATATCAACACGGATGCGGTCAGATTCAGCTGCATCAAAAAAGCACACAGAGAAGATTGCATTGCAGTACGTCTGATTGAAAACACCGGCAAAAATGCCGACAATGTTACACTTTCCTTCTGCCTTCCCGTCCTGTCGGCAACCGAAGCGGACGGATGCGAAAAACACAAAGGTAATTTACCTGTTACGGACGGCAAACTGCTGCTTTCCTTCAAACCGTTTGAAGTAAAAACCATTCTTGTGCAACTGCAGGAAAGTGAAAAATCAATACCTGCAACAACGGAATATCCGGTTCTTCCTTTCAACATAACGGCTTTCACAGGCAACAAAGAAAGAGCAAACAGTGTTCTGGACGATTGTTTTTCAATTCCGAAAGAAATCACCCCCGATGCAATTCACCACGCAAACAAGGTGTTCCCCATACAAAAAGACGGTCTTTCTGCCGTGGTCTGTGACGGACAGACCATTGACCTGCCCGCACATTGCGAGCACGTGACATTGCTTGCGTGCTCTTTGCACAGAGACAGAGAAGCTGTATTCAAAGCAGATGAAAACGAATACAACTGCACCGTTTGTGACTGTTTTGAAGCGGTCGGTGCATGGGACCTGCTCAGCCTCGGTGAAACAGGGTACATCAAAACACAACCGCTTGCTTTCACCGCAACCCACATTCATGCTGCGGATGAAGATATCATCGGCAAACAGTTCTATCTTTTTGCCGTGACCATCCCTGTCAACGGTGCTGCAACACTGACCCTGCCGAAGGATGAAAACATTCTTGTCTTCTCGGCTGCAACGGATGCAGATCAGAACATATGCATTCCTGCCGATGCACACTTTGACAGGCTTGCAAAAAGAGAATTCACATATCTTCTTTCGGATACCGCTGTGAAGAAGACACAGCCGAATGCGATTGAAGGAAAACTGAAGGATGCTTACAAACGAGAAAAAGTCTTTTATGCAAACCTCGGACTCGGTGCCATGGCAATCAACCGTGCACAGGTTTACTACTCGGTCAAATCCGTTCTGAATCCCGAAAAGAAAAAGACAAAGTAAGAATACAAAAAAGTAACAGCCGGGGTAAATACCCGGCTGTTGTTTTCACTTATCACCAAAAAGCACACGCACTTCAAAGAGCTTTCCGCAGGCAGGACAACGTGTTTTGTGTTTCCCTCGTTTTTTGGCAAGACGAAGCACCGCCTTGCAATCGGGACACTTTTTATATATGTGGTCAGGGTCCTGCATTTTACGGACAAACATACGCATTTTCGGTTCTGCTTTTTGTGCCTGCTTGTGAAAATACGGCTGCCAGTTTCCCCACCAACGCATGAAAAAGTCATTTTCGCGGATACGGCGGTTGTGATTCTTCGACAAAGCACGGAATACGGTCACGGCAAAAATGACAAGCGACACGATATAAAGTGCATAATGGATTCTGTACAACACTACGGAGTGCGAAAAACGGACGATGATCCGCAGTACAAATCCGATCACAACAAGAAGCATATAAACGGCAGATAAAAAACGGTTCAAAGAGTCATTGCCGTATCTTCCGTACATAAAACGGTTGATTGACTCCTGCAAACGGTAAAGAAAATTCATAAAAAAGCGGTTCCTCCTTATATATCAACAACAGAAAAACGGACAATACATACCGTTGCCGCCAAGGCAGCCGATTATATTGCAGAGTATGTTTGTCAGAATCATGCCCAGACACAGCTTATTGACTCGCAGCCTGGGCATTCCGTAACGGGCTTCCCCCGTACGGCGGTAAAACGTACCGGCATTTTCCATACGTTCCACAAGGTCGGCATAACGCGGATTGTCGGGTTCCATTTCGGCAGCTCGTTTTGCATAATCAAGACCGAGTATGGTATTGCCTGCACCGTAATTGGCAACCCCTGCAAGGAAATACCATTCGGCACTTCTTTGCTGCATACCGTTGAGAATCTGTATGGCTTCGGCATAACGGCGGGCATTGATCAGGATGCGTACTTTTCCGAGCAGATCCGATGCGGTCTGTTCCCCTGTATAGCCGTATGCACCCGATCCGAACGGATTGAAACCGCCGAACGGATCATAAGAGGTTCTTCTGTAATAGCCGCCCTGTCTTGCATACGGATTTCCCGTACGCGGACCACCGTTGCCGGCACCGGTCGGATTTTTGATACGGTCATATGCCGCATTGATTTCGCTCATTTTTTTGGCAGCTGTTTCGTCACCGGGGTTCAGATCAGGGTGATATTTCTTTGCAAGTTTTCTGTAGGCTTTGGTAATCTCTTCCTCGGAAGCATCCCGAGAAACGCCGAGAATTCTGTAAGGATCATCCATGGTGTTTCTTCGCCTCCTGTTGCATGATCATTTCTGCCTTTGTCCACACACCCGAATACAGAATATTTTCACAAAGGTCACGGTCTTTTTTTACGGGCAGCCGTTCAAAAAGATCGACACACTGTGCCATTTGTGCATTGAGCATGGGACTGATTTCATCCCTTGTGTAACGGATCAAGGGGTTGTATTTTTGTTTCTTTATATCACTTTTCAGATCGGCATATGCATCCATCAGATAAATGAAACGACCAAGAGCAAAACCGAAATCAAACAAAGCATCTCCTGTTTCGTTTTCCTCATAACGGAACAATTCACCGAGCAATTCACCGAAATAATTGGCAGGCACTTCGGGGTCGGTTTCATTTCTGCGTTCCGCTTCGTTGAGCAGATGCAGGCATTCTGCAAGCGTTTTCATCTGCCGCGGATATTTTTTTTCTGCAGACTTCATCTGTTGGCCGAGTAATTGTGCCAGTGCACGGGCTTTTACGCTTTTATCATCCTGCCAGTCGTCAAGACAATTATAATATGCCAGTGCAACATTCATATCCGCTGCATATTCGGTAAAGGTATCATAAAGATAATCTCTTTTTTTGACGGGATGTGCAACACAGGGGGAACAATCTTTTTTTACATCGTCACCATCCAGAACGGATGACAACACGAGAATCAGAAAAACAAGATCATACGTCAGCACAAGACGGGCAGACGGACCGTGTCGCTCGCCGAGACATCTGCAAAGACCGCAATACAAAGAGCGATACCGCCACTGCTGTTGTTCATTCAGCTTATCGGTATTTGCAACCACATATCCGAACACCGTCATGCACCTCCGTGAGATTTTTTTCATATTACTTTTAATGTTACCATATTTTTTCCCGAAAAATCAATTGCATTCCGTCTCTGTTCTTGTTATACTGAAAATACTTAAATTGTTTTTAAACAGGAGGGATTTTTTTGAATCAGACTCTTACCTCTTTAAAAGAACGCAGAAGTGTTCGCAGTTTCAAAGAAGAACAAATTGCCGAAAACCTGCTGGATGCCGTTCTGGAAGCAGGCACCTATGCTCCGACAGGTATGAATCGTCAGTCTCCCCTGATGGTGGTTGTGCAGAACAAGGATACACTTGAAACCCTTCGCAGAATGAATGCTGCCATCCTCGGCAATCCCGATGCGGACCCGTTTTACGGTGCACCGACAGTCATCATCGTATTTGCCGACAAAAATGTCCGCACCTACCGTGAAGACGACTCGCTTGTCATCGGCAATCTCTGCAATGCAGCACACGCAGTGGGACTGGGTTCATGCTGGATTCACAGAGCAAGAGAAGAATTTGAAACCGAGGAAGGCAAAGCACTGATGAAAGAATGGGGCATTGACGAATGCTATGAAGGCATCGGCCATTGCATTCTCGGCTATGCGGCAGTCACGCCCGAAGTCAAACCACGCAAAGACGGTTACATCATTAAAATAAAGTAAGAGGTATATTATGGCTATTATTTTTGACAGTGAAAACAGAATTTTTAAGCTTGACACCGCAACCTCAAGCTACCTGATTGAGATTTTTGAAGAAAATTACCTGCTGCATCTGTATTACGGTGCAAAGATTGCCGACACAAATCTCAATGCCCTTCGTTCCCGTTCCACCTATGCTTCATTCAGTGCAGGAAACGAGAATATTCCGTTCTGTGATTTCTCCGCAGACACATGGCCCATGGAATGCGGCTGTAACGGCAGCGGAGACTTCCGCATTTCCGCTTTACAGATCAAAGACAAAACCGGCTGCAATGCGACAGACATCCGCTATGTTTCGCATGAAATCATCAACGGCAAACCAGCTCTCCCCGGTATGCCTTGTCTGTATACGAATACAGACGATGAGGCACAGACCCTTGCCATCAAGACACTTGACAAGGCAAGCGGTGCAGAAGTGACGCTGTATTATACCGTTTTTGAAAACCTCGGTGCCATGACCCGTTGGGCAGTGATCAAAAACACATCCGACACCGCTATGGATATTGAACGCAGTATGAGCCTTTGTGTGGATCTGCCCGAAATGAATTACGACATGATCACGCTGTACGGCAGACACAACAAGGAACGCACCGCAGACCGCAGAGCCCTTGCACACGGCATTCAGGGCATTGCAAGCAAACGCGGTTCTTCCAGCCATCAGCAGAATCCCTTTATGGCACTTTGCGAAAACACCGCAACGGAAGACTACGGCAATGCATACGGCTTCAATCTTGTATACTCCTGCAATTTCCTTGCAGAAGCAGAAGTGGACTCCAACTGCGGCACAAGAGTGATCATGGGTATCAATCCTTCCTCTTTCGGCTGGCATCTTGAAGCAGGTGAAGAGTTCTGCACTCCCGAAGCTGTCATGGTATTCTCCGAAGAGGGCTTGGGCGGCATGAGCCGTACTTTCCACCGTCTTTACAACAAACACCTCATCCGCGGTGAATGGAAAGAAAAGAAACGTCCGCTGCTCATCAACAGCTGGGAAGCTGCTTATTTCAGCTTCGATGATGACAAGCTGGTCGCATTTGCGGAAAAAGCAAAAGATCTCGGCATTGAAATGCTTGTTATGGATGACGGCTGGTTCGGCAAGAGAAATGATGACCGTTCCTCTTTGGGCGACTGGTATGTAAATACCGACAAACTCAAAGGCGGTCTTGACAGCCTTGTTAAACGTGTCAAGGCTCTCGGACTCAAATTCGGTATCTGGTATGAACCCGAAATGATCTCCCCCGACTCCGATCTGTACAGAGCACATCCCGACTGGTGCATCCACGTTGCAGGCAGAGAACGCTCCATCGGCAGACAGCAGTATGTCATTGACTTCTCCCGTAAAGATGTCCGTGAAGCCATCTACAAACAGATGTACGACGTAATTTCTTCGACCGATATCGACTATATCAAGTGGGACTTCAACCGCAACATCACCGAAGCCGGCAGTGCTTTGCTGCCTGCTGAAAGACAGAAAGAATTCTTCCATCGTTTTGTACTCGGCACTTACGAAATCATGGACAGACTGACAAAGGATTTCCCGCATATTCTGCTTGAAAACTGCTCAGGTGGCGGCGGTCGTTTTGATCCGGGTATGCTGTATTATTCTCCGCAGATCTGGACCAGCGATAACACCGATCCCATTGAAAGACTTTCCATTCAGTTCGGCACTTCCCTTTGCTATCCTGCTTCCACCATGGGTGCACACGTTTCCGCTTGCCGCAGAACGGGCTATGACACCAAGGGTGCCGTTGCACTGTGGGGTACTTTCGGTTACGAACTTGACCCGACAAAGCTCAGCGAGGAAGATACGTACCGCGTAAAGAGACAGATCAGCGAATACCACAAGTTCTATGACCTGATCCGTTTCGGCGACCTGTACCGCATCAAAACTCCCGAAGAGGACGGTTTTGACTGTGCATGGGAATTTGTATCGGAAGACAAAAAAGAAGCACTGCTGACGGTTATTGTTATGCGCAGAGATGCCATGAAGAACCATATCGTCCGTTTCAAGGGTCTTGATCCCGATAAGGTGTACGAATGCGACATCGACGGAGAAGAATACCACGGACAGACCCTCATGAAAGCAGGCATCAATTTCTCACAGCACCACTGGAATGACCACGAAGTCATCCGCATTTACCTGAAGGAAGTGTAAGAAGATGCGCCTTTATACCATCAAAACAAAAGACGGCATTTTTCCCTTTGTGGAAGGACTCAACAAAACCGCACACAAGCTTCCCTTTGCTGACATGAATGCCCTGATTGAAAGCGGTCGCGTGTATGAATACAAACATCTTTGCAATGAAGCCGGCAACACCGTTCTTGCAGAAGCTGCGATTCTCGCTCCCATTCCGCAGCCGAAACAGGACATTCTGTGCCTTGGCATCAACTACGCTGCCCATGCAGAAGAATCCGCACGTTTCAAAAAAGAGGTCTTTGAAAAAGACAGACAGTATTCGGTCTATTTTTCAAAACGTGTCAACGAAGCGGTTCCCGACGGCGGCACAATTCCCTATCCGACCGTTGACACACAGATCGACTACGAAGCGGAACTTGCTTTCATTGTCAGCAAAGATGCAAAAAATGTCAAAAAAGAGAATGCAAAAGATTACGTTTTCGGATATACGATCATCAATGATGTCAGTGCAAGAGGTTTGCAACAACGCCACAAGCAGTTTTATTATGCAAAAAGTCTGGACGGATTTACACCGATGGGTCCGTGTATCGTAACGGCGGATGAATTCGATTTTGAGCCTGCTTTGAACATCCGCAGTTACGTCAACGGTGAACTGCGGCAGAACTCCAACACTTCCCTGTTGCTTGCAGGAATCGGACAGATTCTGGAAGACCTGACTGCGGGCATGACCTTAAAAACCTGCTCGATCATTTCAACGGGTACGCCCAGCGGTGTCGGTATGGGCTTCGTGCCGCCGAAATTCTTAAAACCGGGCGATGAAGTTCGCTGTGAGATCGACGGAATCGGCTCTTTGACAACAAAACTTCAATAAATGAATGACAGCCATTTCGTCACAAGTCGACAGAATGGCTGTTTTTGCACACAATGCAACAATATTTATACAAATTGTTACACTGTGTAATAATTTGTATATTGACAATGGACAACCTTGTATGTTTTAATTGTATTGTCTTTACGACAGAAAAAAAACAGACAGGAGCTAACAAATGAGCAACACCGTAAACAACGAAAAATTCAAACTTCTCCACAAACCGCCGAAAGGCAAAATGGGCGGCTTGCTGATCGTTTTTATTTGGATCGCAATCTGGAATATCATTTATCAGTTTGTACATGATGCATGGCATGATATGCCGATCGTTAACTGGGCATTTTTCATTTCCGTTACCATTTTCTTTATGCAGGAAGAACTCACTTACAAACAGCGTTTCTGGCACACGCTTGTCGGCGGATCGGTCGGTCTGTTGCTGGCGGCAGGTGTCAGCATCCTTGCAAGACAGTTGATGGGATTCGGACTTTCTCATGCAATTGCAGTCAGTATTCCCCTGTTGGTCGTCATCGCTATGCTGATCCTTTTACATCCTTATCTTCCGCTGTTCTTTAACAATGTCGGGTTCTGCTATCTCATCATTGCTTTCATAGAAAGTGGTAAGATCGTGGAACAATTGCCGAACTACCTTCTTTCCTTGTTGCTTGGCAGTATCTGCCTGAACCTGGGTTGCAGTGTATTGATCGGTTTTTACACAAAACAGAGAAAGAAAAAGGCAATGGCCGCCGCACAGGCACAAACTGCTGCAAAATAAAACTTCCCTGTCCGCCGCCGTGCGGACAGTTTTTTTTACATAAACCCCTTGCACATTACAAAAAAATGTAATATAATATTTTTCCGGAAAATGAAAATCGGAGGTAATTAAAATGCTCGTATCCGCAAAAGAAATGCTCACAAAGGCAAAAGAAGGCAAATATGCCGTAGCACAGATCAACATCAACAACCTTGAATGGACCAAGACCGTTCTTCTGACCGCACAGGAACTCAACTCTCCCGTCATCCTCGGCGTTTCCGAAGGTGCTGCAAAATATATGTGCGGCTTCAACACCGTCGTTGCTATGGTCAACGCTATGATGGACACTCTCAAGATCACCGTTCCCGTAGCTCTTCACCTTGACCACGGTACCTATGAAGGTGCTTATGCAGCTCTGGAAGCAGGTTTCTCTTCCATCATGTTCGACGGCTCTCACTATCCGATCGACGAAAACATTGCAAAAACAAAGCAGCTCATCGCTGATGCCGGTGCGAAGGGTGTTTCCCTTGAAGCTGAAGTCGGTGCAATCGGCGGCGAAGAAGACGGCGTTGTCGGCAGCGGCGAAGTTGCAGATCCCGACGAATGCAAGATGATTGCTGACCTCGGCGTTACCATGCTTGCAGCAGGCATCGGCAACATCCACGGCAAATATCCCGAAAACTGGGCAGGTCTGAACTTTGATGTTCTCGCTCAGATTCAGGAAAAGACCGGCACCATGCCCCTTGTTCTTCACGGCGGCACAGGCATCCCTGCTGAAATGATTCAGAAAGCCATCTCTCTCGGCGTTTCCAAGATCAACGTCAACACCGAACTGCAGCTCAGCTTTGCAGCAGCAACCCGCAAGTACATCGAAGAAGGCAAAGATCTTGCAGGCAAGGGCTTCGACCCCAGAAAGCTGCTTGCTCCCGGTTGTGCAGCCATGCGTGAAACCGTGATCGAAAAGATGACTCTGTTCGGATCCGTCGGCAAGGCATAATGACAATTCACGAAGAAAAAGCAGTAGCTCTCTTTAAAGAGGGCTACAACTGTGCACAGGCTGTTTTTGCTGCCTTCTCGGATCTGACGGGACTTGATGAACAAACAAGTGTGAAGCTCGCATCCTCTTTCGGCGGCGGTTTCGGCAGACAAAGAGAAGTCTGCGGTGCTGTCAGCGGCATGGTAATGGCACTCGGTGCGATCGAAGGCTATGACAGTCCGACCGATCAGATTGCAAAAAAAGAACAGTATGCAACCGTGCAGAGTCTTATGAAACAGTTTGCCGAGATAAACGGCTCTTACATATGCCGTGAACTGCTCGGTTTGCAGGAAAAAGAAAACAGCGATCCGAACCCCACTCCGCGCAGCGATTCTTTTTATAAGAAACGTCCTTGTTCGGAATTGGTCGGCGAAGCAGCAAGACTGCTTGACTGTTATTTTGATAACAAATAAGCAAAACAACCGACCACCCCGCAGCGGATGGTCGGTTTTGTCTGTCAATAAGAGTTATTATATTAAAATATGTCAACAATGACGGGGAAATTCTCGATTCGCCCCCTCTGAACAGTCAGCGTATATTTCTGCAGCACCTCATTCGTCTGCAGATTTTTCAGCTCAAAAACAAAGGAATATGTACCGTATGTTTTCAGGCGGATATGAAAACTCTGTGTCACAGGATCACCGTCTGCACCGATTGCTGCATTGTCAGACGTACTCTGCTGCACACTTGCAAATCCGACAAAAGGAGCATCGGTACACTTCCATGCATAACGACCGCTGTACGGTGTCAAAAACGGACCGACCGCCAGCGTATCACTGTCGGGACGTACAATATCGGTATTCAGCTCCTCAAGACCGACACTTGCTCTTAAAATGATTCTTGCATTGTTGCTGACAAGTGTTGCATTTTCGGACACATCAGCAGCCTGCAACTGCAGGTCATTCAATTCTTCGAGTCCGACCACAGCACGCAGACAAAGTCGGGCATCTTCTGCCGTGACTTTTCCGTCGCCGTCTATATCCCCTTTGCGATTCAGCAAAAAGGGGTCAGGCCCCTGTGCAGATTGATTGTTCAGCTTTTCTGCTGCCGTTGCAGGTATGGTGAGAACCAAAACAAAAATCAGACTCATAAAAACAGAAATATACTTTTTCAAAACGGTCACTCCTTTTGGCCACAATATTGGTTTTCGGACATCACATTTGCAAAAACGATCATGAAAGCAGCAAATTATTTTGACTTTCTTAAAAAGCGTATTCGTTTTTCTCACCTCCTGCATTCATCATAGCACAAGACTTATATTGTGTCAATAGTTATTTTGTGTTACAAAATATACAACTTGACAAAACTCATTTTTTCTGTTATAGTGAAAACAATCAATCAAGAGGATCAATAAAAATGCAGAATGCAGAGAATTTCAAACGCGGCACGGTCGAATTGGTCATCCTCAGTGTACTGACACAAAAGGATCTGTACGGGTATGAACTCGTAAAAACGATCAGCGAAAAAAGTGAAAAGAATTTTGATTTGCCATTGGGGACACTTTATCCTGTTTTGTACAGACTTGTAGAAAACGGGCTGATTTCGGACCGTGATGAGGTGGTAAACAAACGCTTGCGTAAGTATTATCACCTTGAAGAAAAAGGCAAAGAATACTACAAAGAACTTTTGGCGGAATATGAAAAAATTTCCTTGGGTGTGAATCTGATTTTAAAGGCGGTGGACGAAAAATGACAGATACATTAAAAAAAGAATTGGATGCTTATTTCAGCAGCGTGGAAGCCTTGTTGCTCTGCGACCGCAAAAGCAAAAAAGCATTTATGAGTGATTTGCAGAATGATGTCGATGAATTCATACAACAGGAGAATGTCACGGATTTCGAAAGCATTCAGTCTGCCTTCGGGACACCCGATGAAATTGCAGAAAGTTTTTTAAAGACCACCGACATTGCCGGCATCAAAAAGAAAATGAACATTAAAAAGATAGTTCTGTTTTCGCTGTTGACAGTTGTGCTGGTGTATGTTTTGTTTGTAATTGCAAGTTTTATCGATGTGCATACGGAATCACACGGTTACTATGAAGAAGGAATCTTGCAGGCAGGTCTTTTACTGACAGGAGGACTCGGAATATGAAACGGTTTTTGATTTCTTTTCTTTGTTGCATACTTGTTTGCTTGCAGGTCTTACCTTGTTTTGCATCTGCCGACAACACAAAAACGGAAATAAACGAAGACGGTTCATTCTTTGTCATCCGTGACACACCTCTGGATCCTGCAGATTTACCGCCCGGATTCGAAGGGTCACTGCCGCCCGGATCATCGGAAATCAACGGCAACACGAATGCATTGATCAGATTTTTCAAAATCATTATAGAAAAGCTGATGCAACTGATCAGACAATTGCAGGGAAAAGAAGAAGTAACAAAATCAAAATATATTTATTATTATTCTTCGGATTCAAAACTTTTATGGTGTGCAAAGCTGACAGGCAGGTTTTTGTTATCAAGTGATTCTGCAGAGTGTATTGATGTTGCATTTGATTTTGAATCCTACGACAGCAACTGGAGTATAAGTGATTACAACTGCAAAAAGGATGCCGCCACTGCACAGGTTACATTTTATGTTGTGCAGAAATCGCTCGGTGTTAAATTGCAAACGATTGAAAAAACACTGCAACTGACCTGTGATAAAAACGGAAATGTGACATAAGACACCGCATCGGCTGAACTTTGACATCTCCCCTGCAGTACGATATTTTTGTTGTGCAAAAAATGACCGACCACCCGCAACGGATGGTCGGTTTTGCATTTCAATACGGTTGTTTACCGCTGTGATAACACGGGGTAAATGCGGTCAATGTTTCTTTGCCGTCACTGTCCTCAATCACAACTGTCAGACGGCTTGCACGGACAGGCGGAAATGAGCAGATATGCTTTCTGCCGACGGTATCGGAAGAATAGACCTTAATCCCTTTTTCACGGTTATTCTGCGAAGCGTAGACGGAAAAAGAACGGATTTTTTCACCGTCTGCATTCTCTTCGGACAAAATCACGGTGTCAACAAGATAATGCCTGTCAAAGCACAACACATACGCATGGTTCTCTTCGTTATGTTCAAAACCGTCATTTTCGAGAACGCAATCCGTGTACCGCCGTCTGATTTCATTTTTCATTTCTTCCATCAGACGGACATTTTCCGCAGGCAAAAGACCGCGGCGGTCGGGTGCAATGTTGACAAGCAGATTTGCTCCCCTGCCGACAGAGTACAGATACAAGGCTGTCAACTCTTCGGGGGTGCGGACATACTGTCGGTTCGTTTCATTGTAGAACCAGAAGTTTTCCCATTCTTTTCGTGTAATGCAGCAATCGCATTCACCGGGAGCATAAAAGCCTTCAACCGTATTGTCATTGGGCATGGGTGACAAGCCCCATTCATTACCGATCCAACGGATGTCTTTGCCCCATGAGCCGAACACAAGCACATCCGGTTGCAAAGAATAAATCGTTTTTTGAATACGTGCCACATCAAAATCAAAATTCTCGCTGCCGCAGCTGTCAAACCACAGAATATCAATCTGGCCGTAGTTGACAAGCAGCTCCCCGAGCTGACCGCAGACAAAATCATTGTAGGTCTTGCTGTCCATATCCTTGCTGCCGAACTGTGCACAGGAATAGTACAAACCAACCTTGATTCCGTATTTGCGACAGGCATCACAATATTCGCGAACAACATCACCCTCACCGTCTTTGAACGGCGTATTCTGTACAGCGTAGTCGGAATACTTTGTCCGCCACAAGCAGAATCCGTCATGGTGTTTGGTTGTCATGACGGTGTATTTGCCGCCCATTCTGACAACATCCTGCATCCATGCTTCACAATCAAGTTGTGCAGGATTGAAGGTAGACAGCTCCATCTGTTTCATATCCCAGTCGCGGTTTTCCTCATTGAATGTGCGTATGCCGAAATGAAAGAAAATGCCCACTTCAAGATCGTTATATGCTCTTTGGGCTGCCGTAGGTTTGTTACACATAAAAAACGCCTCCTTTGCTACTGTTTTCATTGTAGCAAAGAAAGCGATAAAATACAATTGCTTTTTTATTTTATTCAGCGGCATGAATGACGGCATATGCCATGTCAGGATAGTCCGACATAATGGCATCGGCTCCCTTTTCAGCCAATTCGGCAACGGTCTGTGCATCGTTGACGGTCCAGTACTGCATAGCAAGATTGTGTTCATGAGCGTAGTTCACAACACGGGTACTTGCAAGATTGAGCACTGCTGCCATGGGCGGCACCTGCAACGCTTCAAATGCAAAGGCATCTTCCGATGCGGGAATGGAGAATGTGGCTCGCAGGAAGAAGAATACCGCTTCAACAATGGATGCAGAACGAAGCATATCGGGGTATTGTTCATCAATATACTTTGTCACTTCACCGTTGAAAGTACCGACCACCACTTTATCGAGCATATTGCGTTCCTGCAACACGGCATACAGGGAATCCGTAGCTTTGTACCCCAGTTCGCCGCCGTTTTTGATTTCAATGATATAGCGGAATCCGCCGTTGCTTTCAAGATAATCGATCGCATCCGTAAAAGACAATGCACGCAGATTTTCGGGCACTGCATCCCCTGTCAGACCTGCATAGGGTTTGCTGCCGTCTTCCGCGGTAAAGCCTTCACCGAAGTTGAGCTGTCTGATTTCTTCGTATGTCAGATCGGCAATGCGAACACTGTCATGGCCGAACACTTCTTCTGCATTTGTCATTCTGTCCAACGTGGAATCGTGACTCAGAATCAGAACATCATCTTTGGTGATGTGCAGATCAAACTCGTAAATGTCGGTTTCAAAGGTTTCACTTTCCATGCAGCCTTCAAACGCCATCAGCGTATTTTCAGGGAAAATACCTGCACCCGAACGGTGTGCCGAAACGAGTGTTTTTCCCTCTGTGACAATATACGGATTGTCTGTTTCAAAAGTCTGCAAGGGTTCGGGTGTTTCTCTGTAAAGTTCAAACAACAACAAAACCAATGCTGTGACAACGCACATAAAAACAAACAATGCCTTGTAAGCTTTTTCACCTGCTGTTTTTTTCATTTTCATTTCCCCTGTTGTATTTTTTGAATAGTATATTCCTTTTTTTTATTTTCGTCAATCTCTTTTTTTCTTTTTTTGCATTGCACTATCGACAATTCCTGCATATTGTGTTATAATGATCACATTCTTTTGGGGAGGTTTTTTCTATGCAATACAGACGATTCGGAAAAACAGAAGAAAAAGTATCCGTCCTCGGTTTCGGTTGTATGCGTTTTCCGAAAACAAACAACGAAGACGATGCTTCCATTGACGAAGCCCGTTCCATAGCAATGCTTCGCAATGCCATTGACAATGGTGTGAATTATGTCGATACCGCTTATTTTTATCATAAAATGAAGAGTGAAGAACTGGTCGGCAAAGCTTTGCTTGACGGTTACCGCGACAAGGTTTTTGTGGCAACAAAACTGCCCTTGGGCCATGTGGAAAACGAAGACAGCTTTGACGAACTGCTCAACACGCAGCTGAACCGTTTGCAGACAGATCACATTGACTTTTATCTTCTGCACGCAGTCAGCCGCAACAGTTGGGAAAACAAAGTGCTGCCGTTCGGTATTCTCGATAAGCTCAGACAGGCAAAAGCAGACGGCAGAATCCGCCACATCGGTTTTTCGTTCCACGATGACCTGGATGCTTTCAAAATGATCGTTGACGGTTTTGATGCATGGGAGTTTTGTCAGATTCAGTTCAATTATATCGACACGGATTACCAGGCAGGTCTTGAAGGATTGCAGTACGCTGCAGAACGCGACCTCGGTGTTGTCATCATGGAACCGCTGCAGGGCGGCAGTCTTGCAAGACCCGAAAAGGAAATGCTTGCCATGATGGACGGCAGAAATCCCGTTCAGTTTGCATTGGATTACATCTGGAGTTTCCCTGCCGTTTCGCTGCTGCTCAGCGGTATGTCTGACGAACAGCAGGTGCAGGACAACCTGCAATATGCAGACGAAAGCAAAGAAAACAAACTGACACAGGCAGAAATACAGCTTCTGTCCGAAATTAAAAACGTGCACGACAAGCTCAACCTCATTCCCTGCCGCGATTGCAAATACTGTATGCCCTGTCCGCACGGTGTTGAAATCCCGGATGCATTCAAGGCATTCAACGAGGGCATCACCCAAGGCAACCGCCGCATCATTGAGCAGATTTTCCCCACCATCGAAGCCAACTGCCGCCAGTGTGCCGAATGCGGTGAATGCGAAACCAAATGCCCGCAGCAGATCGAAATCATCAAAAAGCTGAAAGTTGTAAGAAATAACGTGTAAGAATAAGCGAAGAAGCGTCCGTTGCTTCTTCGCTTTACTTTTTGAAAAACCGTTTCTTTTTGCTTTCCGGTTCGCGGACGAAGGAATCATCGAAGAAGGCATCTTCAATGATGTTTATGTCGTAATCGCGCAGTGTGTGCATATAAACCTCTGCGACATCGAAGCGGACGGGTGTGCCGGGTTCAATTTTTGCAGCCTTGCAGTATGCCCTTGCGGCACTGACAAGACGGGACTGCTTGGCTGAATCCACTGCTTCAGACGGTGCGAACGCGGTTTCGGGAGATCGCGTTTTTACTTCCACAAAACGCAGGTACGTTCCGTCATATACCACAAGGTCCAACTCCCCCGATGCAATGCGAAAATTGGCCGTACAGATTGTACAGCCTCTGTTTCTGTATTCTGCGGCAACCACCTGCTCGCCGCGGTAACCTCGCTTTTGTGCTTCTGTCATATTGTTAAAAATCCCCCTGTGCAGCACAGGGGGATAAACTGACTCTTAGCCGAGTTCTTCAAGACGCTTTTTGAAGTTTTCAACGCGTTCTTCACCGTTTTCGCCTGCATAGTCGAGGATGAAGGGCATTGCAGCGTTGACAGAGAAGTTTCTGCCGAGTTCAAGAAGCGGATGGTCGAATGCTTCGGGAGCAAGCTCCTTAACGAGTTCGAGGGTTTCGGGATTGTCCAGAAGTTCACCGATGGTGTTTTCAAAGCTCCATTTTGCCATGATAATATCTCCTTTTTTTATAATAATTATAACAATATTATTAAAGAACTGCTTTTGCAGCCTCTAATCCTTTTTCGAGTGCCTTGAGGTTCAGGTCAACGATTGCCTGCTTCTTGGAAGCAAACTTGCGTTTGATGCTTTCTGCAAGGTCGTCGGGGCTGATGATGCCGGTTGCACCTGCAAGGGCACCGAGCATGATGATGTTTGCAACTTTAGTGTTGCCCAATTCAACAGCAATATCATCAACAGCAAGAGAAATAACCTTGATGTCGGTTCTTTCAACGGTGGAAGTAACGCGGTTGGAGTTGAGAATCAACAGACCGCCTTCTTTGAGCTGACCGCAGAACTTTTTGTAGGACTGTTCGTTCAGACAAACAAGGTTGTCACACTTTTTGATCAGCGGAGAAATGATTTCGTCATCATTGATGATAACGGTACATTTTGCACTGCCGCCACGCTGTTCGGGACCGTATTCGGGAAGATAAGTAACGCTCTTGCCGATTTCAGCTGCAGCCTGTGCAAGCATGATACCTGCACTCATGATACCCTGTCCGCCGGAACCGGAAAATACAGTAGACTTTTTCATTATACTTCTGCCTCCTTGTCTTTGTAAACACCGGGCTTGAAGTAAGGAATTGTGTTGGTATCCATATAATCAAGCGTCTGCAGCGGTGACATACCCCAGTTTGTCGGGCAGTTGATAAGCAGTTCAACAAAGGTAAAGCCTTTGCCTGCAAGCTGATATTCAAACGCCTTCTTGATACCCTTTCTTGCTTCGTTGACACCCTTGGGAGTGTTCAGTGCATAACGTGCTACGAAAGCAGGTGCATCCAGTGTGGAAATGAGTTCGCACATCTTCATGGGATAACCCGTGGTCTGCGGGTCACGGCCCATTTTACAGGTGGTGGCTTTCTGACCGATGAGAGTGGTGGGAGCCATCTGACCGCCTGTCATGCCGTATGTAGAGTTGTTTGCAAAAATAACGGTGAAGTTTTCGCCTCTGTTGGCAGCTGCAATGATTTCTGCAAGACCGATGGAAGCAAGGTCACCGTCGCCCTGGTATGCAAAAACAAGACGATCGGGACAAACACGCTTGAAACCGGTTGCAACAGCCGGTGCACGACCGTGTGCGGAACCGAGGTTGTCGCCCTTCCAGTACAGAAGGTTCAGTGTGGAACAACCGACGGGAATGATATGCATGGTGTTGTCAAGCTGACCGAGTTCGTCAACAACTTCACCGACAAGCTTGATTGCCATGGAATGCAGACATCCGGGACAGAAGCCGCTGGGTACAGGCAGCAGAGACTGCGGACGGGAATAAACTTTAGCCATTATTGAGCACCTCCCGTGATGATCTTTTTAATTGCATCGTATGCTTCTTCGTCATTGAAAAGCATACCGCCGGAACGGCCGTAATCATAAATAGGAGCACGTTCCATAACTTCAAGAGCAATGTCATCATGCATCTGAGCAGGAATGGCAAGCTCAACGTCAATAATGCCCTTTACGCGGTTATAATCAAGGTTACGCAGGCTCTTTTTGGGGAACGGAAGAAGAGTGATGGGACGGATCATGCCGACCTTGAAACCTTCTTCACGAAGCTTGAGCATTGCTTCCTTGGCAACTCTTGCGGAAATGCCGTAAGCAACAATGACATATTCTGCATCTTCAAGGAAAAGTTCTTCAACCTGAACGTCATTTTCTTCCCAGGATTTGAGAAGCTGGCCTCTGGCTGCATTTTCTTTTTCGAGCACAAATTCGGGATATACGGGAGAAAGACCTTTGCCGGGTCTCTTTTCATCCGGGAAACGGCTCATGTTCCAGGCCTTTGTTTTCTTTCTGTCGGGTTCTACCATTTCGGGCAGCTCAACCATTTCCATGATTGCGCCAAGGCAGCCATCCATCAGAACAAGAACGGGATTGCGGTCACGTTCTGCATAATCAAATGAATTGTAAACAAGGTCAACAGCTTCCTGCAGTGTTGCGGGAGCAAAGCACATAAGGCGGAAACCGCCGTGACCGAGGGCCTTTGTCATCTGATAATAGTCACACTGTGCCGGCTGAATGGAACCCAGACCGGGGCCGCCACGGGACACGTTGACAATCAGAGCCGGCAGTTTGGTACTGGAAAGGTAAGAAATACCTTCGCTCTTCAGGCTGATGCCGGGGCCGGAAGAACTTGTCATGGAACGAACACCTGCAGCGGAAGCACCGTATACCATACTGACGGAAGCAACTTCGCTTTCGCCCTGTACAAATACGCCGCCGACTTCGGGCATTCTGGAGGACATATATTCGGGAATTTCATTCTGAGGTGTGATGGGGTAACCTGCGAAGAAGCGACAACCTGCTCTGACAGCAGCTTCAGCTACGGCTTCGCAACCCTTCATAAGCACTTTTGCCATAGTAATACTTCCTTTCTGTCCGGCTTATTCGCCTTTGGTGACTTCGATTGCAGCTTCGGGACACATCGTGGCACAGATGCCGCAAGCAATGCACTTTTCGGGATCGGTCACAACAGGGTTGAAGTGACCTTTACGGCTGCGAACCGTACCCATTTCGAGAATCTTTTTCGGACAGAACTTTACACAATAAGCGCAGCCTTTGCAGAACAGTGCGCTGATCTGTACAGTGTTCATAATATCATCCTTTCAATACAAACCGCTTAAGCGATCTTTACGCCGTCCTTGATTTTGAATCCCATACCGTACTTCGGGATGGAAACAGTTGCATTCATGGTTTCACCGGAGAAAGTGCAGGTGACTTCAGCGATGATTTCTTTGCCGGGGATGATGCCGCGGATGGCACCTTTGCCTTCGAGGGTATCGTCACCGACTTCTTTTACTTCGAGAACGTTGATTTTGACCATGGCCAGCTTGCCGGGAAGTTTGAAATCAAAATCATATTCGCCGTTTTTGTCGATGACTTCAACTTCTACGTCACCTTCAAAAAGTCTGGCTTTTACATAACCTTTCCATTTACCGATACCAATCATTTGTATAACCCTTCTTTCAAATAATTTAAAATCAAATAATTTAAAAAATAAATGAATCCTTAAATAAGATGATACTTTCCTTCATAATTAGCAAGAATGTTTGCATCTTTGCTTTCTTCCTGCAGCTTCATGAAGTCAATTTTCATAAGAGGAGTTTCGGGAAGTGCATCCATAACAACAAATTCGGAAGGCATGGAGAACTTCGAGAAATTCTTATCAATCAGAGAGATGATCTCTTTCTTATACTGCTGTTCGTCACCCTTTTCACGGAAGGTCAGGAACAGACGGATGATCATTCTGCCGTCCTTGAATCCCTTGACCGCACAGCTGTCCTTGATGTAAGGCAGGTCTTCGAGAGTCTTTTCGATATCGCCGGGATATACGTTGTAACCGGAGATGATGATAACTCTCTTTTTACGACCGGAGAAGAAGTAATAACCGTCGTCATCACGATAACCGAGGTCACCGCTGCAGACCCATTTGACACCGTTTGCATCGGTATAAAGACCGGCATCTTCCGGACCGTCTTCGGTCAGATACCCCTGCATGATGGTGGGACCGGAAATGCAGATTTCGCCGACAGTGCCGTTGGGAACAGGATTGTGATCATCGTCCATGATGCAGATATTGACACCGTCAAGTGCACGGCCAATGGAGCCCTTGCGGTAATCGGTATTGGTGTTGGTGCAGCAGACGGAACCGATTTCGGTCAGACCGTACCCCTGGCGAAGACGGGCAATGGAACCCCATTTTTCGAAATAGCTGTTGAATTCGTCAAGGAATGCATCGGAAGCATCGTCACCGCCGCAGAACATAAGACGGATATTCTTGATCCATTCGCCGTCGAATTTCTTGTGTGCCATCAGCTTCTTGAACATGACGGGAATGCCGCCGAAGCCGACAATGTTGTATTTGCGGCAGAGTTTAAGGAACAAACCTGCATCAAACTGCATCATCGGGATAATTCTTGCAGAATTGCACATTGCCATGTGCATAGCAATAACAAGACCGAAACAATGGAAAATGGGAAGCACAACAACTTCACATTCTTCGCCGGGAACGTGGATTTCGTCAATTTTGGAAACACGGCAGGTCAGTTCATTGATGGCTCTGTTGGTGAGCTTGATGGTTTTGCTCTTGCCGGTGGTACCGCCGCCGTTGAGGTATACGGCAATATCGTCAGCGTTGTTGACAACGCCTTCTTTTACGGGATACTTATGGATGATGTCTCTCCAGTAAACCGCATTGTTGAGTTTGAGTTTCAGTCCTCTCAGAGCAGCTTCAGCAATGCGAAGTCCCTGTGTCTTAAGAGGAGCTGCATAAGAAGACTTGCTGCAGACAAGAACGGGAATACCGAGGTCGTTGATTGTATCAACAAGACCGTCACCGATGGCGGTCAGCAGGTCAAGCACCATCAGACCTTTGGAGCCGACCTCTGCAACTGTTGCGCGAAGCACTTCTGCAGGTTGCAACGGATGAATGAAGTTTGCAATGACACCGATCTTGTTCATTGCATAGAAAGCTGCAAAAGATTCGGGAGTATTGGGCATGAAAACAGAGTAAACATCACCCTTTTTCAGGCCGAGTTCTTCAGTGAAATAGGCCGCAAGACCATCAATTTCACGAAGATACTCACTTCTCTTGAGTACCTTGTCCATGTGCTGCATCATGTTGAAATCGCCATGGATTTCGGTGTTGATTTTCAGATACTCATAACAGTTGTAGTTTTGAACATCCTTTAACATAATTATTTCCTCCAACTAAAATTATAAAATTCAAAATTAGTTACATTATTAAGTTGACACCCGGGATCAATATGTAATAGTCCAGGTTTCATCAAGATATCCTTCGAGTGTTGCCGTAGCACTCAGGAAGCCCATCTTACCGCCGCCGACACCGTCAAGAGGCATATTTTCATGATATTTCACAACTCTGCCCTGTGCATCGATTGTGATATCGATTGTTGCACCGTGGTAGTTAAAGTCGGCACTTGTGACTTCAATCGGAATATCAAGTGCTGCAAAATCGAAGCAGTCCATTGTGGCACCATGATAAACGGGCGGTGCATCCTTTGTGGATGATTCGGGCTTCAGGACGATCGTATAAACCGTGTTCGTACCGTCAGATGCGCTTGACATGGATGCAATACCATCTGCCATCAGATTGAAATCCTTATCTGTGGGAGGAATGGCAGTTTTGGGAGCAACCTGTGTATTTTCTTCGGGATCGGTTGCAACACCGTTGACAAAGGTGTAGGTGTATTCTTCAGTTCCCATCATTCCGTTGATAACACCGTTGATAATGCTGGTAAAAGCAGGAGCCGAACAATCGGTCAGCTTGATATCAATGGTCTGCTGTTTGACAGCCGTCATATTCTGCGTGGCACGCATGGTGTTCACCGCATTGTTCAGATATGCAATTGTTTCGGCATCGCCGGTGGGAGCTGCGGCAGGAGGCTGCGTTGCAACATCACTGACAGCCGGAGCATCCGTAGAAGGAGCCTGAGTGGCTGGATTTTCCTGCACGGGGGGATTTGTAGCCTGCACCTGCGGAACGGAAGGCTGTGTTGCGGGAGTGACGGCAACGGTGCCGCTTTCGCCTGCAGGAGGCAGAACAATATCGATGGAATTGGGAACAGAACTGCCCTGTACGGCATTCCCCTGATTGGCACCTGCCTGTGTTGTCAATGTGCTGTTCAGACTTTCAAGTGTCAGCGTAAAGCGGCGGTCACTTGATCTGATAAAAACAGACAAGAGAACAATGGCAGCGATAGCAACAACGGCGGTGATTACATATTGAACCGAATTCTTCAAAACAAAGTACACCCTTTATAATTTATTAATGTTATAATTATAGCACACATATAAAAAATTGCAAGTGGCAAATTATAAACATCTGTTCATAATTGCATGGTATTAAACAGATTGTTTTCTTAAATTATTCTTGTAAAGTATTTTTCTGTATGGTATAATAAAAAAAACAAAGCAGATACAGGAGGATGTTTATGAAAAAGACACTATCAATCATTCTGACGATCGTTATGATACTGTGCTGCATCCCGTTTTCGGCAAACGCCGCACAGACAAATGACATCTCTGTCCTGACGGCACGCAACATCGCAACCATGTTTGCAGCCATTTGGCAATTCAACCTCGACGACGGTGCCACTTTCAGTTTCGGCAATGATTTCACCCTTTCACATTCCGAAGAAATCAAAAACGAAAACGGCAAAACCACTGCTGTTTTGTTTAACATCAACAGCAATGAACCGGAAGAACAGAACGGTTACATTGTCATTGCACTCAATAACAACATTCCGCATCTTTCGCAGATCGGTCTCGGTGAAGCCCCGCAGGAATCCCTTGTTGTTCTCGCTGATGACGTGCAGCAATCCGACACGACTGCAGAACAGGTACAAAACGAAAACAAAACCGTCCTTGAGGCTCTTTCCGTCATGAAAGAAATGAACTTCAAAGACAGCCTGCTCTGGCTGTTCGATCAGATCACTTTCAGACTCCGTTATTATCTCGGTGACGTATGGTACGGTTTTGAATGGGATGCCGAAAGTGCAAACCGCATGGTAGAAGAAACCATCCGCAACTATGCAGCCGAACACGCAGGTGTTGTGACACAGGTGTATACCGTGGACAAAAATTTCTGCAAACCGCACACACAGAGTTATTTCTTCGGAGAAGAAGAATATTATGACGGCATCTGCGGTGTCGCAGCATGGGAAATGGTTCTCGGTTATTACCGCGACGGTTGCGGTTATGACAACCTTCCCGATGATCATACCATGTACAAAGAAATCATGGTCATCATGGACGATCTGACAGAGCGTGTTCTGGGCGGTCTTGATTTTCTGTCCGACCTCAACGATATCGTGACCGAATACACCGATTATTACATTCCGCACAATATCCGTGCACATGAAATTCTGGGCACGCTGGATGCCGGCATTGCCATGTATCTGCATCAGAAAGGTTACACGCAGGAAGCCCTGAATGTGCTTGAAAACCTTACCATCAACATTCCGTTGCTGACAAGTGCAAAAAGAGAATTGCTGCTGAGTGACCTGCAGGCCGCACTTGCTGACTGGATCTATGCGGAAACAGACGGCGAAATCAGCTTCCTGACGGGGATTGCAAACTCTGCCGAGGACATTATTGTCCGCACACTCAAACGCGGAGAACCCGTTGTTATCGGCAACTGGTTCACGCTGGATGAAAGCAAATTCACAAACCATTACTTCACGGCTGTCGGTCTTTACAACATTGACTGCACCATCAAGCTGACAAACGACATCGACTTCAGCTTCAACAGACAGTTCATTGAAATTTATGATACATGGACCAATTACGGTTCTTCTTTCGTTGACCTTGACAATCTCATGCTGAAATCCATGGGCAATGCAAACTGCATGGCTGACCTGCAGAAATGATCAGAAAACACTATCATTTTACAGGTGACGTACAGGGTGTCGGCTTCCGTTACAGGGCAAAATATGCCGCAGATCTTCTTGGAGTCAGCGGTTGGGTCAGGAACAACGATGACGGCTCCGTTTCCATGGAAGCACAAGGTGAGCCCGATGCATTACAAAAGCTCACCGATCTCATTGCACAAGGTAAATACATTTCCATTGACAGCATCAGAAAAACCGAAATTCCCGTTTGCGAACACGAACACGGGTTTTATACAATCGACTGAGGAGGCTACATATGTCAACTTTTGAAATCAGAGATGACAGTTTTTATTTCGACGGTCAACCCATGCAGATTCTGTCGGGTGCCATTCACTATTTCCGCATTTTGCCGCAGTATTGGGAAAACAGACTGCGTAAGCTTGCTGCCTGCGGTCTGAACACGGTCGAAACCTACGTGCCGTGGAATTTGCATGAACTGCATGAAAATGAATTTGACTTTGACGGTATTCTGGATATTGAACGATTCCTCGAAACAGCACAGAAACTCGGACTCAAAGCAATCGTACGTCCGAGTCCGTATATCTGTGCGGAATGGGAATTCGGCGGATTGCCCGCATGGCTGCTGAAAACAGGCTGTACACTTCGCTGCTCCGACCCTGTTTTTCTTGAAAAAGTCGGTCGCTACTACGATGCACTCATCCCCCGCATTGCACGTTTTCAGTGCACAAAAGGCGGTCCCGTGATCGCATTGCAGATCGAAAACGAATACGGCAGCTACGGAAACGACAAAGTATATCTCAATTTCCTTGCCGACAAAATGCGTGAGAACGGTATTGATGTACCGCTGTTCACATCCGACGGTGACTGCGACCTGATGCTTACGGGCGGTACACTTCCCGAAGTCTACAAAACGGTCAATTTCGGCTCCAATCCGAAAGAACGCTTCGACTGTCTGCGTCGCTATCAGCCGACAAAACCTCTGATGTGCACCGAATTCTGGAACGGATGGTTTGATCATTGGTTTGAAAAACATCACACCCGTACCGATGATGACACGGCGGAATGCTTCAAAGAAATGCTCGACATGGGTGCATCCGTCAACTTCTATATGTTCCACGGCGGCACAAATTTCGGCTTTACAGCCGGTGCCAACTGCCCGAATTATATGCAGTATGAGCCGACCGTCACAAGCTATGACTACGACTGCCTGCTGAGTGAAGAAGGTTACATAACCGACAAATACCTCGCCTGCAAAAAAGTGCTCACCGACATGGGTATCACAAGCGATGTCACGTTTGAACCCGATCAGCCTCCTGTCAACTTCGGCACCGTACAGTTCACACAATCGGCTCCGCTTCGTTCGCAGTTGGATTGTTTGGGTGTGCGTCATTACAGCCCCTCTGTCAAGTCCATGGAAGACCTCGGACAGAATTTCGGCGTCATTTACTACAAAACAAAAGTTGCCAAAGTCGGCTCTCATCCCGTTCATATGCGTGATGTGCATGACAGAGCCCATGTATGGGTCAACAACGAATACAAAGAAACCGTCTGGCGTAACGATGCCAATGCTACGGGCAAACTTGATTTTGACAAGGATGAAAACACCCTCGAAATCATGGTCGAGGCCATGGGCAGAACCAACTACGGTCCCTGGCTCGCCGACAAAAAAGGTATTACAGCAGACATAGCAGTCGGTCAGCAATTCCAGTTCGGTTGGGAAATCGTCTGCATGGAACTTGACGACATTTCAAAAGCACAGCTCTCCCCCGTTGCGGAAATGACCGAAAATGAACCGACACTTCTGCGCGGTTTCATTGATATTGAGGAACCTGCAGACACCTATTTCAGAGGTGACAGCCTGCACAAGGGTATTGTGTGGGTCAACGGTTTCAACATCGGCAGATACTGGAACGATGCAGGTCCGCAGAAAACACTGTATATCCCTGCAGGATTGCTGCAGAAAGGTACAAACGAGATCACCGTTCTTGAATTTGACAACGCTGAATCCATGCAGATTGAACTGACAAACGTGCGTGACCTCGGCTGATAAAATAAAACAAAACAAAAAAGACGGAAGATGTGAACATGAATCACATTTTCCGTCTTTATTATTATCTTAATTTAACCGATGTGGCGGCTCTTGTCCTTGAATTCTTCAAGGCGGAGCCGGTATGCCTTCATAGTAACATCTTCAAAAGGAAGCTTGTCAGACTGACCGAGACTCTTCATAAGGAACTTTGTGAACAAGGGATTCAGCACAAGCAGAGGTCCGATCAGGTAGGTTGCATAGAAGTTGTTCTTATGAATGCCTTCATAAGAAACGCCGGGATGAATACCGACACCTCTTTTGACTGTGATAAAAGAGAGGTCTTCGGGCAAATCATACATATGTCCGAACTGGGTCTTGAAACCGACAAAATCAATTCCCTGTGCTTTGCCGAGGAAGCTGCCGTAATAACGGTCTGCCATTTCGAGTTTTGTGTGGAACGGGAAAATACCAAGTGCATCGTAACGGTTGGTTGTGACTTCGTCAAATTCAACAATGTGCACGTATTCACCGAAAATATCGATGGAATTGCCCGTAAAGAGCATATGAACGCCTTCGTCAATCAACTGCACAAGACGATCCTTGTAAGGACGAAGTGCAGCAATGGCTCTTTGCTGATTGCGTTCACTGGTGGCTCCCATGTAAATGAGGTCCGGTTTATGCTCCGCAAAATACGGCTTGTCCAGAAGATCGGTACAAATAAACTCAGCATCGGGAAGCAGACGACGCAGATAATTTGCATTCCATTCATCACCGAACAAAAATGCTTTTTCAAAAAGAATTTCAACCGTCATCAGCGTTCACCTCCCAAAGACTGCAGTTTCTTTTCAATGGCTGCACGCACTTTCAGCTGATCGTCATAATAATAAAGTTCAAACAGCATGATAAATGTCGGAGCCAGGCTGAAATCAACCTTTTCCGTGACATCGTTAAAATCGAGGAATGTTGTCATGCGCTCTGCAGGAACACCTGCAAGCAGCAGACGATAACGCATATCTTCGGCACGATACCCGGAGATATAAATATGCTTGATGGAATCATCAGCAAGACGTTCAAGGTCAGCTTCGTAATACCATGTCAGATTTTCGGATGCAACCTTGATTTCGATGTTGTCATCCAGCATCATGAAGATGGTCTTTTCTCCTTCCAGGTGCTTTACATAGTTGCTGACAACGGAGAAAGCAATCGGATTCTGGCCTTTGACAACGTGGCTGATGAATTTGATATCGTTGATCTGATTCTCATAATAACGGGAATCGGTCACTTTGATATCTTCAATAGCCTGTGCAATCTGTTCGGGTTTGAGACCGATTTCAAGCAGCAAAGAGATAGCGGCAAGTTCATTGTAGATATTGAACACACTCGGCTGAATCAGCGGATAGGTGTACTTCTGACCCTTCTGTTCAATGTAGAGTTTGCCTTCTTTTGCATCAAAGCCGCGGGCAATGTTGTCTGCCTTCGGATTTGTCAGACCGCAGTCACGGCAGCGGATGTGACCGATGTGGTGATATCTGCGGAAAGAAAACTCAGTGGTGCCGCCGCAGGCAGGACAATAGCTTGCATCGTTGATGATATTGTCTTCACCGACAATTTCACCGGGCATGGGATCCACTGCAAAATAAATACGCTTGTTGTTTCCGTCAACACGGATACGGGAACCGATGATATCATCCGCATTCAGAATCAGGACCGTATCATCAGGAACATTCGTCGAAATGACATCGGAAATAAAATCGGGATGTGCATTTCTCTTTACGGAATCACGGAACAGGTCAACAACAATCACATAGTCCGGATGCACAAAGTTGTATACCTTGGGAGAACTGAGTTCATCAACTTCCAGTACGCAATCGTCGTACTGGCATTTGTTGAACATATTCACACCGTCCGTCAGCGAAACAGCAATGCCGTTTGCCGTGTTGGAACCGAACTTATTGTCAAGAACCTTGTAGCCGCATTTACGCAGCGTATCTTCAAGCAAATTACAAACGGTGGATTTGCCGTTGGTACCGGTTACACAGATAATATGCTCCGGTTTTTTGAGATATTTGATATAATCCGGGCAAATAAAAAGTGCCATTCTGCCCGGTGTGTGCGATGCACGTCGACCAAGTGCACGCAAACCGAAAATAGACAGTTTACAAACAATAAAAGCAATAACAAACCGAATCATGTGCGTTTCCCCTGCATCCAGATAATAAACAGCATCAATATGGTGCCTGTAAATATTTAGTTTAACATATAAAGCAAAAAATTGCAATAATTACAAGTCTTAAAAATACTGAAAATATGCCGATTTTTACAATTATTTTTCATATCCGACTTGTGTATTCTGACACAATCGCATTCCCGCTTCTGCAGCAGCCTTCAAAACAGCATCCTGCGGTGCGGTTTTGTCGGTTTCGGCGGCAAAAACAGTATCCGATAAAACGAATCCGACATAGCGGCCTGCATTATCAAGCTGCTTTTTTATGATATCCACAGCATACAAGCCTGTCCGTCCTGCCGTCAACAAAAGCAAAGCAGGGCGTTTGCAGTCTGCAAACACCTCTTCGCCGCGTTCTTTTAATTCATAATACCGCTGAAAACGATCCAGCAATGCCTTGACGGGTGCAGGTACGGAATAGTTATATACAGGCAATGCCCATATAAACGCATCCGCACGGCGCAGCAAAACATCCGTTTCCGACAAATCCGAAAACATACAGGTATCCTGTGTTTTGCAGCAGCCGCAGGCAGTACACGGCATCGGCAACAAGGAATACAGATCAATCACCTGCACCTGTGCATCCGCAGGCATTCCCGCAAGTGCCGCCTGCAAAAGACCTGCCGTGTTCCCGTCCGCACGGGGTGAACCGTTAAATACAACAATTTTCATTACCAGCCGAGCTTTTTCAGGAATGCACGGCTGATTTCGGCACACTGCAGTTCGGTGTGTCCCTTATCAGGCTGATCCTGTTCAACGACAACCCACTGTGCACCCGCTTTTACGGCAGCATCCAGAATGGCAGGCATATCCTGCACACCGCTGCCGACGGGTTTGAAGCTGAATGTTTCTTCCGCAGCCTGTTCTTCATCGTCATCTATACCGATGAGTGCATACAGTTTCTGCGGTTTTTCTTTTCCCTGCATGACAAAGTCTTTCAGATGCACAACCGGTGCTCTGCCGCTGTATTTCAGCACATATTCTGCAGGATTTTCACCGCCGACATTAACCCAACAGGTGTCCAGTTCGGTTGCAAGCAGGTCAGCAGAAACGGTATCATACATCACATCAAGACCGTATGCATCACCGAGTTTTACAAACTCAAAATCATGGTTATGGTAAAGAAGTTTCGTTCCCTGTTTGTTGCATTCTTCACCGAGCATTGCCATTTCGGCAAGTGTTTTTTCAAAATCGGCAAAACCGGGTCTGCGTTCTTCGGGAAGATATGGAATAACAACATAAGAACAACCGATTTCTTTGTAAGTGGCAATCGTACCTGCAGGATCGGCAAGCAGCTCATCCAGCGGCACATGTGCAGAAACAGCCTGCACACCGGCAGCAGAACAGATCTCTTTGACCTGCTGTGCACTGTGCCCGAACAAACCTGCAAATTCAACACCCTGATAGCCGAGATCGGCAACTTTTTTTATTGTACCTTCAAAATCTTTTTCCATCTCATTTCTGACGGAATATAATTGTAATGCGACAGGCAATGCCATAAAAATTTCCTCCGTTACTTTTTTATACATATAGTAGCACAGGAATTTTCTTTTTGCAAGATTCACTTGCAGTTTTCGACAACTTTTGCAATGACTCCGGCACACAGATCTGCTGCATACAAGGCTTCATCCAAAGAATTGGCATCGCTTCCGATTTCAAGCAGCAAAGAGTTTTTCCCGACATCCATATTGTATTTCCGCTGACAAAAAAACAGCGGCCGCATCAGTCCGGGATACATCACACCTGCCGTATCCTGTAATGCCAGAGCAAACCGCAGATTGGTTTCCCAGTTCGGAAAATCAACAATATCCCCCTCCTGTGCACCGCTGATAATCATGATCTGTGCTGCTTTTTTGCCGTTGATCTCACAAACAGGTTTACCGCGGCTGTCATCGGAATAATAAAACGCATCCCTGTGTACATCCAACACAATTTCCACGGACGGATACTGTTCAAGAATCTGCTGAATGCCCTGTCTTGAATTTGCATAAGCCGTTGTGTAATCCGTATCATAAACCCGTGTATCATGGATCACACCGATTCCGTTTGCACGCAGTCTTTCCGTAAGCACGCGACCGATGCGGATCATATTCTGCTGCGTCTGCAGGGTATGCGTGCTGTAATCCTCCCAGAACACCCCGTTGTCGGACAACAGATATGTTTCACTGGTATGCGTATGAAAGACAAGCACCAGCGGCTCATCGGTTTCGGCATTCTCAAGCACGGGACCTTGCTGCAACAGGGCGGCAAAATCGGGATTTTTGGTTTCGGTTGCATTGCGGATGACTGCATTGCCGACATAATGTGTGGCACCTGCATGGCTGAAGTCATCTTCAACAATGACACCGCTTGTTTTGAGAGGTGCAAAGGCAGCAAGGTATTCTTCTTCCATTTCAAAAACATCTTCAGGAGTGACATAGGTGTCCGTCGGCGTGTCCGCTGATACTGACGGTTGTGTTGTCGGTGTTTCGGCTTCGCTGCTTTCCTGCACTGTGTCCGCAAGAACCTGTCCCGTCTTTTTTGGTTTCTGCAACACATCATATTGTTCCTGCGACACGGAAGAAGCAACGTCAAAAAACCGCAATGCCGCATCTGTGCTCCGCAAAAAGACACATTTCAGAATCAGCACCGACAGCACCATTCCCGCAACAAGAAAACCGATGCAATACAGTGCATTTTTCATATTTATTTTCATGATCCGCATATTTTTCCCTCCTTGCATATTTTTATGCACGACAGAGAGTGAATATTCATCGCGAAAGCGACAACAATTCTTCTGCGGTCAACTGCGGTTGCAGGGCACAGTTGATTGCCAGTGCAAGAAGCATGGCTGCCGATTCGGTTACGGTGTCAGCTTCCCGCGGTGCAACGAGCATATCGGCATATTCCGTCCCCGCTTTGTCCTCTTCACAGCCTGTCACATCTTTTGCAAGACTCAGTGCATCAACAACGGTCGGCACGCCGATTGCAATCACGGGAACCCCTGCAGTGGCTTTGCTGATTTCTTTTCTGTGATTTCCGACTCCGGAACCTGGGGAAATCCCCGTATCGCTGATCTGAATCGTTCCTGCAAGCCGCTTTACACTTTTGGCTGCCAGTGCATCCACGGAAATAATGGCACAGGGCTTGATTTTTTCCGCAACAGCCGCTATAATTTCTGCAGCTTCGATTCCCGTACAACCGAGCACACCCGGTTGCAGCACCGCAACGGGACGCAGTGCAGACAAGCCTGCCGTTTTCTGCAATTCGGCTCCTATGTGCCGTGTGGCAAAAATCTGCTGTGCACAACGCGGACCGAGAGCATCTGCCGTGATGGCAGGATTTCCGAGGCCTGCAACAAGGACGGTCCCCTGCGACGGAATCAGAGATTGAATGATTTGTGCAACCGCATCCAAACGGCCGTCTGTCAGCTCCGCACTGCGGGTAAATGTCGGTACTTCAACGGTAATGTATGTTCCGACCGGTTTTCCGAGCAAACGAGCACCGTCTTCTGAAGTGATTCTGATTTCCGACACGGTTGTACCGAATGATTCATAAGACCTGCTTTTTACCCCTTCTATTGACTCTTTTCCGAGCAATTCCCTGCGTTCAAGTGCAAGATCCGTTCTGAAAAGCATAAGTATAACCCCTTTCTGCTTTTCATTTTTGTCACTTCAGGGACTCCTATGCAAAAAAAATATAATTTTCGAAAAAAAGGTATTGCTTTTTTTTGGTTTTCGTGATAACATAACCAAGTGTATAAAACAAGTGTACTCAGTAAGGAGGTGCAATCCGAATGCCCAACATTAAGTCCGCAAAGAAGCGTGTTCTTGTTAATAAGACCAAGCAGGCTCGCAACAAGTCCGCTAACTCTGCACTCAAGACTGCCATCAAGAAGGCTAACGTTGCTCTTGAAACCAACGCTGCTGACAAAGAGGCTGTTGTTGTTGCCGCTGTCAAGAAGATCGACCAGGCTGCTGCTAAGGGACTGATCCATAAGAACAATGCAGCTCGCAAAAAGTCTGCTCTCGCAAAGAAGCTCAACGGCTAAGACTTGCTTGTTGTATTCAGTCTGTGCACGGCGTTTCAACATATTTTTCTGAAAGGACGGTTATTATTTATGAAGAAAGCTCTTAAGATCATCGCCATCGTTCTTGCTATTGCTGCTGCAATTGCTGCAATTTATGTCATTGTAACGAAGGTCATCAAAAAGAACCAGAACACTTCGGAAGAAAATTACGTTTCCTGCTCCTGCGAAGAAGAATTCGCATCTGAAGCAATAGCGTAAAACGCTGTCAAAAAAAGAGTTTACGGTCACTCTGCAAAGAGTGACCGTTTCTCATTGTATTCTGCAAAACAACAAAGCGGCAGGGAGTCGGTTCCCTGCCGCCTTGTTATGATTCGATTCGTTTTTCACCAACGATAATACTCGTTGTACTGTTCTTCGTAAGCAGCTTCTCTGGATGCTTCTTCGGCGGCAAGACGGCTTTCCTCCGCCTCTTCGGAAGCAACCTCGGATGCAAGTTCAGCAGCCATTGACTCACGGGCAACAGCATCTTCTTCAAACTGTACCTGTTCGGACTGAATTTCTTCCGCCAGTGCATTCAGGTCTGCGGATTCGATTTCGGCTTCATATTTGACAATATCGGTTTTGCATTTAATGAAATAGCTGTCATCCAACGGGAAAACATCAATACAGGATGCATCAATCATGGCAATCTGCTCTTTGGTATAGTTTTCCTCTTCAGCCAGTTTCAGACGTACAAAAGATGCAATCACATCAATATCAAGTCCGATATCCTTGCACAACGTGGCGGCATCACATGCTGCACCTTTTTTTACATCATAATAATATACGGAATAGGAGTACGAGCCGCCCGAATGCAGCATAACAGTGGCAACATTGGTACGGATGGCAATGAAGTCACCGTTTTCAAACAGATCATACGTAAAGCCATAAGCAAGACCTGTGTTGCTCTTTTCTGCGGTCTGTGCCATGCTGAAATACTTATCAAATTCAGTTTTGATTTCGTTGTTCATATGTGTTGCGGACGGTGTATCGGCATTCAGCACCGGATACACAAAGCGGCCCGTAAAAAAGGAACAATTCCCCTTGCAGACATCACAGGCGTATTGAAAGTCAGCAGAACTTTTTTCCGATACAGATACCTTGGCAGAAGAAAGCACCGGCTTTTCAGATTCATCGGCAATATTCACGGCGGTCTGATCACAACCGCACAAAGCTATAAATAATAAAGCAATGAACAAACATAAAAACTTCTTCATTGATACACTACCTCATCTTAATATTTGTTAATAATTATACTATAATTATTGCAAATGTCAACTGTTTTTACAATATCAGACTGTAATTTTGCTTATTGACAATCACCGGCAGTTTTTTTATAATAGAAAATACAGTAAATGAAAAGGAGTTTTTATAATGAAAAAAATTTCCCGCAAACTACTGGCAATTATTCTTTGTCTGACAATGTTGCTCCCTGTTTCTGCTCCGGCTGCATTTGCATCCGAAGACGCAGCAGCAACCACCACCGCAAGCATGTATTTTGTTGAAAAGCTCGTCGGCGGCATCATGAATGTGCTCATCGGCAGCCTCGGAACATTCTTCACCCGCATCGGTCTGGACAGCTACGATGAATACATGGAAAAAGAACATCCGTATTTCTATGAAGGCACGGACGGTGAAGTGTCCGGTGACGGCTGGAAACTCGGCTATGCTTCCACAAGCTACATTCCCGATCAGTGGCGCAGAAATGCTGACGGTGCCGAAGATCCCGACGGTTACTGCCTGAACAAGAGCTATTATTTCGGCGGTTATTTCTCCGCAAAAGTCAAAAACATTTACGACGATCAGTGTGTCAACATTGCTGTTCTTTCCTGCGGCAGTGACAGCAATGCAAACGGTGTTGAAGACATTCTTGTGCTTGCCTCCATCGACGGCATCGGTTTCAGCAACCAGGACGTTCTTGCCGTTCGTGAAGCATCCGCTGCAAAACTTGCAAATCTCGGCGTTGCTGCTGATGACATCATCGGCTTCAACATGATCGCAACACACGCACATTCCGTCATCGACCCGCAGGGTATGGGGCTTGACATCATCGGCAAGCTCTTTGCTTCCCGTCTTTCCGTTGACAGAATGCGTTCGATTGAACCCGAACTTCTTGAAACCATCATCGAAAATGCTTCCGATGCTGCTGTTGAAGCATACAGCAAAATGGAAGACGGTGAGCTGTACTTCTTTGAAACCGCAGAACTCATCGAAAATGGCGAAGGCATTGAAATGGTCAACGACAAACGCCATTTCGGTCAGGATGTACAGGACAAAGCAGGTTGTTTCCTGTTTGAAGGTGTCAGCGGTGAAAAGACCATCATGGCAAACCTCGCTACCCATCCGACAAAGGCTGACCGCGGCAGTGAACGTGTCTGTGCTGACTTCCCCTACTATGTTGCACTCGCAATGAAGGACCTCGGTTACAATTTCCTGTATATGCAGGGTGCACAGGGTTCCGTTTCTCTTTCTTTTGACTGCAATGCAGACGGTGATGCATGGGCAACCGAAAATGCACTCACATATGAAGATTGGGTTGCACGTTACGGCAAAGAATATGCAGATGAAAACTTTGCTGCAGAAGCAGATGATTATTTTGAAATCCGTTCCGGTTCCTACGCTTTCGCACAATATGTTCTGGAAGCTTCCGCAAACAAGGTTCCCGTGAAGGCATCTCTTGATGTTGCCATGGCACAGATCGCCATTCCGCTTGACTACGGTATTCTTTACCTTGCTGCTGTTTCGCAGCTGCTCGGTTTCAACTGCGTCAGATACAAGGGCACAAAGACCGGTTATGCAGTCATGACCGAAATCGGTGCACTGTCCTTCGGTGATACTGTCACCCTCATCACCACCCCCGGCGAAACCTTCCCTGCCATTCCTTACGGCATTGAAGAAAACTACGAAGGTGAAAAATGCTGGACCGGCCCGACATCCTGGACAGGTGAAGACTGGGAATACAAGGCACTCGATGAATACGTCCGCATTGCAACAGGTGACGAAGACAGAGTTGTTCTTGCAATCGGTCTTTGCAACGATGGTCTCGGTTACATCATCCCCGACACAGATGCAAGCCATATGTGTGTTGATTGGTTCTACGGCGGCCACTATGAAGAATTGCTGACCTGCTCGGTCTATGCAGGTTCCGCTCTTGCACAGGGATTTGTTGATCTGCTCGGTGTCGAAAAATAAAGTATAATCCGCAAAAGTGTCTCTCCGTAGTGAGAGGCACTTCTTTTTTTGGTATTTTGTCTATAAAAACCTTGCAGTTTTTGTGAGTAAAATAAAATTTTTACATAATCTCTCAGCATATTTAATAATTTGTTAAAGAAATCATTGTATAAATATTACAATCAATAATTGCATGAAACGGAAGGATATCATGAAACTCATTGTTAAAAAGCATATATGTGTTTTAATGGCAGCACTGCTTGTGCTCTTGCCGTTCTCAACGAGTGTAAAAGCTGCAGAGCAAACCGCATTCAAGTATCCGGACGGCGTTCCGGCTGCAAAAGCAGAAGAAATCATCACATCCGCAGATGCGTTGGTTTTAAAGGCCGTACAGACCATGACCGACAAAACATTGGCACAGACGGTCATGCCCATGCTGTATGAAAGCAATCTGCTGAGCACCATGCTCATCGGTATTTACAAAACACTGAACAGTCCCGACATGGCAGAAATGTTGTCGGCTTTGTCTGTCACCACGTCACCGACAGAATTATCTGCCGTTCTTTTTGCATATCCGGAAGTCTCCGCTGCCCTTGCAAATACAAGTTCATGGGACACTGCTGACTTGTCCGATGTTTCATGGAATATTCATACCAAAAACGAATTTGCAACAGCATTCGGAACCATTTTGTCCCCCTTGCACACACTGTTGCAGTTCTTACTGTGTGAAGGCAAATTCAATATTGTTGGCAACCTCATCAAATACACAGGCGGCAACGGTTACATGAATGCGGTTGTGCCCGTATATGAAGCATTTGGTTGCACGTCCTACCCGGATTATTCTACTTTCCAGTCGCAGGCTGCTGCCAACGGACAGACATTGGGTGCCAATCTGATTCTGCCGATTCTGCAGTATGTTGAAGAAATACTCACCTCACCGCTTACAAATCTCTGCAGTGTCCTTCCGAATCTTGCAGAGTTCATTCTTTCCGGCGGTTTTGAAGATGCAATCAATGCATTGCTTGCCCCCATCACGGAGCTGGCCGCAACCATTGAAAAGATTCCCCTGCTTAATTCCGTTATTTCCGACAGTATGTTCTCAGGTCTGAGTGATAACTTTGCAGGCAATCTGGTTCCCGACCTCAACGAAATGCTCAACAACTCCGAAACGGGGCTTGCACTTCCCGAAATTGACTGGGAACTGCTTCGTTCCTGCGGCACGTCGGACGGAACCAAAGTGGTCGCAAACAAAGGCAAAACATTCGTCGTCGTTTTCCGTTGGTTGTGGGAAACACTGCAGCAAAACGGAAATGCCCTCGGTGATCTGCTCTCGCAGGGTGCTGAAACCGAAAGCAGCAACGAAATGTTCGGCAGTATGGATCTGTCTTCCGTGATCAATGAATTTTTGCAGGATGATGCAGACAGCGTTCTGCGTGCACTTGCCTTTATGCTCAAACCCGACACAAAAGCAAGTGACCTGTACTGGGTATACGGTGACATCAAAACAACCGCCTATGCATTCACACAGGATATGCCCCGTGAGAATTATGCCAAAATGATGGAAGGTTTTGACTCTTTGCTCGGTGCACTCATTGCAGAAATGACCGGCTCCGCTTCTTTGTCGGAAGGTGTGAAATCCATGCTTTACACCAACGACAACATCACTGCCGTCATCAAAACAATCTACGGTCTTCTGAACGATGAATCCATGGCTCCCGTGGTTTCCCTGTTGGGAATCGAAGCAACACCAAAGGCTGTTTTTGCACAACTCGAAGATGAACAATACAAGGCAGCCGTCACATTCCTGTCGCGTTACCTGACATGGGAAGAAGTGCCCGACAGCGGCATCAACTGGGGATTTACGGATGGTGACAAAGCTGCTTTTGCAGCTGCCTGTGCAGCAGTGCTGCGTCCTGTGAATGACCTGCTTGCCTTTTTGCTTGCAGGTGAGGATTTCGTTTTCCTTGACAGTATTACAATCCGTGGTGCCTACGGCTACAACAGTGCCGTCATTCCTCTTTTTGAAGCACTCGGTGTGGATGCTTCCCTGTATGTTTCCGCGGCTGAATACAACAAAACAGCCGACACGGATGCTTTGCTGACCAATATCCTCAATCCCCTTTTCACACAGATCGAAAACATCTGCCAATCCCCCGTAACATATCTCACAGCGCAACTGCCGACGATTGCATACTTCATCTCTGACGGCGGTCTGCAGAAAATGCTTTATGCACTTGCAGCCCCCATTCTTGAATTCATTGCAAGGTCGGGTCTGTCCGTTGACATCATGTCCGTTATGGAAGAAATGATCGCATTCGATCTGACCTTCGGACCCGAACAGATGAAAAAACTGATGGCAGAAATGAACACAGGTGAAAACAGCATGGCTCTGCCGGAACTGCCTGCCCTGTCAACGCTTGCCTCCCTTGGTACGCTGAAAGAAATTGACAGCAAACGCACTTTTGACGGCAAAGCAACAAAGAGCAAAGTCGTTGAAGCAGACAAGGAAAGCGTGCTTGCCTACCTTGTGGATTTCATAGTTTCCATGATGCAGATGCCTGAAAATGCCGATATGCTGACAGGTTCGATCATGAGTGCCGACTCTGCAGATGCCGCAAATCCCTTTGCATCCTATACAGACTCATTCTCTGCGGAAATGGAAAACATGACCCATGCCGACATGGTCAGATGGTTCTATGACATGGTCGTTTTTGAAGCACCCGCTGAGGAAGAATCGGTCACACTGCCCGATGAAGTTCCGCAGATTATTTATCAGTCCGAAGAGGACGGTACAAACATCGGTGCCGTTATCATTCCTGTTATCATCGCAGCCGCTGCTGTTGTTTTTATTGTGTTGATCGTAAAAAAGAGAAAACAGGGCGGCAACCGCAAACATAAAGAAACGGAGGAATAAGTCATGCTTGCATTAAAGAATATCACAAAAGAATATGCCTCCGGTGAAGAAAAGCTGATGGCACTGAAAGGCATCAGCTTCTGCTTCCGCAAAAGCGAATTTGTTTCCATCCTCGGTCCTTCGGGCTGCGGCAAGACCACAACGCTGAACATCATCGGCGGCCTGGACCGCTATACAGATGGTGACCTTGTTATCAACGGCAAATCCACCAAGGATTTTACCGACAGCGACTGGGATACCTACCGCAATCATTCCGTCGGTTTTGTTTTTCAGAGTTACAACCTCATTCCCCATCAGACCATTCTTGCAAACGTGGAACTTGCTCTTACACTGTCGGGTGTTGGCAAAAAAGAACGCCGCGAACGTGCCGTCAAAGCACTCGAACAGGTAGGACTCGGCACACAGATCAACAAAAGACCGAATCAGCTTTCGGGCGGTCAGATGCAGCGTGTTGCCATTGCCCGTGCACTCATCAACGATCCCGAAATTCTGCTTGCCGACGAACCGACAGGTGCACTTGACAGCGAAACCAGCGTGCAGATCATGAATATCCTCAAGGAAATTTCCAAGGACCGTCTGATCATCATGGTCACACACAACCCCGAACTTGCAGAAGAGTATTCCAACCGCATCATCCGCTTTGCCGACGGCGTTGTTGTTGACGATACCAACCCGTTCTCGGAAGAAGAGGAAGCAAAGGAAATCAAGGCACTTGCCGAAGCACCCAAGGATAACAAGGGTAAAAGCGGTATGTCTTTCAGAACAGCACTCACACTGAGTCTGCAGAACCTGATGACAAAACGTGCCAGAACGATTCTGACGGCATTCGCAGGCAGCATCGGTATCATCGGCATTGCTCTGATTCTTGCCCTTTCGACCGGTATCAATAATTATATTGACAACATCCAGGAAGAAACCATGCTGTCAATCCCCATCACCGTTGAACAGCAGGCACTGGACACGGATGCACTGATGTCCTCCATGACAGGCATCGGGCAGGAAATGATGAACACAGACCGCGAAAAAGACGGCATTTATGTCAACACCGCCATGAAAGAAATGCTCAAAGCGTTTCTTGCGGAAGCATCCGTCAACAACCTGACCAGCTTCCGTCAGTATATTGAAGACAACCGCGAAATCTTTGATGAACTGTGCAATGAGATTACCTACAATTACAGCACCGTGCTCAACGTTTATAAGGCAGACACCACAGACGGTGTTGTGCAGGTCAATCCCACCACATTCATGCAGGATGCCATGTCCATGTCGGGCGGTATGGGCGGCATGGGCGACATGAGCAGTATGATGTCCGGCAATTCCATGATGAACATGAATATGTGGGTACAGCTGATCGGTGATGAAGAGCTGATGGATATGCAGTACGACATTGTAGCCGGAAAATTCCCGACCGACAAATCGGAAGTGGTGCTCATCGTTGACCCGACGTATTCGGTCAATGAATTTGTGCAATACGCATTGGGTCTTAAAGACATGGCAAACATTACGGAAGACATCATGAAGGTGTTCACCGAATCGGAAACGGATACACCGACCGAACAGATCAAGTATTCTTTCGACGAGATTCTGGATATGCGTTTCAAACTGGTGCTGAATTCGGATTGCTTTGTTTATAACGAAGAAACAAAATGCTGGGATGATTTCAGAGAAAACAGCCTGTTCCTGCGTGAAGCAGTCAACAACGGACTGGAGCTGAAGATCGTCGGTATTCTGTGCCCTGACGAAGACCTGACACTTGCAAGCAACCCGGGCGGCATTGGCTTCACATCCGCACTGATGGATTGGGCAATTGCCGAAACCGCAAACAGCGAAGTGGTTCAGCAGCAGCTGGCACAGCCGAACACAAATATCATAACAGGTACCGAATTTGCAAACACAAATCTTTCGGAGATCCGCCTTGCAGATATTGATTTTTCCAAAATTGACATGAACAAGCTTGATATCACTCCGTTCATGATCATGATGGCAGACATGGACATGGAATCAATGGACATGGCAAGTATGACAGATATGTCTTCGATTATGGATTTTTCCACCATGACACCGCTGATGCAGACCATGATGGAAAGCTTTTTAACCGAAGATCAGGCAAATGCAATTAAAAAAGCCTATCTTGACAGCGTTTCTTCGGACGACACCTACAACAGCAATCTTGCAAAAATGGGATATGCAAATGTGCTGACCCCGTCTTCCATTTATCTGTATCCCAAGGATTTTGCTACCAAAGCAGAGCTTGAAACGGTTATTGATTATTACAACGAACAGGTGGAGGCACTCGGTTTTGAATCCTACACCATTCAAGTGACCGACTTCATCGGCATTCTGCTTGACAGCGTGACCACGATTCTCAACATTGTCACTTATGTGTTGGTTGCATTCGTAGCCATTTCGCTGATCGTTTCGTCCATCATGATCGGCATTATCACCTACATTTCCGTGCTTGAACGCACAAAGGAAATCGGTATTCTGCGAAGCATCGGTGCATCCAAAAAAGACGTTTCGCGTGTTTTCAATGCTGAAACGGTCATTGTCGGTCTTGCATCGGGTTGCCTCGGTATAGGGGTTACATTGCTTCTGGAAATTCCGATCAACCTTGTTCTGAAATACCTGACAACCGTCAAAGCAGCGGCATCACTCTCCCCTGTTGCAGCGATCGTGCTCATCGGTATCAGCGTTCTGCTGTCCTTCATTGCAGGCCTGATCCCGTCCGGTCTTGCAGCGAAAAAAGATCCCGTGGAAGCACTGCGTACAGACTGATCATATACTCAAAAAAATACAGACGATACATTTGCGTATCGCCTGTATTTTTTTATATGGATGTATAAACAGTTTTTTCAAACTTAACAGCGGTTCTTGCACCTGCACCGCCGTCAACAAGGGAGTTTCGCATCATCACCGCAGTGATTCCGTTTGCGGGATCCACCCAGAAATGCGTTCCGTAGGCACCGCTCCAGCCGAAACAACCGATCGGCAGATAGCTGTAGCCTTTTCCTGCAATCACACGCATGGACAAGCCCCATTTCTGCGCACCCGGCATAATTTGTTCGGAAAGCTGTGCGGTTTTCATCTGCCGTACACTCTCTTTACTGAGCACACGAACGCCGTTGCAGGTTCCCTCTTGCAGTAACATCTGTGCAAATTTTTCGTAATCGGCAAGCGAGCCTGCAAGACCGGCACCACCGCAACAATGACTGTTCGGGAACACATCGAACATCTCCCCGTTGACAGGTGTTGCATCCGCAGACATATCTTCCTTTTTATCATGCAAAAAAACGAGCCGGCTTTTTTGCTCAGCAGAAGGATCAAACGTGGTGTCCTGCATTCCCAAAGGAGTAAACAATTCGTCCTGCAGGAATTGTGCTATGCTTTTATCTGATGTGACTTCCACAAGGTGCGCCAAGATATCAAATCCGAATAAACCGCTGTATTCCGTCCTCGTGCCGGGTTCAAACAACAACGGCAGCGTTGCGTAATAACAAACCGCATCACTGAGATTACACTTTGCGTTCTGCGGCATCTGTGCACACTGCACATCGCCGAAAGAACCGCTTCCGATTCCGCTTGTATGTGTCAGCAAATGGCGGACGGTGACAGCATTTTTCGTTTTTGCAGCAGGGACAATCATCCCGTTATCTTCTTTACCGACATACATCTGCGCAAATGCAGGCAGGTATACACTGATTGCAGCATCAAGATCAAGCAAACCTCTTTCAACCTGCAGCATGACAGCCGCCCCGACAATGGGTTTTGTCATGGATGCAAGTCGGAACAGGGAGTCAGCATCGGGTACATTGTTTTTGCCGAACGAAACAGAACCGTAAAATGATCGGCACAGCACCTTTCCGTTTTGTATGACCGAAACGGCCGCATTGCCGATTTTTTGTCGGGTAAGATATGTTTCAAAAACATGATCCGTATTTTTTTGCAAAACGGCAGTATCAGGTGAAAAAATCATACGTACACCTCCTGTTTCTCAACAGAAAAATAGTACCATACATTTATTAAAAATTCAATCATATATTAAGCAAGAGAAACATTGTTAAAATATTATCTGTATTGACAATTTTTATGCTGTCCTGTATAATAAATAAGAATAAACTCAAAGGAGATTTATCATGTACAATCGATGCATAAAGCGATTTTTTGATATTTTATCCTCAGGATTGGGTATTGCAATCCTGTCCCCCGTGCTTGCGTTGCTTGCATTGCTGATCAAACTGGACAGTCCCGGTCCCGTTTTTTTCAAACAAAAAAGAGTCGGCATTCACAAAAGTCATTTTATGATATACAAATTCCGCACCATGCGTACGGATGCACCCCATGACACACCGACCGCACAGCTGTCCGACCCTGAAAAATACATCACCCGCACAGGCAAGTTTTTGCGTAAGACAAGTCTTGACGAACTGCCGCAGCTGTTTAACATTTTCAAGGGTGAAATGTCTGTCATCGGTCCTCGTCCTGCCCTGTGGAACCAGTATGATCTGCTTGCAGAACGTGACAAATACGGTGCAAACGATGTTCGTCCCGGTCTGACCGGCTGGGCACAGATCAACGGCAGGGACGAACTGCCGATTGAAGTGAAAGCATCCCTTGACGGTGAATATGTCAAGAAAATGAACATCTTTTTTGACATCAGATGCCTTTTCGGCACTGTGCTTGCTGTCTTGCTGCACAAAGGTGTTGTTGAAGGCGACACCAACCAAAAATAAGTCCGTTCAAAAGGATCAATAACATCATGGATATAAAAAACAAACGAAAATGGTTGCTGCTTGCCATTGACATCTGCCTGTTCCTGACAGTGTATTTCGGTGTCGGTTTTATTGCACAGTACTCTTCTTCCAGTATTCCGATCACACAGCAGGATTATTATCTGAATCTTGCTGTATTCGGCGTTGCATTGCTTATTTGCCGTCTTTTTACGGGTGTATATGCAAACGTATGGAGATATGCCAACTCCAAAGCCTACCTGCAAATGGTCATTGCGGACGTCATCGGCGGCGTTTCTGCCCTGCTGATCACCCATGCCATTCATGCCTATTTCGGAATCTGGCAGTCTGCCTCCATTGTGGCTATGTTTGACGTGCTGACCCTGACAACACGTTTTGCCTATCAGCAATATTACCGCCATCTCAACGTGAGCGTGAATGACCTTAATAAAATCGGTGTCGCCATTGTCGGTGCCGGTCAGATCGGTTCGCTTTTTGCCGAAGAATTGCTTTATAACCCGTCCTCACATTACCGCCCCATCTGTTTTATTGACACAAACAATGAAAAAATCGGCGGCAAAATGTCAGGTCTGAAAGTGTATGCCGAAAATGAAAAAACGGTCGAACTGATCAAAACTTTACCCGTACAGGAAATTTTCATTGCACTGCCGAATATCGACAACGAAATGGCAAGAAAACTGCACGCTTTTTATTCGCAGACAGGTTGCAAAGTCAAGATGTATGACTTCCCGATCAAGGATGCAAACGATGAATCCGACAACTCACGCCGCGTACTGCGTGAAATCCACATTGAAGACCTGTTGTTCCGCGACAGTCTGAAAATCAACAACAGCGAAGCCAAGGCATACTACCGCGACAAAGTCGTGCTTGTTACGGGTTGCGGTTCCATCGGCAGTGAAATCTGCCGCCAGATTGCAAAACTGCATCCGAAAAAGCTTGTTATTTTTGATATTTATGAGAATAACGCTTATGACATTGAACAGGAATTGATCCGCAAATACGGCAACACACTGCCGCTTGCCGTCGAAATCGGCTCCGTGCGTGACAGAAACCGTCTTGACACCGTATTTTCACAATATAAACCCGACGTTGTTTTCCATGCAGCGGCACACAAACATGTTCCGTTGATGGAGCAGAGTGCCTGTGAAGCCATCAAAAACAACTGCATGGGTACAGCCAACACGGCTGACATGGCAGAAAAATACGGCACAGAAAAGTTCATTCTTGTTTCAACAGACAAGGCTGTCAACCCCACCAACATCATGGGGGCATCCAAGCGTGTCTGTGAAATGGTTGTGCAATGCAGAACCGACAGCAAAACATCCTTTGTTGCCGTCCGTTTCGGCAATGTTCTCGGTTCCAACGGCTCTGTGATTCCGCTGTTCCGCAAACAGATTGAAAAAGGCGGTCCGATCACAATCACAGACAAACGCATCATCCGTTATTTCATGACCATTCCCGAAGCATCGCAGCTTGTTATGCAGGCAGGTGCCATGGCTGACCGCGGAGATTTGTTTGTGCTGAACATGGGCAAACCTGTTAAAATTCTGGATCTTGCCGAAAACATGATCCGCTTAAGCGGTCTGCGTCCGTATGACGATATCGACATCGTTGAAGTCGGCTTGCGTCCCGGTGAAAAGCTGTATGAAGAACTTCTGATCAAAAGCGAAAATCTGACAAAAACCGACAATGATATGATTTTTGTCGAGCATGATACACCGCTGACAAGAGAACAGATGCAGGCAAATCTGCAACTGCTTTCGGATGCTGTCAAAGAATCTGAAAACGGTGGCGGTATGGATTGCATCCGCACGGCTCTTAAAAAAGTGGTACCCACCTACCATGATCCTGAAGAAATCAACCGCAATGCCGAGCAATCGGAAGAAATGAAAACACAAAACAAGGAATAATTCTGTACTACAGGTCTGCCCGTACGGTGCAGACCTTTTTCATATTCTGATGCAGAAAGGAAGTAAAAAAATGAAAAGAAGAATGCAAAAACTCACAGCCCTGTTACTCTGTATGTTGATGCTGATACCTCTCGGTGTTCCTGCCTCTGCCATGACCGGGGACATTCAGAATGTGTATGTCACCTACCTTTCGGAAAGCGATGACAGAGACTACACAATTGAAAATCCTTATGAACCTGTTGACTGGGACACATGGGATCAATACAAGGCAGCACTGCATCTGCATACAAACGCCAGCGACGGTGCTCCGAGCATTGCAGAGTGTGTTGAAGAGCATTACCGACTTGGCTTTGACATTCTTGCCATCAGTGACCATGCCGTACTGGGGGCAAGATGGGATGAAGTACCCGAAATGGTGCCGCTTTACAGGGCTTTCAAATATGAACGCACCCTGCTTGCTGATCCTGTTGTGCTGACAAGTGAACGCAGACAGGAAATCCTGGACGGTGTCGGCAGAGACGGCAGAGGTATGCTTGAAGTCACCACCGCTTGCGAAGCCAACGGAGCAACGCCCATCAACGATTGCCACATCAACACATTCTGGTCGGATTACGGACAGGCAAAAATGGGCATTTACGGGGACTATGAAACAGTTGTCAAGCAGGCCGAAAAAGACGGCGGCTTGAGTTTCCTGGATCATACGGGTGAATTTGTCGGTTGCGAAGATGATCCCGACAGAGCCGACGAACCGTATTACATCAACAAATTTGCAAACATTTTCCTTGATTATGAATCCTGCATTGCCATGGACATCAATTCCGGCAAAAACAACCGCACAAGATATGACGTTGACCTTTGGGACAATGTGCTGCAGCTGACACTTCCGCAGGGCAGAAATGTATCCAACATCACATTTTCCGACGGTCACCTGATTGACGAATACGACCGTGCATTCACCATGATGTGCATGCCCGAAAACACACTCGAAAACCTGCGTACCTGCATGGAAAGCGGCACATGGTTCTCGGTTGCAAGATTCGCACGAAAAGACCTCGGTGAAGAATTTGTCGGTGTCGGTACACCGCCGAGCGTGCAGAATGTTCTTGTGGACAACGAGGCAGACACCGTCGCGTTTGAAGGCAGCGATTACAACTACATCAAATGGATTTCCAACGGCAAAGTCATTCAGGAAGGCACAGACTGCTCTGCTCTGTGTCTGGACGATTTCACTGATGAGGAACTCGGAATGTATGTTCGTTTTCAGATCACAGGTGACGGCGGTATCCTGTATTCGCAGGCATTCCCCGTTCACTGCGACGATATCGTATGGGAGTCCGTCGTAGTGCCGACATTCGATTTCTCAACCATCGTCCGTTTCTTTGTGGATCTGTTCAATCTGATCCTCGGCAAAACACTCATGGTCACAACCATCCGTGAAGTTCTGTGGGGAACTTCCTGGTAAAACGAAAGGAGATACACATGGATATCAATAAGATTCTTCGTGAAATGATTGCACTTTTCAACAATATGCTTTACAGAATCACCCGCTTTTTCAACGGGTATTGACAGATAAGGAGTAACACACATGGATAAAATCAATGAAGGAATCACCTATGTATTCGGCGAAAATGCAGCCGTTGACGGCAATGTAAATGCAGATTGGGCAGTTGACTTTTTCTACAACAAAGACACGCCGATGTTCGATGACCTGTTTGCAAAAATGCGTGATACATTCTGGTCGCTGATCAAAAAACTCATCGAATTGTTCAAATAATCATCTGTTCATTCTCCAACATTCCCTGAATACCAATAAAAAAGAAGGATGCAGCTCACATTGAACTGCATCCGTTTTTTTGATTATAACACTTTGCTCAAAAATGTTTTCAGACGTTCCGTCTGCGGATTGGTAAAGAATTCCTGCGGTGTATTCTCTTCCGCAATCACACCTTCGTCAATGAACAGAACACGGGTACCGACTTCGCGGGCAAATCCCATTTCGTGCGTAACGACCACCATGGTCATACCGCTTGCAGCAAGCTCTTTCATAACATCAAGAACTTCACCGACCATTTCGGGGTCCAATGCACTCGTAGGTTCGTCAAACAACATGACCTTGGGATTCATAGCCAGTGCTCTTGCAATTGCAACACGCTGCTTCTGACCGCCCGACAATGTAGACGGATAAGCACTTGCCTTTTCTTCAAGACCGACTCTGCGAAGCAAACGTCTTGCATCTTCTTCACAGTGGGCTTTTAGCTCTTTGGCTGTTTTCGGACCTGTATACTGCGGATCTTTTTTCAGCTTTCTGAGCTTCTTTTTGCCCAGGCAGTACGGTGCAAGCATGACATTGTCAAGTACGGTTTTGTTGTTGAACAGATTGAACTGCTGGAACACCATACCGATTTTTTCACGGTGGCGGTTGATATCCACATGGATGTTTGCAATGTCTTCGCCTTCAAAAATGATGGAACCGGAAGTCGGGTCTTCCATACAGTTCAGACAACGCAGAAATGTACTCTTGCCGCTGCCGGAAGGTCCGATCACAACGACCTTTTCACCCTCATGAATGGTGGTGGTGATTCCCTTGAGAACTTCATGGTCTCCAAAGCTTTTATGCAGATTAACGACGTCTATCACTTTTTGCCAACCACCTTTCCATAATTTTCAGACCGATCGTAATGATAACGACCAATGCAATGTAAATAACCGAAAGCACGATATACGGAACAGTATATTCATAAGTACTTGTACCGATCTGCTTGAACGCATAAACCAGATCCAATGCACCGGCATAACCGATGATCGAGGTTTCCTTGATGAGAGCAATGAACTCATTTCCCAATGTGGGCAGAATGTTTTTGATTGCCTGCGGAACCACGATTTTGATCATGGAAGACGCATAACTGAAACCGACGGCTCTTGCAGCTTCAAGCTGCCCGCTGTCTACCGAATTGATACCGCCGCGCATGATTTCGGAAACATAAGCACCACTGTTCAGACCGAAGATGATGATACTTGCCTGCACGGCCGTCGCTTTGAACCCCATGGACGGAATCAAAACGAAGTAGCCGAGCAACAACTGTACCATAACAGGTGTACCTCTGAACAAGGCGACATACAAAGAACAGATCTTCTGCAGAATGACGGGCGTTCTCTGCAGAATCCACATGATTGCAAAGAACACATAATACAAAGTCACAACACGCAGCAAAGGCTTTTTCGGAAAACGATCCAGAAAACGGTCAAAACGGCTCTGCATTGCATACGGCAGCACAGGATATTTCGGCATTACACTGACAACAGCAATAATGCAACCGATCAGCATACCGATGATCAGGCCAAGTACGGCAACCATAATGGTGTTTTCAAGTCCGGCAACGACTTGTTTATAGCCGCCCTTATCAATAAAGTTGACAACAAATTTATCCCATTTCAGGGCAAAGTCTGTCAGCATATCTTTTTACCGTGCCGTATTCTCAACAGAATCCGGCGACTCCCCTTTCATACTGATAAAAACAACCCCGTCTGTCGGCGGGGTTGCTGTATTGGTTTGAATAACTTAACCGTTAACGCCTGCAACGATGTTGTTGGCAGGAGCTTCGTCGATCACAACGTAAGCGATGTTGCCGTTGAGGATATCCTGCACAGCAAATGCACCGTTGGAGTAGCCGACACCGACAATGTTAGCAAAACCTGCGAAATCCCAGTCTGCATCACCGACAATGTAGAATGCACCGGTGGTACCGGTCTGATAACCGACCTGAGTGCCTTCTGCAAGACCTGCAAGGATAGCTTCAACTTCTTCAACTGTTGTGCAGTTGTCAAAAGTGGTATCGTTTGCAGCAGCAATGATCTTCTGAGAAGCATTGTAGTAAGAAGTGGAGAAATCAAGGATTTCTTCGCGTTCGGGCTTGATGGTAAGACCGGAAGCAGCGACATCACACATACCTTCGCCGACAGCTGTGCAGACGGAGTCGAATTCCATGTCGTTAACAGCAAGAGTCATGCCAAGGGACTGTGCAAACAGGTTCATGATTTCGATGTCAACACCGTAGTAGTATTCGCCTTCAACATATTCGAAGGGAGCGAATGCTGCATTGGTAGCGATGACAAGCTGATTTTCATTTTCGGTATCAACTTCTGCGTCAGCAATCAGAACGCCGGTCTTTTCACCGTCACCGAAGTAAGCGTTCATGATAGCATCAAACTGACCGTTTGCACGGATTTCAGCAAGGAAATCGTTAAGAGATGCAAGCAGTTCTTCGTTACCTTTGGTAACAGCGAAAGCGTATTCTTCGTTGGTCAGCGGAACATCAATAACCTTAAGAAGGTCGGTGCTTTCAGCTGCATCTTCTTCAGCTGCGTTGCCGTCGGTGACAACATTGCCGTCGGTAACAGCGTTGCCGTCAGACACATTTGCATCATCCTTGCTGCAAGCTGCGAAGCAGCCGATTACAAGGCAAAGAGCAACAAGAACAGAAAGAACAGAAACAAGTTTTTTCATTTTTATAAACTCCTTTGAATTTTGGTGGCTTTAGTATATCATACTTTTATAATTATGCAAGACCCATTTTCATTTTTCTCTTTTCTGCCTATTTCAGACAATTCCTGCCAATCCTTTTTGTTAACTTCGCCGAAGCGGCATCCTCAAAAGCGGGATAGATTTTGTCACAGCAGCATATTGCCATGATAGTGCGTTAAATTTTCACAGAACACAGCAAATACAGCAAATGCATAATTCGAATATTTATACATCTGTATACATTACTGATATTTTGCCAGAGAGTACTTTTCGGCAAAGGATTCGTACTTACTGCGGAACGAAGGATCGTCATGCTTCACGGCTTTCAGGTACTGGTGCATATCCATTGCATCATGCGACATCTCAAGAATGCAACCTGCTATATTGGAACAATGGTCGGACACTCTTTCAAAGTTATTCAGCAAATCCGCCCACACAAAACCGACAGCGATGGTACAATTTCCCTTTTGCAGTCTCTTGATGTGTCTTGCACGCAACTGTTCTTTGAGATCGTCAACAACCTGTTCAAGCGGTTCAACATAGGTTGCAGCTTCCAGATCGTTCTGCAGGAACGCTTTCATGGTATAGAATACAATCTCTTCGGTAGCGGTCGTAAGTACTTTGAGTTCCTGTTTTGCGGACTCGGAAAACGCAATATCTTTTTCATTGATTTCTTCTGCAGATTCAAGAATATTGACGGCATGGTCGGAAATACGCTCAAAGTCGCCGATCATATGAAGAAGCTTAGCAGCTTCACGGCTGTCCTTGTCGTTCATGGCTGCGGAATTCATCTTTACAATGTAAGTACCGAGGATATCTTCGTAATGGTCAGCTTTATTTTCTTTCTTGCGTATATCCGCTGCCAGTTCAGGCGAGTAATCCTCCAGAGAAAAAATGGCTTTTCTGAATGCATCTTCGCTGATATGTGCCATTTTTTCCGTCAGTTCACGGCATCTCTGAATTGCAAGGGACGGGGTGATCATCAGACGTTCGTCAATTTCAATTCTTTCCTCTTTGGCCTGCTCCCCTTTCGGTTCGGGAATGAGTTTCATGGAGAGTTTTTCAAGCAGCGAAGAAGCCGGGAACATAAGAACGGTACACAGAACATTAAACATGGTATGAATCAACGCAATTTCCCAGGCACCCGCGGCAGAATCAAGTACCGGTAATTCGACCAAAGCTTTTACCGCAGAATAGACCACTAAAAGCACAACCGTCCCGATGACATTAAAGGAAAGATGCACAACGGAAGTACGGCGGGCATTTCTGGAAGTGCCGACGGAAGACAGCAACGAAGTCACGCAGGTACCGATATTCTGTCCCATAATAATCGGTACAGCAGCACCGACAGATACCTGACCTGTTGCAGCCAGGGCCTGCAGAATACCGACCGATGCGGATGAAGACTGAAGAATGCCTGTCAGCACGGCACCGACGGCAACACCGAGAATCGGATTGGAGAACATAATAAGCAGATTGCGGAACCATTCCACATCACGCAAACCGACCACAGCTCCGGACATGGTGTCCATACCGAACATCAGGGTCGCAAAACCGAGAAGAATGCCGCCGATGTCTTTTTTGCGATTGTCCTTGGATCCCATAAACAGAATAATACCGATCAGAGCAAGCAGCGGTGAAAAAGATGTCGGTTTGAGCATCTGTACAAGGAAATTATCGCCCTCAATGCCGGACAAACTCAGAATCCATGCAGTGACGGTTGTCCCGACGTTGGCCCCCATGATGACGTTGATTGCCTGTCGCAGGGTCATCAACCGGGAGTTGACAAAACCGACCACCATAACCGTTGTTGCGGAAGAGGACTGAATGACAGCAGTCACACCGATACCTGTCAGGAAGCCCGTTATCTTTTTGTTTGTCAAACGGCCGAGCAGAGACTTCAATCCCTCACCTGCTGATTTTTCAAGGCCGGCTCCCATCAGGTTCATGCCGAACAGAAACAGACACAAACCGCCGACCATTGTTAATACATCAAAAAAATCCATAGCGTCACCTTATATAATATGTTAAATTAATTTGTTAATTTAACTTTATCATACTTGAGATGAATGTGCAATATGATTTTTGTGTTTTTTGAAAAGCAGAGGACACGAAAATTTTTTTCAAAAAAATTGAAAAAAAGTCTTGACAAATCTGCTTTCGTGTAGTATATTAAGTGAGCCGCACAGATGAGGGAGCATAGCTCAGCTGGGAGAGCACTTGCCTTACAAGCAAGGGGTCACAGGTTCGAGCCCTGTTGTTCCCACCATTTTGGCCCGGTAGTTCAGTTGGTTAGAACGCTAGCCTGTCACGCTAGAGGTCGACGGTTCGAGCCCGTTCCGGGTCGCCATTTTTTCTGTGCATTTGCCTTGGTAGCTCAGTTGGTAGAGCAGCGGACTGAAAATCCGCGTGTCGTTGGTTCGATTCCGACCTAAGGCACCAAGGGAGGAAGCAA
>JAFSEF010000012.1 GCA_017435865.1 Clostridia bacterium
AGGTCAAAATGAGGTCAAATGCCTGTAGACCTCTGAAACAGGTGAGAAAAACGTGCAATTTTGACCCGAAATGCCATAGAAAATGACCCAAATTCTTACTTGTAGACACCAGAGACAAAAATGGTTAGCGAGTGGGAATAAAGACCACTATCCCCGAGAAGCCCGATACCAAAGGCTTCCCGGGGTTTTCTTTTGCCCAAGCGTACTACGAGCGTACTACTCATTTTCAGACGGTTTTTTTGGTGGGGAATTGTCCGTGATTTTGTTCTGCATTCCAAGAATGAAAAAATATTAGTTTTAGGAAATAGAAAGCTAATGAAATATAGATTCAATACTCTGACGATACAGATTTATTGATAAATAATTAGTTTTCATTTTGTTGTTGCATTATAGATTTTCAATTGATATACTAATAACAGATGTCGATACTTTAATTAACTTAAGTGCATATTAGTGGTGATTTTGTGAAAAAACGGATAAATAAAATCATAAAGCAAATTAAAAACAATTCGTCTAACAAGCCAAAATTTAAGTCATTAATAATTAGTAATTTATTGTATTTAATTATTTTTGTTGCAGGTTGTGTTTTGTATATATGTGTGAATTATTTTCAAAATAACACATTGAAAGCAATTGCCGATTTAATGTTAGAAGCATCGATTTTCCTCACTCTTGTGTCAAACTTTTACAAATATGTAATTGAAAAAATCAAGATTAATATTTACTGTGAAGAAATTATAAATCTGTCCTATGTGCTGTTTTTGGAGCTAAATAAGTTTTTAACAATAAAGGGGAAAGAAACTGTAGAGGATGTTACTAATTTAGAAATCGATAAATATATAGAAAATCTTAATTTGCATTTAGATGATAGAAATTACCTTGTTTTTGATCTGATTTTAAAAAAGTTTTCTCATATTTGTGATATGAAAAATTTAAAATTAAGGGATTCAGTAGTGGTGATTTATGAAGAAATAACTTTAGCACCAAGCAAAGAAAAAAATTTTAATCAAATTTATTTAGATTTGATTAAATTGTTGAGGTGCATTAAAATACTTTACAAAAAACAAAACTATCTTGATGAATTGAATAGAAAAATCAGAGAATCCTGTAATGTATTAAGAGAAGAAAATAGGTTTTATTATAGTGAATATATTGAACAATGCCTTGAAAATAATTTGGCTGAAAAAGAATCAGGTTATATGGGGGAATAGATATGAAGCACATTTATAAAATGGCCTTAATGATGGCACTTGTTATATTAGCGTTGTTTTGTTTTGTTATTTCTGCAAGTGCACTTTCATCTGTCGGTATGTGTGGAGACGATGTTACATACACTTACAACAGTACTACGAAAGAACTGATTATCAAAGGACACGGAGCAATGAAGGATTATGTGATTGATTATGAAGTTGGTGAATCTCCGTTTCTTAATACCGACATATGTTCGGTTATCATATATGATGGCGTAACAACAATCGGAAATTATGCTTTCTGGGGTTGTGATAGTCTTACGAATGTAACTATCCCAGATAGTGTAACATCAATTGGAGCTTTTGCGTTTGCTTTTTGTGATAGTATTACGAACATAATAATTCCAAACAGCGTAACGACAATTGGAGATTCTGCGTTTAAAGAATGCACTCGCCTTGCAAATGTGGCAATTCCGGACAGTGTAATTTCAATTGGTAAAAGAGCTTTTTATGCTTGCGACAATTTTATGAACATAATTGTTGATGAGAATAATCAACACTATTCAAATGATGAATATGGTGTTTTGTTTGATAAAGACAAAACAGCAATCATACAGTATCCGATTGGCAATAAAAAAGTTACCTATTCAATCCCGAATAGTGTAACGACAATTGGAGATTCTGCATTCGCTTTCTGTGATAGTCTTACAGCAATAACAATTCCAAACAGCGTAACGACAATCGATAAGTCTGCTTTTTCTTACTGTGAAAGTCTCATAAATGTAGTTATCCCTGACAGCGTAACCAGTATTGGTGAAGATGCTTTCTATTATTGCGAGAACATTAGGAAACTCATCATTGGAAATGGGGTAACAGTAATAGGTGAATCTGCTTTTGAGGATTGTACTAATCTTAGAAGTGTAAACATTGGAGAGAGTGTAATTACTATCGGTATTTCTGCTTTTAAGGATTGCACCAAGCTTAGTAATGTAAGTATTGGAGATAGTGTAACAACAATCAGTGATAGTGCTTTTTCTTACTGCAGTAGTCTTAATAATGTATATTATTGCGGAACACAAGAAAACTGGGAAATGATAAATTTTTGTTCTGGTAATGGATGCTTAATAGATGCAAAAATTTATTACAATTACAATTGTTGTTTTTATCATCCAAAAAAAGAATCAAAACCGCAGCAAGAGGCAACATGCACATCAATTGGATACACTGCAGGTATATTTTGTCCTGACTGCAATATATGGATTGAGGGACATGAAGAAATTCCAGCAACAAATCATCCTAATAGAGAATCAAGACCTCAACAAAATCCGAGTTGTACATCTGTCGGATATACCGAGGGCATATGCTGCGTTGATTGCGAGGAATGGCTTGAGGGGCATGAAGTAATAGGTTTTTCTTATACTGATGAAGATAATAATAAAGTTTGCGATTTATGCGGTGGATATGCTGTCGAACTCGCAGAAATAGGTACATGTTGGCAAAATGCTACATATAAGTTATATGTAGATGGAACCCTTGTTATAAGTGGAGAGGGTTCTTTAGATTGTGCATCAGATATACAAGAATCAAAATGGTCAAAGTATAATATAAAACATGTTATAATAGAGGAAGGCATAAGTATTATATGCGAGTGGGCATTTTACTGGTGTGATACAATAGAAATAATAGAATTGCCCAGTTCTTTAGAGCGAATAGGCCCCAAAGCCTTTTATTGGTGCTTTAGTCTTAAAGATCTATACTATGGCGGAGATAAAGAACAATGGAAAAAAGTTATTATAGATAAGATGAATTCAGATTTAGAAGAAGCATCTATACATTACAATCACTGTAATCATTTAAATAAAGTATTCTATGAAAGAGTAGAGCCTACATGCTTGGTAGTTGGATACACTGAAGGCACGCACTGTTTAGAGTGTGGTAAATGGGTTGGACATGAAGAAATCCCTGTTTTACACATTGACAAAGATAATGCTATTGCCCTCACCAAAGACGGCAATATCTGTGTCAATGTCGGAAAGACTGCCGATGCTCTGCTTGCACAGGCAAGTGACGGTGCAACGCTTGTTGACAAGAACGGCAATGCACTTTCTGCAGACTCAAAAGTCGGAACCGGTGCAGTGCTGACCCTCGCAGACGGTACGGAATATGTAATCATCGTTCCGGGCGATACAGACGGCGATGCTGCTATTACTGCTGCGGATGCCCGTTTTGCACTGCGTTACTCGGTCGGACTTGAAACGTTGCCTGCCGATTCCGTTTTCGTGCTTGCCGCCGATGTGGACACTGCCGGTGTCACAGCCTCGGATGCTCGTTCTATTCTTCGTTCTGCTGTCGGTTTGGACAATCCCGATGCATGGTTTGAAAAAATATACAACAACATATAAGCACAAAAGGGGCTGTAAAATAACAGCCTGAATAAAAAAAGACTACAAGTCTATCGAAAAAGGTAGGCTTGTAGTCTTTTTTGTGATATAATTAACGTGCGAATGAAAACTAATATCACAAGAAAATATAATACACCATATCAATTGAAATTGCCACTGGAAATTGAAAAAATTATAGAAATTTGTGAATCTCGGATTTTTTGAGCTGTTTTTTTACAGCTCCTTTTTTGTTTCGAATAATCAAGGGATATATATTTTACATATTTCGTTAATGAATGCTATTGGAAGCCATTCAGTTTTTTTAATCGCTTCATTATTTCGATTTCCCAACAAGTTCCGATCGGGATATCTAACTCCGGAACAATTCCGGGAATGCATTTCAGCAGGCATATGATCTGCTCAAAAATTCGAAGCCGGAGGCAAATAACCGCCACCGCTGAAAGCGGTTTACCCGCAACACCCGGACGGAGAGAATTCATTCTCCGTTTCTTTTTGTTGTTTTTTCATTCCGTTTTTTCAGAACCGAGGGAGTATACCGTGGGACACATTGCAGGAAGTACAGCTTCACACGTGAAAAATGGGTCGGTTTTTATTTCACACTTTCATTGCGAAACCTCTTTCCGTTTGTGTCTTGATGCCATTACAGCGATCGTTTTCAGGCATTTCAACAGCACTTGTAACGAGTGGTCGATTGGACGGGTGAACGGTCGTTTGTTCACCGTTCATGCAAAAAAAATGTAACTTCGGAATTGTTCCGATGCAACAGCTACAACCGCAAAAAACGAGATTATTTTTGCACAAATTTAATAAAATATTTTCATATCAACATATTGCTTTATGCATATTGCTGTGATATAGTATTAATAATTCTTTGAAAGCATACGCTATAAAACAAGCAGCACGAACTGCAGGCGAATGCTTCTCGGAATGAACAATACTTACATCCCGGAGGGTACCGAACATGAAAGACAAGAAAAAGATCATAGCCATCGTGATCGCCGTTGTGGTTGTACTGGGTATCATTGCAGGTGCATTGGCACTGTATTTTACAAGATACCACAAAGACGAGCTTGACACTGAAGAACTGTACAGACAGAATGTTGCCGCCGTCGGCTACGAAAACACCATCGAAACCGCTTACCCGACCACCGATGTGTACGGTATCATCGACAAACATTTCCGTTCTGCATTACCCGAAGGCAAAACCGAAAAGAAAGTTGCCATCATCGGCTATGACGGCTGCCGTGCGGACATTCTGACCGAAATGCAGCAAACCGGTGCTGTCAGCTACCTGCTCAGCAAAGGAGCATCCATCAACCTGACCTACTGCGGCGGCGTGAATTATCCTGCCGAAAACACGCAGGCAACCTCCACAGCACCCGGCTGGTGCTCGATGATCACGGGGCAGTGGGCAGACGTACACGGTATTACGGGCAACGGCATCACCAAAGCGGTGGAACCGAAAATGCTGATGACCACACTCATTGAAGAAGAAATCATTGACGATGCCGCCTTCATTACCAGATGGAAAGGTCATTTCACAAACGACAACTCCACATACAAAGACGAAAAAGCCTATTGTGAAGAAAACAATATAAATGTCAACTTCAACCTCCGCAAAAACAATGCAGACGTTCATTCCGCTGCCATGGCAGAAGTGACAAGTACGGACTGTACTGACTTTTTGTTTGCCATTTACGAAAACACCGACTCCGCAGGTCACAACTTCGGATTCTCCTGGAACAATCCTGTCTATCAGGACGCCTTTATTACCGAAGACAACTACGGCTACGAAGTCATCAAGGCCATTGAAGCAAGGGACACCTATGAAACGGAAGACTGGCTGCTGATTGTATCTGCCGACCACGGCGGCATCGGCACGGGTCACGGCGGACCGAGCATTCAGGAACGAATGACCTTTGTTGTGATGAACAGAGAATGGGAATAAATAAATAAGGGGCTGCAGTATATGGAGAAACCGAAATTTAACTACGATTATTCAAAGATTCTGTGGATGAAAATGTTCCTTGCAAGACCCGATTATGAGCACAACACCTCCGAGGTTCTGATCAATTTTGAGCAGGCACTTGAAATCATAAAAGGTGTTGACAACATCACGCAGGGAATTGAAAAAATCATTTATCTTGTCGGCTGGCAGGGACTGGGACACGATGACCTGTATCCCGAAATGAATCTTGTCAATCCGTATCTCAAAAGAGAATGTGATGCAACCGCAAAGGACAGCCTTTTGTGGCTCATTGAAGAAGCAAAAAAATGCAATACCGTCATCAGCTATCACGGCAATGTTGCCGATGCCTACAAAGCAAGTCCGACACATGAAGAATTTGTAAAAGAAGCTGCAATCCTGATGCATTCGGACGGTACGCCTGCCGTCATTGAGGCATTCAACGGCAGAGCTGCTTACAAAACATCCTACAAGCAGTACTGGGAAAGCGGACTGTTCAAGAAAATCTTTGATGATTTCTGCAAAGCGGTTCCCGTCAAAGAAGCCGGCACGGTACATCTTGACAATTTCTGCATTGCGGAAAATATGTACCCCCGTACGGATGTGGAAGCACAGAACGAAGCTCGCAACAAAATGCTGGATTATGTCATGAGTCTGGGCATTGATGTGACAAGCGAATACACCTACCGCGAATCACTTTACCGTGCGGATTCTCCGCAGCATCCGGTAAGACATTACTACTGGCTTTACGAAAAGAATCTGCCTGTCGGAGACTGGAGAGACGCTCCCCTGCACACGCTTGACAGAATTCCTGCCGTATGGTGGATGTCGGGCATGACCATTGACGACTGCATCCGCATTCAGCCGTCACAGTTCAGCGGATACCTGAATGATGCCGTACTGAAAACAGTATTCTACGGCACGATGCACGGTGAGGATATCTGGATGAACAACGGCATTGACAGCAAAGTCTGGGTTCCCCTGTTTATCAAAGAATTCTGCACACATCATATTCCCTATACTTATCTCAACCGCTATCAACGACTCGGTTATGAAGAGGATGACGGCAATTATATCGTCCGTTTTTCCGACGGCGTTGAAAGCATGGGCAAAACAAAAACGATCACCAAAAACGGCATTGTTCTGAAAAGCGGCAATGATGTGATTCTGCCCCTGACGGAAGACAACAAACTCTTTGCGGCATTCTCCGAAGACGGAAAAGACGGTGAATGGAACATCCCTGATGCCGCGTTTGAAAAAGCAGGGGTTTACAACATCACGCACAACGGCAACGAATACATCGGTGAAGTTGCGGTTGAGGACAAAAAAATAGCACTGTCACTCAAAGCAGGACAGGCTGTGGCAATCATAGGATTATAAAAGCAGGAAGAAAGAGAAGCGGATCATGATTCATATTGAAAAAAACACCGTTGAAATCGGTCTTGCAAAACCGCTTAAGATATTGCACATCACCGATTCCCATATCCCTTTTTATTGTGAAGCTGACACCGAAGCGATCATCAAGCAGGCAAAAAACCGGAACCGGGAAGAAAGCGTTTCCAATCTTGCACAGCTGATGCAATACGCCGAAGAAAACTGCGACCTGGTTGTGCATTCGGGTGATCTGATCGACTTTATTTCGATTCCGTGTGTGGAATTTGCAAGAGAGTATCTGCAGAATGAAAAGGTTCTTTTTGTCGCGGGCAATCACGAATACTGGCGTTGCGACGGCGGCATTGAAGACATGGCATACCGCATGGAAAGCATTGCACAATCGGGCGGCCCGCTATGCGAAGGCCAGCTTTACAATGCACATATCATCGGCGGTGTCAATTTTGTGGGCATCGATGAGTCCTACCATCAGGCAGAATACGAACAGCTTGATTTTCTGAAAGAAGAAGTGAAAAAAGGATATCCCGTTGTTCTTTTCATGCATGCTCCGTTGTACGAAGAAGAGCTTTATAAACAGAGTTACGCATTCTGGAACAATGAAAACTATATTCTCGGCTGCGATCCTGCGGTGCATCCCGAGATCATCGGAGATCAGACCGAACCGACCGAATCCACAAAAGCCTTTTATGACTATGTCATCGGTGAAAAACAGATCAAAGCCGTACTCACGGGGCATCTTCATTTTGCCTTTGAAAGCAGACTCCACGGCGGTACGATACAGTTTGTGACCAACCGTGCCGACCGCGGCAATGCAAGAGAAATCACGTTACTGTAAAGACAATCCGGGACACTATAAATATACAAAACAAGCAGACAGAATCTTTCAACGGATGCTGCCTGTTTTTTCTGTTCTTCACGCAAATAAAGAGGAATGAACAGATACAATGGCGGTTTAGTGCAGACTCCCCGACAAACACCAATTACGGATTTCTGCACAAACGCCTTGCAATCGGTTCGGTTTTATAATAAAATAGGAACATATTCTTTACAAATCACAGCAAATCCCGGAAGGAGTTCTTACAATGCAGGAAATCAAATGCCCGAATTGCGGCGAAGTGTTTCAGGTGGACGAAAGCGGATACAACAAAATTGCACAGCAGGTGCGTGATCAGGAATTCGCCAAAGAAATTGACCGCAGAGAAAAGGAACTGCAGGCAAAACAGGACAAAGAACTGGCACTGATCCGTTTACGCGAAGAAAAGGAGCACACCGACGACCTGACAAAAAAGGAAGCCGAAATTGCTGCCCGCGAACAGACCATTGCCGCCTTGCAGGCACAGCTCAAAGCAGGTGAAACGGAAAAAAATCTTGCCGTTTCCGAAGCGATGGAAAAGAAAAACCGTGAATTTTCGCAGGAAGCAAAGGCACATTCCGAAAAACTGCTGCAAAAGGAAGCGGAAATTGCAGACCGTGACCGCAGAATCACCGAGCTGCAGGCAAAACTGTCGGCAGGCGAAACGGCAATGAAGCTGGCGGTTGCAGAGGCTGTCGAAAAGAAAAACGAAGAACTTTCGCAAAAAACAGCCGAAATTGCCGACCTCAGAGGCGAGCTCAAAAGCAAAGAAACCGAAAACCGCCTGCATGAGCAATCCATCAAGGAGCAATACGAGGACAAGCTGCGTCTGAAAGACGAGCAGCTCGAATATTACAAGGACTTCAAAGCACGTCAGTCCACCAAAATGATCGGTGAAAGTCTGGAGCAGCACTGTCTTGCACAGTTCAATTCACTGCGTATGACCGCCTTCCCTAATGCGTATTTTGAAAAGGACAACGATGCACGCACTGGCAGCAAGGGGGACTTTATCTACCGCGAGTGCAGCGAGGACGGCACGGAATTTATTTCGGTTATGTTTGAAATGAAAAACGAAGCCGACACCACCGCCACCAAGCACAAAAACGAGGACTTTTTCAAAGAACTCGACAAGGACCGCCGTGAAAAAGGCTGCGAATATGCGATTCTTGTTTCCCTGCTTGAAATTGACAACGAGCTGTACAACAACGGCATTGTGGATGTGTCTTACAAATACCCGAAAATGTACGTCATCCGTCCGCAGTTTTTTATTCCCATGATCACCCTGCTGCGGAACGCTGCCGCCAACTCCCTGCAATACCGCCGCGAGTTGCAGATGGTTCGCAATCAGCAGGTGGATATTCTGCATTTTGAAGAAAACATGAACGCATTCAAAGAGGGTTTTGCACGCAATTACCGCATTGCAAGCGAAAAGTTTGCAACCGCCATTGAAGAAATCGACAAAACCATCGATCACCTGCAAAAAACCAAAGCAGCTCTGCTTTCATCCGAAAACAACCTGCGGCTTGCCAACAACAAGGCGGACGAACTGAGCATCAAAAAGCTGACCAAAAACGCACCCTCCGTCAAAGCCATGTTCGATGAACTCAAGCAGGAAACCTGACACAACGCATCCCCCGCCGCAAAAAAAATGTTTTTTGTTGACTTTTCGTTATTTCGTTGTATAATAAAAAACAAGTGTTGAATGATAAACAATACAATCCGAAGGAGTGTTGATTATGAGCAATGCAAAAAAACTTCTGGCGGTTTTTCTTGCCTGTACCATGCTGCTGTGTGCAGCACCGATGGCAGGCTTTGTCGGACTTGAAATTTCCGATTTTGACTTCAACCTTTCGGCAGATGCAGCGGAAATTGTTGACTCCGGCACCTGCGGTACCAATGTGACTTACACCCTCGACAGCGACGGCTTGCTGACCATTGCGGGTACAGGGGAAATGGAGAATTATGATTTTTGGGATAATTATTCTCCGTGGTATTCCAACTGTAGTGCGATCAAAACAGTGAGCATTGAAAACGGAGTGACGAGCATCGGGTGGTCTGCGTTCTATAACTGCGACTCGCTAACCTCGGTCACCATCCCGGACAGCGTGACGAGCATCGGGGGGTCTGCGTTTCGGGACTGCACCTCGCTGACCGGAATTTTGGTGGATGCTGATAATACAACA
>JAFSEF010000122.1 GCA_017435865.1 Clostridia bacterium
CAATAACGGCGAAAGCTGGTGTGATAACTGCATATACTTTGATAAGCGGGAGGATTACATCGGCATTTGCAAATGCGGAGAAAGAATGCTGAACGCAGAGTGCAGAACGCTGAACGGAGAGTGCAGAACGCTGAACGGAGAACGAACCCCCTCTGTCACTTCGTGACATCTTTTTCTCCGAAAACGGGAACCCCTTTGTCAGCTTCGCTGACATTTCCCCTAACAGTGGAATAACCTTTCAGGGGCGACAAGATTAACCATCAGCATCTGCTTTAATATATACACTCTGTTTTAGTTCTGTTTCCTTGTTTACACTTTGCAAAAAATTACTTGTTGTGTGCCGAGTGCAAACCGTTCTGCGTTCTGCACTCTGCACTCTGCACTTAATAAATCCTAAAAGGAGATAAATCAAAATGAACAAAACCTTAAAGAAAACCTTATCAATCATCCTGACAATCTTAATGCTTGTGACAGCAATTCCTATGGCATTTGCGGCGGATATCGTGAAGAGCGGCACATTCGGTGCTGAAGATGATAACCTCACATGGACACTTGATTCAGACGGATTATTGACCATCAGCGGTACGGGTGATATGAAGAATGCGTATCAAACGGGAATTTACGGTTGGTACTATTCCGGTATTGTCGTCAGGAAAGTAGTTATTGAAGAAGGGGTTACCAACATTGACGGGGATCCGTTTTTTAACTGCGCAGAACTCGTTGAAGTAACGATACCGGAAAGTGTAACCAGTATCAGAGACGGTGTGTTTTCAGATATAGCTGAAAATGCAACTGTAAATGTTCCTTGTACATGGAATGAAGAAATGCTGTATAGCTTCGATTCAACTGTTGAATTGAATATGCCGGAACACAAATGGATTCACAAGGGCGGTAATGTTTATTGTGAGAATTGTAATTATCTTTGCAACCATTTTTATCTCAGTGATCCTTTGTGCAGCAAATGCGGTTATGTGAACATTATTGAAGACGAGAGTAAAACAGTTCTTGATATTTCAAAGGGTGACATTGTCATTGCAGATACATATGTAACCCTGAACGGAGAATACATTGATGTTGATCCCGAGGGCTATATTATTACAGGTGTCAGTACGGGTTCGGAGAACGCATTAAAAATTATCAATGATTCCGACGTAGAAAAAACCTTTGATCTTGTATTCAGAAATTTGCTTATTGACCCCGCGTTTGATCCTATTGTTATAGATGATAATTCTCCGATTGTTCTCAATATACTGTGCGACGGTAGCTTTTCAGTCACTGATTATACCGTTATGAACTGCATTTCGTATGAGGCAAAAACCGGGATTACAGTAAATATAACCCGTCCGGAGGGTGCAGTTATTGATTTCAAATACGCATTATTTGCGGATAATGATATTCATTTTGATGTTTATCTTAACGGGAAAGAGATCGGTAGTGATATGCATTTTCACGAAAATACAGATGGTACACAAACCTGTATGGGATATTTATGCGATGTTTGTTGGTGCTACTTCGGAGAAGGAGATGAAAGTCTTCATGTAACTGATGGGGTACAGACTTGCGCAGGATATTATTGTTCTTTCTGTAGATATTATTTCGGTGAACCGGACGATACTGCTCATTCGTGGAATCGCGGATATTGTTATACCTGCAATTCATATTTCCCTGAGGACATGGAGTGTGCTCATAAATGGTCTCTTGGTATATGTGATATATGTGGAGTTAAATGCAGCCATGACTTGGATAAGAATCTTATCTGTACTGTTTGCGAGAGTGAAATGTCTTTTGAAGTTATAACAGGCGATTCTGTGAAATACTACAGCGTTTTTGACGACGCAATTGATGATTTTAATAACGGATTTGAAGACGGAAGCGTAATCAGATTAATAAAGGATTGCTTCGATAAGCGTTTTTCATATATAGGTTTTTCAGGTAATGATATAGTTATCGACCTTAACGGTCATACATGGAACCCTGATTATCAATCATTATCAATATCCTCCGATATCAAGATTATGGACTCGGTAGGCGGAGGTTATATGGGAGCAAGTCTGTATTTACAATCTCCAATTACCATTTATGACGGTTCCTATAAAGAAATTGTTATAGTTGGTGAATTTGATCTTTCTGATTTGATTACGGATTGTTACGAGGCTGATGTAGGCTCAACAGGCGATTATAATGACGATTACTATAAACAGTATTCTGACGTAGAAATAAAAGCTAAACACGATATAGTTAAAGTTGAAGCACAGGCTCCCACTTGCACAGAAATCGGTTGGGATGCTTATGAGTATTGTACTGCTTGTGACTACACAACTTATGTTGAAAAAGAAGCTCTTGACCACGATATTATTATTGATGAAGCAGTTGATCCCAAGTGCGGAGAAACAGGTCTTACAGCAGGTCAGCATTGCTCTCGTTGTGATGCTATGACTATCACTCAGGAAGTTGTTCCTGCTCTCACTCACAAGGACGACGACGGTGACTATAAGTGCGACTACGGCTGCGGACACGAATTCCCGAAACCCGTTGAACCTGAACAGCCCGACACACCTGATGAACCCGAACAGCCCGACGAACCCGCAGACGAAACTTGTGACCACCTTTGCCACAAGGACGGCATCCTCGGATTCTTCTGGAAGCTGATCCGCTTCTTCTACAGACTCTTTAACATCCAGCAGTATTGCGATTGCGGAGTTGTTCACTATGATGCACCCGTTTTCGGATAATACTTATTTTCTGACAGTGCAGCGTGAGATTGTAATTTCATAACCTCTGACGGCAATAAAGAACCCGAATTTCACGACAATGTGAAATTCGGGTTTTTTTTACTTGCACTGTGCGATGCATTCAACTTCCACCAGCACATCCTTTGGCAGTTGCTTGACTGCAACGCAGGAACGGGCGGGTTTGGCGGTGAAGTACTGTGCGTAAACGGCGTTGAATGTTGCGAAGTCGCTCATTTCTTTGAGGAAACAGGTGGTCTTGACCACATCCGTCAGTTCGCAGCCGGCTGCACTGAGTACAAGTGCGAGGTTCTGACAAACGCGGTGGGTCTGTTCTTCGATGCCGCCGTCAACCACATTGCCGTTTGCGGGGTCAACGGGAATCTGTCCCGATGTAAAAACAAGGTCGCCGACTTTGTATCCCTGCGAATACGGGCCGATGGCAGCAGGTGCTTTTTCGTTGAAAATAACATCCATTTTTGGTTCCTCCTCAGTTCTGGTGGCGGACAAGCGAATACTCGTCGCCGTCACGGAAATACGGACAACCTTTGGATTGTCCTGTCATAAAACGGTACAGCTCATCTTCGTCCAGGTCGCGGTCGCAGACGTACTGTCCTTCGTATTCGTCATAGCTGTAATAAGCACAATATTCACAGCAATCCGCACTCATACATGGTGTCTCCCTTTTTTGCAGAAATCCGAAATGCGGCACACGATTTTCCATGCGATGTATCCCAATGCACCGCCTGCAGTGTTGGTGATGAAATCGGTGATGTCGCAGCGACGGGATGATGTGCTGTCTGCCCACACATACAACAGCTGTGTCAGCTCAATGCTCAGGCTGAACAAGGCCGACCACAGAATGGTTTTTATGAAACCGCCCTTCCATTTTCTTTCGGGCTCTTTGCCGAAGGGAATGTCGGGTTTGCCTGTGCGTTCCGCGGCAAGCAGCCAACCGAACGGCATGAGCATGGCAACATTCAGCAATGTGCCGCCCCATGCAAAGTCGGCACCTTCCGCGATGTCGGCAAACGGAGTCAGGTTGACCGTTTTCAGGAAATCACGGTCACCCCACTGCGGAACGGGAATGCGAAACGGCATCAGTGTCAGGTGCAGCACAAGGGTGATGTAAACAAAAAATGCCGTTCTGCGTGAAAACACCGCTTTGCCTTTGCGTTTCCATTTGCTGTAAAACAAAAGCAGGTACAGTGCATCCAGCAGAAAAAAATCAAACAGATGTATAAAAAACAGTTTTATCATTGTTCAAGAAACGTAAAAATCGTGTCAAGATACTTTTGCATGACGTCGTTCGGGCTCATGTAAATCTCATGCTTTGCACCGTAGAATTTCTTGAAAACGGCACCCGGCACACGCGAAACAAAGACATTCTGCGGCGGCATGATGACCGAAGCATCCCATTCGGGCTGGCAGAGCAGCACCTTGGCTTTGATTTTTTTGCAGTTTTCTTCGTCAAGCTGCACTTTGACAATGCGGACCGCTTCCTTGACCCATGCATAAGAGGGACGGGAAGTCTGGTACTCTCTTGTGGCATTGCGTTTGACCTGATAATAGTCAAAACGTGCACGGGAGGTGTCGTTGCTGTCCTCAAATTTGCGGTCGGGATTGTAGCCGCCCATACCGAGGACCGCTTCTTTGGATTTGCCCAGAGCGATAAAGATCTTTGCAAGCGAGCCTGTCAGAAAATGCGGCATATTGGCAGTGTTTGCAGAGATCATCGGTGCTGTGAGGATGCATTTTTCAAACACGTCCGCATATTTCATAATGAACAGTACGCTGACCGCACCGCCCATGGAATGACCGTACAGATACAGCGGCAGATCTTTGCTCTGCGGTTTTACGACCGTGTCAACAAAGATTTTCAGATCTTCAATGTAGGTGTCGAAGTTGTCAATATGTACCGTTTCGGGGTCTTCGGGATTTTCGCGGTGCGAATACCCGTGACCGCGGTGATCAACGGCAAAAACCATATACCCTGCTTTGAGGTAGTAGTAGGTCATTTCGCGGAACTTTTCAGCCGATTCCGTAAAACCGTGCGAAATCACAATCGCAGCTCTTGCTTCGGCAGGCACATAGGCTTCATAGTGAATTTTTGCACCGCCCACACCTGCAAAATATGCATCGGTACGCAACGAAGCCATAAACGGTTCGGCAACCTGCGACATTTCGGCGGCATAGTTTTCTTCGTTCAGCAAAGCGGGAACGCAAAAAGAAGCAGTCTTATTCATCTTCATCCTCCTCAACGATTTCTTCATCTGCGGGTTTACGCTTGAACTTCATTGCAAACATGGCAAGCAGGAACACAACCAAGGAGCCGCCCACAACACAACCGATGATCAGCGGATAATTACGCATACCTGCACTCACGTGCAGACCGGCTGCAAAAACTTCGGCAGCAAGCATCGGCAGCAGTGCCAGTACCGTGACGGCAAGAAGACAGACTTTTTTCATATGATTCCCTCCGGTTTTCTATTTCTTCTTATTATTGTACCCCTATTTTTGCGGATTGTCAACTTCATCTATTGCAAAAAAAACTGAATTATGATAAAGTAAAATGGATAATGCAATTGAAACAGAGGTTCTTTTATGGAAAATACAGTTCTTCAAACCATTCTTGATCGCCGCACCATCCGTTTTTACAAGGATGAACAGATCACGGACGAACAACTCTCGGCGATTCTCGAAGCGGCCGTCTGGGCACCCAGCGGACGCAACGGGCAGCCCTGTCATATCCGTGTGCTGCAGGACAAAAAAGCACTCGAAGCACTCAATGTCGATTTCAAAAACAAAGTCGGCTGGGATACCCCTGCTTACACCAACTGGAACATAAGCCCCGTTTATCAGAATGCACCGACCCTCATTTTCCTCTTTGCTGAGGGCAATTCCGCCATGGACGGCGGCATCATGACCGAAAACATCTGCATCGCGGCAAAAAGCATGGGTCTGGGCACTTGCATCATCGCCAGTGTCGGCGGTCTGATGAACGAACCCGAAGGCAATGTATGGAAAAAGCGTATGAATATTCCCGAAGACTATACGTTCCTGATTGCCATTGCGGTCGGCTATCCCGACGAAGACCCTGCACCCAAGCCGAGAGCCGAAGGCAGAGTCGAAATTTTCAAAGAACTCTCTCTGTCAGAATGAGTATTTTTAGTTAAATCCAAAATGCCATTTTAGATTTGCATAACTTTCTTCGTTTTGACTTTAGATTTGCATAAAAAAACAAGTTGATTTGCTTTTTTTAGAAAGGAAATAACAAAAATGGAAAATAAAACAGAAGCCCCCAAAAGAGTATTGAGTCTTGTGCAGTCCTCGGGTACACCGACACTGGGCAACTACCTCGGTGCCTTCCGCAACTGGAAGAACATGGCACAGGATTATGACTGCATTTTCGGTGTTGCGGACCTGCATGCCATCACCGTCAGAACCGAGCCTGCCGTCCTCAGACAGAGAACAAGGGAAATGTATGCGATGCTGCTTGCCCTCGACCTCGACCCGCAGAAGAACATCGTTTTCATTCAGAGCCATGTGGATGCTCACGCAAAGCTTGCATGGTTGCTCAATTGCTACACCATGTTCGGTGAAGCATCCCGTATGACACAGTTCAAGGATAAATCGCAGAAGCATGCCGACAACATCAACGTTGGTCTGTTCACCTATCCCGTGCTCATGGCAGCGGATATTCTGCTGTATCAGGCAGATTTCGTGCCCATCGGTGACGATCAGAAGCAGCATATGGAGCTGTGCCGTGACATTGCCGACCGTTTTAACGGTATTTACGGTCAGACCTTCACCGTGCCCGAACCCTTCATCGGCAAAACAGGGGCAAGAATCATGTCCCTGCAGGAGCCCGACAAGAAGATGAGCAAGTCCGACCCCAATGTCAAGTCCTTCGTGTCCATGACCGACGACACCGACACCATCATCCGCAAAATTAAGTCCGCCGTCACCGACTCCGAGGCCTGCGTGAAATACAGCCCCGAAAAGCCCGGTGTCAGCAACCTTATGAGCATCTATTCCTGCTGCACGGGTAAGTCCTTTGACGAAATCGAAAACGAATTCGCAGGCAAGGGCTACGGCGATTTCAAACTGGCCGTTGCCGAAGCCACAGCCGAAGAGCTGCGTCCCGTCCGCGAAGAGTACCTGCGTCTGCTCGGCGACAAGGCATATCTCGAAGCCTGCGCAAAAGACGGTGCCGAACGTGCCGCCCGCATTGCCGAACGCACCGTCCGCAAGGCCATGAAGAAAGTCGGATTTTATCAGATCTGAATATAAACCGATCAATCCCCCGAAGTGCTGCACTTCGGGGGATTGTTATGCTTGCATTCAATTCTTTGCAATCAGATTTCTGTGCTTGCCAGCCAATCGAGCAAGCTTGTAGCCAGTTTTCGCTGTCCGGGGGTCAGGTTCTGAATCTTTTTTTCAAAATAAGGGTGGTAATTGTCTGTTTCCTGCGTGTTTTCCGTGCCGAGCAGCAACTGATCGGGCGTTGTTTTGAGTACATTGCACAGCTTCATCAGCACGTCAATGCTCAACACCGATGTCGCACGCTCGATGTTGGACAGATATTTGTCACTCAATCCCGCCATTTCATTGACCTGCCATTGCTTGAGTCCCAGTTCTTTTCGTCTTGCGGCAATGCGTTCGCCGACTTTTTTGTAATCAACGTACAAGCAAATACCCCCTTTGTTTCATAATAATTCACTTACACTTATTATAAAACAGAATAAAAGGTGAAATTCACTTGACATTACGAAAAATACGATTTATAATACGAATAAATCACCGTACAGTGTGATTATTTTGATTATATTTGGAGGAATCAAAATGAAAACAAAGCGTATTCTGGCTGTCCTTTTGTCAGTGCTCATGCTTTTGTCGGTTGTACCGATGACGGCAAGTGCTGCTGATGTTGTCGCATCAGGCACCTGCGGAAAAAATGTTACATGGTCACTTGACAGCGACGGTGTGCTGACCATTGCGGGTACAGGAGATATGACGAATTATTATTGGAATAATTATTCTCCGTGGTATTCCAACAGTAGTGCAATCAAAACAGTGATTATTGAAAACAGCGTGACGAGCATCGGGGATTGGGCGTTCTGCGGCTGCGATTCGCTGACCTCGGTCACCATCCCGGACAGCGTGACGAGCATCGGGGAGTATGCGTTCGAAAACTGCGACTCGCTGACCTCGGTCACCATCGGTAACAGCGTGACGAGCATCGGGGATTGGGCGTTCTGCGACTGCACCTCACTGACCTCTGTTCACATTTCCGATATCGCAGCATGGTGCAATATTGATTTTGATAGTAATTATGCTAACCC
>JAFSEF010000123.1 GCA_017435865.1 Clostridia bacterium
GACTACAAGCTGTTCAACTACTACGGTGCTCCCGATGCCGAAAAGGTTATCGTAGCAATGGGTTCTCTTTGCGACGTCGCAGAAGAAGTCATCGACTACCTGACCGCAAAGGGCGAAAAAGTCGGTCTTATCAAAGTCCGTCTTTACAGACCCTTCGCAACCGATAAGTTCGTTGCAGCTATCCCCGCAACCTGCAAAAGAATTGCTGTTCTTGACAGAACCAAGGAACCCGGCTCCATCGGCGAACCTCTGTTCCTTGACGTTATCGCTGCCCTCAACGCAGAAGGCAAGTGCGGTATTCAGGTTCTCGGCGGCCGTTACGGTCTCGGTTCCAAGGATACACCTCCCTCAAGCGTATTTGCAGTATATGATGAAATGGATAAAGATGCTCCCAAGAAGCACTTCACCCTTGGCATCAACGACGACGTTACCTACCTTTCTCTTGAAGAAAAGCCCGCTCCCAACACCGCAGCAGCAGGCACCATCGAATGCAAGTTCTGGGGTCTGGGCGGCGACGGTACTGTCGGTGCTAACAAAGACTCCATCAAGATCATCGGTGACCATACCGACAAGTATGTTCAGGCATACTTCCAGTATGACTCCAAAAAGACCGGCGGTATCACCATTTCCCACCTTCGTTTCGGTGATAAGCCCATCAAGAGCCCCTACTACATCAACAAGGCTGACTTCGTTGCCTGCCACAACCCGTCTTATGTCGAAAAAGGCTTCAAGATGGTGCAGGACGTCAAGCCCGGCGGTGTATTCCTGATCAACTGCCAGTGGGACGAAGCTGAACTTGCTGAAAAGCTCAACGCCGAAACCAAGCGTTACATTGCCAACAACAACATTCAGCTTTACACTGTGAACGCGATTGACCTTGCCGCACAGATCGGTCTTGGCAAGCGTACCAACACCGTTCTTCAGTCTGCTTTCTTCTCCCTTGCCAAGGTTCTTCCTCCCGAAGAAGCAATCGGCTACATGAAGGAAAAAGCACAGAAGTTCATGAAGAAGGGTAAAGAAATCGTCGAAATGAACGAAAAGGCAATTGATGCCGGTGCTACCGCTTACGTAAAGATCAATGTTCCTGCTGACTGGGCAACCGCAGTTGACGGTGCAGCTGAACCCGCAAGCGAAGGTCCCGCAAAGCTTGCCAAGATGGTTGACAACATCATGAAGCCCGTCGGCCGCATGGATGGTGACAGCCTTCCCGTTTCCGTATTCATGGATCATGCAGACGGTACATTCGAACACGGTGCAGCCGCTTACGAAAAGAGAGGCGTTGCTGTTATGGTTCCCGAATGGGAAGCTACCACCTGTGCAAAATGTAACAAGTGTGCATTCGTATGTCCGCACGCTACCATCCGTCCCTTTGCTATGACCGAAGCTGAGGCTGCTGCAGCTCCCGCAGCTACCAAGATTGCTCCCAAGCCCATTGTCAAGACCGAATACAAGTACACACTTGCAATTTCTCCGCTTGATTGTATGGGTTGCGGCGTTTGTATCGGTGTCTGCCCGACCAACTCCCTGAAGATGGTTGCAAGAGATACCCAGGACGCACAGCAGGAAGTTTTCAACTACTGTGTTGCCAACGTCGAAGAAAAGAAAGAAGTTGCTACCGCTGCTACTGTCATCTCCAGCCAGTACAAGCAGCCCCTGCTTGAGTTCTCCGGCTCCTGTGCAGGTTGTGCAGAAACTTCTTATGCTCGTCTGATCACCCAGCTGTTCGGTGACAGAATGTACATCTCCAATGCTACCGGTTGTTCCTCCATCTGGGGTGGCCCGGCTGCAACATCTCCCTACACTGTCAACAAGAAGGGACAGGGTCCTGCATGGGCTAACTCCCTGTTTGAAGACAACGCAGAACACGGCTTCGGTATGTTCCTCGGCCAGGGTGCTCTTCGTAACGCTCTGATCGCTAAGGTTGAAGCTCTTGCTGCAGGCGAAAACACCAAGGCAGAAGTCAAGGCTGCAGCTGATGCATACCTTTCTTCCCTCAACGACGGCGAAAAGAACAACGCTGCTGCTGCAGAACTTGTTGCTGCTCTTGAAGCTTGCGATTGCGATTGCCAGCTCAAGAAGGACATCCTTGCTGACAAGGATTACCTCGGCAAGAAGTCCGTATGGATCTTCGGTGGCGACGGTTGGGCATACGACATCGGTTTCGGTGGCGTTGACCACGTTCTTGCTTCCGGCGAAGACGTAAACATCATGGTATTCGATACCGAAGTTTACTCCAACACCGGCGGCCAGGCATCCAAGGCTTCCAACATCGGTCAGGTTGCTCAGTTCGCAGCTGCAGGTAAGGCAATTGCCAAGAAGAGCCTTGCTGAAATCGCTATGAGCTATGGCTATGTCTATGTTGCACAGATCGCTATGGGTGCTGACCAGAACCAGACCCTCAAGGCAATCAAGGAAGCAGAAGCTTACAACGGTCCTTCCCTTATCATTGCATACGCACCCTGCGAAATGCACTCCATCAAGGGCGGCATGGTGAACTGCCAGGCTGAAATGAAGAAGGCTGTTGATTGCGGTTACTGGAATATGTTCCGTTACAATCCCGCTCTCAAGGCAGAAGGCAAGAATCCCTTCACCATCGATTCCAAGCCTGCTACCGCAAGCTACCGTGACTTCATCATGAACGAAGCACGTTACTCTTCCCTTACCCGTTCCTTCCCCGAAAGAGCAGAAAAGCTGTTCGACCTGGCTGAAAAGACCTCCATCGACAGATATGCTCACCTGCTTAAGCTCAAGGCTATGTACGAGCCCGACGCTGAATAAGCAAATCGGAAACAATAAGAAGACCGGCTGTCCGAAAGGACAGTCGGTTTTTTTGTGTGAAAGGCGGCAGGAGTATTGGAGTTTATCGGGATGACATCCAAGTAAATTATCCTCTCAAAAACTTGTCGCCCCTGAAAGGGGAGATGCCCAAAGGGCAGAGGGGTTTACGAAAAGAACAGACTTTATTGACCGATTTTGTGCAGATTTGGTTAACCCCTCTGTCACTTCGTGACATCTCCCCTTTCAGGGGCGACAAGGGATGATGGAGGTCGGTCTGTGCGTAACCGCCGTACCGTTGCAGATTCTTTCAGCAAATCTTTATTTTTGTGCACTTTGCGTATTTACGCAAGCCGAATGTAACACCAAACTCATTTTTTGTAACTCCGTTTGTCCCACCGAAAAAGTGGCACGAAGCCCGATATGAAAGTCTTTTCGGGGGGTTGCCTTTTTCATTTTGTAACTCCGATTGTCCTTCCGAGTGTACCACCGTACATACTATATATATAGGAAGAAAGAAAGAAGAATGATAAGAAGAATGTATAAGAAGAAAGAGAGAGAATGGTGAAAAAAACACACGCGAAAAATGACGGTGAAATTTTTTTAAAATTTTTTTGATTTTTTTTGATTTTCAGTCACAAATGGGGAGAAATCCGTTACGGTGATTTGTTACAATGCAGACAGAACACAAACGGAGGACAGTGAATGAACGGTTTCATAAAAATTTACAGAGATCAACTGCACATGGAGGCATTGCAGAGTCATTCTGCATTATTTCTTTGGATTTTTCTGAATGATCAGATCCGATTCAGACAAGCAATTCAGGACGGGGTTGATGTACAGCCGGGACAGGTGCTCATAACAGCAGATCAGATTGCACAAAACTGTGATTTGACGATAAGACAGGTGCGTTATCTTCTTGATCGTTTTGTGCAGGAAGGTCTGATTCGTATGCAGAATATCCGAAATCGGCATACCCTGATCACCGTGCTTTCCCCCGAGGAAACGCAGAAAATACAACAGAGCATTCAGAAGAATACTGTCCTGTCGGAAGACATCTGTGAACAGCCGCAGGCAGACCCCGTACAGCAGAATCATTTTCTTCCGGAAGAAGAATCCGCACAACGGCAAGAACAACCGACACAACAAATTCCCGTTCTGTCCGATCCATGTTATGAAATGCCGCAGGAACAACCCGTGCAAACGGATGTTCCCGTACAGGAAGAATATCCGAAAAAACAGCCGAAACCGCGTTATGTTCCGGTGTTGTCCGAAGCGGAAATATCCGCAATGAAAAATCCGACACCGAAAGCAGCGGTTCCGGAAGAACCAAGCACGGAAGAACCGAACGCAAACGCTCCCAAACACAGCTGCGGTATTTGCCGCAATGTGTACCTGACAGACGAAGAAAAACGCATTCTGCAGGAACGCAGCAGCATTGCAAACCTTTACATAGACAATCTTTCGGCTTATAAAAGGCGGACAAACAAACAATATGCTGACGACTTCTCTGTTCTGTGTGAGTGGATCTGCAAGGACGAAATCAACGCTGCAAACAATGCTGCCATGCGACCTGCACAGCCGCAAAGAGACAAAGAATATACATACAAAAAAGGATATGAGAAGCAGTCGTGGGAAACAGCACCGGCATCCTATGACCTGGAGCTGGCAGAACGCATGGCACGCGAAAGTGTACCCGTCCTGCGAAAAAGACGACCGAGATGACACAGGGACTCTTCACGGAAAGTCGGTGGATTTTTGATTGAAGGAGAAACAAATTGGAGTTTATCGCTGACTTTTGACTGTCGTCAGTTATTAAAAGTTTTGGTCAAGCTTTTCACAAAAGCTTGCGGGGTCAAGGGGCAGAGCCCATTGTCGCCCGTCGCAACGGGCGAAATCCTTTTCCTTACAA
>JAFSEF010000124.1 GCA_017435865.1 Clostridia bacterium
ATGTCAAAAAGAAAGCTTGCATCTCAAATGGATACCCTTGATGTAACTGACAGGCATTATGATAAAAAGTATCAGGATATGCAAAACAGACTTTATGACTTCTATGATGAGATAGAGGTTGCGGAGGAACAAATAACAGAATTACAATCCCGTATAGCAAATATCAAAGAAGAAAAAATATCCGGAGAAAATGTCTATCTTTTTCTGCATTATTATGGTACAATGTACAAAGAGTTTACTGATGCTGAGAAAAAGAGGTTTCTTAATACCTTTATTGAAAGCATTGATATATTCAAAGAAGAGCAGCCTGACGGCAGACTGTTAAAGTGTATCAATTTCAAATTCCCCGTCTTTTATGACGGGGATGAGAATGTGACACATATCCGTTGGGACAGTGAAACAACAGTCGAAACCGTCGTGCTTTTAAGTCGATAAATGTTGTTGTCTCACGCGGAAAGAGTAGAGTATTATTCTACCCCTAAAGAATCTAAAAATATGCTCCTTACATAAAAAGTTTGACTTAATGAGGTGATATACCGATGCAAGAATTGTTAACATCATTAGAAGAAATGTTAAAAATGTTGTTTTTACAGTTTGCTGCATTGTTGTCGGATCCAATGCTTTGGTTGGTTGTGATGATAATTATCATTGTTTTGGTCAGAAAAACGAAGAAAAAGGAGAACTATAAAAGAGGAGCATATTATCAAATAACAAAGCTTTCCTATTTGAAAATGCGACAAAATAAGGGGAAATATGGTGAATATCTGATATATAAACACCTTAAGCATTTTGAAGAAAAAGGTGCGAAATTTCTTTTTAATGTTTATATACCCAAAGAAAATGACGAAACTACTGAAATTGATGTGTTGATGATATGTAAAAAGGGTGTTTTTGTTTTTGAAAGCAAGAATTACAGTGGATGGATTTTTGGCAGTGAAGATCAAAAGAATTGGTATCAGACATTACATGTAGGTGGTGGAGAGAGCAGGAAAGAGCATTTTTATAATCCGATAATGCAGAATCGTTCACATATGAAGCATCTAAAAGCATTACTTGGTTCAAATGTGCCTATGCGTTCTGTTATTGTTTTCTCAGACAGGTGTAAATTAATGAGCGTTCAAATTAAAAGTAATGACAATATTGTAATCAATCGATATAATGTTGATTCTGTTGTTTCAGGAATCTGTAACCAGCAACCGGGCGACTTGTTAAGCGAGAGTGATATTGAAACTCTTTACAATAAGCTATATCCTTATACGCAGGTTAATGTTATCGAAAAAGAACAACACATTGCAAACATCCATAGTAATCTGCAACCGAAAAATTCAATTCAAAATCAGCAAATTCATCCTTTAGAACAATCAGTATCCAATCTGTTATCTAACAGTGAGCAAGTTAGCAATGAAAATGCTATGCAAGCAAAAGAGGTTGTGACTGAAAATAATTCAGATTTGGTGAATTTGCCGACAATGGAAACAATCGTAACGTCTTGTATGGAATGTGAAAACTTGAAATGTCCGAAATGTTCCGGTAGACTTGTTTTGAGAACTGCAAAAAAGGGTGTGTATACAGGGAATCATTTTTACGGTTGTTCTAATTATCCGAAATGTACTTATATACAAAATATACCGCAATAAGAACCTGAATTATTTTGGCACAATGCAACACTGAAGGAGAAAATAAATGGATAAGTTTTTCAAACTCAAAGAAAGAGGAGCCATGGAAGAACAGAGTATATTGCAGGCATGCCCACCTTTTTGCGATGGTCTATATTCTGATGGTAAATGCCAATATATTTGCTGACCTGTTCGGCGACCGCAAAAAGATCAAGGGCAGCTCCTGGGCATTGCCGCTTTGTTCGTGGCCATGCTGCTTCTGACACACTAATGTGTTTTTTTCTTACATTATATTTGCAAGCCTCGGGAGGTCGGAAATGAAGTACATGACAAAAGAATGGTATGAAACCATGCAAAGGACAGATTTTCACTTGTTGTTAGAAATATCACAGCAGGCAGAAACTTTTTCCGAGTCCTATTTTAAAATGCTTTATAAATGCAAAGAGCAAGAATTTGTTGACCGGGAAAAGTCTGTTTCGCAAGTCAGATTTGAAGATTTGTACCCTGAAGAATTCAATACAGAGCATTTTGACGGATTGGATTTGTCAACTGAACAGATTGAAAGTATGCGCAATGCATACTATGAGCAACGCAAACAGGCTCGTAAGGGGTTTGCGGACAGACATTCTTTTGATGAAGATGTTGCAAAAAAGAATTTCAGAAGCGCATTGCGGCATAATATTGCTAATCTGAAAAAGGCATTGCCTGAAGAAATACTGCAGAATGTTGCAGATATCAGGGTTTTGGCTTTGGATGTTGCAAGTGCTCGGGTGAAAAAAGAAATCGAACACTATTGCAGGCAAAATGAAAGAATCGTCAAGCAGGTACAAACGGCGTATTGGAAGCAATACAAAAAAATGTTCAAAGGGAATCCGCCGTCTTTTTGGGAAGAACTCAGGTTGCATGACTGCAAGCTTGCGTCCTGTCGGAAAAAGGGAAATGATGTTGTTTTGAAAATCGATCCGACGCATGGCATTAACAAACCTGACATACGGCAGGTCATTCTGAAAGATTGTACCGTGCTCAAACAGGATACACCTTTGCACGGTTCATTTTTTCTCTATGACGAAATTTACCGCAACGGCGAACAGTATGAAATTCACTTTCTGCTTGCAGGAAAGCGGTTAAAGGATTTTATCGTTTGTGTGCGTGACGTGGAAATATATTCTGATGTTACATAAAATCAAAGGAGCTGTAAAAAAACTAAGTTTTCTCACAGCTCCTTGATTGCTTTAAAGGGGATAGGAAAAAATGCGCAGAATGGACAAACTGAGCCAAAAACAAAGCAAAAGCTTTGTTTTTTTTGACCCGACGGCGTACAAAGGTACGCCGAGAGGCGAAGTTTGTTCATAGCATAAAACATTATTTTAAGATACTTTCTTATTTTTGAAGTTTTGAGGGATTCTTTTGTTCTGTGTTTAACAAAGAATCCCTTATTTTTTTCGTTTTATGCGATCTGCACTTTTTTTACATCTCCTTTCAGTCTGTCGAAGAACTTTGTTCTCTTACAGCCGTTTGAGTCGTTTATTTGAGATATGTCCGTGCGTACTCGAACAGCAGATCGTTTGCCTGCTTTGCACAGTCGGGATCGCTGCCGAGGTCGTGGTCGGAATTCGGATAGCTGATGAAGTCATATTTTACACCGTGCTGTTTGAAAGCGGCAACGATGCTCATGGCGTTGGTGTAGGGGACAATGCTGTCTTTCTGACCGTGGCAGATGGCGGTCGGACAAATGTCGGCATTCACATAAGTAAGGGGAGATACCGCATCGAGTGCTGCTTTGGCACTGTCTTTGGTGTCCATGGTGAAGTCCTGACCGCAGGCAAGCGACATCAGCTGACAAACATACTCCGTGTTGCCCATGGCGTTGTTGTAATAGAAATTGTCGTCATACAGGTCTGTCGGACCGCAGTAACTGAACACGGCTGCAGGTTTGATGGGGGCTGTATCTTTGCATTTGTATGCATACAGCATCGAAAGATGTGCCCCTGCGGAAGAACCCGTCAGCAGAACTTTGTTGATGTTGACACCGTTTTCGGCGGCAGTTGCTTTTATTTTTGCAAGGGCCGCATCAATGTCGGCAATGATTTCGTGCAGGCTGACATCATCCGACAAATAGCGGTAATTCAGAGCCGCACCGGCAAGCCCCATGTTGTTGGCGCAGTGGCTGGCACCGCCGCTGTATCCGTCTTTGTCGCCGGTAATCCATGCACCGCCGTGGATGAACAGCACAAGACCGACTTCGCCTGCATCCGTTTGCGGAATGGCAAGGTCAAGAACATTGCGTTCGTGCGTGCCGTAAGAAAGGTTTTCATAAACAATTGCATTTTTGTTTTCAATCTGATTGTTGTCATCACCTTTTGACAGACCGAAAATACCCAGAATGAACGCAATGACAGCCATGAAAAAAGCAATGATTTTTTCAAACATAATGAACCCTCCTTGTTTATTTTTATGTTTTGATTTTACCACAAACGTAGAGTTCTGTCAACAAACACAAGCACATCCGTAATAATAAAATACAAAAAAAGGATGACAAGTTTTTACTTCTGTGCTATAATTTTTTCAAATACAAAAAATGAGGTGTTTTCCATGAGCAACGGTATGACCAGACGCGAACGTGAAGTGACGGAAATAGACGATATTCTTGCCATTCTTGACAAATGCAAGGTGCTGCATCTCGGACTCACGGATGGGGAAGAACCGTATGTTGTACCCATGAATTACGGTTATTTGTATGAGGACGGCGTGCTGACGCTGTATCTGCACGGTGCAAAAAGAGGCAAGAAGATCGACATGATCTGTAACAATCCGAAGGTCTTTTTTGAAATGGATTGCGATATCACACCGTTTGAGGGCGACATTGCCTGCCGTTACGGCATAACCTACGCAAGTGTTATGGGCAGAGGTCTTGCCGAAATCGTGGAAGATGTTGAAGAAAAGAAAAAGGGTATGTCCGTACTTATGAAAACCCAAACAGGGAAAGATTTTGAGTTTGAAGACAAAATGGTCGCTTTTGTCAATGTTATCAAAATTACCGCATCGTCCTTCACCGCAAAAAGAAGACCATTGCCGACAAATCATAATTAATTTTTTGGTAAATAAAGGAGGAATCTGAAATGGCAGCATTTTTCAGAATGGCGTTTGCCTTGTTGTTGTCTTTTTTGATGATGGTGTCCAATTCAATCGGCACTACACTTGTTAATGATGTTCCGGCCCCGAAAACCGTGCAGGAACTGTCAGAGATCGACGATTTGTTTGATGTGTATCCGATGAGTAAAGAACTTTATGTTGTCCGTGCAGGCAACCTGACGGCGGAAGAACAGTTTGCAGCCATTGCGTTGCAGGGGCTTGTTGCAAAGACAGAAGTGAAGATTGTCTTTGACAACGGTTCAGGCGGAATCAACACGGCAATGAAAAAGCTGGAAGAAAAGGGATATACCCTGCTTCGTACCGATGCCGACGGTGCACAGTGGAACTATGAGAGTCTGCTTGCCCGCTTTGCGGACGAAATGGAACAGAAAGGTTATGTGCTTTATACCTCCAAGGATGATGTCAATCAGCTGAATATGGCAACCAACTATGCCGCCGTGTACGGTTATCTTCCCGTACCGCAGGCATTGGAAGAAGTTGCTGTCCGTCACGGTTTTGTCTGCATGGAAGATCTCACGGCAGAAAAATGCGGTTTCGCTTTTCAGCTTGATTTCTATTTGAATCATAAAGATGCTTTTAAAGACAATGTGCTTATTCATCAGAACAATACAGCACAGGGTTTGCGTGATCTTGCCATTCAGCAGGGGATTTTTGTCATGTATACCCTTGAGGAAGATGTTCTCGGGAAGGCTTGCCGTGCCAACGTGCTCAGAGAAATGCAGCCTGCCACGGCGGTTCTCGGCTGGGGGCAGTATGAAATCAAATTTGTTGCCGACATTACCTCCATGGGACATTATGTCATTCCTGCCGATCATTGCCTGAATAACTCGATTTTGTCTTCGTTCACTTTTGATGTCGGTTCGTTCAATGAACCTGTGGAAAGTATCGAACTGGATCCGACCAAACACTATGTGGTTCTGCTTTATTCTGACGGTGACAATGCACAGTGGGTACAGGGCGGTTACAGGGAATTTTTCACATGGAAGAGCTATAACATTGACGTGCCCGTGACATGGACCTTCCCGCCCATGATGACCGATTTCTCCTGTGCCAATACACAGTCGGTGCTGGATATGAAGGGCGATGACTGCCTTGTCTGCGGTCCGTCGGGTGCCGGTTATACACGTATGTCCGAAATGTACGGCGAAGGTCTTGCCGCATTTTCGGATGTCACGGCAGCCGCTATGTTGCAGAACGGTATGACCACGCTTACCATTCTTGATAATATCTATGAAAACGGTATGCAGGAAAAAGCATTCCTGAACAAACTCGAATACTATGCACGGTACGAAAACATCAACGGTGCACTGCTGCAGCTCGACGGTGAACGCTATGCCGCAGGTAAAGGACAGGTTTGGTTTATCAATGACAAGCCCTTTGTCAGTGTCCGTCAGTCGCTGTGGTATCCCGGTGGGGAAGGCAGTGAAGTGCCCAAAGAATGGATCGAAGAACAGGCAGATCTTGTCAATGCCCGTGAAGCGGATATCCATTCCATCAACGGTTATTCCGTTGTCAATATTCATCCGTGGACGGTCAACACCGAAAACCTTGCTTACTTTGTAAGTCTTCTTGATGACGGTGTGGAAGTTATCACGGGTGATGAACTCATTGCTGCGTTGGATGCTTACATTCCGCACCTGAATGCAAGTCCCGATGCGTAAAAAGGAGAATTGTTATGGATTACCGCTTTGCAAAACGCATTGTTGCAAGTGAAGGTAAAATTGAAAATGCAGAAGCATTTTTAACCGAAAAACGTCTGCAGATCGGTCTGAAAGAAAAAAATCTCATCACCCTCAAAGGAAAGTCCTTTGTTATTCTTGACTTCGGCAAAGAAGTGTCGGGTGGTGCGAGAATCCTCACCTTTGCCGTCAGCGGCAAAAAGGATGTTCGTCTTCGCTTCGGGGAATCCGTCAGCGAAGTATGTGCGGATCTTGGTGAGAAAAATGCAACCAATGACCATGCTGACCGCGATATGACCGTGGAACTGCAGCCGTATTCCGATATGACTTTTGCACAGACGGGATTCCGTTTTTTGCGTATTGATACCTTGCACCGCAATACGGAAATTTTGCTGAAAACCGTTGTGGCTGCTGTGGATACCCATACCCGTCCCGAGGACGGCAGTTTTGAATGCGACGATGCACTTGTGAATGAGATCTGGAATACCGCCGCTTATACTTTGCGGCTTTGTATGCAGAACGGATATCTGTGGGACGGTGTCAAACGTGACCGACTTGTGTGGATCGGGGATCTGTATCCCGAAATGCGTTCCGCTTTTTGTCTTTACGGGGATGTGCCCGAAGTGCTCAATTCCCTTGACTTTGCATGGGAAGAAACACCGCTGCCCGACTGGATGGCAGGTATGCCGACGTATTCGGTGTGGTGGTTGTATATTCTCAGCGAAACCTACCTGCGTGACGGCAACAAAGAAGCGTACAAAAAATATATGCCCTATGTGCATGATGTGCTTGCACAAATCGGCAAGCACATCAGCAAAATGAACGGTGCGGTTGATTTCGGCAGCAACTTTATCGACTGGCCGTCCAACTATGAACGCGGCGGCGATAAGACCAAAAAATACGATTGTCTGTCGGGGGTTGCTTATCTTACAAAGCTTTCCCTTGAAAAAACGCTTGTCTTTTTGCGTGAAAACGGACAACCGACCGACCTGTGTGAAAAGCTTCTGCACCGCCTGGCAAAGGGAAATCACACCGTGCAGAAATACAAGCAGGTTGCGGGCCTGGGTGTTCTGTCGGGAGACAAGAGTGAAAACAACAGACAGGTGTTGCTTCGTGACGGTGCACACGGACTGTCCACCTTTATGTCTTATTTTATTCTCACAGCTGTTGCCGCTTACGGAGAATACGACACCGCACTTTCCATGATGAAGGAATATTATGGCGGAATGCTGTCCGTCGGAGCCACCACATTCTGGGAAGATTTTGATATCAACTGGCTCGAAAATGCAGGACGTATCGATGAAATGCCTACGCCGGACAAAAAGGATGTTCACGGTGACTACGGAGCATTCTGCTATGTCGGTCTTCGCCACAGCCTGTGCCACGGTTGGTCTTCGGGTGTGATTCCGTATCTTGTTGAAACCGTCGGCGGTGTTCACTGGGAAGGTGTCGGCATGAAGAAATGTGTCATAACACCCCATCTCAGCGGTCTTACGCATGTAAAGCTCACCGTTCCGACCGTCCACGGCAATATGTTTGTGGAGCACAAACTGCTTGATGACGGCACAGTCGATACAATTGTGTCCGCACCGGGCGAAATCGAAGTGAAGGTGTTTAAAAATGGCTGAACAGTGGGATCTTCTGAATGCTGACCGCATTCCGACAGGGGAAGTGTTTGACCGCAAAGACACCATCATCCCCGGACAGTTGCACACGGTCGTGCACATCTGCATTTTTAATGAGCAAAACGAGCTGCTTATCCAGCATCGTGTTGACAACAAAGCCTGCTGGGGCGGATTGTGGGATCTTTCCGCAGGCGGCAGTGCATTAAGCGGTGAAACGAGCCGTCAGGCGGCAAGCCGCGAAACCAAAGAAGAACTCGGACTTGATATAGATTTTACGAATCACCGTCCGCACCTGACCGTCAATTTTGATTGCGGATTTGATGATAATTATATTGTCCGTATTAAAAACCCGGACATTGCAAGCCTTCATTTGCAAGCGGAAGAGGTGCAGAATGCACGCTTTGCATCTCTTGACGAAATTCTTGCCATGATCGACAACGGCACTTTTGTTCCGTATCGCAAAAATTATATCCGACTGCTGTTTGATTTTGCAAATGAACCCGCATTCCCCGTCAAAAACAACCTGCAGGCATAAAAACAAAATTAAAATGAAAAAGGATTCATCAGAAGACAAAAGCTGATGAATCCTTTTTTATTTTATAAGATCAATTCCGTTGCGGATCAGATCTTTCATTTTCGGTATTTTTTCTTCCGGAACACTTTGCAAAAGAAGAAGCGTTGACTGCCATTGATGATCTGTGTTTTCACCTTTTATGAGATAATCGAGGCTGACATCAAAAATAGTGCTCAAATGAATAAGATTTTCAATGGATAAACCGGCAATTCCGCGCTCGACTTCGCTGAAATGCTTAACGGAAATCCCCAGTGTTTCGGACAAGTTTTCCTGTGTCAATCGCAATTCCGTTCTTTTTTCTTTGATGCGTTTTCCCATTTCTTTTTTGTAATTTTGCATTTTCTCACCTGACCTCACCAAACCTATTCCGTTTAGTTTATCACAACATAAAAAGTATAAAAACAAGGTAAAAGGTGTTGACAAACTAAACCTTATATGTTATGTTTTATATGAATTTGTTTTATTTTTGCAAATTCAATGAATAATATTCGGAAAAGTGATTTTTGTTTTTTCCGGAAAAGAAAGGGAGTAGGTTGAAAAATGAAACAAACAGCCAAAAAAGCATTTACCTGCATTTTGGTGGTTGTCATGCTGTTGACTGCCGCACCTTTTGCAGGATTCGGAGGTGACCTGCATTTTTTGCAGGCAGATTCTGCCGGTGCTTTCAGCACCGGTGCCCGGGCAACCGAAGCAGTTTTGACCGGCAGCTGCGGCCCGTATGTAAACTATGTTTTTGACAGCGAGGGGACGCTCACTATTTCCGGTACGGGTGCGATGACGGGGTATATGTTGTGGGAGAATATGCCAGAGTCAGTTATAAGTGTAGTTATTGAAAACGGCGTTACAAGCATTGGGGATAATGCGTTTGCCGGTTGCACCACACTGACATCTGTTACCATTGCTGCTACTGTGATTGAGATCGGAACTAGGGCGTTTGAAAATTGTTCTTCGTTATCCTCTGTCATCTTTGCAGAAAACAGCCAATTGACAAAAATCAATACGGCAGCATTTCACAATTGTATTGCGCTGACTTCCATCAATGTTCCGGATGCAGAATGGTTGGGATATAATGTGTTTGAAAATACGCCTTGTGGTGAGTATGATGCAAGTGGTGTGCGGTATGTAGGCAATCATCTGATTTCAGCACCGGATTCCATCCGCGGTTCCTATTCCATCAGACCCGGCACAAAAACAATTGGCCATTCTGCATTTTCTAATAGTCGCTTCGAGTCGGTTGTCATTCCTCAAAGTGTGACACAGATCGGGGAATATGCGTTCTGGGAGTGTACAATCATGAAGTATGTTTCCCTACCGGACAGTGTAAAATACATCGGATCAGGAGCGTTTTACAATATCTCTAAAAATTGTATCTACGAACAAGCATACGAGTTGGTAAATGGTATAGTTTATATCGGTAATCATGTGGTTGACTTCTGGGGTGCGGAAGATCGCACCTCATATTCTATCCGCCCCGGTACAAAAACAATTGCCGATTCTGCATTTGCAAATTCATCATCAATAAAAAGTATCAGCATCCCCTCCGGTCTGACACATATGGGTGATTTTGTATTCAATGGTTGTACTTCGCTTGCCACAGTTTCCATTTCTGCCGGTGTGACGAGCATTGGCCGTAATGCATTCACTGATTGCAGTGCACTTACATCTATTAACATCCCGGAAAGTGTAACAAGTATAGGCGAGTACGCATTCAGTCATTGCAGTTCACTTACATCTATTAACATCCCGGACAGCATAACAAGTATTAACGATGGCGCATTTAGTGGTTGCAGTTCGCTTGTATCCATTGACATTCCTGACAGTGTAACAAGTATTGGTTCCTTTGCATTCGAGGACTGCAGTTCTCTTGTATCAATTGATATCCCTGATGGTGTTACAAGTATTGATACCGCTGTATTCTATGGTTGCAGTTCGCTGACCTCGTTCACTATTTCGGACAGCGTCACAAGTATTGGTGCATCTGCGTTCAGAGATTGCTCTGCGCTGACCTCTATTGTCATTCCTGTTAATGTGAAGTACATCGATAGGTATGCATTTGATGATTGTGATTCGCTGAAAACGATCATCATTTTGAATCCGGATTGTGTGATATACGACAGTAAATACACAATCGCTGAAACAGCCACCATAGTTGGTTGGGGACCCTCCACAGCAAAAGACTATGCGGAAAAATATGATCGCAAATTCTTGTTGATTACCATCGGTAGTGGTCATATCCCCGGTGATGAAGCAACCTGCACCGAAGATCAGGTCTGTGTCATTTGCGGTGAAACGCTTGAAGAAAAACTCGGTCACGATTATGCATGCATTGTAACGGTCAATCCCACCTGTTCAAAAGCAGGTGTAAAAACATATACCTGTGAAAACTGTGGTGATGTTTATACCGAATCCATTGATGATCAGCCCGACCATACCCCCGGTGCTGCGGTGATTGAAAACAAGCGCAATGCAACCTGTACTGTAAACGGTTCTTACGACAGCGTTGTTTATTGTACGGTTTGCGGAACAAAACTCAGCACATCGCACTATACAATCGTGGCGAGCCATGATGAGGAAATTATTCCTGCTGTTGCTGCCACTTGTACCGAAACGGGTCTGACTGAAGGCAAAAAGTGTTCAAAATGCTTTGAAACGCTGGTGGAACAGGAAATAATTGAAAAAATTGCACATAATGAAGTGAAAGTGAATGAAAAAGCCCCCACGGCTACCGAAAACGGCTATTCGGGCGATACCATCTGTTCTGTCTGCGGTGAACAGCTTGCAACCGGTGAGATTATCCCTGCCACCGGTGAAGAAACTGTAACTTGTGACCATATGTGTCACAAAGACGGCATCATGGGCTTTTTCTGGAAAATTATCCGTCTGTTTTGGAAGTTGTTCAAAATGAATCCCGTTTGCGAATGCGGAGCAGCACACTATTAAAATCATAAGTATATAAAAAATACCGTCGGAATTTGCACATTCCGGCGGTGTTTTTAACATATTTTGTTGTTTTTTTGTTACAGCTTCAGCAGAATGCCTGCAACGGCGGCGATGAGGATGAACACCGTCGGGTGGATTTTTTTGAGGAACTTCTGTCCGAGGAAGATAGCAACCGCAAGCAGCATGGCTTTCCACAAAAAAGCAACCGACCAATCGCCTGCGAGCATTGCATCGGTGTTGAAAAACGTCGGAATCGCAACACCGAGTCCGGCCATGGCAATCAGAGCCATTGATGCGGGACGAAGACCCGTGAATGCGTTTTGCATCAGGGGACTTGTTTTGAATTTGTCAATGAATTTTGCAACAAGCATAATTGTAATAACGGCAGGTGCGGTCAGTGCCGCAACGCTGACAATGCTGCCGAATACACCGCCTGTGAGAAAGCCTGCGTAGGTCGCCATATTGACACCGATGGCACCGGGTGTGGATTCGGCAACCGCGATCATGGTGGATACATCCTCCACCGTAAACCATCCGCGGGTGGTTGCCATGTCGTTCAGAAACGGCAGAGTCGCAAGACCGCCGCCGACGGCAAGAAGACCTGTTTTGAAGAATTCATAGAACAAAAGGAGATAGGTCATTGTGTATTTCCTCCTTTTGCTTTTTTCTGTTCTTTGATCTGTCCCGCAAGGATCCCCGTCAGGGCTGCTGCAATGACAAGCACGGGCAGCGGAATGGAGAACGGCAAAAACTTGCCCAAAGCCGCAAGCAGAAATACAATAAAGAATATGACGAGTGAAAACGCATTTTTCAGTGTGCTTTTCCGCAGTTTCAGCAGGGTGTTGAGGATCAGTACGCAGACACAGACATTGATACCTGCCAGTGCGTGCTGCACATATTCGTTGTCCGAAAAACCTTCCAGAAATACGCTGATGACGAGAATAATCATCAACGGCACAAGCTCAAAACCGATGGATGCGGAAATTGCACCAAGCAGTCCTGCCTTGCTTCTGCCTATGAATGTCGAAACATTCAGTGCGATGATGCCGGGAGTACACTGACCGATGGCATAATAGTCGGTCAGGTCTTCGTCGGTGACCCATTTTCTTTTTTCAACAAGCTCTCTTTGCAGAATGGGAAGCATTGCGTAACCGCCGCCGAAGGTCATGGCACCGACACGCAGAAAAACCCAGAATAGCTCTGCCAGTGTTTTTAATTTTTCTTTCATATGATCATCTGTTTGTGCGACGGTGCTCTTGCAATGCAGATTCCCCGCACTTCCTTTGCTCCGAAAATAAGTAGTGTTTTGGCTGCTTCGTGCAGTGTGCTGCCGGTAGTTGTGATATCATCGGCAAGCAGAATGGTTTTGTCTTTGATCTGCTCTTCCGATTCGGCAGGCAGATCGTATATGCCTGTCAGGTTACCGTGTCGTAGAAATGCGGACAAGGTATGTTGCCGTGGGGTTTCATGTGTTTTTACAAGCAGCGGTTTGCAGGGAATGCCGAGTTTTTCGGATAACGCTTGTGCAAACACTTCTGCCTGGTTGTATCCGCGATCTCTGACCGCTTTTTCAGTCATGGGTATGAATGTGATCATGTCAATTCCGTCGGCATTGTTGCTGTCCATCAGGTATTTTGCCGCAACGGCTGCATACGGAACCGCCATTTGCGGACGGTTACCGAATTTGAACCGCTGTACCTGTTTGCGAAGATCACCTTCGTACAGAAAAGGAGCGAGCACGCAGGTCAGAAACGGTTCAGGCTCACACAGGCAGTCTTTGAGCTTTTGTCCGCAGCCTTTGCAGAATTTGCCGTCGGGCACCCGCAGTATTTTCGGCAGACAAAAGGAACAAATCTGTTTGCCGGGATCCACCGTGTGACCGCAGACACAGCACCTTGACGGGAAGAATGCAAAGCTGATCAGTTTTGCAAATGCTTTGACTTTTGTGTTCATTGTATTCCGAATGCCTGCAGTTCACGCACACAACGGGCAAGCGGCAAACCGACCACGTTGGAATAATCACCGCTTATTTTCTCGACCAGTACCACACCTTTGCTCTGGATGCCGTAGCTGCCTGCTTTGTCCATCGGATCTCCCGTAGCGACATAGTTTTTGATTTCTTCTTCCGTCAGTGTATAAAATGTGACGTCGGTTTTGCTGACAAAGCTTTTTCTTTTGCCGTTGCCCGTGATACACACACCGGTCATAACCGTGTGCGTCTGCCCCGATAACATACGAAGCATATTGCAGGCATCTTCTTCGTCAACAGGCTTGCCGAGGATGTTTCCCTGTGCCACAACAACAGTGTCGGCTGCAAGGACGATGTCCTCCGGTTTACACAGCGGTACAACCGCATCCGCCTTTTGTTCGGCAAGCAGCTGTACGGTCTGCTCGGCTGAAAGACCGTCGGGAACGTTTTCGTCACAGCCGGAAACCCGTACTTCAAAGGAAAGCCCTGCAAGGGTCAGTAATTCTTTTCTTCGCGGTGATTGAGATGCAAGATAAAACATAGTCTGTCCTCAGATATTCTGTGTCACTTTGAGGATCATTTTTGCAAGATCCTCGGGTTGTGCGTTGTTGACTGCCGTGTAGGTTTCTGCCGAAGCATCATCCGCAGAGTCGGACATCTGACGAAGACTCAGAAACGGTACGCCTGCACACTTGCAGACCGAGGCAACGGCACCTGTTTCCATGTCAAAAGCATTGATGGCGAATGTGTCTTTGAAGAAATCTTTTTTGATCGGGTCGGCCAGGAAAAGGTCACCGCAACCAAAAGCAGCGGTTCTGACACCCAACACGTTCTGTGCCTTTGCAAGCAAGTCTTTGTCTGCTTCGTGAAGCCAGTCTTTGGATGGGTTTTCACCCTGTTTTCTGCCGATGGCGGTCAGGTCAAAATCGCATTCGACAAACGATGCACCGAGGGCAATTTCACCTTCATGCAAACCCGACACTGCACCGGAAAGACCGATGTTGAAAATGTAATCCGCTTTTTCGTCTGCAATCAGAAAAGCGGCGGCTGTTGCGGCTGCAACCTTGCCGATACCGCAGGAAACGGCAGCAATACGGCAGTCATTGACCGTCACCTCTGCACACGGACGGGTTCTGAATGTGCCTTCCTTGACTTCGCCGTACGTTGCGGCAACACGCAAAAAGGGGAGATATTCGTATTCGTCTGCAATGACAAGTCCTATTGTTTTCATTTTTTAACCCTCCGCTTTTGCAATCATTTCACGCAGAGCAATGCTGATCTGATCGGGACAGGATGTTTTTTTGAATCCGCATTTGATGCCTTCCATTCGTTCTGCGGCGTCCTGACAGCTCATGCCTTTCAGCAGTGCGGCAATGCCTTTGAGGTTACCGTCGCAACCGCCGACAATGCGGATATCCTGAATGATAAGATTATCGTCTGTTTCAATTTCAAAAAGGCGTGAACAGGTGCCCTTCGGGGTATATCTGTGTTTCATGAGAAAACTCCTTTTTTTTGATATGCATACATATTAGCATGATTTTTTTCTGTTTTCAAGATTCGCTTTGTGAATATCATATTTCAGTAGTTAAAAAAACACTTGACAAGCGGAATAAAATATGGTAAAAATAATTATAGTATATATGGTATTGACAAATGAGTGGGGCGACCCGCTCATTTTTGTTGATACGGGCAAAAATTCCGGAGGTGACTGTTTTGGCAGAAAAGAAAAAAGGCAATACCGTTGAAACCGTCTGGGCGATCGCTCAACCGCTTGCAGAACAGCTCGGCCTGCTTTTGTGGGATGTGCGTTTCCTCAAGGAAGGTGCAAACTGGTATCTGCGTATTATCATCGACAAAGAAGACGGTGTCGGCATTGATGATTGTGTCGCCATGAATGATGCACTCGATGCTCCGCTTGACGAAGCTGACCCCATTGATCAGTCCTACAATCTGCAGGTCTGCTCGGCAGGCATTGAACGTGAGCTTGTACGCGATTTTCACTTTGAAATGTTTATGGGTGCAGATATTATGGTCAAGCTTCCCAAAGCAGACGAAAGCGGCACCAAACTGCGTAAGGGCACACTCAAAGGCTATGACAACGGCGTGCTGACCGTCGGTTTTGAAGACGGAAGCGAACGCACCTACGAAAAGAAAGAGTATACCCAGGTAAAGCTCGACGATTTCGAGGGTTTTAATTGATTTGTTATTTAATTTGAACTTACCTATAGAAAGGATTGACCGGAAAAAATGAACAAAGAGTTTTTTGAAGCCATCAAGCTTCTCGAAAAAGAAAAGGGCATTCCCGAAGCATTGCTCCTTGAAAAAATCAGCAATGCCATCGTGGTTGCCGCAAGACGTGAATTCGGTGCAAAAGAAGGCATCTTCTGCGACCTGGATCCCAACACTTACGAAATGCATATCTATATGCACAAAAACGTAGTTGCCGAAATCAGCGATCCCGCTTGTGATATGCTTGTTGAAGAAGCACAGAAGCACAAGGCAGATGCACAGCCCGGTGATATCATTGAACTCCCGCTGCAGATCAGCGACCTCGGCAGAATCGCAGCACAGACCGTCAAGCACGTCATCCGTCAGGGTATCCGCGAAATCGAATACGGTCAGGTGCTTGAAGAATTCCAGAGCCGCAATCAGGAAATCGTCACTGCAAAGGTTATGGGTATTGACCCCAAGACCGGTGACCTGACTCTTGAAATCGGCAAGAGTGAAGCTCTGCTGCCCAAGAAAGAACAGATCCCCGGCGAAAGCTTTGAAATCGGCGATCTGACCAAGATTTACATTGTTGACGTAAGAGATACCGAAAAGGGTCCCAAGATCATGATTTCCCGTGTGCATTCCGGTCTTGTCAAACGTCTGTTTGAAACGGAAGTGCCCGAAATTTATGACGGTACGGTTGAAATCAAGTCCGTTTCCCGTGAAGCCGGTTCCAGAACCAAGATTGCTGTTTACAGCAAGAACCCCGATGTCGATGCTGTCGGTGCCTGCATCGGACCGAGAGGTGCCCGTGTCAATAAGGTTATTGACCTTCTCGGCGGCGAAAAAATCGATATTGTCCGCTACAGCGAAGATCCCAAAGAATATATCGGTGCTGCACTTGCTCCCGCAGAAGTCATCCGCGTGGATGTTCTTGATGAAGAAAACAAGAGCTGTCAGGTTACCGTTCCCGATAATCAGCTTTCCCTTGCCATCGGTAACAAGGGTCAGAATGCCCGTCTTGCTGTCAAGCTGACCGGCTGGAAGATCGATATCAAATCCTACATCGGTGAATATCAGCCGATGATTCAACTGTAAGGCGGCGATTGGCTGTGCAACAGAAAAAAATACCTTTACGCAAATGTACCGGTTGCAATGAAATGAAACCCAAACGCGAACTGGTACGCATTGTCCGCACTCCCGAAGGTACGGTCGCACTTGATACAACGGGACGCATGAACGGCAGAGGGGCTTATGTCTGCCCGGATATTGCCTGTCTGCAAAAAGCAAGAAAAGGCAAACGCCTTGAAAAGGCCTTTGAATGCAGTATTCCCGATGAGATTTACGACCGCCTGGAAACGGAGTTGGACGGATGACAGAAAAAACGCTTTCATATCTCGGTCTTTGCCGCAGAGCCGGCAAGCTGGCACTCGGACACGATGCGGTTGCGGAATCGGTGCGTACGGGCAGCGCAAAACTTTGTCTGCTTACATCGGATGCATCCCCCCGTCACAAACGGGAACTCGATGCCGCACATAACACGGTCAAAGTGTTTGAAATGCCTGTCACGGCACAGGAATTGTCCTTTGCCATCGGCAAAAAGGTCTGCGTGCTTGCCGTCACGGATGACGGATTTGCAAAGGCCGTTCAAAAGCAGTTTGAAGAGGAGGCAACTTAATGGTAGTGAAATACAGAGTACATGAAGCTGCAAAAGATTTTAATGTCAAGAGCAATGTCATTGTTGAGCTCTTGTCCAAAATTTCTGATACACCCAAAAAGTCCCAGACCGTTCTTGAAGAAGCGGAACTGGATTACCTTTTTGATTATTTTACGCAGAAGAATGCTGTTGAAAACTTTGATGCTTATTTTGCAATGAAGAAACCTGCAGAAAAAGCACCCGAAGCAGAAAAAGCAGCAGAAGAACCTGCAAAAGAAGAAGCTCCTGCAAAACAAGAAAAAGCAGCAAAGCAGGAAGCAAAACCCGAACGCAAAGAAAATGCAAAGCCTGCACAGAACAAGCCTGAGCAGAAGCAGAATACAAAGCCCGCACCTTCTCAGCCTTTCAAGAAAAAGGAAGAGAAGAAGAATGATGCTCCCATCCAGGCACGCACCAAGGGTGAACGCAAAACAATCAACACCCGTGCCAATGAAGTGGAACTCGATAAGTACAACGAGCATTATGAGACCATCGCTCCCGGCAGTGCGGCACAGCGTGATACCGATACACGCAAGCAGAAGATCAAGCAGAAGTCTCAGCAGTATAACCGCAAGCAGGGAACACGTTCCCACCACAGAGAAACCGAAGCTGAACGTCTTAAGAGAATTGCAGACGAACGTGCAAAACGCTCTCTGACCATCACTGTCGGTGAAGAAATCACTGTCGGTGACCTTGCACTCAAGCTGAAAATGACGGCTGCCGAAGTCATCAAAAAGCTGTTCTCTTACGGTGTTATGGCAGGCATCAATGAAAACATCGACTTTGACACCGCTTCCATCGTTGCAAGCGAACTCGGTGCAAAGGTTGAAAAAGAAGTTGTTGTCACCATAGAGGACCGTATTATTGACGACAGTGAAGACGTGGATGAAAACCTTGAAACCAGATGTCCCGTCGTCTGTGTCATGGGTCACGTTGACCACGGTAAGACCAGTATTCTTGACGCCATCCGTAACACGGCTGTCACTGCCACCGAGTCCGGCGGTATCACACAGCACATCGGTGCTTACCGTGTATCCTGCGACGGCAATGACATCACGTTCCTTGATACCCCCGGTCACGCAGCTTTCACGGCAATGCGTGCAAGAGGTGCCATGGCAACCGATATTGCTGTTCTTGTTGTTGCTGCCGATGACGGTATCATGCCGCAGACCATCGAAGCGATCAACCATGCAAAAGCAGCCGATGTCAATATCATTGTCGCCATCAATAAGATGGATAAACCCGAAGCCAATCCCGACCGCATCAAGCAGCAGTTGACGGAATACAGCCTTGTTCCCGAAGAATGGGGCGGCGACACCATCTGTGTGCCTGTTTCCGCAAAAACCGGTATGGGTATTGATTCTCTTCTTGAATCCATTCTGCTCATTGCAGAAATGCGTGAACTCAAAGCCAACCCCAACCGTGCTGCAAAGGGTGTTGTCATTGAAGCAAGACTCGACAAGGGCAAGGGCCCCATTGCCACTCTGCTTGTGCAGAACGGTACGCTGAAAAACGGTGACATCATTGTTGCCGGTACCGCTGTCGGCCGTGTCCGCGTTATGACTGACGACAAGGGCAGAAAAGTCAAGGCTGCAGGTCCTTCCGTTCCCGTCGAAGTCATGGGTCTCGCCGAAACACCGCAGGCAGGCGATCAGTTTGACGCTGTTTCCGATGAAAAGCTTGCCCGTGAACTTGTTGAAGAAAGAAAACAGAAAATCAAGGAAGCACAGTTCAGTGCCGTACAGCGTGTTACTCTTGATACTCTGTTCTCCACCATTGCCGATGGTGAAAAGAAAGACCTCAACATCGTTGTCAAGGCAGACGTGCAGGGTTCCGTGGAAGCCATTACCCAGAACCTCGAAAAACTGTCCAACGACGAAGTCCGTGTCAAGGTTATTCACGGCGGTGTCGGTGCCATTGTTGAAAGCGACGTCATGCTTGCCGCTGCTTCCAATGCCATCATCGTCGGTTTCCATGTCCGTCCCGATCCCACCGCAGTTACCCATGCAGAACGCGACCACGTTGAAATGCGTATGTATCGTGTTATTTATGACTGCATCGAAGACGTTGAAGCTGCTATGAAGGGTATGCTTGCTCCCAAGTACAGAGATGTCGAAGTCGGCAGAATCTCCGTCAGAAGAGTATTCAAGCTTTCCTCCGTCGGTACCATTGCAGGTTCCTATGTGCAGGACGGTAAGGTCACAAGAAACTGCAAAGTCCGTGTTGTACGTGACGGTATTGTTATTGCAGAAGATGATATTGCATCCCTCAAGCGTGAAAAGAACGATGCAAAGGAAGTTATGGCAGGTTACGAATGCGGTATCGGTCTTACCAAGTTCAACGACATCCATGAAGGCGATATTCTGGAAGCATATATGATCGAGGAATACCGCGATTGATCAAGGTTGTTTCTGAAAGGAAAAACACATTATGAGTTATAAAGCAGACCGCACCTCCGAGGATATCCGTCGTGAAATTACGGCAATTCTGCGTGAATTGAAAGATCCGCGTGTGACGGCAACCATGTTGACCGTTGTCCGTGTTGAAATCGCACACGATTTATCTTTCGGTAAGGTCTACATCAGCTCTCTGGACGGAATTGAAAGTGCCGCGACTGCAGTCAAGGCACTCAATACCGGTGCAAAGGGCTATATCCGAAGCGAACTGTCCTTGCGTTTGCATCTTCGCAAGGCACCCGATCTTAAATTCATTGCGGATGACTCGGTTGAAAAGAGTCTTGAAATGTTCCGCAAACTCAACAGTGTAAAAAAGGAAGAAGCAGATGAAGATTGATTTTGAAGCCGCAGTACAATTTCTGCGTGAATCGGATAATTTTCTTCTGCTGACACACCGCAATCCGGATGGTGATGCAGTCGGCAGTCTGTGGGCTCTTTGCAGAGCTCTCAGAAGCATCGGCAAACGCGTTACCTTCCGCCTTGCAGGACGTGTTGCGGAAAATATGCTGTTTGCAGCCGAACAGCCGGATGACAGTTTTGAACCGCAGTGTATTGTCAGTGTGGACCTTGCGGAAGCACATCTGCTCGGTGAAGAGCTGTTTCCCGTTTATGGGGACAGGATTGATCTGAATATTGATCATCATGCATCCAACACCTTTTTTGCCAAAAAAACGCTGCTCAACGGCAATGCTGCAGCGGCTGCCGTTCTTGTTTATCAGTTGTATGCACCTTTGGGGGCAACGCTTGACAAGAAGGCTGCCGAACAGCTGTATATCGGCGTTTCCACGGATACGGGTTGTTTCCGTTACCACAATACGGATGCAGATTGCCTGCGTACGGCGGCTGCTCTTGTTGAAGCCGGTGTTGACAACGGTGAAATCAACCGTATTATTTTCGAAACCAAATCAAAGGCTTATGTTCAATTTGAATCATTGGCTCTCAACTCCATGCGGATGCATTTTGACGGTAAGTGTGCCGTTATTTCACTCACGCAGGAGATGTATGCAAAAACAGGTGTGGATGAAAGTGAAATTCACATGATTTCCGCTTTGCCGCGTCAGATCGAAGGTGTGTTGGTCGGTGTGACCATAAAAGAAAAGGAAAACGGTCTTTGTCGTGTTTCCTTACGCACCAATGAGCCTGTGGATGCATCTTCCATTGCAAAAATATTCGGCGGCGGCGGTCACAAACTGGCTGCAGGTTGCGACCTCAACGGCGGACTTCGCACAGCAACTGCCGATTTGCTGAAAGCCATTGAGGCAACATTGAAAGAATATAATCTTTTATAAAAAGGATATTATTATGAACGGTTTTGTCGTTCTGAACAAAGAGGAGGGAATGTCCTCCTTTTTTGCCGCAGGTTGCCTGCGTAAAATATTCAATGAAAAAAAGACAGGTCATGCAGGCACGCTCGATCCGATGGCGGTGGGCGTGCTGCCTGTTGCTATGGGAAAAGCGACACGGTTTATTGATTTTCTGCCCGACAGTGTGAAGTCTTATGTGGCTCGTTTTCGTTTCGGTACAACAACGGATACGCTCGACAGAACAGGCACTGTGCTTACGCAGACATCCGTATCGGTCAGTCCCGAAGAAGTGCTTGCCATTCTGCCCTCTTTTGTCGGTGTGCAGCAGCAGATGCCGCCTATGTTTTCTGCTCTTTCGCAGAACGGTGTGCGTTTGTATGAGCTCGCAAGACAGGGAATTGAAGTCGAACGCAAAACAAGAGAAATCGAGATTTCTTCTCTGGAGCTGACAGGGGTGTATGACGATGAGTTTGAAATCACTGTTTGCTGTTCAAAGGGAACATATATCCGTTCTCTGATTGCAGATATCGGGCAAAAGCATGGCAGCGGTGCGGTGATGACCTCCTTGCAGCGTACACTCTCCAACGGTTTCGGTATTGATCAGGCTCTTTCCTTGGAACAAATCCGTGAAGCACGCGAAAATGCGGTTTTACCGGTGGAAGATGTTATGAAAATCTATCCCGATATCCGCGTTTCATCCGCACAGGCTGTGCGATTCAGAAACGGCGGTGAGCTGGCTGCCATCCGTGTCAAAGGGGTTACGGATGCCTCTTTGTACCGTGTTTTTGGCCCCGAACAGAGTTTTCTGGGCTTGGGCGAATTGACAGAAGACAGAGAGACTTTACTTGTAAAAAGGGTTTACGGCAATGACTGAGAAAAGGCGTAACAACAGAACAGCCCTTGCACTGGGCAGCTTTGACGGCTTGCATAACGGCCATATGCAGGTCATTTCTGCTGTTGTTGCAAAGGCAAATGCGGGACTTCTTCCCGTGTTGGTTCGCTTTGACAGGCATCCTGCCGAAATTCTGCGAGGAAAAGCACCTGCCCGTTTGCTGACGGATGAATGCAGACAGGGTATATTGTCCCGTATGGGAGTTGCTGAAGAAATTCTGCCATTCCGCGAAATTTGTTCTTATTCCCCCGAACGCTTTGTGAAAGAAATACTGAAAGAGCAGCTGCAGGCTGCTTTTGTATCCTGCGGCTTCAATTACCGCTTCGGAAAAAACGGGGAAGGAACTGCACAGATGCTCCGACAACTGTGTGCCGAAAACGGAATCGAATGCTCCATTGCAGAGGAAGTGACTTATAAAGACGCTGCTGTCAGTGCAACTCGCATCCGTTCATGCCTGCAAAACGGTCAAACGGAAGATGCCAATGCCATGCTTGGCAGACCCTTCTGTTATGATTTTGAAGTTGTCGGCGGTGACAGACGCGGCAGACTCATGGGTACACCGACCATTAACCAGTATTTTCCGCAAGGTTTTCTGGTGCCTGAACACGGTGTCTATGCTGCGTATGCACAAGTGAACAATGAATTGCATCCGGCTGTCACAAACATCGGAATCCGACCGACTTTCAACGGAAGCGGAGAACGCAGTGAAACCTGGATTATGGACTTTTCAGGTGACCTTTACGGACAGAATATTCCTGTTTATTTGCTGTCTTATCTTAGGAAAGAGGTTAAATTTGATAATATGGATGCACTTCGTGATCAAATTTTATCAGATGCTCAACGCAGTCGGAACATCTTTGAATCTTTTCAAAAAAAGTTGAAAAAAAATGAAAAAAATGCTTGACAAATGTATGTCGCTTGTGTATAATAGACCACGTTGCGAGTGAGCAACACACCAAAATGGCGGCATAGCTCAGTTGGCTAGAGCACACGGTTCATACCCGTGGTGTCGTAGGTTCAAGTCCCACTGCCGCTACCAAATAAGGCAGCAGCAGAAAGCAGCTGCCTTCATACACGGCCCGGTGGTCAAGCGGTTAAGACACCGCCCTTTCACGGCGGTAACACGAGTTCGATTCTCGTCCGGGTCACCAAATGCAGCATCCCAAAAGGGGTGCTGTTTTTTTTGTGTTTGAAAAAGCAAAAGCATTGTGCTATACTGAATTTGTATTGCACCGAAGGGAGGACAGTATGAAAGATTTCAGTCTTGTGAAATTCAAATGGACTTTCCGCGATTATCAGCAAAAAGTGCTTGACAATGCAGACAAACATCTGCAGGATCGGAAAATTCACATCGTGGCAGCTCCCGGCAGCGGAAAAACCGTGCTTGGGTTGGAGCTGATTCGTCGGTTGAATGCACCTGCGCTGGTGCTTTCTCCGTCAGTTTCCATCAAACGGCAATGGGGAGAGCGATTTATTGAATGTTATCTGCCCGAAACGGAGAATGCGGACGATTACATTTCCTTTGACCTGACACAACCGAAGACGCTGACAAGCATCACCTATCAGGCACTTCATGCTGCCGTCAACAAATTGCAGCTGGATGTGGAAGAAGATGAAGACACACTCGAAAACGAAACTGCAGCCGATTTCAGCAATTTCGATTTGCTCGGGACGGTGAAAAAAGCAGGCATCTGCACTCTTTGCCTGGACGAAGCACACCACCTGAAAAGCGAGTGGCAACGTGCACTCGAAAAATTCATCGCACTGCTCGGAACAGAAGTAACAGTCATTTCTTTGACAGCGACACCGCCTTATGATGCTTCTTCGGGTGAATGGGAGCGTTACGTAAATCTTTGCGGCGAAATTGACGAAGAAATTTTTGTTCCGCAATTGGTCCGTCAAAAAACGCTTTGTCCGCATCAGGACTATATTTATTTCAGTTATCCCACAGAAGCGGAAACTGAAATGATCAGAAATTACAAACAAAAAGCAACTGCTTGTACAAACCACATTCTGCAGGAAGGGTATATGTCGGCTGCACTTCGTAATGCAGGCTTGATCGGTGAACAGGGAATAGCCGATGAAGTTCTTTATGACCATGCGGACGGATTTTGTGCACTCATTACAGTGGCTTGCTCACAAGGTGCGAAAATACCGCAGACAGTGCTTACAAAGCTGTTCGGTCACAAAAAAGTTCCTGCCAATACCCCCGAAATCACACAAGCGGCTTTTCAGTTTGTCATAGATACTCCGTCGGTGTTCACAGAGGAACTTTCGCAGGAAATTCGATCGGTTCTTTCTGAAAATGCACTCATCGAGAAACGGAAAGTGCAGCTTATCAGCAATGAAAAACTCAATCGGATGCTTGCATCTTCTGTCGGAAAACTCAGGAGTATGCAAACCATTGCAATGCATGAGGTGCAGAATCTCGGTGAAGCACTTCGAATGCTTGTGCTGACCGATTTTATCAAAAAGGAAGTCAAAAAGAGCATCGGCACAACCGAAGAGCTGCATACCATGGGTGCTGTGCCTGTGTTTGAATCCATCCGCAGAGCAGTCGGGCAGCAGGCAAAAATTGCAATGTTGACGGGCTCTCTTGTGATTCTGCCTGATTCTGCCGTCGCAACAGCCCAAAGGATTGCAAAGGACTGCGGTTCATCCTGTACCGTAAAATCCATTGACGGCACGTCGCACAGCGAAGTCGTTTTCAGCGGCTCCAATAAAAATAAAGTCGGTATCATTACAAAAGTGTTTGCCGAAGGCGAAATCAATATCCTTGTCGGCACAAAATCCCTTCTGGGTGAAGGATGGGATTCTCCGAACATCAATTCTCTCATTCTTGCCAGTTTTGTCGGCAGTTTCATGCTTTCCAATCAGATGCGCGGCAGAGCGATCCGTATTGATAAAAACAATCCTGATAAAGTTTCAAATATATGGCATCTTGTAACGGTTCTGCCCGATGAAGACAGGCAGAATCCAAACGAAATCGAAGGCAATGACTTTGATACCGTCAAACGGCGGTTCGCTTGTTTTCAGGCTCCTGCCTACACAAAAGACATTATAGAAAGCGGCATCGGCAGAATTGATATTTTAACGCCGCCGTTCAATGAAAAAGGAATAGACCGCATAAACGCAGAAATGCTGCGGCTGTCATCCCGGCGTGATACGGTCGTGTCCCGTTGGAACGCAACCGTGCGTGAAAACACGTATCAGACCGTAAGTGAAAGCAGTGAAGTTCCGCTGACGGTCTGGCCGAAAGCAGCCGTTGCAAAAAAGAAAATCCTTGCCGTTGTGTTTGCACTTGCGACGGTACTCGGCATTGTACTTGCCGTGGAACTGACGGGGTTCATTGCTGTCGTCGGCATTCTGTTGACGGTGCTGTCGGTGTATTTCTGCTTTAAAAACGCAATGTATGTGTTGAAAAACGCATCTCCCGAAAAAACAGTCAGCGGATTTGCGGATGCGGTTCTGCAATCCTTGCAGGACTTAAAAGAAATTGAAGCTTCCTCCGAAATCAAGCTGCAGATTCAGCAAAATGCAAACGGAAATGCAGTTTCTGTCGGATTGAACGGTTGTAGTGAACGCGAGAAAAAAGTGTTCCTCAAGGCAATCCGTGAGTTGTTTGCAGCGATTGATGATCCGCGGTATGTCATCATCGGTACAAGCAAAATGTTCGGCACTGTCAGACGCGATTATCGGAACAGTTTTGCCTGTCCGACCGTGTTCGGTGTGAATAAAGAAACAGCGGAGATTCTGCAAAAGAACCTCAAAGGCCCTGTCGGCAACTTTGAGCTTGTGTTCACCCGAAGCGACAACGGCAGAAAAGTGCTCAATGAATGTAAGAAAAAACAAGGAGAAAAGGTATGAACGAGAAATACGGCAAATCGGGTGCCAAGGAAAGCACACCGAGCAAAAGTGAATATTTTTCATGGATCAACAACACAAACGAGGGATCAACCGAAGAACAGACCCTTGTGAATTTTGCGTATTTTGATTATCTCAAGCGAACCTACGGCATGCAGCTCGATATTTACGCATGGGATGCAGGCAACCTTGACGGTGCACGCGAAACCTACGAAACCTTTGATTCTCCCAAAATAAAAGCACAGTATCCCAACGGATACGGCCCCGTTGCAAAGGCGGCTGAAAAACTCAACACCCGACTCGGTGTCTGGGGCGGTCCCGACGGCTTCGGAAAAACCAAAGAAAGTGCAGAAAAGAGACTTGAACAGATGGTCTCCCTTGCCCGTGACTACCGTTTTGCACTGTTTAAATTCGACGGTGTCTGCGGAAGACTTGCACCCGAAAACCGACCTTATTTTGTGAAAATGATGCAGGAATGCCGCCGTTATCAGCCTGACTTTATTCTCCTGAATCACCGTCTTGATTTCGGTGAAGAAGGTATGCAGTATGCCACCACCTTTTTGTGGGAGGGTGTGGAAACGTATGTCGATGTGCACATTGCAAACGACCGTTGTGCACCGCACCACAGAGCTTACATGATGTCACGCGGCAACACGCCCGGTATGACCCGCATGACCGAAGACCACGGTGTGTGCATTTCTTCGCAGAATGAATACTTTGAAGACGAACTTATCATTCAGGCATTCGGCAGAAACCTGATTTTAGCTCCCGAAATTTACGGCAATCCGTGGCTGCTTCGTGATTTTGAGCAGGCACATCTTGCTCGCATTTTTAATCTCCATCGCCGTTGGAACGAAATTCTTGTGGACGGCTTTGAGTTGAAAGGGGACACTTACCCCGAACACACGGTTGTCCGTGGCTCTGCAGACCGTCGCTTCATTGCAACGGGTAATATGGCGTGGGATGAAAAAACCATGCAGGTTTCCCTGCATGACAGTATCGGTCTTGCAAAATGCGAAAAGGTTGCCGTATTTGTGCATCATCCTTATGAGAAATTTGTCGGCTTCTTTGATTACGGCGATACGGTCAGCATTGATCTTGAACCGTTCCGTGCTTCTCTTGTGCAGATCTGCGATGCTGCAGTGGCAGATAAAGTGCTTCAGAATTGCGAATATGAAGTGTTGCACGAAAACGAAAACGGTATTCCCGACAAGGTAAAAATTGTGTCCTGTAAGGGTGATATTACTTTGCCTGACGGTACTATATATCAGGCAAATGCTTTCGATAACACACTGCGTGCCCCTGTGCTGCTTGGTGAACTGTCGGCTGACAATTTCTGTGAAGTCCCCGAAAACAGCGGACAGCAACTGGAAACATTGCTCTTTGCACAGAATCATGATTCACTCGAAAGACAGGCGGTCAACAAGGCAGGTGCAACCGCAATTCCCGAAGTGCAGGCTGCGAGAGATGCATTTTTTAACCAGAGAACCTATCAGCTTCGCGGTATCGAATGTAAAAATGCTTTCGACGGCAAGGACGACACCTTCTTTGACGGTACAAGTAAACTGCATTACGGCGGATATCGCATTCAGGGCGGTTGCCTGCGTGCGGATTTCGGTGCGGTATATGAAGCCGATTTTGTGGAGATTTCCTATTTTGACTCCGATGAACAGTCCGTGTTCCGCAACAGCATTCAGATGCAGGGACCAACGGGTGTTTGTACTCACTCCGTTGACCTTTCCGAATGGGAAAAGACAAGCATTGACAGTGTGTATGTTCTTCGTGCCGAAACCGTACCTGTTTTGGTGCAGGATGTGCACAATGTGATTGATGTCAAGGGCAAACGTAAGTGTGTCCGTTACCCCGTAAACGGCAATATCCGTTATTTCCGTATGCCGTGTCCCCTGGATCGTATTTATAAGATCGCTTTGCTCAAAGACGGCAAAGAACTCTCTTTGCAGAATCCGAAAGCTAATAATCTGTTGCCTGCCGACAGAAAAGTACAGTATGCAAAGGAATTGAACATAAAGGTAGCTGCAGCGGATTGGAAAAAGGATTGCTATGTCAGTGTGGCACTCGACGGAAAACACGGTATTGAAGGTGCTTATGCACTGCTGGAGGCAGACGGAAAAATTATCACCGCCCCCGACCGTGCACCGAGTTATCAGGCAAACGGTTGGGAATGCCCGCCGTTTCGTTCGGTGCATCAGGATCATCATTATACCTACTATTTCCCCATTGCAGAAGAACTCTGTGACAAAGACCTGACTGTACGCATTCTCGGTATGGATAAAGAACTTGCCGATTATCCTGTATATGTCTATCTTTGTGATGCGAACAAAGAGCCGGACGGAATTGAACTGTCATTGTAAAAAAGCATAACAACAAAAGCAGGGACGTGAAAATCCCTGCTTTTGTTGTTTATGCGGATTAAAAAGTGTAATTTTTTCAAGCAACTGAACGGTACTGTTCTGTTTTTTGCTGCAAAAAAAGATCTGATGCTACTATTTGGTTTTTCACGGAACGTATTGCAGAAAAATAATTATAAACGTAATACAGACATAAAAAATAATCCTACAACCATTTATCAGAATTGTTGCAGGATTTAAGTGGTTCCACGCATATATTAATACAAAATTATATTATTTATAACCCCGTATTTTCAGAGGTTGTATATTTTTGTTTCAGGGGATTGCAAATTGATTCTAAGAATGTTTTTTAACAAGTTTCACATCAAAATAATGTAATAACTAAAACGCCTATGAGGTTAAATGGGAACTTCATAGGCGATGTGCTTTTTTATTAATTTATTAAGTCTTTAGTTTGATTTATTCACAATCTCCACATTGGTAATTTCACCGTTTACATATTCACCGTTTTGGTAATAAGGTGTTGAATTGATATTTACAATGGCACCGGCCGGCACATATAAAACAGCGTTCATATCTTGTGGGAGAGTAAGGTTGATAATGTAATTATCTGAATTCTTTTCGTAGTCCAGAGTAATGAACCCTTTTACACTCGGAACGGTACAGTTCATACTATCGGAAAGAGTGTATTGCGGGTCGATTTTAACCTTTTCGTAACCTGCTGAAAGGGGAGTAATACCTGCAAAATGCTTGCTCATTATAACAAGAGGTCCACCGGTCGACGCGTGATTTTTAGAGCCTCGCCAAGCGGGCCAAAACTCCCATAAGGTTGAATAATCCTTGCCTACCATACTTTCATATCTGTCTTTTATTCTGTCTTTGGCAAGTTCATATTCTCCCATTTTGCAAAGAGATTCAAGAACATAATATTCCATGTACGGACCTGAATTTTGAGTAGTCGCGAGTACATTCTTGATAGTGTCATACTGCTCTTTGTCTGCAAGTCCTGACAAAACTGCAAGAGCATTGGCTCTGTCATCAGGCTTTTTCGTGTCATCACTTTTAAAGCCGTTTTCTGTCCAAAGATTTTTATATCCTTTTGCAATTCTTTCTTTTCTTTCGGTAAAAAACGAGACATCTTCATCTTTTTCTAACTCTTCTGCCATTTTTTCTGTGGCGGAAAGAGCATAATAAAACCATGCATTCTCAATGGCGGTCACATCTGCGTGGTAGCCCCAGTCAACCCAATCCCATGAGCCCTCGCGATGAACAACAAGATTGTTTTCTCCCATTTCCCAAAGTTTCAGGTAGTCAACAGATGCACCATAAACCTTTTCAATAAATGCCTTGTCACCTGTATACTCATAGTAAGTATAAAAGCCGACAATGCCTGCAAGCTGCTGAACAGGGAGTTCAAAATAGTCACCACTAATAGGTACAACCGTCTGTAACACCTTTGACTCGTCAACGTGGGAAAGCATAGCATCTACGCCTTTTTGATAGAGTAAGTAAGAATTGCTATCCATGGAGTACATTGTCAGATTCATTTCTATTGTGACATCACCCCACCACTGTGCTCTTTCTCTGTCGGGACAATCCATAAGATTATCACGCATATTGACATAGAGTGTACGCAAGGACTTTTGCCACAAGGTGTTCATGAATTCATCATCACAAGTGAAGTTGCCACAGAATTCACTGTCATAACCGGTTTCTCGGTATTTAAGAGATAAGACAGTTACACCTTTGGGTATTTTATAAGTAATATGCTCACCGTTGAACCAACCGGCTGCCTCAAACTCCTGTTCACCCTCTTTGGTTATATAGGTAGTTGAAACAGCACCAAGCGGAGTATTTTCGGTTATTATGCGAATCTTTTTGCCTTCGGGTGCAATTACTTTAAGATATGGTGTAAGCTGTGCGTTATACGGAACATCTACGGTGATTTTTTCGCCAAAAAGATTCTTTACAGTATAGTTTTCATATTCTTTTGAATTTTCGTAATCCTTAAGACCGTAATCCTTTAAAAATGGAATTCCTCTGGGCTGAAGCGTGCCATAATTACCTTCACCGCCGTTTGCATATTCGGTTGCATTTTCCCAAGAAGAAACATCATAAGACTCATTTATCCAATCGCCTAAATCTTCCCTTGCATCATAATAAATGCTGTGTTCGGGGAGTCTGTAATTTGGCTTATAAAGAATGCCGTTACCATAAGCATCATTCTTTTTTACCTTCCAACTGTTGTCGGAAATTATGGTGATGTCCTCATTTTCAGCCTCAAAAAGAAATCCGCCCTGACCACTGCTGTTATATGAATAGCTTGTTTTATCATCCCAAAACCACACTAAAGCACAAATAGTGTTTTCTCCCTCTTGTAAGTATGGGGCAATATCTATACTGTCATAATAACAACTGTTTTCAGAGGGACCACGTTTCGCACTACCCTCAAAAACAACAGTATCTCCGTTTATGTAAAGCCAATATTTTGAATCAGCTGAAATATGAGCAATCAGTTCTTGCGGAATATTTTCAAGAGTGACCTTTTTATTAAAGCACATCCATGTATTTTCTTCTGTAAGATTTTCTTTGTCCCAAATCCAATGCGCATTCCAATCAGTTTTTTTGCCCGTAGAAATTACTTGGTATTCGGGAATACTTTCGGGAATCTGATAATCATTTGTAAATGGTGTCATGGTCAATTTTCCCAATAATAAAAGTGGGGAAAAATATGAAATAACATGACTTACCACTATTAAAACAGCGGGAATGATTAATAACAGTAATTTTTTCATGGTAACATCTCCTTTATAAGATAATTATACCACCAAATAAATAAAAAAAACAACAGCAAAATATTGTTTTCTTTACCCCTTTGAAATAAAGGGATTTTGGCATAAAATAACTCCACTCTCATTGCATTAGAATAAGAGTGGAGTTATGGTGCCGGTGACCGGGGTCGAACCGGTACGGTATCGCTACCACTGGATTTTGAGTCCAGCACGTCTGCCAATTCCATCACACCGGCATGGTGGAATTATTATAGTACATCCGGGCTGAAAAATCAAGTCTTTTTTTCTGATTTGATGCAAAAGATTGAAAAAGGGTTACGGTTTGCAGCGGCTGCAAGGTGTGTATCCGTTTTGTACAGCTGTGGCACGTGATGTAAAATAGATTCTGTTTTTCTCGGCAGGCAAGGAAGAACAGGTCGGCACATGGAAAATGTGAGAGTTAATGTTGCCGATGTATTCGCTTGCCGGTTCGGGTTCAGGTTCGGGTTCGCTCGGAATATCGGGATCCGGAGACGGAACAGAGGGAAGTTCATTCTTTACCGTTGTGAACGACAGTGTTTTTCCGTTGGAAACAGCACTCACGGTGCCTTGTAAATCGGTTCTGTATACGGTGATGCCGATGGCTCCGAAACGGCTGAGAACTTCTTCATGCGGATGCCCGTATTCGTTGTTTACACCGCAGCTGATCACGGCAAATTCAGGCATGACTTCTTGCAAAAGATCATATGAGTTGGATGTATAACTGCCGTGATGACCTGCTTTGAAAAGCGTTGCAGACAAATCTGCACCGAGTTGTGTTACGGCTTTTTCAGCTTCGGCTTCCGCATCACCCGTGAGCAGGAAGGAAGTGTCGCCGTATTGAATCAATAAAACAATGGAACTGTTGTTGAGGTCTGTATTGTTTTGCAGTGCAGGACCGAGCACCGTTACCGTACTTTCTCCGAGTTCAAAGGCGGATCCGACACGCGGTGCAACGGGTGTTTGATTCTGTGCTCTGCAAGCTGCTGTGAAATTACGGTAACACAGGGTGTCGTTGGTAAGTGACGGTGCAAAAACGGCATCCGTTACAGTGAAACTTTCCAGCACATCTGTCAGACCGCCGACATGGTCTTCATGTGCGTGTGTGCAGACAACATAGTCGAGTGTTTCAACGCCTTGGGAATACAGAAAACTGCAGACAGCGGGGCCGTCTGCGACATTACCGCCGTCAATAAGCATGGTTTCGTCATCACAGGCTATGAAAATACTGTCTGCCTGTCCGACATCGATAAAGGAAATTGTAAAATCACCTGTAAACTGATCCAGGCCGACACTTACACGCAGAATCTGTCTTGCATCTGCCGCCTGAATGGAATCGTTTGCATCGACATCAGCGGCCAGTTTTTCGTCTTCCTGCAAATCTGCAAGTCCGACAGCCTGTCGCAGTACAAGTCTGGCATCTGCGGCCTGGATGATTCCGTTGCCGTCAACATCGCCTGTCTGATTTGCATTTGCCGTAAAGGCGGTTACAAAAAGAAAAACAAAGACGGAACACAGAACAAATAATGTTTTTTTCATATAAATCACTCTCCGTTTGTTATTATACGACATCTGCGGAATTTGTCAATGTTGTTTTTGATGGTTGTCCGATGTATGGTACTTGATCGTAAATGGTAACAGAAAAGAAAAGCCGGTTTCTGTTTTGCGTTGCATTGAAAAGCAATATTGTTTTCGTCAAAAGGACTAAAAAAGGCAGTGAAAAATGTACACACAAGGGAGAATTTATCCCGATTTTGATGTTGCATTCTTATTAAAAAATAAGTATAATAAAAAAGGATATATTTGCGTTGTTTTGCTGTCAGAATGACGCAGGGAATAAGAACCAAAAAGGAGTGTACAGTATGAAACTGTTCCGGAAGTCCATGAGCGTGTTCCTTGCTGTGCTGTTGCTTGTAACGGCCTGCATTCCCGCATTGCACGGAGCTGCAGCTGTTATTGTTTACAGTGAACAGTACGCGGCACTTGCAACTTTGCTTGCAAATGAACACGTTCGCAATCTCGAAAACTATGAGATTGAAAACAAAAAGTCCGATGACATTGTAACGGAAGGCTTTAACACCGATGCAGGTGCCTTTTCTTACAAGCATACCGTTTATGCCAAGGACGACGTTGAAAATTCAATTCTGAAAGCCGCAAACCGTTTTTACTATATTGCGGAATCCATCATGAGCTACGACTGCGGTATCGGCATTGATACGGCTGACAAGCTGTACAAGGAAGTGCTCGCAAACGTCAAAGAGCATTTTGACACTGTCAAAGAATCCGGTTGGCTCGATATGGATAACCAGCCTGCAGATCCGGGTCTGAGTGAAAGACAGAAATTTGAGGAGGTCATGCAGCAGCTTGGCGGCAGATTTGACAAGGATAACCTCATCACCATGGGTGTCAAGTATTATTACAGTGAAGACATTGATTTTTATCTCAATGTTTATGGTGAGCGTTATTATCCCACAGATGACGAACTTGCTGTTTATGAAGAAGCATATGCCGAACTGTTTGATGCAGGTGTTGTCGAACCGACCATCAATGACATGACCGAACGCGGAATCAACTTTGTCAAGGCATCTCCCTATGATTATTACAATGTTGAAACCGTTATCAATTACTTCATGGGCACCGGTACCTACATGAACGCAGGTAACTGGTATCATGATTTTAACTTCATTGTCAATACCGATACCGAAACCGTTCTTATGAACATGGATTCTCTGGATCAGTATGCTGCTAATACAATTACTGTTACCACAGGTATTTACTTCTTCCGTTATCAGCGTCAGTATGCAACCAACGGAACCACTGCTGAGTATTACTTCAAAAAAGTCAACCTGAGCGACATTTACGTGCGTTACGGCACCGAATACGATCTTGCTCGCACACCCGCATTGTTGCCTTATCTTGAAGAAGGCGAAGGCACTGTCGGTCAGGCTTCGATGCTGTATACTGCTGAACATAAGGATGAAACCACCATTCCGCAGATGCAGGCAATGAACAACCTGTTCAAATCTGTGTTTAACAGCAAGCCTGCTGCCGAATATGTCGGTGAATATTATGTCGGCAATACATGGGATTCCCAGTTCCTGCTGTTCACCAACGATCAGCTCGATCACCTTGCCGAATACAAGCAGACCGTCAATCAGATTGACCTGTTTGTGCTGCGTCAATATGCTGAAAGTCTGACACAGCTGTATTCCAACGAAGTACTTGTGCATCTGTTCCCCGGCGTCATCGGTAACATCAAAACCATGCAGTACCTGATCACAAGCGGCAAACAGGCACCCACCCGCACCGTCCGTGGTACGGCGACCTATACGGCCGATGTGAACAAACTTGACTCCATTGTTTATCAGTTTGACGCCCTCTTCACCAACGAAGATGTGATGACAACGGTCAATATGTTCCTCGGGGACACGATGGATGAATTGTTTGCCGGTACGCTTGCCGAAGGCAATACATACAACACCGCACAGGATCTTGTCAAGGTTTTGCTGAAAGGTATGCTGTATTCCGACGATATGTGTACAACGATCGTCAGTGCTATTTATCCGATGATTGCAAACCTGTTGCTGGATCTGTTTGCAAGTGCAGAAGGCTTTGCAAATACACTCAACTCGCTTATCAAATGGGCATTGGATGAACTTAAACTGGCATTGACTCCTGCGGGATTAGCAAAAATGTTGGATGAATATCCTTCAGCTCAAAAAGCTCTCGATGCGGCCGGTGATGGCATGGATTCATGGAACAATGTCCGTTGGGGCAATGTTACGTGGGAAAAGAGAGACGGTACGAAGATCACTGATCGTGACACTTTTGCTGCTGCTCTTTCCGCAACATTCCGTGGACTTCGTCGAGCTGTTCTGTGCTTGTTTACAGGCGACAGCTTCTGGAGTCTTGATTTGCTTGGCAGCGGTGACTATGCTACAGCGCATCTTGAAGAACAGGCAGCATATCAGGATTTGTTGTTGCCTTTGCTTGAAGCACTCGGACTGCAGCAGGCATCCAATGCAGCGAATAATGATAACCTTGCGGCAGGTCTTTGCTACAGTGCGGATGACTACCGTGCCCGTGCAAGAGAGGAACGTCTTAACGGCGACTCCTATCTTCTTGACATTCTGCTTCCGCTTTTGAAGTGGGTTGAAGAGATTGTTGCAATCAAGCCCATTGAAACGGTTTGCAGTCTGCTTCCCAATCTTGTAAACTTTATCATCCGTGACACCGGTGATAATTTGCTCGACAGTATCAATAAGGTTAAGTTGCACCTTAAGATTGTTGGTATTTCGGCATTGGAAAAAACCATTCCCGATCTCATCGGCGGAGGAGTCATGGATGCGCTTGACTCCCTGAATCACCTGCTTGCCGATCTGATCGGCTTCTCCACAAAGGATGAAGACGGCAATGATATTCCTTATTATCTGCCTAAGATCCACGAAAAGAAGCTCGTTGAATGCGGCACCATGAATGAAAGACATACCCTTGATGTTGAGCATCCCGGTTATGTGTTCCTGTTCTTGCTTCGCTTTGTGCTGACTGCAGTCGGTTACCGTTATGATATCAATAATGAAAAGCTGCCTTATGTCATCGAATGCTTCGGCATTGATCTGAACAGCGAGTTGTTCATGGGTATGACCTTCGGTGATCTCATTTACAATATCATGCTGCATCCCGATGAAGCACTGTGTGCATTGCTTGAATTGTTCTACAGCAATGAAAACGGTAATTATTATGAGTACATTGATTACACGTATCCGCTGCATCAGATCAATTACTACACCGATACACTGCTCAATCCTACGCTCAATCCCTCACTCAGCTACGGTGCAAAGGTGCTTTACTCCGAGATGTGGACACAGGAAATGGCAACAGAAGTTGTTTCCGACCTTGGCCCGCTTGCCGACAATGTTCTCAAGCTCATCGGTATTGAAGGCATGGAAAACGGTCTCGGTGCTTTCCTGGAAGACCTGATTTACGGTTATATTTCCGATGATACGGTCAACTTGCTCTTCAATATGCTCTATCAGCTTCTCAGTGGTGTTGACGGAACATTGGGTGACATCAATATCATTGCTTTGCTCGATTATGTTTTCAGTGTTGAATTCACGCCCGACCGTGCGGCACGCCGTGTCTACATGATGCTCGGTTATGAACCCGAGGTTGTGATTCCTGATGCGGAAGTCAAGCCCGAAGAAGGCACAACAACTCCCGAAGAAGGCACAACAACTCCCGAAGAAGGCACAACAACTCCTGAAGAGGGAACAACAACTCCCGAAGAAGGCACAACGACTCCTGAAGGCGGAAATAATTCCGACGCAGAAAAAGTAGAACCGCTCAAGCCCTATACGACACTGTATTCCATGCCGACATGGGAAGACGTGTTTATGCCCTTTACCTTCAATCCGGACTTGGGTAAAGAAGAACGTGTGCTCACCGATGCAAACTTCAACTGGGGTGTTGACGAAGCTGAAAAGCATGGCCTTACCAAGGGTGAAGCATTCATCCGCGTATTGTCTGCACTTCTTTCTCCTGCATCGTTCATCTTTGAATTCCTGATGCTTGACCAGCCTCTGAATGTTTTCGGTCTTGTATCCCTGCCGTCTTATGCCGGTTATCAGTACACCTTTATTGCACTGCTTGAACTGCTGACCTGTCCTGCAGAAAAGATCGTTTCTTACAGAGAGTATTACGAAAAGACCATTGTTCTGAAAGAAACAGGAGTACAGGCCAATATCGACCTTGCAGAATGCAATACCTTCTATTATTTCCTCAGACCTATCCTCGGTCTTGTTGATAAAGCCATTGCAGATCCTGTTTCAACGGTCTTCAATCTTCTGCCGAACCTGATGTTCTTTATCTCCATCGGCGGCATGAACGACCTGATCAACAATCTTGTTCACTTTGCTTACATTCTTCTGGACATTGTCAAACCCATCTTTAATGCGTATGACCTTGTCAATAGTCTGTTGTCCAATATCGACCTCGGCGGATTTGTGCTCAATCTCAGCTTGCCGCTTGACATTGACTTCAACTCCATCATCAGCTCCTTGCTTGGTACGATGCTTGGTGACATGATCGTGCTTGGTACCAGAGAAGTTGTAGATGAAAACGGCAATGTTACGGAAGAAAATATCACACTGACACTGCCTTACATTGATTTCTATACCCTCTGTGCGGGCAAGCTTGCACGTTTTGATTCCAAAGAAATGCGTCGCATTGTTCGTCTGGATGCTGCAGGCGGCGGTGACCTGTTGACTGCATTGCTCCGTCTGGTCATTTCGGTCCTGTTTATCGACGAAAATATTGATGCACTGATCTCGTTGCTTCTGAATGTTTCCTCGAACCTCGACGAATACGACAAGGAAACCATGTCAATGTTGCTTGCTGAACTTGGTGTGCTGATGGAAGACTTCGATACGGCAGACATCGTTATGTTGGTTCTGTATCACCTGATCACCAAGCTGACAAGCTTGTCAACAACCCTTGTGGATCTGCTTGCAGATTCGGGTCTGACCATTATGGATCTTGTTGCCGTATTCGGTCAGATCGAGGGTGTTGAAGATATCGGAATTATCATTGACTTCATTGGTAACCTTGGCGGTGATAATGAGTTCCAGCCTGACAACAACGAAGACGGAGTTCCTGATGATCCGCAGTCCGGCGGCGGTGTTGATAACGGAACGGCTGCTATGTCCATCTTTGAAAAGATCAGATTGTTCTTCGAAAAGATTATCATGTTCCTGAAAAAGACTTTTGGTTTTGCATAAGATGTAAAAATGAAAAGCTCCTGCGATGAACTCGCAGGAGCTTTTTTCAGTCTTATTAATAATAACGGACGAGTGACACAAGTTTGCCGAGGATGATGACTTCGTTGGAAATAATAGGTTCGTAGGCATCATTTTCAGGCTGCAGGCGGAAGTGACCGTCCTCCTTGTAAAAACGCTTTACGGTGGCTTCATCGTGCAGCATTGCAACAACAATGTCACCGTTTTCAGCATAGGGTGTTTTTTCTGCAATGACGAGGTCATTGTTAAGAATGCCGGCGTTGATCATGCTGTCACCGCGTACACGCAATGCAAACAGGGATTTTTCTCTGGAAACGGAGCCTGCATAGGGAAGGTAGCCTTCAATGGCTTCAACAGCCAGAATCGGCATGCCTGCCGTAACTGTGCCGATGATGGGTACCTGCGTGTAAGCACTTGTATTGCCGCAAACGCGGATGGATCTTTTCAGCAGCGGATCACGTTCGATGTAACCTGCTTCTTCGAGTGCCTCCAGATTTGCCTGCACGGATGAAGTGGATTTGAGTCCCACAGCAGCACCGATTTCACGGACCGAGGGCGGAACGCCGTTCTGAGAGCGTTCTGCAAGGTATTCATATATCTTCTTTTGGGTATTGTTCAGATCTTTCATTTGTGCTCCTTTCATAATGGTTTATTATTATTCTCTTATAGTATAGCACAAATGTTTTCAAAAAGCAAACATTTGTTTACATAAAATAAAAAAATTTATACATTGCATAAAATAACTTGCATGGGTAAAACTTGTAACCGGAGGTGTTTGTATTGATGATCAACGATACAGAAAAAAAGAAGAACACAAAAAACCGTACTGCAGGTATTATTATAGCTGCCTGTGCTTTTTCATTGGCATTGGGTGCAATCGCACAGCTGACATCTGCCACGGGTGATCCGCTTGCTGAGCCGACACATCCCATTATAGAAGAACAATCACCTGTTCTTGACAGTTTGCCGCAGTCTGTGGAACTGACAACACAGGCAACCGGGTGGACACCTGCGGAATATGCATCCATTGCAGACAGCATGTATGAAGAAGCAAGCCGTCAGGCGGATGCAGTTTTTGAGCAGGGAACAACCATTGCAGGGGATACGATGGCGGTGGATGCAAAGCCGGATCATACACAAACGGATGCAAAACCATCTCAGAAAACGGTTTATACGTTGCCTGCAGGAACTCAGATTGTAAAAGATTTCAGCCTCGGAGTGCCTGTGTTTTCGAATACCATGGAAGACTACAGAACGCACAACGGCATTGACTTTGCCTGTGAAGAAGGGGACCCTGTTATTGCAGCGGCTGATGCAACCGTAAGTGCCGTGTATGAAGATGTTGCATGGGGCGGTGTGGTAGAGCTTGATTTCGGTAACGGTTACACTGCCAAGTATTGCGGATTGCTGCCGGACAGTATTGCTTTGCAAACAGGCGACACTGTGAAAAGCGGTGATGCCGTTGGTGTGATCGGACAGATTCCGATTGAAGCTGATGATGGCTGTCACCTGCATTATGAGATGCGACAGGATGGTATTGTTGTAGATCCGCTGGAAGCAATGGGACGCGGCGGCAATGAAGAATGATTTGACTGATTGCTGCGTAATAAAAAAGGTTTTTCACGTAAAGCAGGGGATTCATAAATCAGAATTGCGGTTTGGCTACTCCCCGCTATACTCCAATTTGAATCTTGCTTAACAAAAACCAAACTTTCCGTGAAGAACCAAAAAAAGGAGCAAAACGCTATGTTTTGCTCCTTATATTATAATGTAATAGAGAATCAGCGTTTGTCAAGTTCTGCTTCAAATATGCTGCGTTCTTCAACATATTCAAGATCCAGACCGACAGAACATCTCAGAATGCGTCTTGCATCGTCTGCCTTGACTTTTCCGTCACCGTTGAAATCGGCTGCAAGGGTTTCAAGATGTGTTGTCTTTTCCCAATCCAGACCAACGGAAAGACGCAGTGCCGTACGGGCATCAGATGCTTCGAAAACACCGTTGGTGTTTACATCACCCGATTTGTAGACGATTTTGTTCTTTACAATAGCAGTGGAGTCACAGACATACAGTTCGCCGTCTTCATTATAAGTATAAGCTGCGAATGTCAGGACATTGTCTTTGATTGTGATTGCAGAGAACATCGGCTGGTTAAAGTTGTCAGCGTCTTCAATCGGATATGCATAATAGGAACCGGGGAAGTATTCGTTTGTTGCACCGTCGGGGGCTGCTTCATAGGTCTTTACACCGCCTGTGCCGCCGCAAACGAACATGGATCCTTCGGGATCTATGTGTGCGGTATAGGTGATGCCGTCAGAACCTTTGACTTTGACTGTCTTTGTTTCGGGGCGAAGTCCGTAATGGTCGACAAAATTGGTTCTCATGTAAACATGATCATGACCGGACAGAACAATGTCAATATCAAGATCAAGCATCAGTTTCAGCAATTGCTTACGCAGTGCATCGATATCCTTTTCGGAATAGTGCGGGCCCTGTGAGAAGATGGATTTGTGCATCTGCAGAATCAGCCAGTCGGCATCAGATGCGGCTGCAACATCCTGCTGAAGCCATTGTACCTGTTTGTCGGCAAGTGTACCGTCGTCATTGAGGTAGTTTGTGTTGAGGACGATGAAGTGGGCATTGTTGTAGTCGTAGGAGTAATATGTTCCGACGTCCGTATACTGTACAGGTGTGGAACCTTCGGACATATAGAAGTAATTGTCGGTTGCATAACTGCCCATGCCTTCGTGGTTACCTGCACTGATCATAATGGGTGTGTTCAGCAATGTGTCTGTTGCTGCATTCAGTCCCCACTGCCACTGTGTAAAGCTGTCGCCGTGATCCACAAAGTCACCTGTGTGTGCAATGAATGCGGTTTTGGGATACAGGGAAGATGCTTCCTCAGCCAGTTTGCCCCAGGTTTCATATTGCAGGGGAGTGATGGACTGCGTATCGGTGAAATGCAGGAATGTGAATTCTTCCGATTTGCCGGATGCTGTTTTCAGACAGCCTGTTTCGCTCCAGTAGCCTTTGGCTGCATCACCGATGCGGTAGTAATAAGTGGTGTTGGGTTTGAGCTGTTCGAGTGTGATGATGTGACGAACAACATCGCGTTCAACTTCCATCACACCGATTGCACCGAGTTCAACACCCTTGAAACTGCGTGTGACTTCGTTTGTGTTGTAACGGACCTTGACACCTTTTGGAATGTTGCGGATGCCTTTGAATGTCGGTTCGTTGGCAGCTTCGTACAGTTCAATATCGGTTCCCAGTACATTGTACTTGGTGTACCAGTTGATGTTGTATGATGTTGTGGTGTTCTGACCGAAAGTGACAGCCACATGGGAAGGCAGCTGCATTTCTTCGGCAGTCGGTATGATTTCGATCGGTCCGCTGTAGGTGTATGTGACATTGTTGTCAAGATCATCATCTGTTACACAGCCGTGAATGACCTTCCACAGCATATAACCCAGACCGTCGATCATGCTGTCAATGTAAACATATTCATTCAGCAGGGTGTCAACCACTTCATTGACGGAGTTGCCGTATTGAATGTCGGCAATTTCCAGAATCTTATCTGCAAGGAAAAGGTAAGAGGTGTTCGGATTGTAATTGAAGAAAGCAATCAGCACATTGTACAAAGCACGCATGACACTTTCAAATGTGACAGGGCCTTCAACAAGATGATCGAAACAACCGTTGTTGAAAAGGGATGTAATGAAAGCGTATGCTGAGTCGAAAACAGGGGAGATGTTTGCGGCAGAACCTACAAACAGTTCGGAAATGCGTACGTCGAGGTTTGCAAGCAGGACATTGATTACGACATTATCAATGACTTCTGTACGGATGAGGTCAAGCAACGGTCTGACGATTTCGGCTGACAGCATATTCTGCAGAGCATCCTGCATGAATGCATCGTCGCTGATGTCTTCATTGCCTTCATACATATAATAGAATACGCTCATCAATACATCACCGAGGGTGCCGCCACGTTCGGTGGAACCGAAACCGATGGTGTTGATGAATTTTGTACAGGGAACTTCAGAAACCTGAAGGTTGACGAGTTTTTCAATAAGGGGCTGAATGATTTCGTCACAGGTTTTTTCGGCATCTGTCAGCAGCAGAGATGTGATCTGTCTGTCAAGGTCATCCAGGAAACTGAGAATATTTGCGGAGGTGAACAGTTCAACACCTGCAATGACAATGCCGCCGTTGAGCAGGTCATTGAAAACTCTTTCGAGATTCAGTTCCATTGTTTCTTCAATGAACGGGAGAATGCCGCCCATTTCAACGATCTGTTCAGCAAAGGGAAGTAACAGATTCTTGATCAATCGCATCAGATACGGAACAGGATTTGCCTGTGCATACTGATTTTTGAATACGGTAATGCTGTAAGGTGTTTCGCCTGTAAATGCCGGATTGAGTTCAATTGTCTGCCGTCCGTTGACTTCATACATATTGAAAGTTGCGGACATTTCAGCAGCATCTTTGTTGTAGTTGAATTCGGTAATGCGGTAAGCAGCGGGGTATTCGGACAGGGTTGGTGTGATGATGCTGTACATGGCTTCGCCTGCATCCGAATATGTAATGTCAATGTCGGAACAATGCTGATGACCGCTGAAAACATAGTGCAGACCTGCATCTGCAAGAGCTTCCTGCAGTTTGTAATGTTCGTCAATCACAAAACCGGAAAGAATATACTCATGCATATAGTTGATGCCGGACATATTCCAATGGGTTGCCATGATCGGCGTTTCACCGTTTTGTCTTGCATCTGCGATTTCAGCAAAGAGCCATGCATACAGTTCTTCTGTCAGACCGCCGGAAGTTTCGTGTTCATTGGTTGCGTCTTCCGTAACGTCTGCGGAATAATGACCTGCATCCAACATGATCAGACGATAGCCTTCCTCAAGCTGCAGGGAGTAAGAAAGCATGCCTGCTTTTGTCGGAACGTCTGCGGGGGATACAGATTTGTAATCCGTAAAGGTGTGATAAGCATCTTCAAAACCGAAATCGTAATAGATTTCAAGGAATTCCTGCGGATTTGTTTTTTGTACTTCCGTGGTGGAATAGGAAGCAGCTTTGCTGTTGTTGATATCGTGGTTGCCGTTGATGACGAAAACCTGAATGCCGGTATCTTCTTCCAGCTTGCGGATCTTACGTGCAAAGGCTTCGTGGCCCTGTTTTTCACCGTTGAGAGTCAGGTCACCGGTAAGAACAAGATATTTCAGATTGTTTCCGATGACTTCTGCTGCAAGTGTTTCAAAAGTGGTGTCAACGATGTAATCCAGTGTTTCATAATTGACATGGCTTGAAAGAAGCTTGTTCAGAAATGCTTCGTACGTTGCATCTTCGGGATGCGGAGCCAGAACGGACGGATAATAATGTGTGTCCGAAATGGTAGCAAGCAGAAGATCCTCGGAGATGACTTCTGCGGGTTGCGTCACTTCTTCCTGTTCGGTGGCAGCCATTGCAAACGGCATGGAAGCAAACAGCATGGCAGCACAAAGGAAAACGGAAAAAGTGCTTCTTATAATTTGTTTAAAGGATTTACTTTTCATTGCATATCCCTCCAGTTATTAACCTACCGAATTGTTGTATCCCAGATCAATGTCAATGAAAACATTGGAATCGGGAACACCGACACTTTCGGATGTTGCGACTTCCGGAATGACTTCGTCCGATACGTTGCCGTAACTCCAGACAACAATCAGTACATCATAATAGTTGCCGTCTTTTGCATACATTTTGTTGTTGCCGGGCACAACTGCCGTTGCATTGCTCGGTGTTGTATAGGCAACAGTGCCGCTTTTTGTGCGGTCTTCTTCTGCAAAATTCTTATATTCGGTGTAATATGTCAGACCGTATGTGTCAAGTGTTTCTTTGACTTGCTGAATGGGCAGTCCTGTCATATCGGGCAGTGCCAGTGCACTGACAGACAGCAGCAACTCGCTGCCGACCGGAACCGCATCACCGAAACGAAGACTCTGCTTGTCCACCTGACCGTATGCACGGGAGGAACCGGTCACAAGAATGAACTTGACATTGAAGTTGTTCCAGATGTCGGGTGTATTCTGAATGACATCTGCTGTCAGACCAAGACAGTTGGGTACGGTGACGGTTTCGTTTGTGTCTGCGACTGTGGTATCCTGAATCAGGGGTTCACCTTCAATATAAGAGGAAAGGTACTTGACAACAAAGCCGATACCGGCAAGGGTCAGTACAAGAATAACGACCAGCAGAATGGTGATGGCATTGTCAAGTGCTGTGCGTTTTTTCTTTTCATCCGCTTGTGTTGAAACTTCGGTTGCCTGTTCATCTTCTTCGGCGGCATATTCGTCGAGCAATGCTTCCGTTTCAGAAATGTCAGCGGATTCCTGTTCTGTTTCTTCTTCCTCAACTTCTTCAGGTTCTTCAACGACCGGAGCTGTTTCTTCAACCGTTCTTTTGGGCGGAACGTACTCTGTGGGAGCCGCAATCATGGCTCTGAACTCATCAAAGGTCTGTGTTCTGTCGGTCGGATAGATCTGCATGCCGTCGATGATGGCATCAATGACATAATCGGGAATCATGCGGGCAATACGTGCAGGAATGGCCATGGTGTCTTCCACCGCACGGAAGGGAGCCGCAATCGGGATATAACCTGTCAGGCATCTGAACATGATGGCTGCAAAGGCATACACATCTGTCCATGTGCCCTGCAGCTGGGTTTTGTCGTATTGCTCAATGGCACAGTAACCGTCAAACAGCTCGGGATCGATTTCTGTTTTGGTTGTTCGAAGCTGCGGGATTGCAAAATCTGTAAGACGTACACGTCCGTCTTTATCAACTGTCAGAGTGTCGGGTGAAATGCCGCGATGCAGAATGTCGGCAGAATGCAGCGTAGTCAGAGAACTGATCAACGGAATAAACATGATGCGTGCCTGTTCCCAGGAAATCAGGCTGCCGGGCTGCTTCTGGAGAAATTCACGCAAGGATATTTCATCTGTGCTCGGAGAAACTGCATAGACGGTGTCATTTTGCTCCAAAATATCGGTAACGGATACCAGTCCGGGCAAACCGCGCAGACGGCGGATTTTTTCCCAAAGGGTCAGGAATTCACTTTTGTATTCATTATAAAGATTTTCACAGCCGCCGATGGGAACGACAGATTCGTTCTCAAAAGATCTTTTTGAAAGGGTGGGCGGGAAAAATTCACGCACAAGGCAGGTGCAGCCGTATTCATTGTCATAAGCAAGATATGTCGTTGATTCGCCGTTTCTTCTTACCGGCACGCCAATGAAATACCGGTCCGCCAGGCTGTAACGCAACGGCAGACAAGAGGGGTCTTGTTGTTGTTCTTCTTCTGCACCGCAGTGCGGGCAGATTCCGTTATCCGGTTTTTCATGCATGCAGCAAACGCAGCGGAATGTTAATTCATCCAAATTGTTTCACTCCGAACAATAATATATTATTATAATTAAAAATTATTATATCACAGCTTTTTTAATAATACAACTCTTATTTATAATTATTTTTTTCATACATCTGTTCAATATTTGACAATTTTCTGTTGTTGCGAAAAAAAATCCAAAAGCACTATTGACAAATGCGAGAAAATGGGGTATATTATATTCAGGGTTAGCACTCAAAGCCAATGAGTGCTAATTGCAGAAAGGCGGTGACTCCGTGGAACTGTCCGAACGAAAAGAACGTATTCTTGCAACCATTGCAGAAACATACATTGCAACGGGTGAACCGGTCGGCTCAAAGTTCTTGTGCATGCGTGCAGGTTTTGGTGTGTCTTCCGCAACCATCCGCAACGAAATGGCTGCACTTACGGAGCTCGGTTTTCTTGAACAACCGCATACGAGTGCAGGCCGCATTCCGTCTCAGAAAGGATTCAGGTATTATGTGGATCACCTGATGGGACAGTATGATCCGTCTCCTGTGGACATTTTCAGAATCCGCAGCCGCATGGACTTCAATGAAGGCGATACGCAAAGGGTGCTTGCAACCGCTGCCAATACGCTTGCAGAGCTTACGGGGTGTGCTGCTGTTATTACCACTCCTTTTGCAGCCGGTAGTCGGATCATGCGTACGGACCTTGTTCCGTTGGGCGGCAAAAACGTGATGATGGTGCTGTCCGTTTCAAACGGAATGCTCAAAAGCCGCATTTGCCGTTGTGAGTCGGATGTATCTTATGAAATGCTTGATTTGTTTTATAAGATTGCCGGTTCCGGATTTGTGCAGCGTTCGCCTGATGAAATCACCACTGCACTTGTGCAGACGGTTGCCGCTTCACTCGGTGACAAAGCATTTGAAATGGCACCGATGCTTGCAGCTTTTGCTGATGCGGCAAAGGAAGCAGCTTCAACGGACGTGCTGACGGCAGGCTTGTCAAATCTCTTGCGTTTTCGTGATTTTGAGGGCAGAGCCGGTGCATTGCAGGATCTTCTGCGTAACCGCAGCAGTGCGGTGCGATTGCTCACAACGCAGTCTGACGGCAATGTGCATATTCACCTGGGGACCGAAAACCGTTGCAGGGAACTTGTGAATGCATCTGTCGTTTGTGCAGGTTATTCCGTTGACGGCAGAGAAACGGGAGTGCTCGGAATTGTCGGTCCGATGCGGATGGATTATGCAGGTGTTATTCCTCTTGTACGATACACGGCAGCTCTTGTGGGAGCAATGCTGGATGAAAATATGCACAATTAGAAAAGGTGGAAAAAATGGCGAAAAAAGATAAAAAAGAAGAGCCGCTGAAAACGGAAGAGCAGCAGGCAGAAGAAACTGTTGTTGAAGAAAAACAGGATAACGAAGCAATCGATGCACTGCAGAAAGAGCTTGACAAAACAAAGGATCTTCTTATGCGTACAGCTGCTGAATATGACAATTTCAGACGTCGTTCACAGCGGGAAAAAGATGCCCTTTATACAGATTCAAAGGCAGATGTGCTGACAAAACTTCTTCCGATTATTGATAATTTTGAACGTGCTGCAACGGCACAGACCGATCTTGAACAGTACCGCAAAGGCATTGAGATGACGGTCAGGCAGCTTCTTGATACCATGCAGTCGCTTGATTGCGTCAGCTTCGGTGAAGTCGGCGAAGAATTTGATCCCAATTATCACAATGCGGTCATGCATATTGAAGACGAAAACCTCGGCGAAAATGTAATTGCCAATGTGTTTATCAAAGGCTATAAAATCGGTGATCGTGTTATTCGTGCCGCATCCGTCCAGGTTGCAAACTAATTAAATTGTAAAATATAATTCTTTATTATAAAATTGGAGGCAAAATATTATGTCAAAAGTTATCGGTATTGACCTTGGTACAACCAACTCCTGTGTTGCCGTTATTGAAGGCGGCGAACCCGTCGTTATTGCAAATGCTGAAGGTGCAAGAACAACACCTTCCGTTGTTTCTTTCAGCAAAACAGGCGAAAGAATGGTCGGTCAGACTGCAAAACGTCAGGCTATCACCAACCCCGACCGCACCATCTCATCCATCAAAAGACAGATGGGAACGGATTATAAAGTAAAAATCGACGATAAAGCATATACCCCGCAGGAAATTTCCGCAATGATCCTTGCAAAGCTCAAGGCAGACGCTGAAAGCTATATCGGCAGCCCCGTAACTGAAGCTGTTATCACTGTTCCTGCTTATTTCACCGACGCACAGCGTCAGGCAACCAAGGATGCAGGCAGAATTGCAGGCCTTGAAGTCAAGAGAATCATCAACGAACCCACCGCAGCAGCTCTTGCTTACGGTATTGACAAAGAAAATGACCAGAAGGTTATGGTTTATGACCTTGGCGGCGGTACTTTCGACGTTTCCATCATCGAAATGGGTGACGGTGTGCAGGAAGTTCTTGCTACCGCAGGTAACAACCGTCTGGGCGGTGATGACTTCGACCAGAGAATCATCAACTGGCTTGCAGACAACTTCAAGCGTGAACAGGGCATCGACCTTCGCGGCGACAAGATGGCAATGCAGCGTCTGAAAGAAGCAGCAGAAAAGGCAAAGATCGAGCTTTCCGGTGTTACCACCTCTGCTATTTCTCTTCCCTTCATCACTGCTGATGCAAGCGGCCCGAAGCATCTCGAAGCCACCCTTACAAGAGCAAAGTTCAACGAACTGACTGCTGACCTTGTTGAAGCTACCATGGGACCTGTCCGTCAGGCTATGGCAGACTCCGGCCTTAAGATCAGCGAAATCGATAAAGTTCTCATGGTCGGCGGTTCTTCCAGAATCCCCGCTGTTCAGGAAGCCATCAAGGCATTCACCGGCAAGGAACCCTTCAAGGGCATCAACCCCGACGAATGTGTTGCCATCGGTGCCGCTCTGCAGGCAGGTGTGCTCGGCGGCGAAGTCAAGGGACTTCTTCTTCTTGACGTTACTCCGCTGTCCCTCGGTATTGAAACTCTCGGCGGTGTCTGCACCAAGATCATCGACCGCAACACCACCATCCCCACCAAGAAGAGCCAGATCTTCTCCACCGCTGCTGACAATCAGCCTTCTGTTGAAGTACACGTTCTGCAGGGTGAAAGAGAATTTGCAAGAGATAACAAGACCCTCGGTCGCTTCATGCTTGATGGCATCATGCCTGCTCGCAGAGGTGTTCCGCAGATCGAAGTCACATTCGATATCGACGCAAACGGTATTGTTCACGTATCCGCAAAGGATCTCGGTACCGGCAAGGAACAGCAGATCTCCATCACTGCTTCCACCAATATGTCCAAGGAAGACATTGAAAAGGCTGTCCGCGAAGCAGAACAGTTTGCAGAAGAAGACAAGCGCCGCAAGGAAGAACTTGACATCCGCAACGGTGCAGATCAGATGGTTTACGAATGCGAAAAGCTGGTTGCAGAAAACGGCGACAAGCTCAGTGATGAAGACAAGTCCACTGTCAACGCTGCTATTGATGCACTCAAGGAAGCTCTCAAGGGCGAAGATCTGAACCTCATCAAATCCCGTCAGGAAGAACTGACCGCAGCGTTCCAGAAGATCGCTGAAAAGATTTACAACGCAGCAAATCCCAACGGTGGTGCACAGGGTTTTGATCCCAATGCATATTCTCAGGGTGCTGATTATGCACAGGGTGCTTCCGGTAATGACGGTTACTACGATGCAACCTACGAAGACATCCCCGGCGACAACTAAAATAAACTGATATGGGGCATCATCGATGCCCCTTTTAGGGTGTAATATGGCTGAAAAACGAGATTATTATGAAGTCCTCGGTTTGCAGAAAAATGCAACGGAGGATGAGATAAAAAAAGCATACCGCCAGATGGCGAAAAAATATCACCCCGACCTGCATCCCGGTGATGCACAGGCTGAGGCCGCTTTTAAGGAATGCAACGAAGCATACGAGGTGCTGTCTGATGCTGACAAAAAAGCACGTTATGACCGTTTCGGTCATGCAGGTGTGGATCCGAATTACGGTGCCGGCCAGGGTGGCGGCTTCGGTGGCTTCGGCGGCTTTGGCGGCGGCGGTATGGAATTTGACCTCGGAGATATTTTTTCGAGCTTTTTCGGTGGCGGCTTCGGCGGCGGTCAGCATACAAATCCCAATGCACCGCAACGCGGAAGTGACGTGCAGGCCAATGTGACCATTTCTTTTGAAGAAGCTGCCAAGGGATGCAAAAAGACCGTTGACGTCAATCGTATCGAAGTGTGTGATGTCTGCAGCGGCTCCGGTGCAGCTCCCGGCACAACCACACAGACCTGTACGGAATGTAACGGTAGGGGACAGGTGACAGTGCAGCAAAGAACCATGCTTGGTACAATGACCACACAGAAAGCTTGTCCGAAGTGCGGTGGTAAGGGTACCATTATTCCGACACCGTGTTCCAAATGCCGCGGTGCGGGACGTTACCGCAAAACCGCAAAGGTGGAAGTCAATATTCCCGCAGGCATTGCCGACAGACAGGCCATCAACATAAGAAGTGAAGGCAACAAGGGTACCAACGGCGGCCCTGCAGGCGATCTGCGTGTCGGAGTCAATGTGCGTCCGCATCCGTTCTTTGAACGTGACGGATACAATGTCTGGTATGAAGTGAATGTATCGTTTGCACAGGCAGCACTCGGTGCTGAACTGACGGTTCCGACTCTGGACGGCAATGTGAAATATACACTGCCTTCGGGCACACAACCGGGCGATGTGTTCAAGCTCAAAGACAGAGGTATTCCGAACCTGAACGGCAGAGGCAGAGGCGATCAGCTGTTGCGGATCAATGTGGAAGTGCCCAAGAAGCTCAACGAAAAACAAAAAGAACTGTTGCGTGCGTATGCGGAAGCCTGTGGAGAAACACCTTCGGCAGGCGAAAGCAAAGGCGGCATTTTCGGAAAGAAAAGAAAATAAAGTTTTTCACGAAAAGTTTTTGGGTTTTGATTCAGCGAGAAGTAAATTGCGGTTTATCGGGGAGTTGGGGAGTCAATCACGGACCCGTCCCCCGTGATTGGCTGCTTCCCCGATATACTTCAATTTGTTTTTAATCCCACAAGCTTTCCGTGAAGAACCGAAAAAAGTATAATAATAAAAAGCAGAGGTTTTTTTGTGAGCCTCTGCTTTTATATATATGATTCAATTATGCCGGGCTGACAGGCAGGTGACCCGACAGCGGGGCAGACAAACGTGCTGCATCGTATTCAACGATCGGTTTTTCTCCGTCTGTCACGCATTCCTTTGTGACCGTTACGCTGATAATGGATTTGTCGGACGGTGTTTCATACATGATCGGCAGCAACACATTTTCCATGATGGAACGCAAGCCGCGGGCACCTGTTTTCTTTTCCAGTGCAGATTCCGCAATGGCTTCTAGTGCATCCTCTTCAAAGAACAAATCCACTCCGTCAATGCGGAACAAGGATTGATACTGTTTGAGGAGAGCATTCTTAGGTTCGCGGATGATGCGTACCAATGCTTCTTTGTTCAGGTTTTCAAGGCTTGTCAGAACAGGCATTCTGCCCACAAGTTCGGGAATGATGCCGAAGCGGACAAGATCCTGCGGAATGACTTTGGACATAATGAAATCCTGATCAAGCTCTGCTTTGGTTCTGATTTCGGCACCGAAACCGAGCACTTTGTTGCCCAATCTCTTTTCCACGATTCTTTCGATGCCGTCAAATGCACCGCCG
>JAFSEF010000125.1 GCA_017435865.1 Clostridia bacterium
AAAAAAATGAAAATGATCCCCGGATCAACATGGTCGGGTGGAATCGGAACGGATGATATCCGTTCCCTACGGGATTGATCGGGTCGGATGGGATCGGAACGGATGGTATCCGGGATTGCATTGTAGGGAACGCATAGTATGCGTTCCGTCCCTGACCAATGTCCCATTACGCACAATGCAACCATTGAATTTAATAAAAAAATGAAAATGATCCCCGGATCAACATGGTTGGATGGGATCGGAACGGATGATATCCGTTCCCTACGGGATTGACCGGGTCGGATGGAATCGGAACGGATGATATCCGTTCCCTACAAATACAGGTGGTGTTTATTTTGAATTATTTGCCGGTTCGCAAATTGAACAGATTGCGCGAATTTGATTATTCAACCCCCGGCGATTATTTTGTGACAATCTGTGTAAAGGATAAAACAATTAAATTATCCGAAATAACCCCGGACAGAACCGGTAAAAATACTGTTCTGCTGACTGAAACAGGAAAAACAGTTGAAAAAAAACTTATTGAAATTTCAAAGGTATATCAATATGCAAAATTGGATGAATATATGATCATGCCCGATCATGTTCATGCAATTATTACAATTCTTGAAAATTCGGAAAGAAAGACGACTCTTTCGAAAATAGTCGGATATTTTAAAGCCGCCGTGACAAAAGAATCGGGGATTTCAATTTGGCAGAAGTCTTTTTATGACAGTATCCTTGATTCTGAAGAAATGTATTATAATGCCGTTGATTACATTCAGCAAAATCCTTACCGATGGCAGGAAAAATATTTTCCCGAAAATATCAAATTGATACCGTAGGGAACGCATACCATGCGTTCCGACTCTGTCAAGCTCTGCGCACCCCGTAGGGAACGCATAGTATGCGTTCCGTCCCTGACCAATGTCCCATTGCGCACAATGCAACCATTGAATTTAATAAAAAAATGAAAATGATCCCCGGATCAACATGGTCGGATGGAATCGGAACGGATGGTATCCGTTCCCTACGGGATTGACCGGGTTGGATGGAATCGGAACGGATGATATCCGTTCCCTACGGGATTGACCGGGTCGGATGGAATCGGAACGGATGGTATCCGTTCCCTACGGGATGAAAAAGGAAAACATTGAGAGGATAATATATGAGTCCCAATCAAGACAATTTTAAACGAGGTACGGCAGAATTGCTCGTTTTGTATTTACTGCAGGACGGCGATCTGTACGGTTACGAAATTACCAAGGCCTTTAAAGAAAAAAGCGGCGGTAACTACACCATGGCGGAAGCGGCACTGTATCTTGTGCTGTACCGTCTTGTCAATGCCGGCTACATTTCGGACTACGAGGAGCTGGTCGGCCAGCGTCGCAGACGGCGGTATTATCACCTTGAAGAATCCGGCCGTGCATACTACAAAGAACTGTTGCAGGAATATGTAACGGTTACAAAATCGGTTTTTAATATTTTAGACATGGAGTGTGAAATCAATGGCAATGCAGAATGAAATCAAAGAATACATAAAATCGGTTAAAAAGCAGATCGTCTGCCCGACTGCCGAAAGCCGTCAGATGCTCCGGGAACTGCAAGCAAATGTGTCTGATTTTGTACAGGAAAATCCGGATGCCGATATGGTGCAGATTGTTGAACAGTTCGGCAAACCCGAAACCATTGCAAACCTGCATCTTGCCAATATGTCAAAAAACAGAATCACAAAAGCGGTCAACACACGTAAAGTGGTAGTTACGGCAGTAGTAATCGCACTTGCAATGTTGGCTATTACTTTTTCAGTTGCACTGTATGATAATCATAAAACTGAAATCGTATTTTACAATGATACCATTATAGAAGGCACAACTGCACTTTTTTCTAATTTTAAGTAGGGAACGCATAGTATGCGTTCCGCAACAAATTTGACGATGTGAAAAAAAACGGAACGGATGCTATCCGCGGAACGGATACTATCCGTTCCCTACAATCCATAAAATTTACTTTGCCCGATAAACCGTAATTTGTCCCACGAAAAACGGCAGTACCGAAAGGTACTGCCGTAATGCTTTTATAAGTGAGCGAAGACTTAGTCTTCTTCTTCCATGTTCTTCTTTGCTTCTTCGATAACCTTCATGGCTACGTTTGCGGGAGCTTCTTCGTAGCGGGTGAATTCAAAGCTGAAGTAGCCTCTGCCTGCGGTGACAGAACGAAGAATGGTTGCGAAGTCGCCCATTTCTGCCATGGGAACTTCTGCTTCCAGGCACTGGAGTTTGGGATCTTCTGCAGGACCCATGCCCTGTACACGGCCGCGGCGCTTGGTAACGTCGCCCATGATGTCGCCCATGTTGTCGCTGGGCATATAAGCCTTCAGAGTGCCGATGGGTTCAAGAATAGCAGGGGATGCATCGGGATTGAGCTTCTTGAAAGCAAGGGATGCAGCGGTCTTGAATGCCATTTCGGAGGAGTCAACGGGATGGTAAGAACCATCGTACAGAGTTGCCTTGACACCGACAACGGGGTAACCTGCTACAAGACCTCTTGCAACACATTCACGAAGACCCTTTTCAACTGCGGGGAAGAAGTTCTTGGGAACGGAGCCGCCGAAGACTTCTTCATCGAAGATAAGATCATCGCTCTCGCAGGGGGAGAAACGGATCCAAACATCACCGAACTGACCGTGACCACCGGACTGCTTCTTATGACGGCCCTGTACTTCGACGGTCTTGCGGATGGTTTCTCTGTAAGCAACACGCGGTACTACGAGGTCAACTTCAACACCGAACTTGGTCTTGAGCTTGTTGACAATGATATCAAGATGCTGTTCGCCGAGACCGGAGAGAACCTGTTCCTTGGTTTCTTCGTTGACAACGAAAGCGATGGTGGGATCTTCTTCCATGAGCTTCTTGAGACCGGAAGCGACCTTTTCTTCTTCACCCTTCTTGCGGACCTTGACTGCCATGGAAAGGCAGGGAGCCGGGAAGGAAACACCGTCAAGTTCGATTTCGGACTTGGGAGTGCAGAGGGTGTCACCTGTGATGGTGTTGGTGAGCTTGGTGATAACGCCGATGTCACCTGCGGGGATCGCGGTTGTATCTTCCTGCTTGCCGCCGCGGACGGTGATGATCTTGCCCATTCTTTCGGTTTCACCCGTGCGGCTGTTGACAACAGCTGCATCAGCGGTGAGTTTGCCGGAGATGACTTTGAAGAAGCTCATCTTACCTACGAACGGGTCAGCAACGGTCTTGAAGCAGATTGCGGCAATGGGGCCGTTTTCGTCGCACTTGAGATCGTTTTCGGAAATGGTGGAAGCTGCGGGTGCAAAGTGCACGATAGAATCCAGAAGGGTATCGACTGCATCGGTGTTGTAACCGGAGCAGGCAAATACGGGGCAAACGGAACCGTCAGCAATACCTGCGGACAGACCCTTGACGATTTCTTCGTGGGTGAATTCTTCTTCCATGAAGAACTTTTCCATCAGTTCGTCATCAGCAGCAGCAACAGCTTCGCTGAAGACAGCCTTCATTTCGGCGATGGTATCGCTTTCGGGAACAGCAATTTCGGTAGCCTTGCCGTTTGCATAGGTGAAAGCTTTGCCCTGGGCAAAGTCAACATAAGCCTTGACAGCATCGTTTTCCATGTAAGGAACAACGACGGGGCAGACGGATGTGCCGAATTCTTCCTTCAGAGCTTCAAAAGTCTTGAAGAAGTCGGTGTTTTCTGCATCGCAACGGGTGATAGCAAACATGGTGGAGATATTTCTCTGGGCTGCAGCTGCAAAAGCCTTTTCAGCACCGACGTCAACACCGCTGCCTGCGGAAAGAACGATGAGAGCTGCATCGGCAGCACGCATACCTTCGGAAACACCACCGGCAAAGTCAAACAGGCCGGGAGTGTCAATTAAGTTCACTTTTGTATTTTTCCATTCAAGAGGAGCAACTGCCGTGGAAACGGAAGCCTTACGACGCTTTTCTTCTGCATCAAAGTCCATAACGGTGTTGCTGTCGGCGGTACGGCCGAGTCTGTCGGTAGCACCTGCAATGTAGAGCATTGCTTCGGCGAGGGTGGTCTTACCTCTGCCGCCGTGGCCGGCAATCGCGATATTGCGAATGTTTTCTGCTGTGTAGAGTTTCAAGTGTTTTTCCTCCTTATGCCGTCCGCACGGAAAACGGAACGGTCTTGATTTACAGTAACGTGTTAAAAAACACGGCAACAAAATTAATTATATCATAAGGTTATTCTATTTTCAATTATTACTTTTTTCAATATTTAGCGTGTCAATTTAGGCAATCTGCATATTTTTTTGCATTTATTTGCCGTTTGTGAGCATTCCGAGGCTGTTTTCCATCAAATCGAAGAATCGCTCTACAATTCGTTTGTCCTCTTCATTTCCGCGTACGCACATCGACAAAGTCAGGGCACCTGCAAGGGAAGTTGCCGACACAAGTGCATAGGGTTTGTACTTGACCGCCCCTGTCATGTAACCGTCAAAAGGAGCATTGCCGCAAAGGGAATAGCCCTCACTGTCAAGAATGCCGATGTTGCTCATGGCAAGCAGCGGATTGGAGTAACCGAGTTTGATGACACCTTCTGCGGCCGCCTGCGGCAGAATCCCGTAACCGAATTTCAGCAGCGGCAGACCGTAAAGTCCCATGTATTTGTCATTTTTGAATCGTTCCACCGATTTTTTGGTGTATTCCAGCGTTTCAAAAATGTCTTTGCCGCGTTCGGGGATGTTGCACTGCATGAATGCGGTGTGGTTGGTGATCCCCATGCCGTCGGTGTCTTTGACGTGCCGTCGCAGGTCAATGGCACAGGAAATGGTAACGCTTTCTTTTTCACCGAAGCCTGCAAGCTCATACAGGCTGTAAAAATAAGCAGCCACAAGCAGATCATTCACGGTGGCACCGAGGGTTTTACCGGCTTTCCGCAATGCCGCAAAGCGTTGTTCGTCGATTTTTCTGCGGCTGATGAAAGACACATCGTGCAGGCTGTTTTCTGTCAGCGGAAAACGGTGATCGTCCTTTGCACAGACATTCTTGTACAGGTTCTGTGCCATTTTCTTTTCACGTCTTGAAAAATCGCGGTAAACGGCTTCAAACGAACGTGTGCCGCTGCGAAGCTGCAGGGGACTTGTGCCGTTGTTGACATATTCTGTGTATGCCTGACACAGGGAACGGACAAAATATTTCAGGTCACCGCCGTCCATGCACATATGGTTTTCGACAATGCACAGCACGGTTTGAGTTTCGTTATAAAACACACCCACGCGGATCTGTACGGGGGCATCCGGCTCAATGTACTGGGTCAGGAAATCATCGGCAAGTGCCTGCAGGTCATCCGCTTGCTGCGTGACGAGGATATCATCAATGCTGTATTCGTTGACTTTCCAGTGTGCGGTCAGTTTGGTGTCGATGAAAGAAGAATGCAGCACGGGTGCTTTTTCGACAAAGCACAGCAGCACCGTTTTCAGTGCTTCGATATCAATTTTACAATGATAATGCAGTTCCACGTGGACCATGCGGTCATTGAAGCCGCGGAACAGATAGTGCATTTTGTCCCAGAGTTCGGCACTTAATCTTCTTTCCATATATTCTCCAACTCCTGTCTGACGGAAAAACTTCCTTTGTAAAGTACGGTGCCGAGCACAAGCAGCAAATCAAGTGCCACCGCAGCAACCATGAGCATCCAGCCCGGATTCCACGGAACAACACCCGTAAGGGCAAGCAGCGGATAGAAAACACCCATGCTTGCCGGGATATAAACCAGCCAGCTCAGGAACGCAAACTTCTGTTTTGTCACGCTTGCGAGGATACCGTCACTGAGGAACATGAAACCGACTGCTGCAAGGAACAGAAGATAGCTTTTTTCGAGTCCCAACGGAATCCGCAGCAACAGAAAAACGAATTGTGCGGTGACCATCACCGAACCTGCCGTACAAAGGCGGGCCAGCGGATACAGCGGTGTTTTTGCAATCAGGTCGGCTGCAAACAAAAGCAGATACACCACCATGACCGAAACACCGACTTCCACAATCAGCCATGTCGGATGCCAGATGCCGCTTGTAAACCCCGTGACAAGAAACGCAAGCACAAGCACGATCATATAGATCAGAATATTACGGGGCAGTGCTTTGATCTGTTTTTTCTTTTTTTCTTTTTTCAGATAAGCAAAATAGCCGGCTTCGATGTCTTCATTCTCGGAGCAGACCAGCTCGCGGATGACTTTTTCATCCGTAAGACCTCTTTTTCGGAGTTGACGGCTACGTTTTTCCATGGCTTCCATAACACTTCTTTTGTAGGCAAATGTTATGTCGTCATTCGGATGTTTTGTCATTTGGGATTCAATAAAATCCGCATACTGCATCGGACAGACCTCCGTTTCAAGTCGGAAAATAATTCTTATTTAACAGAATACACGGCTTCGCTTACAGGAAGTTGAAAAAAGCGGAGAAAGAGTACAGAAAATGCATTTGTGTGTAAAACATCGGGAGATTGCAAATAAAAGAAAATTGCGGTTTGTCGGGCAAACCGTAATAATGATATACGCCCCGTTGGGGCGCATGATATCACACCTGCGGTGTGATGATATCCGCTTCGCGGATGATATATTTGTTTCACAAATATGAAGGAAGCTGTCGCTTGTTCCG
>JAFSEF010000126.1 GCA_017435865.1 Clostridia bacterium
GCTCATGAGTTCATCGCCATCGATATACTTTGTCCGGCATTTCTCGGAGCGATGTCAAGGGTGACGGACGGACTTGTGCATTCTCTCATTTTTCAGGTCTAATATTTTGATTTATGTGTCCAATTTTTGTTGACAAGTGCAAGATCGGTCTGTGCGTAACCGTCCCCCGTGATTGGCTGCTTCCCCGATAAACCGCATTTATTTCTCCATACATCCAAAAAAGCCCTCCCTACTTTGCGTGCAGAATCCAAAAACTGCACAAACAGAAAAATTACGAAACCTTTTTTTGCAGTTATTGTCATTTTCTTTTCAGTCGGAAAAATGTATACTGTAAATGAAAAATACAACAACAAAGAAAGGATGATCTTATGGAATATACCGACATCATGTCCGTCGTCAGCAACACTGTGAGCAGCTACCTGTCCTCGCTTTTTACCATGGCAGGTTTTGTGTTCTTTGTTCTGGGGCTGACCCGATTCAAAACTTTCAGCAACAACAAAAAGCACAAGAATGTGTTCATTGCAGGGGCGGTGCTGCTCGGTCTGAGTGTTGTGCTGCCGGTTCTTGCAGGCCTGATCGTCGTGATCTGCGGCTTTTTGTTCTTCCACACGGACATCCTGAACGGACAAGCGCTGGACGTTTTTCTGAACAGTACTTTTCTGTCAACGGGCATGTCGATTGTGTCGTGGTTATTGAAGCTGGCAGGCTGCACCATGCTCGTTTCCGTGTTTGCCCTCAACTACCGCACACCTGACCATGCACCCGAAGAACCTGCATGGAATCCTGAACAACAGATGCCGCCGCAGGAAGATGCGTATTACGATCCCTCTTATTCGCAGGCTGCAGAGGAACCGTACAGGGATCCCTCGTTTTCGCAGCAGACCGCAGACACAGCACAAGCCTCTTATGAAACAGATTCTCAGCCCGGAAAAATACATATGCAGCTGAGCATTTTTGTTCTTTTGTGGATGTTCACATTCGGCATCGGCGTTATGATCTGGGTGCACCGCGTCACAACGTACCTCAACCGTGTTCCCGGCACAAAACCGACGGATGCCCTTGCACAGTGTCTGTTGTGCGGATTTGTTCCGTTTTATCAGATTTACTGGTTTTATACCCACGGCAAAAAACTGGAACTGCTGCTGCAGTCCTTCGGCAAAAATGAGAATCTATCCACCCTGCTGACCATTCTCGGTGTCTGCTGTCCGCTTGCAGGCGGCATCATCATGCAGGACCATCTCAACAAGCTGCCGCAATAACTGTCAACAAAACAATGCCGCCGCAGGTGTCAATCGCGACATCTGCGGCGGTTTCGTTTTCTTTATTTAGCTACTTTTTCTTTTTTCGCTTTTTCCTTTTTCGGAGGTTTCTCAAACTTCAGATGGCGGATGTGTGCGGGCAGACCGTTCTTGACATCGTCGCCTTCTTCAAAGTCGAGGCCGCCTTCATAGGTGGCAGGAGTATATCCCTCTTCCGCAAGCTGTGCACGCTGCTGCAACACCTTCATGGCATACATATACTGCGGCGTGTTATAGTCCCAGAAAATGTAGGGGATGATCATCAGTGCGTGGCCGACAAGGTCGAACACAAGCGGAATAACAAGAATATCGAATCTTGCATCGTCCAGGAACAGAACGTCCCAGTTGCTGTTGAAGCCGTTGTGCAGAAGCAACACGGGAATGATGAGACCGACAAGGGTGACAACGGGGCTTGTGAACCAACCGTACACACCCGTGAAGCTTTCCATGCGTTCGCCCGACAGATACATCTGATAGTCATTCAGACGGATGCCCATGTCGCTCTTTGCAAAGTTGGCAGGCTCAATGATGAAGCCTCTGATCCACAGCGATGCAAACAATACCCAACCGCAAAGGATGATATTGTCACCGAGATACGTCAGTGCAAGAATGCTCATAAGTGTGCTGACCACTTCCACGATCTGCTTGTAGATCGCCATCTGCCGGAACGAGAAATGCCTGAGCACAATGGGCGAAAGCAGTGCGGGGATGGTGCCTCTGAATGCCCACAAAAGACTGGCAACAAGGCTGTATTCCAGACCGCTCAGACGAAGAGTGTAGAGGAAGATAACGGTGTTCAGACCGATCATACCGTTACCGAGCGAGTCGATCAGCCCCGAAATGGTATTGAGTCTGTGGTATTTGTTACGCAGAACGCTGAAAATACCGTACCAGAACGAAACCTGTTGTTTCTTTTCGATGGGCGGTTCGGGAATTCTCTCTTTGACATTCTTCGCAAAATAGAGTGTGATGAGTGCACAGGGAATGAACACACCCGGGATAACATAGCGGAAGAAATTGATGTCATCGAATGCACCCAACACGGGAATGACCGCCGCAAAGACGGAATTGAGAAGATGTGCAATCTTGACGGGGTAAGCACGCACGATCATGCGTTCTTCGGGGTTGGGACTGATGACCTGCGTACAGCTTTCCATACGGTTGCCGAAATCGTACAGACCGTACAGGCTGAACAGCAGATAGGCCATCCACAGACGGTCATTGACATCGGGAACATTGTAAATGGGCAGCCAGCCGATGAGGATGATCATGACACATTTCTGAATCACATCGGAATAAAGGATGTATTTGTATCTGCCGAACTTAGGAACAAGAAGTTTTCTCCAGAAAATACCTCTTGCTCCACCGAAACCGCTGCACAGAAGCTGCACACCGAGAATCTTGAAAAAGCTCTTGGCGTTGATACCCGAAAGACTGTTCAGGAACACAATGAGTGCACTTTCCGCAGGCAGCAAAGACGAAATGTCAAACACCAGCAGGCACAGTGCAAGGAAAAATGCAGTTATATAAATGGAATACACGGTACGTTCCATTTTTTTCGGCATGAAGCCGAGGTTATCCGAAACAATCCAGCCTAAAATATTCCACAGGTAACCGAGCGGAATACCGATCATACCGATAACGGAGAATGCAAGATACGGCAGGTCGTAATGGTACATAATAAGGTAGCAGCTCGCACCGAAGCCGATGTAGCCGAGGGGTGCCTGTGCACCGTAGTTGAACGTAACACCCATGAAAATATCAAGGTACTCACGGAATGAAACATATCTGCCTTTGCTTTCATCTGCCGTTTTCCAGTGTGCACGCACATAAGAAAGAGCATTTTTTGCTTTTCCTGCCATCTTATTGCACCTCCCTTGCTTCGCTGTAAGCAATTTCAATATTCTTCATAAGCCCCTGTCTTCTCTGCGGAAGCCAGTTCTGACCGAGTTCCATGGTCTCTGCTTCTTCTTCGGAAGCAGCCATACGCATCACGGGCACATTGTCACATTTGTGGAACGCATGGTGACCGATGGATGCAACCGATGCGGGAATGAACAGATCCTTCAGCTCTCTGCATTCCGTGAACGCATCCGAACCGATGGAAACAAGCGTATCGGGGAATGTGATTTCCTGCAGCTGATGGCATTTGAAGAAACCGAGATTGCCGATGCTTTCGAGTTTTTCGGGAATTGTGATATGCTGCAGGCGGTCTGCATACGCAAATGCAAGCTCACCGACAGCTTTTACCGTTGCCGCAATTTCATATTTTGTACCGATTTCATCAAAACGAAGATCGAAATCGTTTTTGGTCATGTTGCCGTTGTCGTCGGGCTCTGCTGTTTTGGCAGCCGCCTTCAGTGCATCAATGGCTTCAATGAAAGCTGCAGCACCCTCTGCATCTGCCGGGGCAGCAATCCCCATGGCAAGTGCCGTGCGGTAATCACCGTTGTCGATGGGATACAGCACCAGCTCTGTCGGCTCACCGTTTTCGGTTGCATACAGCACACCGTCCACCGACACATAGTGTTCGTTTGCTTCGTCCACGATCACCGCATACAGATTCTTGCAGGTATAAAAAGATTTGGAGTCAATGACCTGCACATCTTTGCCGATGAAAATGAAGTTGACAGATTCGTCACAGCACACCGCAAAACGACGCACCGAAGTAACGGTTTTGGAAGTGTCGGGCACATCTTCTTCACTGCGGACATAATCCACCGTCAGCACCTTACGGTTGCCGCCGTGGTATTCGTCGAGCATATAGGTCCCGTCCCCGTTTTCGGCAAACGCAAACAGATCTTTTGAAATAGAGCTGAAGCTGAAAAACATGGAGATGGAAACAAAGCAAAGAAGCATAATCACGAATGCCGTTTTTTTGACGATCGCTTTACCGAAAAAGCCCTTGGACGGATCATCCGTGATTTTTACATCCGGTTTTTTGTCAAACAAAGGGTCATACAACAGTTTCCCTTCGGAAATGCGTACATTGTTTTCATTTTCCAAAACAAAATTCCTCCTTAACAAAGAATACCCTATTATAATAAACAAAATGAATAAAATTTTCAAGTATTATTTTGTTTTTTGGGTAACTTTGCCAAGAAGGAGCAAGAAAAACAAGCAGAATCAATAAAAAACAGTATCTACGATATATGCTTCGCAGTCGGAAAATTCCGCTGTTTGTGCAACAGGAATTGTCACAAGTGCCAGAGAAGCATAATTCTGCACAGTATTATATTTTTTTGTATATTCCGCAAAATACAGCGATAAAACCGAACGATTCTCCCCTGTTTGAGCGGCATGAAGAAGTGAAAACTGCGTTTCCCATTTGCCGGGCAGGTACACCGCATACAAAGCATACTCTTCAAAAAAGGCTGCATCAAAGAGATCACGCTGCAAAACAAATTCATCACCGTATTGCGTTGCGGCATCCGCAGTGGTGTTGCCCGTCAGGTGCTGCATTTTTGCAACAAATGCCCCTTGTGCGGTATCAAAAAACGTCTGCCATTCTTCAACACTTTGCATCTGCAGAACAGGCAATGATGTGTCACTGTCCCTGACACGGTCGGGTTTTGCACGCAGGTCACGCACCACCTCCCCTGCACCGGTATAAAACGGAACGATCTGCGTTGCTGCAACCGTGGCAGCCGCTTCTTCATGGATCGCCGTATCATACGTAAACATCTGCACATTGCATTGTGCGGACACATAATTGACACCGTCCACGGCTTCTTTGGGCAGCACAATTCCTGCAAGGAAGGCTGCCGCGGGTGACTGATGCATCTGAGTCACCGCTTCACCGAACATCAATGCAAGTGCATTCTGCGTTCTGATGATATCCTCAATATACAATCCGCTGCCGACACCTGCGGTTTCGTAATAGCACAGCACAAGCACATTGTTTTCAAAAAAGGCGGCATCGTCATACTGTTGCTGCAAATCCGAAAGACCGTTCATGTATGGGGACATCGTCGTTACAATTTTCTGCAGCGTTTCCTGCGAAGTCACCTGCACAACAGGCAGCAGCTTTATGTTGCTGCGGGTCGAAACAGAAGACAGGGCAAAATTCCTGACAAACGTGTCATACGCATCGGGGTGATAGCCGACCGCCTTGAAAAAACTGTCCGTTGCCTGCAGACGGTCAATGTCAATGTTGCTGTCGTGCGGTAGTGAGCCGGCATCATCTGCAGGCGTATCGTCTTTGTATTCTGTTGTGTCGGTTGGCACGTCAGCAGAACGATCAGTTAATTTTTGCGTGCGTTGGAGTTTATAAACCTCACCGGGCACAGTGTCATGCGAACCGATATAACCGCCGATGAGGCTGCCGTCGGAATACTGAATGATAAAATAATTCAGTTCTCCTTCTGCTCGCAGCTCAAATTCCCATCCTTCGCGGTAATACACCTTTTCGGCATGCAATGCTTTGTAGTAAAACGGCAGGCAGGATCCGACCGCTTTGAGCACTTCTTCGGGCGGCTGTTCCACAGGTACAAAAGTAAAAAGATTGTTCATTCTACCTTCGATTCGCCGCACGGTTTGCAGGGTTGCATCGATTTCAAAGGTCTTCTCCCCCAGTTCGCGGTTGGCACGGTAAGCACCGATGACGTCATCATAATAATAGCGGCTGACACGGTATTCATAACCGCCGAGATCCTTGTTGACGGGGTTCGTCAGCAGGCAAAACGCAGCAATGCAGCTGAGAATCACAGCGGCAATGAGAATCCACAAGGTCGGTTTTTTGTAATGCAGAACGGTTTTGATGCGGTTTTTAACGCCGACTTCCCCGAAGGCAAGCGGACAGGCGGCAATGCTCTTACGCGACACCGAACAGTTGATGAGTGCCGAGGAATAGTCCTTTTTGTTCTGCACATCCATATTACGGATGACCTTTTCGTCGCAGGCAAGCTCAATATCCCTGCACAGCAGAACGTAAGCAAGCCACAGCACGGGGTTGAACCAGTGCACCGTCAGCAGCAGAAAGCCCAAAGGTTTCCACCAATGATCGTGTCGTGCAAGATGTGCATTTTCGTGTGCGAGCACATGGCTTACATCGTTTTTATCCATTGCCGACGGCAGAAAAATACGCGGTCGGAACAAACCGAGAATAAAGGGTGTGTCAATGCGGTCGCAAAGACAGACATTGCCCTGCAGCACGACGCTTTCCTTTGTCTTTTTACGAAGCCGCAGAAAGCTGACTGCCGCATACAAAAGCATACCGACCATACCGATGATCCACACAACGGCGGCAATGAAAGTAACCACCTGCAAAGGATTGACCGAGGTTGCGGGAACGGGTGTGAAAGAACTCTGCAGCACGGGATTGATCACCGAATTGAAAGCTGAAATCCCCGTGTGGACGGACGGATTGCGGCTCATGGCAATGTCGGACGGAATGGTCTGTGCACTCGGCAAGAGGCTTAATACACTTTCAAACGAAAACGGACACACAAGGCGGAATGCAACCAAACCCCACAGAGCAACACTGACCCATTTGGGTGCTTTTTTCAGAATGAACCGCAGCAAACAGACCGCCAACACAATCCAGGTTGCCGTGATGCTCATATTCAGAATCTGCAAAAACAGGCTTTCCACGTTTATCCCTCCCCGTATTCGTCCACCATTTTGCGAAGCTGCTGCACTTCATCGGCAGACAGTTTTTTTCGTTTTGTAAATGCCGCCAGAAATGCGGGCAGAGAGCCGCCGAAGGTGTCCTCGACAAATTTTTCACTCTGTGCACCGTAAAAATCATCACGGGCAACCACCGAGGTGACCGTCCCCTTTTCATTTTTGAAAATTCCCTTTTCGCACAGGCGTTTGAGAACAGTGTAGGTGGTGGATTTTTTCCATTGCAGTTGCTGCTCGCACAAGGAAACAAGCTGTGCAGAGGTCAGCGGTTCATGTTCCCAGATGATGTCTGCAAAGCGGCTTTCCACCGCACCGAGCTGATACGTGTTCATAAAAATACCCCCTGAAGTTGGTTTACATCTTGTAGACTAACTTCAGTTTACACCATGTAGACCAATTTGTCAAGCAAAATTTTACCGCCTGTAAAAATTTTTACAAGCGGTTGTCGGCTGCAGTTGTGCATCAAAGTATTTCTTGTGTTACGCCGTTGCGTTCCACAAAAACTGCAAACACATCATAGTATTCGTCTTTGTAAATATGTTTCAGATCATATAATTCTTCAACAATTGCAGCGGCTTCTTCGGGATATTTCCGTTCAACAGTCTGAAAATTCACAAAACGGATCGTCACATAATCAAAACAAATAAGATCCGTCAGGCAATCCCATAGTGCATCAAGATTACATCCGTAATACTGCGGAAATTCCATACTTTCCTTGATACGATGATGCAGATCCATATAATCTTTTAAGTCTTTGAAATCAACTGTATAATTTGCAATGTCTTCCTGCATAACTTTATTCTCCTTGTATCAGAATGCAGTTTTTTAAAGATAATGTATGGCGGTAAAATTTTGCCGTGTTCCTTTTTGCACTTTTCGCAGGTCGTGTCGGAAAAATTACATTGCAGATTTCTCCAATTGCTGCTGTTCCCCCTGACATATCGTTCTCCGTAAGAATCAGTAATAAGCTATCACTCTTTATTTTATTGTTTTTTTTCTTTTTTGTAAAGCAGTTTTTGCAGCCGACGGGCATATTGTAACAAATCAGCCACATTGATTTCTCCCCAAATGCAACCAAAAACAGAAAAAATTTACCGCCTGTAAAAAATTTTACAAGCGGTTGTCGGCTGCAGTTGTGCATTAAAGTATTTCTTGTGTTACGCCGTTGCGTTCAATGAAAATTTTAATTGTATCGTAATATGCATTATTATAACAATGCTTGAAATCGTTCAGTGCACAATAAATCCCGTTGGCTTCTTCGGGATCCATTTTTTCCGCAACATCAAAATTCAAAAAACGGATTGTAACATCTTCGGTTATCAGATCCGTCAGGCAATCCCACAGTGCATCAAGATTGCATCCGTAGTATGACGGAAACTGCATTGAACTTTTCATCTCATTATGCATATCTTCCCATGTTTTGACATTTTTGAAATCTGCAATATATGTTGTTTTTTCTTTTTTCATAATCCGCTCCTTTTACATTCAACATACTTCATAAAATGTTTTGTAGTGGTCGTATGTAACAAAAATCAATCCGTCCGATGAAGTTTTTACTCTTTTATTGTAATGCTTATTTTTCCGTCTGTAAAGCAGTTTTGCAGCAAAAAAAACGTATTGCAACAAAAAAACGGTACTGTTTTCTCCCCGAACACAGCTGAAAGTTACCGATTCCGTTGCAAACTTACCTGATAAATCAGACAAGTTTTCAATAATCATCTTGATTTCTCAGCAACTGCGGTGTTCAATATTCATTGAAAAGTGACACGCCAATCAGGGGGACGGAACCATGATTGACTGTTCATGTTATATCGTAGAGTCAATCACGGACCCGTCCCCGTGATTGGCTACCTCTTGGCGGTTACGCACAGACCGACCTCCACCATCCCTTGTCGCCCCTGAAAGGGGAGATGCCCAAAGGGCAGAGGGGTTTACGGAAAGAACAGACTTTATTGACCGATTTTGTGCAGATTTGGTGAACCCCTCTGTCACTTCGTGACATCTCCCCTTTCAGGGGCGACAAGTGTTTGAGAGGATAATTTACTTAGATGTCATCCCACTAAACTCCAATTTGATTCTTACTTTATCAAAATCCCCAAACTGAACCAAAAAAAGCAGCAAAAGACAGAAACAGCCCCGTATCGATTCAACACCGATACAGGGCTGTTGTTTACTTTATTTACCAAAAGCTAATATTAATAGTGTACTTTACCGCATTCGCAGGTCTGTCTGATGCCGAACAGCTTCCAGAAGAACAAGGCAATGGGATAGAAGAACTTGCGGATGAACACGTTACTGTTGTGGCACATACATCTGTGATGTTCATACAGCTCAGTTCCGTCAACATCGCAATAACCGTCATTATCGTTATCGATATGCTCGGTTCTTGAGCCTTCATCGACGATCACATCTTTTGCACCGCAATTGTAATCACAAAATGCATGCTTGGTTCCGTCCTCCTTGCAGGTGGCATTGTTGTCGGAAACATACTTTGTGAAGCTGTGCGGAATCACACCAACATAATCCGCAACATAGCTGTCACCGCATTCACAGGTGTAGGTGGTATATCCCTTTGCCGTGCAGGTGGGTGCCGTGACAACAGATGTATAGGTGTGACCTTCAAGCTTTGCAACGGGTTTGGTGTAGGTATCACCGCATTCGCAGGTGTAGGTTTCGACACCCTCGGTCAGGTGTGTTGCAGGTGTGGTGATTTCGGAAGTGTAGCTGTGGTCAAGCTTGTCCGTGTAATCGGCAACATAGCTGTCACCGCAAGCACAGGAGTAGGTGGTGAACCCCTGTGCTGTGCAGGTGGGAGCCGTGACTACTGCTTTGTAATCATGACCTGCAAGCTTTGCAACGGGTTTGGTGTAGGTATCGCCGCATTCACAGGTGAAGGTTTCAACACCTTCGGTCAGGTGTGTTGCAGGTGTGGTGATTTCGGAAGTGTAGCTGTGGTCAAGCTTGTCCGTGTAATCGGCAACATAACTGTCACCGCATTCGCAGGTGTAGGTGGTGTAACCCTGTGCTGTACAAGTCGGTGCCGTGACGGATGCAGTGTAAGAATGACTGTGCGGCGGCACAAGCGCTACAAATGTGCGACCGTATTTTTCGGCATAAGCCTGTGCGGTGGAATCAGCATAGCCATAAATTGTGGCGGTGTCGTAAATGGTGAATTCGCTGTCATAAATTTCACAATCCGGATTGAGGATGGTGACCGAGGTAAGCTTTGTGCAGCCGTAGAACGCATACTCCCCGATGCTCGTCACGCTGTCCGGGATGATAACCGAGGTCAGTGAGGTGCAGTCGGAGAACGCATTCTCCCCGATGCTCGTCACGCTGTCACCGATGGTGACCGAGGTCAGCGAGGTGCAGTCTGAGAACGCAGAATCCCCGATGCTCGTCACGCTGTCCGGGATGGTGACCAAGGTCAGCGAGGTGCAGCGGTAGAACGCCCAATCCCCGATGCTCGTCACGCTGTCCGGGATAGTCAGTGTAGTCACAAGTGTTCCGTTTATATACAAATTATGTGCATAATAC
>JAFSEF010000127.1 GCA_017435865.1 Clostridia bacterium
CAAGGTGTTGAATAAAAAATTATTATATTGACCGCCAACAAATCTTCAGGTATAATAATGACAGGTGATTCTATATGAAAAAAAAAGTATTTATTGCAATCAGTTTGCTGTTGGTAATCATTATCCTGTTCTTTTCTCTGATCATTTTTGTTTTGACAAAAGCTTTCAGCTCTTCCATTGAAGTTATTGGTCAGGAAGTTATCGGTGAAGTTGTTGAAGGTGTTGCTGAAGGATTGGTCAGCGGAGGTCATGAAATCGCAGAAGAAATTGTTTCTGAAAACATAGAAAACCTAAAGGATCATTTACAATAGAGGTTACCATGAATCCGAAAGAGTTTATTACCTTTTTGAATCAGATCGAAAAGCTGAAATGCACCTACAGACATTCATGGACATCTGCAGGTAGGCAGGAATCGGTCGCTGAGCATTCCTGGAGACTGGCATGCATGGCATTGTTGTGCCGTCATGAATTTGAAAATGTTGATATCAACAAAGTAATTGCTATGTGCCTTATTCATGATTTTGGCGAAGCTGTAACCGGAGATATACCGGCATTTAACAAAACTATACAGGACGAAACAGAAGAAAGTATAGCTGTTGAAAAATTATTGTCACAATTACCTATCATTGTAAAAGATGAATTTTCTGCTCTCTTTTATGAGATGAATAAAAATCAGACAAAAGAAGCAAAACTTTTTCACGCACTCGACAAAATGGAAGCCCTCATTTCACACAATGAAGCACCGCTTGAAACATGGATAGAACGAGAGTATGTTGATAATCTCGAGTACGGTCAACAAGCAGTTCAGTTTTCAGATTGGACACTGGCACTGAAGGAAGAAATAAAGCAACAAAGTATAAAAAAGATCAATGATGAATCATAATAATAAGAGCTGTACCCGTCGTTCGGATGACGGATACAGCTCAGTTTTTTATTTCTTATCAAATGAGGGATTGTACATATAATAGTTCTTTGCATCAAGTCTGTCGGTCGCCAGACGCAGACCTTCACCAAATCGCTGATAATGTACGACTTCGCGTTCTCTGAGGAATTTAATTGGATCCGCTACATCAGGATCGTCTACAAGTCTGAGAATGTTATCATACGTTGTACGTGCCTTTTGTTCAGCTGCAAGGTTTTCATGCAAATCTGCAAGCAAGTCGCCTTTGCTTTGCATAGCTGCTGCTGTGTATGGCAGACCGGAAGCAGCCTGCGGATATATACCTGTCGTATGATCAACAAAGTACTTGTCAAATCCGCTTGCTTTGATTTGTTCCATATTCAGATTACGGGTCAACTGATATACAATAGCACCGATCATTTCAAGATGAGCAAGTTCTTCTGTACCTATATCAGTCAAAAGACCTTTTAACTCTGCATACGGCATGGAAAATCGTTGAGACAAATATCTTAACGATGCGCCTAATTCACCATCAGGACCGCCATACTGCGTGAGAATAATCTGTGCAAGCTTAGGATTCGGATTTTTGATATTGACCGGATACTGTAATTTCTTATTATAAGTCCACATTAATCACAGTCACCTCCGTTTTCCCAAGGCCACGGATTCTTTAACCATTCAACACCTTGTGCAAATTTCGGCAAAAGCGGACCGTATTTTTCTTCATATTCCTCTTTCAGATGCATGTATTTCTTTTCATACTGTGCCAACATGGAAGCTGCCTGCATATCAGCAGGGTGTGTATCAAGATAGAGATGCAATTCCCATGCAGCAAATTGTGCTGTTGAAATCTGTCTCAACAGCTTTTCTCTTGCACTCATTTGCAACCACCACGCAGAAAAGGTTTATCAAGAACAGGAAACAAGGTCCCCCGCATCAAAGCCGTGTCTGCCTCATACGTCTTATTATCTATCTGAAATGGCACATAGGCCATTGTGACGGAGGCATCGGTCGGTAATGCAGAAATCATTGAAAATGAATCCGTGAAATTCTTACTATTCTGAACTGAATTCATATCTTTCATTTCTCTACTCCTTAGCAGATTTTGAGAAACAAGCTTTTGCTTCTCACTACATACTATGATGCAGAGTAAAAAATGAGACAAGTTTTTCAGTTAATCAGGTTTGGCCATAATTCATCATCAGCACCTGCATAAATTTCAGGAATGCGGCCAACAATTATTGTTTCAGCAATTGTGATTATTGTTTCAATGGGGATTATTTCTGATTTACCAAAGAAAAACACCTCAGCAGTTGCATTCATTTTCAGCACAATGCTGTGCTGCGTCTGATTGATTCCTCTTGATATAAACTGATTAACTGTGTCACCGTTCGCAATCAACGTGTAAGTAATCAAAAACGGTATTGTGTGTTCAGATAACACTGAAGGTGTGCTGCCGAACAAAGCTGTAAGAGGAATCTCGGCTGACAATGAATGAATGTTCAAGAATTCATTTCCGATACGTGCCATAATATCAGCTTTTATCTGATTGAGCAATTCGGTATCAATTTCTATTGCAGTGATCTGCTTATCTTCATCGGTAACTATATTCACAATATCGTCATATACAACGGATTGTTCTTTCAAATAAGTTAATACTGTATTGTTTATAAGTCTTGTTGCGTCATTTGCAGCACCGCTTGTAACTGCTGAATGTAGTACCGGCAAAGAAAAGAAATTAAAAGAAAAGCACAAAAATCCCGTCAACAAAATCAACAGGATCAAAATAATTACCAAAGATGAAAAAGAATGCTTTTTATGATAACGATTCTTGATTTTATTACCCACCCTTAAAAATATCTTGTATATATAATTGCATAGTGTTATAATGTATACTGTAAATATATGCAATAAAGGATCGGAGGTTACTAAGATGAAAATAAAAAATGCCGCAATTCTTGCAGGCGGTGCGGTAGCAACAGCTGCTGCTTTAAAAAAGGCCAACATTTGTCCGAAATGCATAGCAAAGAATTTATTATCAGCAATGAAAGTGTCTGATTTCGGTGCCGACAAATACAACAACGGTGTTGCTGTTACACCTCCTATGGGTTGGGCAAGCTGGAATAAATTCAGAAATCATATCAGTGAAGATATCATTTATGACATTGCCGTAGCCATGAAGAAAAGCGGTCTTGCCGATGCAGGATATCAGTTTGTCAACATTGACGATTGCTGGCAATCTTCAATGCGAGACGAGGAAGGAAAAATGCAAAGTGATTTTACAACATTCCCTTCCGGTATTCCTGCGCTGTGTAAAAAGGTGAATGACCTTGGTCTCAAACTCGGCATATATTCATCAAACGGCACTCTGACCTGTGAAGATCTTCCTGCGAGTCTCGGACATGAGCGAATTGATGCCGAAACTTTTGCACGATGGGGTGTTGAATACTTAAAGTATGATTTTTGTCACAATGTTCCGATATCAGTTATTGCACCGGATATTGAAAACATCCGCATTGAGATGCCGGGTGAAGTTGCCGAACAAGTATATCCCGCAGCTGATGCAAAGCTTTTCGGCAATGCAAAATTAATGACTGACAAAAAGTTACCGAGCGGACAATATGTTACAGGACTTTGTGCCGGAAACGGAAAAATGGCATTTACAAACATTCAGGCTGAAAAAGATGGTGAATATGCTTTAACAATCGGCATCCGTAAATCCAGGAACGTAAAGAAATATGCTGAAGTAGTCGTGAATGAAAAAGATGTTTATCCGGTTCATGCAGGTGAGACACGTGCACCGTCAGCAGAAGGCAGATTACAGGTGCGCATTCATCTTAAGCAAGGCAGAAACACAATTGTTATTCACAATCCCGTCGGTTCAAAAATGGACAGTGCAGCAAAACAATATACCCTGATGGGAAAAGAACTGCAAAGAGCTTCGGCTCTCGTTGCTGCGGAAACAAATCAGCCGGAAAAACCGATTACATTTTCAATATGCGAATGGGGCATCAACCAACCCTGGAAATGGGGTGCAGGTGCAGGTAACCTGTGGCGAACAACAATGGATATCAGACCGACATGGTTATCCATTCTCAGTATATATGAATTCAACGTGCGTCTTTGGAAATACGCATCTCCCGGAAGCTGGAATGATCCTGATATGCTCGAAGTGGGCAACGGCAATCTTACTGATGACGAAAACAGAGCACACTTTTCTCTTTGGTGTATGATGGCTGCACCGTTGATTCTCGGCAATGACCTGCGAACATTCCTGAATAAAGACGGTACTGTGGACACGCAGAACAAAACACTGCGTATTCTTACAAACAAAGCTGCTATTGCGATCGATCAAGATAAACGCGGATTACAGGCACGCAGAGTGGAAACCGGTTTGATTGATGTTCTCGCAAAACCGCTTACGAACAAAGAATTGGCAGTCTGCATATTCAACAAAACAAACAAAGAGGTCAAAAAAGAAATTGATATTGAAGATCTTCGTGAATTGAACTGGATTGATCTTCCTGAAGCACTTCAATTTGAAGTGTATGACATATGGAACGATAAAACATTCAAGACAAAGGAAGATTTTGAAACCACTGTTCCCGGACATGGAGTTTCCATGTTCAGAATCAAATCATGTGAGGTACAGGAATGAAAAATTTATTATTGAAGAATTCAGCAGATAAGTGGGACAACGGTACACCTGTCGGCAACGGCAGTCTCGGTTGCATGTTATACGGCGATCCGATCCACGAAAAGCTTTATCTTTGCGAGGAAAGCATCTGGTCTGACAAAGGTGAAGACGGACTTGATCCTGCGTTTGCAGATAAAATTGCTCACATCCGTGAAATGTATGCGCAGGAAAAACCTGTTGAGGCAGAAAAATGGGCTATTGAAAATCTGAAAGATGACTTTCATACGATCGCTTCCTACGAATATGCCGGTGTTCTGCAGCTTGATTTTGAAGGAAGCCGCAAAATCACCAATTATCAACGAAATCTGAAACTTGATGATGCAATTGCAAAAATCAGCTACAACAGAAAAGGAAACCCCTTTGAGCACACTGCATTTTCATCCTATCCTGATAAAATAATGGCATATCGTGTTCAGTCTTCGGATGAACATACCTTCTCAATACAATATACCCGTGAGTGCATCGTGAATCGTTCTTTTGATAATGATACATTGCTGATCAATTGCAACACGGCAATCGGTGATCATCCTTTCTGTGTTGGTATTTGCATTGAATCTGACGGAACTGTTAGCGGCTCAGACACAAAAATCAATATCGAAAACGCAAAAGACACCATCTTATGGATCAGCATTGTTACTTCTTACAGATCAGAAAATTTCAACGAAGAGTGCAAACAAAGGCTGAACGCAGCAAAGGGTTCTTATGATGCCGTTCTGAATAAACATATTCAGGATTTCAACAACGTCTTCAACAAATCCGACATTTCTTTTGATGACAGCAACAACAAATCGACATTGTCCGCAGATAAGAGAATCAAAAGAATGAAATTGCATCCGCGAGCAAATGATCATTCGTTGGCTGCACTGTATTTTAATTTCGGCAAATACCTTTTGATTTCATCCAGCCGTCCCGGAAGTCTTCCTGCTAATTTGCAGGGTATATGGGTCGAAAAAATGCAGAACCCGTGGAATGCTGATTATCATACTAATATCAATCTTCAAATGAATTACTGGCCTGCTCAGATTGCGAATCTGCAGGAATGTGCAATGCCTTTATTCGATTATATGAATAACATTTTGTTGCCTTGCGGACAAAAAACAGCCAAGGTCAATTATAACGCAAGAGGGTTGGTTGTGCATCATCTGAGTGATTTGTATGGTTTCACAGCTGCCGCTGACGGTATCTGGGGACTCTGGCCAATGGGTGGTGCATGGCTTGCATATCATATGTGGGAACATTATCTTTTTACGAAAGATCTCGATTTCCTTCGTAATACAGCATATGACTACATAAAAAATGCAGCACTCTTCTTTATCGATACCATGTTCGAAGGAAAAGACGGATACATGCATTCCGGTCCGTCTACATCCCCCGAAAACAGTTACTATATCGGAAAAGAAAAATGCAACATGTGCATCTCCCCCACAATGGATGTGGAGATTATCGGCGGCTTGTTTGACTTTTATATCAAGACAGAAGAACTGCTGCAAATTGATCCGCAAACTGCAGACCTGGCAAAAGCCAAAAGAGAAAAGATGCCTCCGCTGCAGGTCGGCAAGCATGGCCAGTTAATGGAATGGCTCGAAGACTATGACGAACCTGAACCCGGCCATCGGCACATCTCGCACGCATTTGCACTCTATCCCGACAGTGCAATCAACAGAGACACGCCTGTATATTTTGAAGCAATCCGCAAGACTTTTGAACGCAGACTATCACATGGCGGAGGACATACGGGTTGGAGTCGTGCATGGTTATTATGCTTATTTGCACGCCTGCATGACAGCAAAGAGTTTGAAAAGAATCTGAAAGCACTTTTTGCAAAGTCAACACTTTATAATTTGCTTGACACGCATCCGCCGTTCCAGATTGACGGTAATTTCGGTGCAACAGCAGCTATTTGTGAAGCACTTGTACAGGGACACGAAGGCAGAATTTGCCTGCTTCCCGCAATTGGTGCTGACAGAAGCGGTAATTTCAGAGGTCTGCTTGCACAGGGCGGTTACGAAGTTTCCTGTTCATTCACAGAAGGAAAAGTAACATCGCTTGAGATTAAGCCGAAATTTGACGGTGAGATTCGCATTGAACTTCCCGCATCGCAGAAAAATGCCCTACTGAACAATAAAAAATCCGATACAAACGGAATATACACATTCCCCTGCATCGGTGGTCAGAATTACACATTTAAAGTGAACTGATATCCAGTTCAGCAACTTTCATATACCGGCAATCATTTGATTCGTACAGAACAAATGCTGTGCCGGTTTTTTTATTATAACAAATATCACTGTAACCACCCGATTCATCTATCGGATAATGACTCCAGCTCTGTCCGTGATCTTTCGACACATGTAAGCATAGATGCTCACGATTTTCTGCAGAGAAACAATTAACAAACATCAGCTTATCTTCAGCATTGCACATTCCCGCACAACATACAGGATCTGTCAGATTCAACTGCAAAGTCGGAGAAGACCATTGTACCCCATCGCAACTGAAAGAGAAAGCTCTGCAGTGTTCACTGTTTTCATTTCTGATATTCAGCAACACTGTGTCCTCAGACAGCATACCGATGCATGATTCACTCGGATCAGTCAATGTATCTTCCAACAAAGAAGAACAAGTCCATGCTTGGCCATTGTCTTCACTGGAAATGACTGCAATACGCGACGGATGGTGTGAAAACATTTCTTTCTGATTGAATGCCAACCAGACAGGTGCAATCAGCTTTCCTTTGAACACTATACCATGCCCCGGGCCCACAGCGATACAACTCCAATGAAAAGAATCAAAAATATCTGTTATTTCCGTCGGAGAAGTCCAAGTATCACCGCCATCAGTGCTTGTCTTGTAAAACATTCTTTTATAATTCTCGCAGTACAATAAATACAAGACATTATCATCACAAATCAGCGTAGGATTGTTACAGGCATTTCTTCCCATTCCGTCTGCAACAACAAAACGATCTGTCCATGACTTTCCACCGTCGCAACTCCTTCTCATGCATATATCGATAACAGACCAGTCACTTCCCTGTCTACATTCATAACAAACATACATAACACCATTTTTGTCAGACACAATACAAGGAATTCTGTAAAACGGATACGCATTGCTTTCAGTCTGTGAATACTCTTTTGAGGTTTCGATTATTATTTTATTTATAACATTCATAATAACCCTCTGTTCACAAAAAGGCTGCCGGAAACCGACAGCCTTATGTAAAATTATTCAGTTACTTCTTCTGCCTCTTCAGCAGCTGCAGCAGCTTCATTTTCCTTTGCCTTGGCGATCATTTCGTCAATGGACATGCTAACGGGAGCATCGTCAACTTCTTCTTCAACTTCTTCAACAACTTCCTTTACGGGAGCTTCGAGGAGAGCCTTGATGGAAAGGCTGATGTGCTTCTTTTCGAAGTCAACATCAAGAAGCTTAACTTTAACAACATCACCGATGGAAAGAACATCCTGCGGCTTTGCGATGCGTTCATAAGAGATCTGAGAAATATGAATCAGACCTTCCATACCGGGGAACAGTTCAGCAAAAGCGCCGAATGTGGTAAGAGAAACGATCTTGACTTCATATTCGCCGCCGATCGGATAATCTCTCTTGAGGATTTCCCACGGATTGTCTTCAGTTCTCTTATAACCGAGAGAAATCTTTTTCTTTTCGGTATCAAGAGCCTTGATATATACATCAACAACATCACCGACACTGACAACATCAGAGGGATGCTTGATGCGTTTCCAGGAAAGTTCGCTTCTGTGGATCATACCGACTACGTCGCCGCCAAGATCAACAAATGCACCAAAGTCAGTAAGAGAAACAACTGTACCGGTGAAACGATCTTCAACAGCAGCAGTTTCCCAGAACTTAGCCTGGCTTGCCTTACGGAGTTCTTTTGCAGCTTCACGGATGGAACCGACTGCACCGCGTCTTCTTCTGTCAAATTCGATGACTTTGAAGCTGACGGTCTTATTAAGCATATCTTCAAGTCTGCCGTTTCTCGGAACAGTAGAAAGAGAAGCGGGAACAAATACACGGATGCCGTTGGAGAATACGATAAGGCCCTTGCTGATCACTTCAACAACTGTACCTTCGAGGATTGCTCCGTCTTTAGCAGCCTGTTCAATCTCCTCTCTGTGCTTCTTTTCGTCGAAGCGCTTCTTTGAAAGAAGAATTGTGCCTTCCACGTCGTTTGTTTTCATGATGAAGAGATTCAGTTCATCACCGACTTTGAGTTCTTTCATGTGGTTAGCAGTGGGATCTGCACTATACTCATCGAGAGGGATAATACCGGTCTGCTTGCGGCCGATGTCAACCTGAATTTCATTGGGAGCGATGTGCATAACCACACCGACAACAGTCTGATTGTTGTTCAGGTTCTTGTAGGATTCTTCCAGTCCCTGCTCGAAGGACCAATCTTCTGTGGTATCTGCAGCTGTTACGGGAGCATGTCCTTCGCTCTCGACTGCTGATACGTTGTTTTCATTGATGATGTCGGACATTGTTTTTTGTACCTCCTTTATTATACGAACAGGTGTTGAAGCACCTGCAGTAAGCCCGATGTCTCTCTTACCGGAGAAATCGATAGCATACAATTCCTCCGCAGTCTCGATCTGGTGTGTTTCACAAATTTCGGAACAAAGGCTTGTGAGCTTTGCCGTGTTAGAAGAATTTCTGCCTCCGACAACAATCATCATGTCATTCCGCTTTGCTAATTCAACAGCCTCTTCTTGCCTGCGAGAAGTCGCAGAACATATTGTATCAAATATTTTTGGATTTGTACATAGTAATTTTTGATTTTTTAAACTTTTTTTTAGCTCTTGTGAATTAAATGTTGTTTGCGATACCAATATTGGTGATATATCATATTTTGATGCATACATATCCATTGTTGCGGTTAAATCAGCATCTGAAGAAAACACAAACGATTCGCCATGGCAACAACTACGGATGCCGATGACCTCAGGGTGCTGCGGATCTCCGGCAATCAGGACCGGAATATTCCCGGCACTTTCAGCATCAACAATTTTTCTGATTTTTTCAACAAAGGGGCAAGTCGCATCGTGATAAGGTATTCCTTTTTCTTCTAATTGTGTAATAATATGTTTTTCAACACCATGCGTTCTGAGCACCAATATATAACCCTCCGGTACATCATCCGGACTGTCAACAACAAGAACACCGTTTGATCGAAGTTCATCGATAAAAGAAGGATTATGAATCAAAGGTCCGAGAGTGCAGACCTTTCGTCCTTTTGCAAGAAAATCATCAACCGTCTGCACCGCACGTGCTACACCAAAACAAAAACCTGCAGTTTTCGCTAAAGTAATACTCATATTTTCTCACCAATAATTCTCAGAATTGCGGCAGAAGTCTGCTCAATGTCCATCTCAGAACAATCCAACAGAATTGCATCCTCTGCTTGCTTCAAAGGTGCTACATCCCGGTGTGAATCGTTGTAATCGCGTTGCTGAATTTCTGCAAGAAGAACATCAAAATCGACAGGTGTACCCTTTGCTTTCAATTCGTCATATCTTCTTTTTGTCCTGACTTCAGCAGAAGCTGTAAGAAAAATCTTGACCTGTGCATTCGGTAACACAACAGTACCTATATCTCTGCCATCCATAATGCAGTTGTTATTCTTTGCAATATCCTGCTGTAAATTGAAAAGGTGCTGTCTGACTTCAGGAATTGCAGACACATTGGAAGCTGCCATTGAAGCAGCAGGAAGACGAATATCTGTTGATACATCATCATCGTTCAGAAAGACGTGCTGTTCACCGTCAACATAACCGATTGTGATAATCGCATTATCAAGCACAGAACACACTTCCTCACGGTTGTCGGTATGTAAGCCGTTTCGCATTACATGCACCCCAATAGCTCTGTACATGGCTCCTGTATCAACATATACATAACCGAGTGCAGCAGCAATTTTTCTGGCAATTGTGCTTTTACCTGCACCGGAAGGACCATCAATTGCAACATTAATCATAATCATTCTCCTTTATTCTTCGGATGCACTGATTCCCGCGAGATTGCCGGTTGAAAAAGCAATCTGCAAATTAAAACCACCGGTATATGCATCCACATCAATCACTTCGCCCGCGAAATATAAACCCTTGACCAGCTTTGATTCCATTGTTTTCGGATTCAGTTGCGTTACCTGCACACCACCTGCGGTTACAATGGCTTCTTCAACAGGTCTTTTTTTGGTTATCGTAAGAGGCAACTCCTTAATAAGACTTCCGAGATACTGTCTGTCATCTCTTGTGATCTGATTGACACGCAGATCACTCGGTATTCCGGACAGTCGCACAATAACAGGAATCAGACTCTTCGGTAAAAGTTTGGACAATGCATTCGCAAGTGCTTTGTTGGACATTTCGGCGAAATCTCTGAGAATACGAGCATCAAGCTGTTCATGCGAAAGAGCAGGTTTTAAATCTATGAGCAATTCGTACTTTCCGGATTTCATATCTGCAAGATGTGAAGAAGCACTCAGAATAATCGGACCGGATACGCCGAAATGTGTAAACAACATTTCACCAAAATCAGTATAAACATCAGTATAGTTCTCGGTATCTCGTACAGTAATGCGTACATTCTTCAATGCCAAGCCTTGTGCGTCTTTAACCCAACTCTCTTTTGTTTCAAGCGGTACAAGAGACGGTGACGTCGGAACAATTGAATGACCTGTTTGCTTTGCAAGAACATATCCGTCGCCTGTTGAACCGGTCAACGGATACGACAATCCTCCTGTAGCAACAACAACAGCATCACCATTATAGACATTACCGCTTTCGCACTTGACTCCGGTTATTGACGAATTCTCTGTAAAAAGTGCAACAACACGTTCTTCTTTTCGTTTTACACCGTTTTGCTTGCAAAAAGAATCAAGTGCATCAACAATATCCATTGCTTTATCAGATTCGGGAAACACGCGGTTACCGCGTTCAATCTTCATCGGAACGCCACGTGTTTCAAAGAAGTCAATCACATCATACGGCATCATCCGAGAAAATGCGGAATAAAGAAATCTGCCATTAGACGGAATATGATCGGTCAACTCATTCAAAAGTGTGCAGGCATTGGTTACATTGCACCTGCCTTTTCCTGTAATCATCAATTTTCTGCCGGGGCGTGCATTGCGTTCAAGCAATAATACCTGCGCACCGTTTGCAGCGGCCTGTCCTGCTGCCATCATGCCTGCAGGACCCGCACCAACAACAATCACTGTACGACTCATAATAATTCTCCTATTTATAATCCATTAAATTATACAGTCATTTGAACAAAAAAGCAAGAAAAAAAACTGCCCGTTAAGGCAGTCACAAATAATTAAGTAGAACTTAAGCCGAAACTGACAGACAATGCTTCATTTACGCGAGTCATATCATATTGATCAAGCGAACCCATGTGCTCACGTAATCTGCGTTTGTCAATCGTCCGCACTTGCTCAAGAAGTACAATGGAATCTTTCTGCAAACCGCAACCGCATGCATCCACCTGAATATGAGTCGGTAATTTCGTCTTATCTTTTTGACTGGTTATGGCCGCTGCAATTACCGTGGGACTGAATTTATTACCGACATCATTCTGCACAATGAGTACAGGTCGGATGCCGCCTTGTTCCGATCCTACAACAGGACTCAGATCAGCATAAAATATATCGCCGCGTTTAACATTCATTTACAATGCCTCCTGCAAATCTTTACATTTCTATTGTTTGCAGTAAGGTCGGCTGTTAAACATGATTTTTCAGAAAATCAATCCTCGTCAAAAATTTCCTCAAAACACTGAACAACTTTTTTAAAAAGAGCATCATCGTCTATGGTTTCATAAGACTCGTGACCGTCGTTCATTTCGTGAAGACGCAAAATAACAACTGATTCAGTATCCGTCTCAAGCAAAGCAGCGAATTCATCACCATCCACAACTGCCATTTCAAGAAACTCAAAAACAGCTTTATTTCCGTCCGCATCTGCAAGGATTATATTTCCGTCTTTATCACTGATTTTTGTAAAAAGCATAACAAACACCTCCGTATGTATTTTAATATCATACGAAGGTGTTGTCAATAGTTTCTCAGGCACCTGTAATTCTGATATTCTCAACTGTACCGCAGTTTGAAGAAATTATATCACTGATTGCCAGTACAGCATCGTCATCAAGCAGAGCTTCTTCTATAACCACTTCGATGCCGTTGGTTTCAATTGTGCAAATGCAATCACTGCCGATTTTAGCTGTGATAAGATTTTCAATGTCAGTTTCAAGCATCATACCCGTATTGATGTTGCTTAATTCTTTAGCTGCATTGATTGCTGCTTCTGATTCACTGTCGCAGGTATCAAGAATATTCTGCAAAGTTTCTACTGCTTCATCGCGTGCATTCAGACGATTGAGTCTGGCAGTCTCAAAATACTCATTCTGTGCATCATCATCAATTTCTTCAACTGCATTCGCGGATGAAATTACATCTTTTGAAAGTTTCTCATTCACCGCCACAGTCAAATCTTTACCATTTTCATTTGCACCGACATAGTACCAGTTAGCAAATACTGCCAGTCCCAATGCAGCAACAAGTGCAGCCATAACAATTTGTTTCTTACCGATAATCATATTCATTTGTATTACCCCTTATTAATTTGATTGTTTATAAGCAGAGATGTGAATTCTGTTTGTTGGAATGTTCAGTGAAGCAGATAATAACAAAGTAATTTCAGTTTGTACTTTTACACTGTTTCCACCGTCACAACAAACAGCGACGCCTCTGATTTTAGGTGCAGTTGACATGATACAAAGACCGCTGTCATAACCTTGTTGATTTTTAATAATCACATATTCATAATCAAGGTCTGTTTTATCGCCGTTTTGTTCTTTTCTTAAATCTTTTGCATAATCACTTTGCGTAAGTGAATCAAATGTCAGATATACTTTAACACGACCTACTCCATCAACATTTTGAAGAAAACTTTCAAGTTTCTTTTCTGTTTCATTTTCCAACAATCGTAGTAAATCACTTTCAGATAACGTATTTTCTTCTGTTTTTTGCGTATCGGTAACAAACAGCAACAACAAAAAGAACAAAGCTCCGCACAGCACAATTACACTTTTTTTGTTTTTCTTAACGATTTCAGTCAGCCGTGTTTTCAGATGAACAATATCCATATATTCAATCCACCACCGTTCCGTATGAAATCACACAGTTCTGACAATATTCCCGTATGGCTTCTTCGAGTTGCTGAAAGTTTTCCGGTTTTTCTGACAGATCAATTATTATACATTTAATATGTATGCAATTTCCGCTCTGAATATCCAAATCTGTTTCAATTGTGTATTCATCAATATCATACTGCATCAGTATCGAAGCAAGATCCTGCCTGATTCTGTTTTCAGTTTCCTGTTTTAAATATGCTGAAATCATTTCTTCATTTTCATAAAAAATATGCTCTCCGGAAAATTCCGGTACAGGAATAACAACTTCATCAAGTGTTTTCAAGTTGCTCAGCGGAGCAATAAACACAAGGATTACAAAAACATGATAAATTTTAATCACCATTGACGAAACAGAATCATCAGCAAGAACGAACTGCAGAATAACACCGACAACACTGACAAATAAAATACTAAAAACCCATGATTTCAGCTCGATATCAGTCACCTACCGTTCATCATCATGATAAGAATAATTCCCAATATACTGAGAAAGAACTGATAAATCAAAATAACACTTTGCAACACAAACAGTCCGTCAAGTGAGCTGAAATATGAACTACAGACATCTTGTGCAAAAACGGAAGATACCAAAGACAGAGCTTTCATCATAAAAGACCATATCATCAATTCTGTTAACATCGGTGCAACAGTAAAAAACAAAATCACTACAGACAATATACAACCGGTGTGCTTTAATAACGCCACCGATGATACGACAGAACTCATTGCTTCTGACAACGCACTGCCCACAACCGGTATCATATTTCCGACTATAAACTTCATCCCTCTTATTCCGACTCGATCAGCTGACACAGCAAGTACTGATTTCAAAGATAAGAATGCAGAAAACAAGCCTGAAAGAAGTGTCAATATGAAAGAAACAGATTTTTTAAAAAATGCAGCCGTTTTCTCTGCAAAAGGCATATTCTGGATCGAATTGGATGTTACAAGACATATAAACACAGCACTGAAGGGAGCAGATATTTCGGTAATCAGTTGCGTAAAAAGTTGCAAAATACCAAAACTGAATCCTTGAATACAAGCAGCAGCGGCAGGATTTCCGCTGATTGTCAGTAATGCAGCCAAAACAGGAATCTGTGTTTTTATCATCACGGACAAAGAATTGCCCGTTCCGAGGACTGCACGTATCAGCTCCGAGATCGGTGATAACAAAGTAAAAATAATCATCACAATACCGATGCAATCGGTAATCCTTTTCATTTCATCATTGCCGTGTGCAAACGATTGCGAAAAAGTGAGAATAAGAATAATGACAACGCATATAACAAACACACGAAAAGGTCTGCTCGCTTTGTCAATAATCATTTCTTTTATGAGCAGCAAAAGATCATTCAGATCTACACCTGACAATTCCTGCAAACTGCCGTTATGAATCCCTAAATCATCAAGATACGACTGCACATCACTGCTTGCGGTATCAAAAACAGAATCGATGATTTCATTTTCTGTAGCACAGACGGGCAGAAACAGTAAAAACAATATCAGAACACACAGAACTCCTGTCAGAACCCTTTTCATAAGTACGTCTCCAGTAATCCTTTTATCAATTCAAATAAGCTTTCAAATACAGGAAATGCAGTAAACAATATAAGAGCCTTTGCTGCATAATCAATTTTAACCGCCAATGCATTCTCACCTGCATCCTGACAAAGAGCATGAAGCAAGCGAGCAATCACCGTATATCCGCAACATTTTGTCAGCACTGCAATGTAATTGACTGAAAATTGAAGATCACTCATATATTCTTCTATCTTTTCAAACAATCTCTGATAATAAGGAAAAACCGCAAGAAGAATAAAAAGTACAACACACAGTTCCAGAATAAATGCATACTCTGCATGTTCACGTTTAAGTATCATATAAACAACAGACAGTACAATTATAATCCCTGTAAATTTCAGAATCATATATCAAACACGGATCTTATGTAAGAAAACAAAGATGATACATACGGAATAATCATCATCAACGCAATGATCAGACCTGCAATCGTGGTAATCATTGTATATTCATCTCTCCCCGACCGTGTCAGAATCTGATTGATGACAGCAACAATGATGCCTATTGCTGCGATTTTAAAAATGATATCTATTTCCATGTATCCTCCGTCAACACAAAAGAATGAAAATCAGCACTCCGCTCAATGTTCCGAGGGTAATGTACATTCTTCTGTTTTTTTCTAAACATTGTTTTCTTTTTTCAACTGCTTCTTTGCAAAATAGACTGTAAAAATGGCACAATTTTTTTTGATCTTCAAGATCCCCCTTACCGAATTCCTGTGAAAAATATCGCAATAATACCAACTCGTCTTTTGCAATTCTCATATCAACAACAAACGCAGCAATAGCTTTGTTCCATACTTGATCAAAAGTGAATTCATCCGACAATCCCTGTACTATATCTCTGCAAAAGGAAGTACATATTCCCTGTTTCTCAGCACTTTCAAATAAGTATGCCAATTCCATCGGCGTTGCATTCAGAATATTCTCAAAACGATGAAACAATAAAGATAATTCATTCAGAAAGCAAATGCTTTTGTTTCTGTTGCGCAAATCAAAATAAACCATAATGACAGGTGCTGTACTGATGATGATCAGAATTATGTAACGCATATTGATAATTCATTTCATCTGACATATCTGACCGGGATTGTATCTGCCTTTAAGCAAAATTTCCCGATCAAATATTTGATGTTGTTTCAACGAATAATACAAATCCTTCGTTTTTACATCTTCAAAGCTATTCGCATGCATTGAACAAATAAATTTTACCCCACAGGAAAGAGATTCTTTCATGCTGTTGAGTTCATCCATGGTTCCGATTTCATCACAAATAATGACTTCAGGTGCACACAATCTGACAGCACGTGCAATGCCTGCAGACTTTGGGATTCCGTTGAGAACATGAACAGTAGGCGTTCGCATAATTCCTGTCGGAAGTATCTCATTTCTTTCATCAATTACGCTGACTTTAAAAAATCTTCCGAGAGTTCCGTCTGTCAGTGAATATGCGATATTTCTAAGCATTGTTGTCTTGCCTGAACACGGCTCTCCGATAATCAAAAGCGAACCAACATCGTCGGCAGAAGCAAAAACGTTTTCTGATTGCTTATGTACACGTGCAATTCGTAATGTAATCGATTCAACAGCTTTCCAATCAAAAACAGCACCACCGTGATTACAAACGGTGCCCGTAATAGCCAATCTGCATCCTGAAGCATACGCAACAAAACCGTTCTCTATCTCTTTTTGATGTGCATATACCGAATAACCGCAAGCACGCATAATAGCATTTTCAATTTCGCGATGAGTCGGAACAAGAACATCATCGTTCGGAACATCAAACACACTTCCGACATGATCAGGGAATAAAATGCCTTTTGTTGTAACCATATACACCACACGGTTATTATGAAGACAAATTTCTGTCGTTTGAGATTGAATGAATGAGCTGACAGACAAAAGAGAATTCTTCAGCCTTTCATCCAGAATTGAACAGGCATTCGCAAAAGCAGCATCCAGAGTCATCACCAACTTAAATCAGATTAGTAATATATATGTTGCCTGTCCTGCATTATGCAAAAAACTTATTGAAAACAGTTTCTGAATATGGTATATTATTTTTTATAAATTAAAGGAGTGCATAAAATGGAAGAAACAAATGTTATTACCACGGAACCAATTCCGGCTTCTCCGTTGTTGAAGAAAAAGAAGTTTACCATGTCTGATGCAGCCTATTTTTCGGCTGTTTCGGGTATGCTTGCAATTGTAGTTCTGTACACTGCATATCTTTTGCAGGGACAAACCATTGCAGGTGGCGACAGCACTGTCTTACGCATGGACCTTTATCATCAATACGGTCCGTTATATGCAGAACTGTATGACAGATTAAAATCAGGCGAAAGCCTCATATATTCATGGAATGCAGGTCTTGGAAGCAGTTTCCTCGGAAACTTGTTCAATTATTGCTGCAGTCCGTTTACTCTGTTGATCTTGCTTTTTAAGCATATCGACATCCCGGAAGCAATTGCTATCATTATATTGCTCAAAGGTACTGCCGCATCTGCTGCATTCACGTATTTTGTCAACAAAACATACGGAACACGAAAAGCAAGCATAGCTTTCGGCTTGCTGTATGCTTTCAGCGGGTACTTTGTAGCTTATTCATGGAATGTGATGTGGATCGATGCATTCCTTATGTTCCCGCTTGTAATGCTTGGAATCGTTTATATCATTCACAGAGGCAAACCGGGACTTTACCTCTTTGCGATGACTTATACAATGATAACAAACTATTATATGGCTTATATGGTTTGTATTCTGAGTGTTATTTATTTCCTGTATTATTTCTTCAGCAACTACAGTTTTTCTGATAAACTTACAAAAACAAAAGTTGTTGCTGAGGGACAGCGTGAAGATGATATCGGTTTTCTTGCTGATCTCAGAAACTCCCGTTTCTTTATGACGGGTATTAAATTCGCTCTGACGTCTTTTCTTGCATTTATGCTTGCAGCATTTGCATTGCTTCCCGTTTTCTTCATTCTCAAAGGCAGCTCTGCAACAAACTCATCCGGTGCACCTTCGCTTGATGAATGGAAAGAATATTTCAACATTTTTGATTTCCTTGCAAATCATCTTGCCAACATGACCCCCACAATCAGAAGCAGCGGTGAAGATGTTTTACCGAATATCTATTGCGGCGTCATGACCATTCTGATGATTCCGGCATTTCTGTTTAACAAGCATATCAATGCAAAGAAAAAAGTTCTCTCCTGCTGTCTTCTTGCTTTCTTCTATGCAGGTTTTGTTCTCAATTACCTGAACTACTACTGGCACGGAATGCACTTCCCGAACGATCTTCCCTATCGTTACTCTTTTGCATATTCGTTCCTCCTGTTGTCTATTGCTTACGAAGTATTTTTGCATATCAAAGATTATTCCTATAAGTTTTTTGTCGGAACAGGCGTCGGTCTGCTTGCTTTCATTGTACTCATACAGGAACTCGGTTCAAAAAATGTCGGCAAGTTCACACTGATGATCAACATTTTCTTTGTAGCAGTATATGTGATTCTTCTCAGCCTGTATGCATCAGGAAAAAAGAGCAAAGAAACACTTTCTATGACATTGGTATGTGTAGTCGTTGCCGAATTAATCATTTCAAATTCTTTCAGCTATGTCATGTCGCAGAAAAAGGAACATTATGTCTCCGACTATGACGAATTCCAGGAAATCAGTGCAATGGTCGATGACTACGAAGCACGATATGAAGACGGAGAACTTTTCTTCCGTGAAGAAAGATCCAAACTGCTGACAAGAATGGATGCAAGCTGGATGGATTATAACGGTATTTCTATTTTCTCTTCCATGGCTTATGAAACCACATCCAAGCTGCACAGACACTTCGGATTGTTCTCCAACGGCATCAACAGCTATACCTACAATCCGCAGACCGCTGTTTACAACTCCATGTTCGGTATCAAGTATCTTTACGATAAAGACAATCTGATTGATACCGGGGAAATGTATACATTTATCGGATCAGACAGCAGCAATACGTTTGATGCCTACTTGTATAATTACTACCTGCCTTTGGCATTTTCAGTTGATAATCAAATGACATTGTGGGCAGACTCCGGTTCAGTCAATCCCTTTGTGAATCAGAACAACTACTTTGAACTCGCTACCGGCATTGCTGATGTACTTGAAAACATTCCTCCGCAGGAAAGCGTATCTGCGACCGGCGGACTTTATGTAAATGATTCAAGCCTGTCGTCAGGCAGCTATTCATTCACCTGTTCTTCGACATCTGAAAGTACAGCAACAACGACATTTACAACAGACTCTGCAGGTGAAGTATGCATTTACTTCAAGTCGCCTTCTTGCCTTGGCTACAACATTTCTGCAGATAACGGATTCAACACTTCGTCACGTTATTCTACCGGCTCCACTACGTACTATTCTGTCAATGTCGGTCATCTTGATGCGGGACAGTCTGTCCGCATTATCATTACCTATCCTACAGATACCGCTACCGGTACAGCCAATGTTTTTGCTGTTCGACTGAATGAAGAGAAATTCACAGAAGGCTATAATAAGATATTGTCAAACGGCACACTTCAGATTACCGAATTTGAAGAAACGTATATTAAAGGTAATATAAACATTACGAATGACAACGCACTTCTTTACACCTCCATTCCGTATGACAAGAGCTGGAAAGTAACTGTTGACGGCAGAGTGCTTGCAGAAGATGAAATCAAATCCATTGCAGATGCATTGTTGGTATTCAGCATTGATAAGGGCGAGCACACAATTGAGCTCAAATATGAACCAAAAGGTCTTAACATTGGTATCATACTTTCTGTTATCGGTCTTATCATTGTCTTAATTTGGTTCATTCTTCATCTGATCATCAAAAAGTCGAATAAGTCTGTATCCTTCTTCCTGCCTGCTGATGATTGTGAAATTCCTACTTTTGAAGAGGTAAACGAAGTAGTCAGCGAAGTAAAAACCAAGAAAAAGCCCAAAAACGTTTTTAACAGTATTGTGGCTTGTTATTGTACTTTTGGTATTTACTACTTTGTATGGAAATCACAGCTTTATACACAGGTTGCGTCTTTCACCAAAAAATATGGTGATAATAAAAAGACAGGTTCATCCATTTCTTTCCTCTTTGTCCCGGTTTATGCACCGTATTGGATTGCAAAGCAATCAAAAGCAATCGCAGCAATCGGCAAAAAATATGGCATTGAAATCAATGTTTCATTCTTCTGGAGATTTGCACTTGCTTTCTTTGGTGGCGGCTATTTTGCAGTCGGTGAACTCCAGAATGACCTGAATTACTTGAGAAAGCACATTCGTGAATGCAAGGCAAAAACTGAGGAAGCAGCTGCAGCTGACTCAATCAACACCCCGACTGATACGGAAGATGCAAGAATTGAAAATGAATCTGCCGCTGCCGAAACAGATATCACTGCTGACGAAACAACAGAAAACGTCCCCCATGAACCTGTTGTATATTACAGCAAACACTCCCCTGTTTATATGAAAGCTCTGACTTTTGCTATTGTTGCGGTCATGTTTATTCTTCATTTTGTCGGCATCAATGTTCTGACAGAATTGTTGGCTCCGTATGCGGAAGAAGACACAAGTGCATATTCACAGACAACAACACAGGCAACAACAGGACTCATAAAGACAACCACGGAAAGTTCTTCCGATACCACCGAAACAACTACTGAAACCACAACAGAAACAACCACTGAAGAAGAAACTACAACAGTGCTCAGCAATGACCAGATGGCAAGTGCTGCACGCACACTTCTGAAGTTCACAGGCATTGAATTGACACAGGACAATGCTCTTGTCATGTTTGTTGGCGCAACCGCACGTGACGGTGATACGGTAGAAACGCTGTGTAAGAGACATGGTGTGGACTATGAATCATTCTCCTCTCTGATTGCACTTCTTAATGATTTTGAAAATGATAATGAAAGTCTTTATGAAGGGCAGATGATCATTCTTCCGATGCTTGCAGAAGAAGAAATCATCGAGGATAGCGGTGAAACTGCTGTGGGTTAATCAGAATATTTAACAAAAACACATACTGATTAATACTTGCGATCACTTACAAAGAGTATCGAATTTTTACAAATGCATCACGACTACAGGCGGCCACTACCGGTGGCTGCCTGTTCTTTTATTTTACTTTGCTTTTTCCGATTACTATAAAACACATAAAAAAATCTCCCGTTAAAAAAACGGGAGGTTCTACATTATTCAATTTCAAGAATAACTTCAAATGTAAATTCCTTCTCATCAAACGGAACCGATGGATAGTCAATTCGATAAAGCGTAGAAATGATCGTTTCGTCTCTCGGAATCAATTCATCATCATGTTTCGTTGAGCGAAGATCTTCATTTGTAAAGTGCAATGCTTTAAATGAGAAGCCGTTTTGCGGAGTCATACCATAGAAATGAAGCTTACTACCGTCATCAGTTGTAAGACAAGCATACTTCGTGCCGTAATGTGCCGAACTCTCTTGTGGAGCAATATAATGTTCGTACATATCCGTGACTGTTGTATCAAACATCTGTAAACTTGTACTTTGCCAACGTTCGGCATAAGACTCATGCGGACCGTATCCGAAATAAGTGACCTTTTCAAAATCAGAAGATACATTCCATTCAAAACCAAACTGCGGCAATGCGGGAGCATTATGGGTCACTTTCACATAAGAACTGATTCTCAAAGCACCATCTGCAGCAATTTTGTATTGCAGACGAACTTTTATTGCCGGAGGCATTGCAGCAGCAGCAAGTGACAAATCTGCACTGATTACAATGCTGCCGTCATCTTGTAATTCAGCTGCGGTATTATAACACTTATGACGCAAACGATCATAACGTGCACGTTCCCACGTTGCATCATTTCCTCGCGTATTATATGTCCAGCAGCGATAGACAGACAATTTGAGTGCATCGTTGAGAATTTCATTTCCGCATTTTGTTACAGACACCAACAAGCCGTTCAAGCGATCAACCGAATAGACAATATCACCTGCTGTGACTTTATAGATGTACGGTAATGTTTCCAAAACAGGAACACAATTTTTCTCCGCAGGCATAACATAATCTGATTCTGAAAGAATAATCTGTGTCATGCACACTTCATAATCAGCTTCTGCCCATTCGGTAGCACTCTTCTGCCGGAACGAAACATTCAGTGTTATCGTACCGCAATGTTCAATTTCATCAAAAAGTCTGTAACTGCGTTCTTCTCGCGGAGTACAAGCGAGATCCTGTATTGTGCCATCCATAATTACAATGCCGTCTTTTTGAACATTCCAAACAGCATAACAATCGTCTGAATCAACATAGAATCGCTTGTTGCGAATATACAAGCAGCCGTTTTCGAATCGTACTGAAAATGGCTCATAAACTTTTTTCATATCGTAATAACCGGGACGAAGTGAACGATCGGGATAGACCAGTCCGTCAATGCAGCAGATGAAGTCGTTAGGTTCTTCACCCCAGTCGCCGCCGTAACGGTATTTCGGCTCTTCCTTGGTACCGATATTGACGGCATGGTCGGAAAATTCCCAGATGCAGGCACCGAAATAAAGATCATTATCTTCAACGCCATCCCAATGTTTATACACATCACCTGTACTCATCGAATCGACATATTCACAATAGAAAAATGGCTTTTTACTTTCGGGATCATTCAGGTAATTATGAAGATAGTCAATACTTGCATACATACGGCTTTCAACATCGGAAATGTCAGTAAAGTCCTTATTGAGTCTTGCCTGGTACTCAAGATGTGCGTTTTCATAATGAATCAGTGCACGGTCATCACGAGAGCGGATATAAGAAGCCATGTGACGGTGATTTTCACCACAGCCCGATTCATTACCAAGCGACCACAGAACCACGCAGCCGCGGTTTTTGTCCCTCTCAAACAGACGAGCAGCACGATCGACACAAATATCCTTCCATGCGGGATCATCACACAGAAATGCCCAGTAATCCCAATACCAGTCGCCGTAATTGTATCCCATGCCGTGGGTTTCAAGGTCGGCTTCATCCACCACCATAAAGCCCAGACGATCGCACATTTCCATAAAACGCGGATCATTGGGATAATGCGAGGTGCGGATCATATTAACATTGGCACGCTTCATCAGATACAAGTCACGAAGCATTTCATCAACCGTAACAGCAAATCCGGTTTCGGGGTGATTATCGTGGCGGTTAACGCCCTTTGCTTTGACTTTGACACCGTTGAGAAGCACAGTTTTGTTTTTGATTTCAAAACGTCGGATTGCAATGGGAATGGAAATGCACTCATTTCCGCAAGTGATGAAGAATTCATACATTTCAGGCTGTTCGGGATTCCACAAAACGGGATTTTCAATCACAACCATGAAGCTGCCCGTTTCAACACCGCGCTGACCGACAGGTGCACCGTCGGGATCGCGAAGGCTCCACGCGAGCTCTGTCGGCTGTGTAAAATCAACATCCACAAATATTTCAGCCGTTTGCAGATCTTCACTGACAACGGGTCTTACAAAAATATCGCGAATACATTTTTCGTCACGTTCAAGAACATAAACGTCTCTGAAAATGCCTGCAAGACGGAAAAAGTCCTGGTCTTCAAGGTATGTACCAACACAATACTTGACAACAAGAAGTTCGATCTTATTATCACCATCTGCAAGATAATCGGTTACATCGAACTCGCTTGTGGAGTGGCTGACACTGCTGAAACCTACAAACTTGTCATTGATCCACAGATAAAAACATGGTGCTACACCTTCAAAATTGAGCCAATACAGCTTGCCTTCTTTTTTAGTGAAGTTGAATTTTCGTCTGTAAAAGCCGCCGGGAATGGCATCGGGAAGATGCGGAGGATCCACGGGGAACGGATAGTCCTGGTTAATATACTGCGGAGGATCATAATTGCGATCGGTATACATCTGCCAGCACTTCGGTACGGTTATAGTATCCGGGCAAACGACATGATCAGCAAAGCCTTCTTTTTCAACTCCCACACGTTCTATATCGGGGAAGAAGCAAAAATCCCATTCGCCGTTGAGCAGATAAAAGAATTCCGATTTTTCACGATCGGCATTCTTGCATTCGTGCGATTCAAAAGGGATGAAATAAGCACGCGGTGCTAAGGTGTTTACATGAATATTTTCCAATTGACGGTGAAATTGCAATGCCATTTTTAAATCCTTCCTGTATTGATAAGATTCACAATCTGTTTTTTTGCCTTTTTGGCTTCGGGTGTCGGATAAAACGGAAAACAGTGATTGCCACCCTCCTCTTCAATATAAGTCAACTGAACACCGTCAGCCAACGCTTTTTCGCGGTAAATTCTGCAATCAGGCAGAAGCATTTCACGCATACCGACAAACAAGGCCGTTTTGGGCAGTCCTTTGTTTGAACCGAACAAGGGACTGAGCTTCGGATGCTGCAAATCGGTATTACCTGCCCAGGCTTTTGCAACCGAAGCCAGACCATGCCTGGATATATTCGGATCGATTCTATCCAACTTGTCCATTTCGTCATTGGACATGGAAATATCCATCCATGGCGACAGCAGAATCAGCTGCTGCGGCTGCGGCAAGTCCGAGCCGAGCATGTCCTTCGCAAACGCAAGGGCAAGACCGCCACCTGAGGAGTCACCGAGAAAAATGATATTCTCAGGGTCGGTGCGTTTCAGCAGTTCTGCATACAATGCATAAAGCATTGTATAGGTCTGTTCATGCGTGTTGCGAGGTGCTTTTTTATAGACCGGCACAATAACGGCAGCGTCGGTGTTGTGAAGAATATGTTTTATAAAACTCCACTGAAACACCACGGGCTGCTCCATATATGCACCGCCGTGCAGATACAGAATGAACTGTTTCGGCTTGTGGTTTTCCGCCTGCAGATATATGATGTCCGTATCACAAAAGCGGTAATACTCTGTCTGTGCATTCATACGCACGGCAGAAGGTATCTTGTAGGGTTTTGCCGACACACGTGCACAGTGTTCCATATACAATGCACAGGTCTTCTCATTGCTGTAAATCCTTTTCATGCTGCCAATGCGAATAACAGCACTGGAAAATGCAGACATAAAGCTTCTCATGTTCTCTTCCCCACTGTTTGAGTAACAATTCAGCAAACGGTATCAAAAATGTTGCCGCTTTCTGAGTCAACAACAACCGTAACAACAGACTTTGCAGGAATTTCGATCTGCTTGCCTGTCATTTCAATCTGTTCGAGATCGCGGGTTGCATCAGTAACATGTACCGTATAGCCGTTTTCAGTAATATCGGGCAATACGGTGGTCAGTGCAGAATCAGTACCATTGAGATACACAATAATCGTTTCGCCGTCCGGATTGACAAATGCAGCACTGCGAAGTGCATCTACACCCGAAGAGCACGCAATACGCACAGCACCTTCATCGATGAATTTGGAGAAATTACCGAGACACCACAGACGCTTGGAGGTGGTCAGATTGGTATGATCATTGCGATCAAGATAAACAAGTCCGTCAGTATAAACACCGTAAGAACAACCCGTCCACCAGTTCCATTCAACGGCGTTGAGAATGGTCAGATCATCCATAATAACATTTGCCATAGCAAGACCAAAATCAATACCAAGACCATTTGTTGCACCATGTTGTTCAAAATAATCATGCACACCTGTGTTCCAATCATTGAGCATCTGGCAATACTCTGTACAAGCAATATCATAATTGGAATAATTTGCATTCAAATAGTCAGCAGCCTGCTGTTTTGTTTCAGCAGATGACCAATATGAATGAGTGGAGATTGTGTCAAAATAATTACGGATATTTCGGTTATAGAAGAAATCATCCTTATTGACACCAAGTAAAAAGTCGATATAATTTGCCGGAACGCTCCACTGTCCCTGGATTTCCCCGGATTCAAACATTGATACTTTGCATCCCAGCTTATCAACCTTACTGCGATCAAACTTATCAATTAACACCTGCAGCAATTCAAGTGCATCCTGCGGTTCATAATGACAGCCTTCTTGATTGCAAGAAAAACTTCCGTCTGCATTATACCAAGCTCTCCAAGCATACTGAGGTTCGTTCATGGCAGAAATATCAACAACGCGATATCCTTTTTCAAGAAAATACTCTGCACATGCATAGAGATAATCAGCATATGCCTCAAAATTTTCCGGGGCAATATTGCATTCATAAGGAGCAGAATCATTTTTTACAGGTGCAGAATAGGCTTTGCCGTTTTTTGTAAGACTTACAGGCGGGCTGTTTGCAAAAAGACAAACTCGCAAATCATCGCCTGCAATTTCTTTTGCAATAGCAAGCGTGTTCTGTGCAGCAGCATCCGCTGTAAAATCGAGAGTGCCGTCCTCTTTCAAAAAGCTCTCGGTTCTGTTGTATTCAACATACATATTCTCATCACCCACCGAGCCGGCACCAAGATTATATCTGAAAATATTGAGTCCGATACCTTTCTGATCATCATACAACAAGGCAAGTACGTCTTCTGCATTGTCCCATGTGCCGACATCCTTTCCCCACCAACAAGCAGAAGCACCAAATCCGCGAAGTGTCTGATACTGTGCATCCGTATCAATGACAGTATTGCCTGTGTTGACGTTGGATTCGACCGTTTCACTGACGGGCCATTCTCTGTTCAGATTCACGCCAATCACTCCCAAGCAGGAAATAATGAAAGAAAGAATTGCGGTAATGATACGTGAAGAAGCCTTGATAATACTGTTTTTCATTACATCACCTCATTGAAATTTTATTATATTATAAAATGTTTTTAAGCATATTGCAAGTATAGTTTCATTCTAAATTAATTTTTCCTATTTACAATTTTTCTTTCGTTTGCTAAAATGTAGATATTACAAGGAGGTATTTCTATGAAGCGGATTTTATCAATCATCATCAGCATTTCCATGATGTTTACGATCTGCATCACCTGTGCGGGTGCAGAAACAACGAATGCAACATTGTACAGTTATTATGGCAACAATATGTTATTCAAACAAAATGACGAAGCTGTTCTTGCAGGATCCGGCACCCCCGGTGCAGAGATTTCCTGCATTCTGACGAATTCAAGTCAAGATGCAGTTGCCCGATCAAATTCAACTGTTAATCAGAACGGGACATTCAACATTTCCTTTCATACTCCTGCAGGCGGTTACGATGAATATACAATATCGCTCTATGTCAACAATAAGATGTTTGCTGAACTTAAAAACGTTGTTTTTGGTGAACTTTGGCTTGCAGGCGGACAATCCAATATGCAAATGCCGTTATCACAATCGGAAACAGGAATGCAAATGTTCTCAAACGGAATAACAGGGTCTGATTCATTAAGGTTCCTTGCAGTGCCGGCACAAGGCGGATATAACGGTGATATCAATTGTTATCCGGCCGAACCGATCGCAGACTTTGCCACCGGTGCCCAATGGTACAAAGGCAGCGATGCTGCTGTTTTCAACATGAGTGCTGTCGGCTATTATTTTGCACAGAAACTGATTGACGAACTCGATATGCCTGTCGGCATTCTCAACGCAAACCTTGGCGGCACATCCATTCTGACATGGCTTTCACGAGAATCCATTGAAAATGATCCCTTTGTTTTTGCAAATTGCAAAAGCGACAACAGGTACATTGCACTTTCCGATTGGAAAGAAAACGAAGTAAATTTCGGAACAGATATGACCTGCAATTTCAACGATAAGATAGCACCATTAAAGAATTTCCGTTTGTCAGGCATGATCTGGTACCAAGGAGAAACGGATTTGTTCTGGGATTACGGCAAGTACACCTGTGCCTTTGATTTACTCCAAAAATCATATACCTCGCATTTCGGATACAGCGACGGGCTGCTGCCGATCGTATACACACAGCTTGCATCCTATTCTTACGGAAATCTTGACACATTGCAGAATAAGAATGATGAATTTGCTAAAATGCAACTGAAAGAGCCCGAAAGCAGAGCCGTGGTTCCGATTTACGACATTCCGTTGACATATAGAGAAATAACACATGCGATTCATCCGATCTGCAAAAAAGAAGTCGGCGAAAGAATGGCATTCAGTGCACTGGGCATGGTTTATAATACGCATGACACATACACGGCTGCATTTCCGCAAAAAACTGAAAACATAAACGGTAATATTTTCATCACATTCAGAAATACGGGCGACGGACTTGTTTGCGAGGATCAGAGCATTTATGGTTTTTCAGTTTGCGGAGAAGATGGTGTCTATCTTGCCGCCGACGCTCAAATCATTTCGGAAGATGTCGTCTGCGTAAGCAATCCTGACGTTGAAAAACCTGTCAGTGTTGCATATGCGTACTCACAGACTAACAATAACGCAAACCTTTATGCATCAGAAGACGGAGTCAGAACACTGGCTGTTTCGCCATTTGTTACAAACAGATTTGTCGTCACACATTACTGGCACAATGATGCATGGGCAGATTGTGAATATGATACATTCTGGCATTGCCATTCCAATGAATTTTCCGGCAATTACAATACCTGGAACTCAGATTCAGCAACCATCCGATTTGCAGAAAATGTAGCATATCACGGAAACAAGAGTCTGCAAGTGTCATCCGACGGCAATTCGGCAACATTTTCAATCAGTCCGAATTTCAAGTACAATAATAATGATACAACAAAGCTGTTTGAAGACATTGACAACAACTGGACAGATTACGGTACACTGTCATTCTATGCGAAAGTCAAGTCTACAAGAGATATAGAATTCAAAGAATTAAAAATCACCATTGATAACAATCGTTGGTACACCGCAAAAATTATTGAAAGCGATGCATCTTCCCGCGTTATTAAAGCTGATGACAACTGGCATTGTGTGAGTGTCGATCTGAATAAGCTGTATCTGTACGGCAACATGGCAGCGGCAAGTTATTCAGGCAATATTCTGAATAACATAACGGATGTAGATTTTGTTTTCAGCGACACTTACGAACATGGTGCTGATATCTATTTTGACAATGTAACATTTACAGCCGATACTACTGAACGCGATCTGATCAGTGGCGAAGCAGAGTATGACAAAGCAGCTTCTTTCTGGCAGAAAATTGTGGCATTTTTCCTCACAATTTTTGCAAAGCTGACAGCAATATTCAATTAAAAAAGCTAAGAACCGCAACCAAAACCAAGGTTGCGGTTCTCGGCTTATTGTACAACAGGATTGATTGTTATATCTGAAATATACGGTGCAAAAGATTGCTTACCGTCAAAACGAATTTCACCGCTATTGGTCAATTCAATTGTATTCTTGCCTTCTTTCAGTTTCAAATTGAATGTTACGGTTTTAAAGCAATCCCATGCATACGTATTTCTGCAGAAAACATTTTGCACCTGCCCATTACAATTGACAGTCACATATCGTTCAATCAAATCAACATTGTAATCGTGAACACCTCCTTCATCATTGTTGGCATACAAAAGCGTCACACGATAATCACCTGCAGATTCAACCTCAAACTCATACAGTGCACTGCCGCCGACAGAACTGATTCCGTCGATATAATGCAATCCATCTTCATTGCTGCTCATTTGTGCATCCGTCAGTACAGCATCTTCGGGATTGAGTTCAATTCTTTCAGTTGCACCTGAATACTGTTCAAGTGACAATATCTTACTATCAGCACTCTCAAAATCGATATAGTTCAGTCCTCTGCGAAGATACAGATCAGCATTTCCTTGTGAATCAACAATTCCGTTTGCACCGTCAAGAGAAAAAGCAGTATCTGATGTAGAAATTGTCAAAGAATATCTGCCATCAGCAGGTGCTATCAGTAAGTAAGAATTCATTTCAGAATGACTGCGATCTTCATCAAACAGATATGATAAAGAAGTATTATCCGTTTTTTCTGTCACAACAAGTGAATCAAGCACATACGTGCCGCCGTTATTCATAACAGCAACCGTATGTTCTCCGGCAGTCAGAAATTTTTCAACAGTATGACAAGAAGTGTATTCACTCTTGATGGTGTTATAAAAATGAATTTCTTCTTCAACACCATCAACTAACAACTTTGCAGAGGTAATCTTTCTGTCGTCAGGATTCTGTTTTCCGTTCTCATTGAACGGTCCGTCATTTGAATTACCATATACAAAGTCGAGATAATAAAGTCCGTCTTCGGGCACTGTGATCTGCAGAGAGATCCCGTCACCCTCATTTTCCATTCCGCCGACCATACCGAGCAAATCACCGCTTGTCGGGCAATAGCTGTCATACAAATATGCATTTCCGAGTAACTGTCCATGTTCAAATTCAAAACGAAGTGGTCTGAAATCCGGATCAGCAACTTCAACATTTTCATCAACAACCTCAACAGTTACATGATATGCATTCGCTTCGTCAAGATCATTAAACGGGATCTTCAGTTTATTACCATTCTGTTCAATCACATATTCACGCAACAAAACAGGAGAAGAAACAATACCATATAGTCCTTTATATACGGTTTCTTCAATTCTGATTTTCAACAGCTGACCGTCGAACACAGAATTTTTCAGATTATCAAAAACAATATTTGCTTCTCCGTCTCTGCCACCGCAAACAACAGATATCTTTCCGTTCGTTTCTTCAAGAGAAGCGATACCCATAAAGCCCTGATGATCAAGACTTTTCTTTTTTCTGACGGAACGTTCAAAGTCTGATTTGAACAGATCATGACTTTTACTTGCAAGTGTCTGACCGCTCATATCGGCATACCAACGCATAAGCCACCAGTTCGCATTCGGACTGTTATCATCTGCACAAACATCATTAAGATTATTGGAAAGCCTCCAATAAGCATTGTTTGCATACACTTTGGAGTCTTCAATTTTAGTGATGTACTGCACCATTTTACCGGGATAGCCATTGTCCTGCATTCTGCCATATTCGGTCACAATAATAGGAAGTTCTTCCAAACCGAGTTCAGTCTCAATACGTCTGTAATCATCTACATGATCCTGCCAATAATAAACGGAATCATCATGCAGTTCATGATAGATCATAACTTCAGGCACACAATTATTTTCAACACAGAATTTCAGAAAATATTGAAGCTCATCGCTGTTATAATCACAAAAACCGGGTCCGCCAATCATTGCATCAGGATTTATTGATTTTACAAAATCATATGTCTGTTTCCATGCTTCATTAAAGGCATCTCTTCCTGCGGTGTTGTATTCAGCCCATACACCGAATCGGTTATACGGATCATCAGTTTGTCTCGTTTCACCGAACCAAATACCATTGTCGCATTCATTGTACAAACAATAAACAACTTTATCAGCATAAGAAGATGCAGATAACTTTTGTACACTTGCTTTTACACGCGGAAAGAAATCTTCTGTCATAAAAGTCTGCCAATCATAAGTTCCGTCTGCCCGCATCTGCATAATTTCATCATGTGCGTAATACCATGTGTCATAAGAATCCTGCAAATAAACAACATTATAATCAGTAGAATCAAGCATAGGATATACATGATCAATATCACCGATCGGATGCTGCAGTCCGTCAACCACCTTCTGCGAAACTGAAGAAATATCGACACTTTCACACATAGCCATACTCGGTACACCATTTTCGGCAAGCCCATAGAGATATCCCGAAGCACCGGATGTAACATCCCCTGTTGTTTGTGATAAGTCAAATGTTACAGTCGGTGTATAAGACAGAAAGAATATGCCTGCAGACAGCAGAATCAATGCTACAAAAACGGAGATGACTATAAGTGCTTTTTTGAGCTTATTCATATAAAAATCATCCTTTCATTATTGCGAAAATAGCGGAGAAGTATAATTCTTCTCCGCTAATTGTTATCTGTTCTTCAAACGTTTATCAAGCTTGGTTGCAAGACGAGTACCGATCGACTGGAAAATTTGCACCAATATAACAAGCAAAACAACGGCAAGCAGCATGATCAGATATTTATAACGATAGTAACCGTAATTAATAGCAATTTTGCCAAGACCGCCACCACCGATAATACCGCTCATTGCAGAATATCCAAGCACCGTAGTCAATGCAATTGTGATATTGGAAATCAAAGACGGAACACTTTCAGGCAACATAACCTTCATGATTATCTGAAACGGACTGGCTCCCATGCTCTGTGCTGCCTCAATGATATTCGGGTTCACTTCACGAAGACTGCTTTCAACAAGTCTTGCAACAAACGGAAATGCAGCGATCACCAACGGCACAATTGATGCAACCGTACCGATGGTTGTTCCGACAATGAGTCTTGCCAAAGGAAAAGCCATGATCATAAGAATCAAAAAAGGAACAGAACGCAACAAGTTAATGATTACATTCAATGCACTCAAAACCGGTTTCGGTAAAGGAAATACGCCATCTTTATCACCGCAGACGAGCAGAATTCCCAACGGTAAACCGAGTAACACCGCAAAAAACGTTGCTACTACAGTAACATAAAATGTTTCCCAGAGTCCCATCAGAAACTCAGACTGCACAACATCCCAAGCCTGTTGCCATGCTTCTGCTGTAAAAACCTTATCATACATCAGTCATTTACCTCCTCTGCCACAACGTCTTCTACTGCGGTCAGGTACCGCATAGCCTGATCGAGAACCTCTCTGTCCCCCGGAATACCGAGCAGCATATTGCCATATGCCTTACCGCCAATTGTTTTGGTAGATGCGGCCTTGATATTCGCACAGATCCCTTTTTCAACAGCCATACGTGCAATCAAAGGAGTGCCTGCAGCATCAGCTCCGTTAAAGACAACACGGATTCTGCGTTCATTGTCAAAACTTTCAACAACAGGTGCATCAAACCCTTCAGGGAATACCAATCTTTTGGCAGCATCTGATTTGGGAGCTGCAAAAATGTCAGTCACATTTCCTTTTTCAACCACAACACCACCATCAAGAATCGCAACCTGATTGCAGATTTCTTCAACTACACTCATCTGATGGGTGATTACAATCACGGTAATTCCCATCTTGCGATTGATATCTTTGATGAGGTCAAGAATAGAATGCGTGGTCTTAGGGTCAAGAGCACTGGTAGCTTCATCACACAAAAGAACTTTCGGTTCGGTAGCGAGAGCTCTTGCAATGGCAATTCTTTGCTGCTGCCCACCTGAAAGTTGAGCAGGATATGCATTCGCCTTATCAGGCAAACCGACAATTTCAAGCAGTTCCATTGCACGTTTTTTAGCATCTGCTTTTTTCATACCTGCAAGTTCGAGCGGAAAACATACATTTTTCAGGCACGTTCTTTGCATAAGCAAGTTGAAGCCCTGAAAGATCATGGTGATATCGCGACGCATTTTTCTGAGATCTTTCTGAGAAAGTGCTCCCATATCAGTTCCGTCGATAAATACCTGTCCTTCAGTCGGACGTTCGAGCATATTTATACAACGAACGAGCGTACTTTTACCTGCACCCGACATACCGATAATGCCGTAAATATCACCATCGTGAATTGTCAGCGAAACATTTTTCAATGCTTCAACAGCACCATCAGACGTATTGAATGTCTTTGTTAAATTTCTGATTTCAATCATGTCCATTTCTCCTATCAATGACAGCAGATAAGATACGGTACAACCATTATACCGTATCTTATCCGTTCTCGTTAAAAATCAGCCCGATGCCGGAGCACCGGGCTGTGCGTGAGTTAAGAATTATTCACCCTTGATAGCATCAAGAGAAGTCTGTTTGCCACCATAAATGCCCATAGGTTCAACATGGATAGCGGCAGCAGATACGATTGCAGTTCCGTTTTCAGCATTGAAATCATCCAGATAAGGAAGATGCTGGAAATAGTTGGCATCAATTTCACCATTGTCAACTACAGTATTGGGCTGCACGTAATCAGTGAATTCACGGATATCAAGAACGATTTCCTTCTCTGCAAGAATCTCTTTTGCAATTGCAAGAATTTCACTGTGAGGAGCCGGAGAAGCAGCAACAGTAATTGTCTGACCTGCAAGAGCAGCATAATCGACATCAGCATCAAAACCGTCACCGGGATTCTCAACAACGCTTACAACAGAACCGCCGTAAGTTTCAGTGATAAAATCAGCTACTTTCTGACTTTCAAGAGCAGCAACAAGAGCCTTTGTCTTATCAGTCTCTTCGTTACCCTGCTTAACAGCAACAATGTTTGCATAAGCAGATGCTGCACCTTCCTGAGCAAGAGACTGTGTCACAGGATCCATCTCAGCAGCAATTGCATAGTTGGAATTGATAACAGCAAAATCAACATCCTGCAGGATATTGGGAATCTGAGCTGCTTCAACTTCACGGAATGTGATGTTGTAAGGATTGGATTCAATATCAAGAATTGTAGCAGTGATACCTGCACCTTCCTTGAGAGTCAGCAATCCGAGTGTTTCAAGCAACATCAGGGCACGAGCTTCATTGGTTGTATCGTTGGGTACAGCAATTTCAAATCCTGCAGCGGGATCCTCTGTGTTGTCACCTGCACAACCTGCAAAACAGCAAAGAACGCAAGACAAGGCAAGAAGCAAAGCAATAATCTTTTTCATTTTTTATACTCCTTTAGTAATTTACCTCAAAGCTGAGGATTACCTGAATTATAACACATTCGTTTTTCTTTTACAATAGTTTATTTTGAATAAAACAAAAACACTTTATAACTTGCACTGCTGATCATAATATGATATACTCCATAAAAAGACAAAAAAGGTGATCTGAATGTTCAACTTACCAGTATACCATTCACCGGATTTCAACAAAGCTCTGTTCACAAATGCTCCTGATGTAACCTTAAAAGCAGCAAACAATGCTTATGTACCCGAAGATTTTTATGCTACCACCATATTTCCAGAATACTTTAAAATCAATGGTCAATGGATACTGCTCAAAGAAAGCCGAATGGATGCTTGTGTTATTGTTCGGGACGGCAAACCATATGCTGTAGAACTAAGAAACATACAACAAGGTGATCTTGTAGTGTGCGGAAGAACTGATGACGGCAGCAACGGTGTGTTTGTGCATACAGACGGATTTGTCTCGTCTGATGAAACTGATAATGAACCTGCTACCTTTGCTTTCAGAACAGGAAGAAGTCGCGAAACTTCCGCATCCCGTGATTATGATAAGCTTTGTGAGCTGTTGCGTTATGAGAAGGATCACGGAAACATTCTATGGGTCATGGGACCTGCCTGTGTATTCGATTATGACAGCAGAAATGCAATGCGAGCATTGATTGAAAACGGTTATTGCAATTGTTTGTTTGCAGGTAATGCACTTGCTACACATGACCTGGAAGCCGCTTATTTCAACACAGCATTGGGGCAGGACATTTATACAAAACAAAATATGTACAACGGTCATTATAATCATCTGCACACAATCAATCTTGTTCGCAAAAGCGGATCAGTACATAATTTTGTAAAAGAATATAACATCAAATCAGGTGTAATGAGTGCATTGGTTGACAATAATGTGCCTTTTGTTCTCGCAGGCTCAATTCGTGATGACGGTCCTTTGCCCGATGTCATACATAGTGTCTATGATTCACAGGATGCAATGCGTTCGCACATACGCAAAGCGACAACTGTGATTTGTCTTGCAACGCAACTGCATTCAATTGCAACCGGCAATTTGACTCCTGCATATCATGTCAACAATGACAACGATGTAAGACCTGTTTACTTTTATTCCGTTGATGTATCAGAGTTTGCAGTCAACAAGCTTATCGACAGAGGTTCATTAAGCGTTTGCGGTTTTGTAACAAATATACAGGATTTTCTTGTCACAGTGGCAAGAAACCTCGAATTAAGGTGATTGAATATGAAAAACAAACACAAAGAAAAACAATCTGTTGCAGCAGGTATTCAGCTGAATAAGAAAACAATTATAATGATAAGCCTGCTTGCTGTTCTGCTTGTCATTGCAGCCGGTGTCCTTTCGCACGTCATTCCGCAAGGTATGTACACAGAATCGACACTTGTGGATGAAGTTGAGATATACAATCCCGATTCTTATGTACAACTTGAAACGCAGAATCCGCTTGCGTGGTGGAAGATACTCCTGTCCCCTGTCCTTGCACTGAATCCCGCAAATGATTATTTTCTGACAGGTATCATAATTGTAGTTTTTGTTGTTATCATAGGCGGAACATTCTTGGTTGTCGATGAATGCGGTGTGCTCAAATACATAATGGGAATCGTTGTTAAGAATTTCTCTTCAAAGAAGTATTTATTGCTCGCTTTAATCGTATTTATTTGTATGCTGCTCAGCTCTACGGCCGGCATTCTTGAAGAATCTATCACGCTTGTGCCGATTGCAGTTGCAATTTCACTGGCACTGGGATGGGACTCGCTTGTCGGTCTGGGAATGAGCCTGATTGCAATTGCATTTGGTTTCACAGCAGCCACATTCAACCCTTTTAATGTTGTAACAATTCAGAAAATGGCAGGCCTTGAAATCTATTCGGGACTTGGTCTGCGTGTTATCGTTTTTGCAGTTGTTTATGCCATTCTGACTGCATTTCTTGTTTTGTATGCAAAGAGGATTGAAAAAGATCCTACAAAGTCATTCTGCTATGAAAGCGACAAGTCAATGCATGAAAAATACTCTGTCGAACTTTGCAAGGATGCACTGAATAATAAAAAGATTGCGAAAGCAACAAAAGCCTTCGGCATATGCCTCAGCTCGGTATTTATTCTTATTGCCCTTGATTTCATGCTTGATATGGGCGGTACAATTTCTTCGGCAGCAATGCCCGTTATGTTTGCTCTCGGTGCGATTCTGGCAGCCGTTTTTTCAGGAATGAGCAAAAAAGAGTTTTTCACAAATTTCGGCAAAGGTATCAAGACAATTCTTCCGATCCTTCCTTTCTTTGTGTTGATTCTCGCCATTATCTATGTTCTGAGTGAAGGACAGATTCTCCCCACAATTCTTTACAACATCTACGGTGCAATTGAATCTCTGAATCCGTATGTCTGCATAATTATTGTGTTCCTGATCATTATGGCACTTGAGTTTTTCATCGGAAGCGGATCCATTAAAGCACTGCTGACCATGCCCATCATCCTTCCCCTTGCAAATATGCTCGGACTTACAAGTCAGAGTGTAATTCTTGCTTTCTGCATGGGTGACGGTTTTACAAACCTGCTTTATCCGACAAGCGGCATCATGATCATTGCCATCGGGATGGTGGGAGTCAGCTATAAAAAATGGCTGAAATTCACTGCACCTCTCTTTATAGCGGAATTTGCTGCCTCTGTTATTCTTATGATTCTTGCTGTTGCAATAAATTATAGTTGATTATTATTGAAAAATGTAAAAGATTGTATTATAATAATTGTATTATGTTTCACAAGGAGTGACAACTATGCCTAATATTGACACCTATATTGAACAATTCGGTAACATTCCGTTTTCAGAACTTCCGTTCAATGATGCAGACAATCTTGCACTGAATAATATCTTTTACATGCCCATCGAAAAGGTGGCACCTGCTGAATTTGAAAGCACCCCAAAAACATTAGGTCATTATGCGCAGGCTTTTTATGCACTTCACGATTACAAATATGTCCCTGCAGGGCTTGTATTGCCGAAAATCATTTGCAGAAGATTGGTAAAAATGTCATCTTGCAGACGTTTTGCAGCTATTAAAATTACAGGTGTTCAGAACTTCATTGATGAAGAAAACACCGTTCAGTTTGCTGCTGCAACTTTTATTCTGCCCAACAAAACGAATGTCGTTCTTTACAGAGGTACTGATGATACAGTATGCGGTTGGCTTGAAGACTTTGACATTTTAATCAAAGGTAAAACCGGATCACACGATCTTGCCGTTCAATATATTGAAAAAGCAACAGCCGCTCTAAATGGTGATTTCATGATCGGCGGTCACTCAAAAGGCGGACATATGGCTCTTTATGCAGCACTTAGTTGTAGTGATGAAACCCGTCAGAGAATCAAAAGAATATACAATAATGACGGTCCCGGATTTGCAGACGGCAGCATACTCGAATCTGATACTTACGATAAGATTCTTCCGTATTACAGACATTTTGTACCTGATGCATCAGCATTTGGTCTTATGATGAATCATGATAATGATTTCAAAGTTGTCAAAAGTTCAGTTCCGTTCTTAGGTCTTGTGCAACACGATATCGGCACATGGCAGATTGATGGAGCTATGCCTGTAATTAAAGATGAACTGTCAACTGTCGGAAAAGTGCAGGATGTTGCTTTTGCGAATGTAATTGAAGAAACCGGCATCGACAAATTCAAAGGCTTCCGTGATGTACTCGGCAACACTTTTGCGGCAGCTGATTGCGATTGCCTTCTCAAATTCGGCAAAACAATCGTGACATCTGTTCCGAAAATGGTCTGCGGATTCCGTCGACAGGATTCTGCTGACAAAAAGAAATTCTGGTCAACAACATTTTCTATCGTCAAGAACGTTGCAAAAACCGGTTTTGAAGCAGCGAAAGGCGATCTCGTCTATCCGATTGCAAAATAAACTTACATACAACAACTATAAAAGTCCGGTCTCACAATAACGAGACCGGACTTTTAACTATTCATTACTATAATTCAAAGAATCAGTTTTCTGAATCTGCTTGCGTAGCGTTTTCTGTTTCACTAACCAAAACCTCATCTTTTACATCGGTTGCAAGTTCATCACTCTGTACATCAACGGTATTTATATCGACACTCTCCGATTCCGCTGTTATGCTTTCATCATCAAAGCCTTCACCTGCTTCAAGGACATCACGAGACTTTTTTAATCTGCTGTCACGAGACTTTTTGGTTTCAGTTGTGTCCTTGAGTTCTTTTGTATCTCTTTGCGGACGCATACTCTGCGGCACAGGATCAGTAAGTTTCAGGAAATCAATCTTTGCCATTTTGGTTCTCGGGAATGCATCAAGAATAACGATCTTACGAGGAACTGAGAATCGATCAAGCGTCTTTTCGCAATACTCACGGATTTCTTCTTCAATCTTTTTAGTATTCGTTGTCGGTTCACGCAGAGTGACATAAAGCTTTACAATTGTCTTCTCATTGACATACCCTTGAACTGCACAGGCTTCAGATATGTAGTTGAGTTTTAATACTTCAGACTCAATATTATAAGGATAAACATTATAACCGGAGATAACAATCATTCTCTTTTTGCGGCCGGTAAAGAAAAGGAATCCGTCTTTGTCTTTGTATCCGAGGTCACCTGTCAGAATCCATTTTTTACCGTTTTCATCCGTATAAATGCCATCATCATGAACAGCATCATCCTGAAAATAACCGTTCATAAGCGTGTCACCGCTGACAACGATTTCACCGATGGTATTTCTTGAAAGATTGTTCTGGTTTTCATCCCAGATTTCAACATCAAGCCCTTTCAAAGGCATACCAATGGAGTTTTCACGATACGCAGTGTAATTGTTTACGCAACAAACGGAACACACTTCTGTCAAGCCGTAACCGCGCATCAGTCTACCCATGCCTCCGCACTCAGCAATGGTGGCATTAAACTGTTCAACAAAACCTTCAGAAACAGTATCACCGCCACTGAACAGCAAGCGTAATCTGCGAAGATGCGGACCTTTGAAGTTGGATTCCTGATGCATCTTCTTGAACATATTCGGCACGCCGACAATAAATGCGATCGGATATTTCTTGATCAGGTCATTGGCTTTTTTTGCATTGAATTCATGCATTGTAATGCAGCCGTAACCTGCACAAAGGCTGAAGTGAACAGCAACTGCAAGTCCGAATGCGTGGAAAATCGGCAAGACTACAAGCGAAAGTTCCCTGCCGACTTCATGCGGAACATCAAGGTCATTGATTTTGAACGCAACAGAATTGATGGCGTAAGCTGACAACATAATTGTTTTACTCTTCCCTGTCGTACCGCCACCATGTAAATAGACAGAAACGTCTTGTGCATCACAAGGGCAAACAGGAACATCCTCAATTTTGTAAAGCTCATTTACAATATCAATGTATTTGATAACCGTATTTTTCTTCAATGTTTTACCCGGATGTTTGCTCAAAGCAGCAAGCTTATAAACAGGACGTTCATGCATCTTTGCATAATCACCGAGCGAACAAAGAATGACATGACATTTGTGTTTCTTAATGACTTCTTCATAAGGAGAAATCAGCATATCAAGAGCAAAAATAAATTTTGAGCCGACATTGGATAAAATTCTGTCAATCGCCTCAGGAGGCAACAGAGGGTGCACAATATTAGCTATTGCACCAATTTTGCTCAGTGCATAAAAGGCAATAAAAGCCTGTCCGCAGGTAGGCAAAAAGATCGTACAAACATCACCTTTTTTGACTCCTGCAGCAGAAAGGTAGGCTGCTATCAGATCAACATCTTTGAGAAAATGCTTGAAACTGACATTATTACAAGTACCTGTCAAAGCCACAAAATCACCGATTTTTGCAGCATTCTCTACAAGATACTCGTAACAAGATTGGTTTTCAGGTTTAATCATTCGTAAAATCGGCACCCTTGTGCCTTTCCTTTCTCAATTAAATTACCAGACAAAATCCGTAAAATGGAAAGCATTGCAGATTGTTGCAGACAGATTAACATCTTGAGCACTTGTAATAATACAATCAATATCTGTAATCAGGCTGACATCAGAAACAAGATTCATCTTTAAATCAAGAATACGACCTGAAGCAGAATCTGTAAGACAGCGTATTTCGCAATTATAATATCTTATATCAGCTGATGCAGTTTTTTCATTCAACAGAGGAATGTGATGCTTCAGTAACCGCAGCAGAGTATCTGCAGAGTATGCAGGCATAATCTGTGCAAAAGAGTCAGCTTTCAAATCCTTTGCAATAATATCATGAAACAATATTACAAGTTCTTCACATTCGCCCTGTTTAAAACAAAAAGCAGCAGTGACATCATCTTCATCAGGTATCTGACAACCATAATCGGTGTTAAAAACAGGAAATCTGACACGACACGAAAGATCGTCACCTTTTTCAACGGTATGAACCTCACAGAATGGATCTTTCTCAGCATTCATTAAAGCGATTGCCGTATCCCATACAGGCGACAGAACAAAATCATTCAAATGAACTTCCGGAACAACAGCACTCTGCGTGCGTTTAAACCCGGGACTGCACTGCTTTACATAATCAGTTGCTTTTTTGTATTTTTTCAGCACATCAGCTTTACTCATATAAATCTGCTGTTTTTCGACACCTGCATTGACATCATCAGCAGGCAAATCGGAATCATACTGTGTTGTTGCTACAGAATTCCGGGTATTATGCGACGGAAATTCTTCAAAACTACAGGAAGTAAAGTTGATGATTGCAATAATCAATATGCAAGCAAAAAGTGATTTATTCAGACAAAAACGCCTCCACCGAACGGCGTTATTGCATTTTTGCTTTACCGCCGTCCCTGTAATATTGGGTATGTGTCAGCGGATGCTTCGTAGAGGCCCAGAGTTCATCAGCAACAGGCTGCCATGCCAAAGCAAATTCATCACAACGGCCACACAGGGTGTCAACATCTTCTTTGATAAGCAAATCAGTTGATTGAGCACCCGTTTCTTTGATCATCTGTCTGAGCTTGTCGGGATTCTCAAGCATGGGACAAGGACGAAGATGATTGTCATTGAAAGGCTGACCGTGATAATAAGCTGTAAACAGCGGATTTTTAAGACCTTCAAGAAGTGTATGTGTACGGATATTGGAATCCGAATAATGAACAAACACACAGGGTTCCATATCCCCTGCAGAGTTGATGTGAAAATAGTTTCTTCCACCGGCTATGCAACCGCCGACATATTCACCGTCATTCTGGAAATCAAATACAAACATAGGTTTGCCGGTTGTGCCGTTTCTTGTTTTCTTGATCCATGCATACATATATTTACGATCTGCAGGTGTGGGAATCAAAGCTTTATCAGCACCATGTCCGACAGGCATATAATTGAAATAGAACGCAAATTTTGCACCTTTTGCAATCATCTGATCCATAAATTCGTCACTCGTAACGTACGGAACATTGTCATGTGTGTAGCAAACGGAAATACCGAAGAAACAACCGTTCTCCTTGAGAATATCCATTGCTTTCATAACTTTATCATAACAACCTTCACCGCGGCGTGCATCTGTTGATTCGCAGGAACCCTCTACACTAAGAGCAAATGTCAGATTGCCGACTTCAAGAACCTGCTTGCAAAAATCCTCATCAATGAGGGTTGCATTTGTGTATGCAAGAAAAACACAATCAGGATTATTGCGACAGAGAGTAATGATCTCATTCTTCCTGATAAGCGGTTCGCCACCGGTCAACATATAAATATGAGTTCCGAGGGCTTTTCCCTGGTCCACAATTGATTGCATTTCAGCTGGAGACAAGTTAAGACTATTGCCGTATTCTGCTGCCCAGCAACCTTTGCAATGCATATTACAAGCACTGGTGGGATCAAAAAGCAGCAGCCAAGGAATATTACAGCCATATTTTTCACGATTGGCACGAACTGTGCGTGTTCCGTAAAGACCGGCATCAATGCCTGCAGTCAAAAGCAAATGCTTAAGTTGGCTGCGATTGATTTCCTTGAGAATATTCTTGCCGAATTTTACATAAGCATTCTCGGGATTTCCTGCCGCTTCTTTCATTTTCTTCAAATTCTCTGCCGGGAACAATTTGTCAGCAAAGTATTTTTCAGCAAATTCGAGAACATTCTGAAAAGCTTTTTCAGGATCCTTATCTGCATATGACATTACTCGGTCAAACATGATACCGGCAGCAACACGGGTCAATTCGTTTTTAATAGCCATTTTAACTCTCCTAAACAGCAATATACATTATTACATTATAACAGATTAATATTTGGAAGTAAATAGAAATTTACAATAATAATACCTGAACAATTATGAAATTATTATTTATTTTTTTCATTTTTCTTGCGTTGCATACAATTATATGTTAATATTTTAACTAAAGATTAACAGTATGTGAGGAGGAATAATCATGTTATTCGCTAAGGTTCTTTTCGGTATCTGCATTGTTGCAAGTATCATACTTACTCCGTTTTATCTTGAAGCTCAAAAAAACAAAGGCATTAAATCTCTGACACTGAAAATGCTTGACTCAACCTGTTTCATGGGTGTCGGACTACTTTCAACTTACATTGCAGATAATCACTCCGAATTTGCAAAATACATGCTGATCGGTCTTGCTATGTCATGGGTGGGCGATTTCTTCCTGCACGTAATCAAACCGAAATTCCTCAATGCTGTCGGCTTTGTTTCTTTTATGGTAGCTCATGTATTTTATATTATCGCCTACCACAAAGCATCACAAGCACTTGACCCGGGACGAAGCTTTTTGCAACCGTGGGAAATTGCAATTCCCGTTGTTTGCATGATCGGTTATATCATCTTCACAAGTTTGAAGATGAATTTTGAAAAATGGGCTTTTGCAGCAAGCGTTGCTTACGGTTGTGTAATCCTTGTCATGTTCACCAAAGCATTTGACCTTGCAGTGGTTTCTTTGCAGACAGGTGCAGATTATGCAGCAATCGCAGCCGTTCTTCTTATTCTCGGTGCTGCACTGTTTGTTGCTTCAGACCTTACAATTTCCTTCCTTATTTTTGACGAAAGATACAAGAAGAATTATCCGCTTAAAATATTTAATATTGCAACATATTTTGCCGGTCAGATCTTATTGGCATCGTTGATTCTTGTCGTACGCTAACAGGAGAAAATTACTATGAAATACGATTTTAATACAATCCCGAATCGCCAAAACAGCGGTTCATTAAAGTGGGATTTTCAATCTGAACACAAAAATGCATTTCCGTTTTCGGTTGCCGACATGGAATGGAAAACCGCACCGCAGATCATTGAAGCAATGAAAGATTTTGCATCATCCGGATACTTCTGCTACACCGTTGCAGACGATGCGTACAAAACAGTAATAAAAGAATTCATGCTTCGCAGACACAACTGGCAAATCGAGAATGAATGGATTGTTTGCACCGGTGGTGTAGTCGCGGCTATCAATACCGCTGTAAGAGCATTTACCAAGATCGGTGAAGGTGTTATTATACAACCGCCTGTTTACTATCCTTTCTCAAATGCCATCAATAACAACGGCAGAAAAATCGCAGCAAACCCGCTGATAAAAAAAGATAATACATATGTTATGGATTTTGACGGTCTTGAAAGATTGGCTGCAAAAGAAGAAAACAAGCTGATGTTGCTGTGTTCACCGCACAATCCTGTCGGCAGAGTCTGGACAAAAGATGAACTTGAAAGAGTGGCCGATATTTGTCTTCAGAACAATGTTGTGCTTGTATCGGATGAAATTCATTTTGACATAACAAGAACACCCCACACCTGCTTACCTGCCATCAGTAAAGAATATGCTGACAATTGTGTGGTTTGCACAGCTGTGTCAAAGACTTTCAACATTGCAGGTCTCGGCACATCGAACATCATTATTCCGAATCATTCTGTACGAAACGTATTCGAGAAACAACTTGCCGCTGACGGATACACATGCATCAACTGTTGTTCAAGACCTGCAACCATCGCCGCATATACGCAATGTGACGACTGGATCGACGAAATGAACGAGTGTGTCAACAAAAACTTTGAATTGCTCGGTCATTTCTGCAAAGAGAATCTTCCGCAAATCAGATTATACAACCGTGAAGGAACATATCTTGCATGGCTCGATATGTCCGCACTCGGGATGAATGACGAAGAACTCGAACAGTTCCTTATCAACAAATGCGGTATTATTCCCGATCCCGGTTATTGGTTCGGGGATGAAGGTAAGGGTTTTATGCGCCTTGATATCGCAGTACCCGAAAACGCATTAATGCAGGCACTGCAAACATTACATACAGAACTTTCAAAAATTCAATAATCAGAAAAAGACTGCAACAAAAATTGATGAAGATCAACTTTGTTGCAGTCTTTATTATTGCGATGCGGTATCAAAGTTAACAGAGAATGTGTTACTTTTCTGCTATTTCCACATTGCCTGCAGTATTGTCAACATAAGTACCGTTCTGATAATAAATCTCTGAATTAACACTGACAACAGCATTGTCGGGTATATACAAAACTGTGCTCATATCATCAGGAAGCATCAGATCAATAACATATTCATCTGAAGTCTTTTCACAATCAATTCTGATCAGCCCTTTTACGCTCGGCACCACACAAGAAATATTATCAAACATTGCATACTGAGGATTGATTTCCACTTTTTCATAACCAGATTCAACAGGAGTGATTCCTGCAAAATGCTTGCTCATAATCACAAGAGGACCCCCACTCCAGGCATGGTTCTTCGTTCCGCGCCATGAATCCCAGAACTCCCAAAGAGTGGAATAATCTTCACTCATCATGCCGTCATATCTGTCTTTGATTCTGTCTTTTGCTGCCTCATATTTTCCCATTTCACAAAGAGCTTCAAGAACATAATATTCCATATAAGGACTTGCGTTTTGCGTATTTATGAGAACATTTGCAATTATCTCATATTGATCTTCACTTGCAAGACCGGTCAATACTGCAAGAGCATTGGCTCTGTCATCACAATTTTTCACATCGTTGCTTTTAAAACCATGTTCTGTCCATAATGCGGCGTAACCATTTTTAATTATTTCTTTTCTTTCAGCAATAAATGCAACATCATCTTCCTTGTCAAGAAGCTGAGCCATTTTTTCCGTTGCGGAAAGAGCATAATAAAACCATGCATTTTCGATTGCAGTCATATCAGCCTTTGAACCCCAGTCAGGCCAGTCCCATGATCCGCTGCGATGGACAACAAGACCATTGTCACCGATTTCCCATAGTTTCAGATAATCAAGCGATGCATCATAAACCTTTTCGACAAATGTTTTGTCTCCGGTATATTCATAGTATGTATAAAAACCGACAATACCTGCAAGTTGCTGTACAGGAAGTTCAAAATAATCTCCATTGATAGGCACAACAGTCTGCAACAACTTCGTATCATCGATATGAGACAGCATGACTTCAACTCCCTTCTGATACAGCAGATAAGAATTGCTATCCATAGAGTACATTGTCATGATCATCTCACTTGTTACATCACCCCACCACTGTGCTCTTTCTCTGTCGGGACAATCCATAAAATTATCACGCATGGTAACATAGAGCGTACGAAGGGATTTTTGCCACAGTGAATTAAGGAATTCATCATCACACTTAAAATCACCACTGAAGGCACTGTCATAACCGGTTTCGCGGTATTTAAGAGATAAGACGGTTACCCCTTTGGGTATTTTATAAGTAATGTGCTCACCATTAAACCAACCGGCTGACTCAAATTCCTGCTCACCTTCTTTGGTTATGTAAGTTGTTGAAACCGCACCGATCAAAGTGTTTTCTGTAGTTATGCGTATCTTTTTGCCTGCAGGGGCAATGATCTTAAGATAAGGTGTAATTTGTGCATTATAAGGTATATCAACAGTAAGCTTTTCGCCGAACAGACGTTTAACTGTATAGTTTTCATACTGCTCGGAATTTTCATACTTTTTGAGTCCGTAATCCTTCAGAAACGGAATGCCGCGAGGATACAACTTACCATAAGCACCTTCCCCACCGACAGCGTATTCGGTGGCATTTTCCCAATCTGAAGTATCAGCAGCAACATTCAACCAATCGCTCATATCTTCCCTTGCATCATAATAAATGCTGTACTCGGGAAGTCTGTAATTAGGCGGATACAAAGAGCTGTCCACAAAGGCATTGTTGCGTTTTACTTTCCAGCTATTGTCAGAAATAATACTGATTTCTTCATTGACAGCTTCAAAAATAAAACCACCCTGACCGCTGCCACAATAAGAATAGCTCGTCTCATTATCCCAAAACCATACCTGAGCGCAAATCACATTTTGCCCTTCTGTCAGATAAGGAGCGATATCAATGGAGTCGTAATAACCACTATTCTTTGCAGGACCGCGTTTCACACTTCCCTCAAAGACAACTGTATCACCGTTGATATAAAGCCAATACTTCGAATCGGCAGAAATGTTTGCAATGAGAGAATCCGGAATGCTTTCGATCATTATTGTTTTGCAAAAGCACATCCATACATTCTTCTTTGTCAGGTTCTCCTCATCCCATATCCATTTCGCCTGCCAATCAGTTTTAGCTTCGTTGGATATGACTTGATATTCCGGAATGTTTTCGGGAATTGTATAGTCGTTTGAAAAAGGTATCATTTCTTTGTCTCCCCAAGAAAACAAAGAAGAAATAAAAGCAGCTGCAATCGCAAGATAAGAAACAATCGTCTGTAAAATATTCATAACAACCTCACATATCATAGAAAAGCGTACACTGTATGTCTATTATTATTCTTTTAATGAATCTGTAACTGATTGTATCACAACCGCAAAACAAAATCAACATGTGTTCATCACAGATGAACTACATATGACTGAATTAAGAGCTTACGCATACAAAAAGAAACGCTACCTGTCTTAAAGACAAATAGCGTTTCTTTATGGTGCGAGTGTTCATAAGGGATTATTATAAATTAAGTAACTGTTTTTTCTTTTCGTCAAATTCTTCCTGTGTGATAGCTCCCATATCAAGAAGATCTTTGAATTTTTTGAGTTCATCAGCAGCCGAAGTTTGTTGAATTATTGTGGTTGATTTTTCAACGCTTAATTCTTCTTTTTTCTTTTCAATAAAATTTACAATTTCTCTTGCTTGCTCTACCATAGCAGGTTGAATAGGTATTGAATTTTCATCATTTATCATTGCTCCAACTCCGCCCTTACTCTCAACACTTCCAGGATATGCAAACTGAATAAAACCTACTGTAAATCCTGCCGGTTCTCTAAACTGAACAGAAGTTAAATTTTTAATATCAATTTTTTTGCCGCCTAATGCACCACCATTTATTGCATTTGCCATAAATCCGACTTGCATATGGTTAATAACAATATATGTCTCGTATACTTCTAAAGTTGTTCCTGTATGTGCAGTCAGCTTATATTTGTAATCTTTCTTTTTTCCTTGTGACGTTTCGATTTTCTCTTGTACAAAAGCTATTGCTTGTGTAGCAACAACTCTATCAGCAAACTTGAAAGAACACTGTATTAATTTACCGCTTTTAGTGTTTCCCTGTGCTACACCTGGAAGCATAGCAGAAGCTGATGTTATAATTTTAAATGTGGATAATTCTGAAAACGGGTATTCCGTATTTCCAATTGTGAGTGCAGTATCTGATACGCTCCAATTTTTGTTTAAGCCCGGTGCTTTGATTGATACATTCATCTTTTTTCCTCCTAAAAATAAAAAAGTGCGCCAACCGAAGTTAACGCACCGAAAAACGCAAACTCCGATTGTCGCTACACAAACTAAATTAGAATTAGGGTATTATTCCCATACTCATTTTAGTGGAGTTTACGGTTTTACCAACTCACAAAAAAGTATGAGAAAATAAGATATAATTATCCCCTAAAAAGATAAAAATACCACCAATTCTAATTATTCAGTTTGTGCAGCATAATTAGTATATCACAATAGTTTGCTAAATTTCAAGACTTTAATAAAAAAATCCCACTTGACAACTTTGCAGTTTAAACAGAAAGTGTCATAGTGGGTTATATACTTTGGTATGAAAATAAAAAAATTGAGTATTCACAGGTCAAATCCCTTATGAATACTCAATATGGTGCCGGTGACCGGGCTCGAACCGGTACGATGTTGCCACCGAGGGATTTTAAGTCCCTTGCGTCTGCCAATTCCGCCACACCGGCACGGTGTATGCATTTCAATTTACGAAATCATTCCGTAAATGTGAAATCAGGCGATAAAAGACGGACCTTTTCTTTATTCACTTCAAGAAGACCGCCGCCACAGTTTGCATGACGGATTGCACCCGACACATACACTCTGCAACTGCCTTGCTTCAATGCTGTAACATAAGGAATATGCCCTGCCATAACAGCAACTTCACCGTCGATCGACCTGACGGAGAGTTGTTCGGCTGCGCCGTCAAAAAGAATGCCGTCAGGGGTAACAATTTGCAACTGAAATCCTTTCATACGGCGCCTCCTTATCTTTTATATGAAGATACGATCAATCAACATCTTGCTTTTGCACTTTTGCGTAAACCTCATCGATTCCGCCAACAAACAGGAAGTATGACTCGGGAATATCATCACACTTGCCGTCAATGATTTCACGGAATCCGCGGATCGTTTCACGGATGGGAACATATTTGCCCTCATAACCCGTGTAGTTAGAAGCGACCGTAAACGGCTGTGAGAGGAATCGCTGCACTTTACGGGCACGGGAAACAACAAGCTTGTCATCCTCGCTGAGTTCATCAATGCCCATAATTGCAATAATATCCTGCAGTTCTTTGTATCTTTGCAGAATGCGTTGCACTTCTCTTGCAACATTATAATGCTCTTCACCGACAATGTCAAGAGATAATATTCGACTTGTTGATTCAAGAGGATCAACAGCGGGATAAATACCTTGTGAAGCGATGCTTCTGCTGAGAACAGTTGTTGCATCAAGATGTGCAAATGTGGTGGCAGGAGCAGGGTCCGTCAAGTCATCAGCGGGGACATAAACAGCCTGAACAGATGTAATGGAACCTTTTGAAGTGGACGCAATGCGTTCCTGCAAAGCACCCATTTCGGTTGCAAGCGTAGGCTGATAACCAACGGCCGAAGGCATTCTGCCAAGTAGAGCAGAAACTTCTGAACCGGCCTGCGTAAATCGGAAAATATTATCAATAAACAGAAGCACATCCTGATTTTCCTTATCACGGAAATACTCTGCCATGGTCAGTCCCGAAAGACCGACACGCATTCTGGCTCCAGGCGGTTCGTTCATCTGACCGTAAACAAGGGCAGTTTTGTTGATAACGCCGGATTCCTTCATTTCGTTATAAAGGTCATTTCCTTCGCGGGTGCGTTCACCAACACCTGCAAAAACAGAAAGACCGCCGTGTTCTTTGGCAATATTATTGATCAGTTCCATAATAAGAACTGTTTTGCCGACACCGGCACCGCCAAACAAACCGATTTTACCACCTTTTGCATAGGGACAGATAAGGTCGACAACTTTGATTCCCGTTTCAAGAATTTCAGTTGTAGATCTCTGCTCCTCAAATGCAGGTGCAGATCTGTGAATAGGCCATCTTTCGGCAGTGTCAGGTGCAGGTTGTTCATCAACAGGTTCACCGAGAACATTGAAGATTCTGCCGAGTGTTTCATGTCCGACAGGAACAGTGATTCCCATTCCCGTATCCGTAACCGTTGCCCCTCTGACGAGACCGTCAGTGCTACTCATTGCAATACAACGAACAACATTGTCACCGATATGCTGTGCAACTTCCATGGTAAGTTTCACACCGTGATTATCTGTTGTCAGCGCATTGAGAATGTCAGGCAGTTTATCACTTTCAAATCTGACGTCAACAACAGGTCCGATAACCTGCGTAATAACGCCTGTTTTCATTTCGTTCATATCTTCACCCCGTTCAGTCTGAAGATCCGGCAATGATTTCCGTAATCTCCTGCGTGATTGCACTTTGTCGTGCTCGGTTATAATCAAGATTTAACTTTTCAAGCATTTCTTCGGCATTCTTGCCTGCCGCATCCATTGCATTTCGTCTTGCTGTAAGTTCACAACAATAACTCTCTGCGACGGCACCAAACAGGATGCCTGTTAGATATTCAGGTACAATTGCTTCAAATACAGCTGTAATACCCGGTTCATACAAAATATAATGTGTATCATCAATCACATCTTCAGGCACTTCCAGAGGAAGTAATCGCATCACATGCGGCGATTGACTCAACATGGAATGGAACTTTGTATAAATAAGATAAAGTTCATCAAAACTTCCGTCCGTATACAAATCAGCCACCATTCGTGACAAAGCAGCACATTCATGTCGATCTATTGCTTCAACCACTGCATACTCTTCTGTCAACACTTCAATTCCGTGTGATTTGCAATATTCATTCACACGTTTTCCGACGGGCAAGACACAAACGTTCTTTTCCTCCGTGTGTTCTTGAAGAAGACGCAGAATGTTGTTGTTATAGCCGCCTGCCAATCCTCTGTCACCGGCAATAACTATATAACACACTTTTTTGATTTCGCGTCCTGAAACATATAAGGAATCAGATCCTTTCATTTTAGCAGCGATATCTCCGAGTGTGTCTCGCATGGCAACAAAATAAGCACGGCTGCTTTCCATTCGTTCTTTTGCACGGCGCAGCTTGGAAGACGCAACAAGTCCCATAGCACGAGTGATTTGCTGCGTTGATTCGACACTTTTAATTCTGATTTTTACATCTTTGGTCGAAGCTCCCATAACTGTTCCTTTCTGTAATCATTATTTAAAATCAGCAGTAAACGCAAGGAGAGATGCTTTCAGCATATCTTCATATTCTGAAGAAAGTTCACCGCTGTTACGGATGCTCTCAAGCAATTCCGGACGTTTCTTTGTCAGCATATCATAAAGCAATACTTCAAATTCACTGATCTTATCAACGTCTATATCGTTCAGATATCCGTTTACAGCTGCATATATAATACAAACCTGCAGAGCAACGTCAACAGGACTGTTTTTACCCTGTTTCAGAATTGCAACAATACGTTCACCGAGTGCAAGACGCTGCTTTGTATCTTCATCAAGGTCGGAACCAAACTGAGCAAAACTCTGCAATTCACGGAATTGTGAATAGAGAAGCTTCAGGTTGCCCGATACCTTTTTCATTGCTTTGATCTGCGCACTGCCACCCACTCGGCTGACGGAGATACCGGGGTTTACAGCAGGCATAATACCTGCATGGAAAAGTTCACTTTCAAGGAATATCTGACCATCGGTAATTGAAATAACATTTGTCGGGATATACGCAGAAACATCACCTGCCTGCGTTTCAATAATGGGAAGTGCGGTAAGACTGCCGCCGCCGTATTCGGGAGCAAGTCTTGCTGCACGTTCAAGCAAACGGCTGTGCAGATAAAAAACATCACCGGGATATGCTTCACGTCCGGGCGGTCTTCGGATCAGCAAAGAAAGAGCACGGTAAGCCACTGCGTGCTTGGAAAGATCATCATAGACAATCAAAACATCTTTGCCCTGCGACATGAAGTGCTCGCCGATAGCACAACCTGCATACGGAGCAATATACTGCAAAGGTGCAGGTTCAGATGCGGATGCAGACACAATGACCGTGTACTCCATAGCACCGCCTTTTTCAAGTGTTTCCGCAACCTGTGCAACGGTAGAATTTTTCTGTCCGATGGCAACGTAAATACAAAGAACATCTTTGCCTTTTTGGTTCAGAATAGTATCAACAGCAATCGTTGTTTTACCGGTCTGTCTGTCGCCGATAATCAACTCACGCTGTCCTCTGCCGATGGGAATCATGCTGTCAATCGCTTTGATACCGGTCTGCAGCGGGACACTGACACTTTTTCTTGTAATAATGCCCGGTGCCACTGTATCTACCGCACGTTGTGTTTCATAATCAACAGGACCTTTTCCGTCAACCGGCTGTCCGAGTGCATCGACAACACGACCAAGCATTCCCTTGCCGACGGGTACACTGACAACCTGTCCCGTACGTTTAACAAGAGAACCTTCACGAATAGAATTTTGTTTGCTCAACAAAACAACGGCAACAACCTTTTCCTCAAGGTTCAATGCCATACCATAGCTGCCATCCTCAAAAACAAGCAATTCGTTAGCCATGCAGTTTTCAAGTCCGTGGGCTTTTGCAATGCCGTCACCAACAAGAATAACCGTACCGGTTTCAGCCTGTTCTATTTTCTGAGCATAATTCTTGATTTGATTTTTTATAATACTGCTGATTTCTTCGGGGCGAAGCGCCATAATAATACCCCTCGCTTTCTCAGATAACCGTCTTTTTCAGGTTATCACGTATAGAATCAATTTTGTTTTTAACTGTACCGTCAATAAGGCGACCGTCAATTTCAACACGGAGTCCACCAAGCAGAGTCGGATCCGTTTCACATTGCAAAATCACAGTCTTGCCGACTTTAGCTTGTAATTTGTCACAAAGTCGTTTCTGTTGCTCTGCTGTCAATGCCACAGCAGAAGTCACTTTTGCAATACTGATGTTGCGATCCGCATTGTAGCGTTGCACAAATTCATCACAACAAGCACCAAAAGCAGAAATATAGTTATTCTCAGTGAGAATTTTCAGAAAGTTCAGAACATATTCATGAACATTCTGAGAAAAAGCTTCATCAAGAATACCTGCTTTTTCTGCAAATGTGACAGTCGGAGCTTCAAGCAAACGGATATAGTCCGTGTTTTCATCAAAGAGTTTTCTGACAGACACAAGCCCAAGCAGGCAAATATCACTGAGATGTTCTTCTTCACAAAGCAGATACAACGCTCCGCCGTATTCCTGTTTTACATCTGTCATGACTTACTCACCTATCGTATCAATAAAGCTGTCTACAAGGTTTTTATGATCAGCCTCACTGATTTCACGACCAAGCACCTGTTCTGCAATATCAACAGATATTTCAGAAATCTCATTCTTGATTTCATTGACAGCTTTTTTGCGTTCACGTGCAATTTCATTCTCTGCTTTGCGTTTGATGGATGCAGATTTATCCATTGCTTCACGCACAAGAATATCGCCTGCCGTGGTGGCTCGTGAATGAGCTACACGCAGGATTTCTTCTGCCTCAGCATCTGCATTTTTACGTTTTTCGGCATATTCTGCCTTATCTTTTTCGGCCGCTGCCTTTGCGGATTCGGCTTCAGCATACAAGCTGTCAACCTGTGCCTGACGTTGCGCAAGAATTTTCTGCACAGGCTTGAAAAGAAATTTTTTTACCAAAAATGCAAGAATCAACAGATTGCAGATAGTAACAACAATTTCCGGCCATTGAATTGAAATCAATTCCAGGTATTCAGGCATAACTGCGGCCTCCTTTCTTTTACTTTGTTCGTAAATCTTTAAAGAAATTACACGGGAAGATGTCCCAAAAGAATATTGGGAGCAACGAACAACAGAAGAATTGCAATAACAAGGCCGTAAATACCTGTGGTTTCGGCAACAGCACAACCCATGAGCATTGTACTGGTGACAGCACCGCGGCTTTCAGGCTGGCGACCGATGGATTCACAAGCCTTACCAACTGCATAACCTTCACCGATACCGGGGCCGACACCGGCGATCATAGAGATACCTGCACCAAGAGCACAAGCTGCCAATACGATAGCTTCATTCAAACCTTCCATTTTTATACCTCCATTAAGCTTTCGCTTCTTTTTTCTTCTTTTTC
>JAFSEF010000128.1 GCA_017435865.1 Clostridia bacterium
CCGATGTTGTCAGCATCCATGGTAAGCGACGGTGCGGTCTGCCCCGTGACGGAATAAGAGTTTTTGCTCGGAGCAACGTGGAAGATCCACGAATTTCTGTTTTCAACATTCGTGTCATCTATTATAAACCGTGCGGTCGACCAGTCAGTGTCGGTCATAATGCGAGCAGTCTTGCTTTTACCGCTGATGTAATAGGTTGCGGTTTCGTTTGCAAGCACCGCAAGGCCGTTTGCGTTTGCATATTCGTGGGTCGCAACGATGGCGGCAAAATCATCCGTTTCGCCATCGCCTTTTGCATCGAACTGTTCATAGGTCACAAAATCCGTGAATGTTTTTGTGTATTCATATCCGTCTGCAAGGTCAAAGCTGCCCTCTGCGTTCAGCAGAACCTCATCCGCAAACGCGGCAATGCCTCTCGAAATGCCGATATTTTTGCTGCCTATCATATAAACCTTACCGTTTTGAACTTTCAGGGTGAATGTGTCTGTGTCATGCAGGGTTTCGCAAATCACAAAAGCCTTGTCAACATTCTTTTTTGCAACGGCGATCTTTTTGCCTGTTGCTTTGTGAATTTCGTTGCCGAGGGTCTGCACGGCATTGTCAAAAATTGCACCATCAGCCTTCACAACACGGTATTCGTCAATTGAAACGCCGTTCACCGTGATGTCGTCAAGCGGCCGCACAATATACGGACTTTCGTAGTTGCCCTTTGCAAGCTGAATCTTCAGTTCTGTTGCATCCCATGTTTGAGTGAGCGGTGCAAACAGCACGGACAAGGCAGAAAGGATGATTGCAATGAGTTTTTCAAACAATTTTAATCCCCCCGAAAAATTTATCATATTTCTATTATAACATTAAAATTGACTTATTGCAAGAATATGTTCATTTTTCAATTTCATACGGCCAATCGATGATGCCGCCGAATTCTTTCACATTTGTGTAGCCGAGCTTAATAAGCTCCTCGGCTGCAATTTTACTTCGCCTGCCGCTGCGGCAATATACAAGAATCAACGCATCCTTGTCTGCAATTTCGTTTTCTGCTCTTTGGGCAATTTCATATTCGGGAATCACAACCGCCCCTGCAATATGCCCCTCTGCAAACTCCGCATCTGTTCGTGCGTCAATAAGGTAATAGGGCTGTTCGCTGTCCATGATTTCCTTTGCCTGCTCTGCGCTGAGCTGCTCGTAGGTGACATCGGCAGCTGTATTCGGCGCTGTCGCTTCATTATCAGTTGCACCGCAAGCCGTTGCCGCAAGAAGAAAGGTCAAAGTCAACGCAGCAAATGTATATTTTGTAATTCTTTTCATTTGTAATCAACTCCGAAATGTAATTGCATTTATTATATCACGGCTGTATTCTTTTTGCAATCGGTTGCAATTTTTCTGTGTCGTGGTATAATTGATTTATCTTCAGATTGTGAGGGAGCAGTATGAAAATTCAGCTTTCAACCGAACGGCTCATTCTTCGTGCATGGTGCGAGGACGATGCCGCCTCTCTTTATCAGTATGCAAGCGACCCTGATGTCGGACCTGCTGCCGGCTGGCCCGTGCATACGAGCATTGAAAACAGCAGACAGATTATAAAGGATGTTCTGTCTGCCCCCGAAACCTATGCCGTGTGCCTGAAAGAGGATAACAAACCGATCGGCAGTGTCGGACTCAAAACAGGGGACAATACCGACATGACCGACCGATCCGACGAGTGCGAGCTCGGTTATTGGATCGGCAAACCATTCTGGGGACAAGGGTTTATTCCGGAAGCCGCAAAGGAGCTGCTGCGGCATGCATTTGAAGACCTCGGTATGCAAGCGGTCTGGTGCGGCTATTATGACGGCAACACCAAATCCCGCCGCGTGCAGGAAAAACTCGGTTTTCAGTACCACCACACCACCGAAGACCTCGAAGTCCCTCTGCTGAACGAATTCCGCACCGGCCACACCATGCTTATGACAAAACAGCAGTGGGAAGAAATCAATAAGACTATCATTGATTACATATCTGAAAATTTATGCGGAGATATGAAGCAAACTGCTTTAGAATTTGCCAATTATTTACAGAATAGCAGTGTTGAGTTTATCAAAGACAACGGTTATTGGAAAAACAAAATATATTATCTTTGCAAATTCAATAGTGAATATGTTTGCTTTATTGCAATCAAGGACCCGGATGAGCCTGAAAATGATTGGACTATATGGTCTGAGGACAGTAATGCTTACGAAGATGCAAATGCTGATGATCGTGTGAAAAATGCAGCATGGAAACACGTTGACCATTGCGGAAGCTGCGGTTCTTGCGGTGGCGGAAAAACAAAAAATATCTTCGGTAGAGTTTTTGACGATGTTTGCGGTTGCACTTTCCGTGTTGATAATGCAACTCAAATTGATTTGCCGTTTTTGAAGAAAATGGTTGAATTGAGAATTGCTGAAATCACAAATAAAAATATTTAAGTTGCCGAGGAAGAAGTTATGAACATGAATTTTGATACCATATTAAAAGAGCGATTCGGCAAAGATTCTCTTATCTCAATTGCAACTGTTGATAATTGCGGTACACCGTGGGTGAGAACTGTTGATGCGATTTACATGGACGGTGCTTTTTATACCATAACGCACAATTCAACCAATAAAATGAAACACATCAGCAATAATCCTGTTATCGCAATCTGTGGTGAATGGTTTTCGGGACACGGCAAAGCTGAAAGCTTAGGTTATATCCGCAATGAAGAAAACAAGGATTTGGCTGATAAATTAAGAACTGCCTTTGCCGCGTGGTATGATAACGGTCACACCAATGAGAATGATGTAAATACCATAATATTAAAAATCACTGTTACAGACGGTATCATTTACAAAGACGGAAAAAGATTTGAGTTTTAACGGAGAGTTGCGTATGAACTTCCATAAAGAAAGCGAAATGTTCAACCAAGCTGCTGAATATTACGATAATTACCGCCCCGGTTATCCGCAAGAAATTGTGGATTCTATAATATCAGCAACGGGCATAATCAAATCATCTGATTTATTGGAAATTGGTTGCGGAAGCGGTAAAGCAACAGGACAACTTATTGGGAATGGTTTTAATATTTTAGGTATAGACCCCGGGGAAGATTTAGTTCGTATCGGCAATGAACGATTCAAAAATGAAAATGTCAGCTTTGTAAAAGGCAGATTTGAAGAATATGACTTCGCTCAGAAAAAGTTTGATGTTGTGTATGCAGCTCAGTCATTCCATTGGGTACCTCAGCCAATCGGATATCAGAAGTGTGCCGACATTCTAAAAGATAACGGTTTTTTAGCGTTGTTCTGGAATATGTATGTTCTCAATGATAACGATACAGACAAAGAATTGATTGAAATATCAAATCGATATGGCGGTATAGCCGATTTTGTTACAAAATCTGAATGTGAAAGTAGAATTAATTCTATCGTATCTCAAATAGTTGATTCAAAACTTTTTGAAGAACCGCGTGTAATCAGAAAACTGTGGCAACAAGATTATACAGCTGATGAGTTTTACGGTTTTGCGTTAACGGGTAACAGATTTATGCAAAATTCGGACGAAGATAAACAAAAGGCATATAACGATATCGTTGCTTTAGCAGAAAAGAACGGCGGAATAATAGAACGCCCATACTTGTGTGTGCTTTACATGGCAAAGAAAAAGTGAAATTGTCCATTCCAATATACTGTGGTTATAATTCTGACCACAGTTTTTTTGCATTGCACAGTCGTCCATTCTTTTCCATGTTTGCCATTACAAAATAAACCAATACTCCCTTTGAAGATGTGTGAAAGGGAGTATTTTTTTGCAATTCGGGAAAGTGGATATATGCGGTATCAATACAACAACATTGCCGCAGTTGCGTGAAGAGGACAATATGAAACTGATTCGTGAGGCACAGCAAGGCAGCAAAACGGCACGTAATAAGGTTGTGGAGGGAAATCTTCGGCTTGTTCTTTCTGTTGTGCAGCGTTTTGCCGGTCGCGGTGAAAATCCGGATGATCTGTTTCAGGTCGGTTGCATCGGACTCATCAAATCAGTTGATAATTTTGATCTCTCGCAAAATGTCCGCTTCTCAACGTATGCCGTGCCGATGATCATAGGCGAGATTCGCAGGTTTTTGCGTGATAATAACACTTTGAGAGTCAGCAGATCAGTTCGTGATATCGCTTATCGTGCCATGCAGGTTCGGGAACGGTTGATAAATGAAAACAATGATGAACCGAGTGTTTATGATATCGCAAAAGAACTTGAATTGCCAAAACAGACTGTTGTGCTTGCATTAGAGGCGATTGTTGAACCGATGTCATTGTTTGAACCCGTGTATTCTGACGGTGGTGATACTATTTATGTTGTTGATCAGATCGGCGGTGCAGAAGGTGAATCAGATTGGCTTGAAATGATGTCTTTCAAAGATGCAATTACAATGTTGTCTGAACGCGAAAAGAGAATTATGCATTTGCGTTTTATGCTTGGTAAGACGCAAACAGAAGTGGCTGACGAGATCGGTGTTTCACAGGCACAGGTTTCAAGATTGGAAAAGAGTGCTATGGATAAGCTGCTTGGCTGAATGCAAGAAAGCATAAAAAAATCAAAAAAAACTATTGTAATTCTGAAGCTCTTCGTATATAATTATAAAATATACAGTTAATGCTGTCTATTTATGGAGGTGCCGACATGACAGACAAAACAAGAGAAATTGAAATCGGATACAAAAACGAAGCAGAAGTCCGTAAAACAGTTGTAACCATTTACAATGCTTTGATCGAAAAGGGCTACAACCCTGTTAGTCAGCTCGTTGGCTACATCTTATCTGAAGATCCCACTTATATTACTACTCATAATAATGCACGCGGTCTTGTACGCCGTATTGACAGATTTGAGCTTCTTCAGATGATGCTTCAGGATTTCATAAAGAAGAGCGAAGAGTAAACGAAGGAGAATAAACAGAATGCCTAAGACTGAAAAACTGCTTACCTACAAAGGCAAGCCTCTGGTTCGTTGCGGCAAAACGCTGTATTACGGCAATAGCTATGAACCGTTTGTAATTATGATGCAGGTTGTTACAACAAAAACTGTCGGCGATATGGAAATTGCAGACAAAGTTTTTGTGCAGTTGTTGAATACGGATCCCTCTGTCCGTCCTCGCGATGCGATTGTTAAGAAGAGTGAGAAAAAGGGGCTTTATGCAGCAATGGACATTGCATCTATCTGGCTTGAAAGAGCTTTGAATCCGACAGCATAAATGAGTGAGGACTTTAGCATGAATATTATTACTAAATCTGATAAACTGCAGAATGTACATTCTGATATCCGCGGACCTGTTTTTGTAGAAGCCAATAAAATGCGTGCTCAGGGAATTGATGTGCTTCGTCTGAACACCGGTAACCCCGCAACCTTCGGGTTCGGTATGCCCGACAGTGTCAGGAATGCACTTCTTAACAATGCTGACAAAGCAGTTGCTTACTGCGACCTCAAAGGTATGCCCGATGCACGTGAAGCCATCTGTGCTTATCACAAAGCAAAGGGAATTGAAGGTATCACTCCTGACGATGTATTTATCGGTAACGGTGTCAGTGAACTTGTAACCATGGTCCTGACAGCATTGCTCAATTACAATGATGAAATTCTTGTTCCCGCACCTGATTATTCATTGTGGACCAATTCTGTTTACATTGCAGGTGCAAAGCCCGTGCATTATATCTGTGACGAACAGAGTGAGTGGTATCCGGATCTTGACGATATCCGCAAGAAGATCACCCCCAAGACCCGTGCGATCGTTCTTATCAACCCCAACAATCCTACGGGTACCTTGTATCCCAAGGAATTGCTTGAAAAGATTGTAGAAATTGCAAGAGAACATAATCTTGTTATATTCAGTGATGAAATATATGATCGTCTTGTAATGGATGATCTCGAACATGTTTCCACTGCAACTCTTTGTCCCGATCTTCTTTGCATCACGATGAACGGTCTTTCCAAATCCCACATCGTCTGCGGTTTCCGTTGCGGTTGGATGCTCATTTCAGGTGCAAAAGAAAAGGCTGAAGATTTCATTGCAGGTGTCAGAGCAATGTGTGCTATGCGTTTGTGTGCAAATGCTCTTATGCAGCTTGTTATTCCTGCTGCCCTCAATGATCCCGAAAGCACAAGAGCAATGCTTGTTCCCGGCGGACGTCTTTATGAACAGAGAGAAGCTTGCTGCCGCGAACTTGCAAAGATTCCCGGTGTCAGCTTTGTAAAGAATAAAGCTGCATTCTATATCTTCCCGAAACTTGACAGTCGTTTCAATATCACCGATGATCAGCAGTTTGCAATGGATTATCTGCATTCCAAGCACGTTATGATCATTCCCGGAAGAGGTTTCAACTGGCCGACTCCTGACCATTTCCGTATTGTTATGCTTCCTGAGCCCGAACAGATGGCAAAGGCTATGCGTGATCTCGGCGATTTCCTTGCTGATTATCGTCAGAACTAAAATATGAACAGGCAATGTTTAGCCATCTGTTGATGTGCGGAACGTTGCCTTTTTTTGTTATTCTGTTTCAGCTTTTTTCCGAATTGTGAGGTTAGTGATGTTAAAGTTGTTTGAGAAAAATAAACTGGTTTTTTCTTTGATTCTGATATTGGTATATGTTGTCAGCTTTTCCCTTGCTGATGCTTTTTCGGAGCAACAGGGGATTCCTAAACTATTTACTGTGATTGTCGGTGCTTTGTTGTCAACAGCAGTGATGCTTTTTGTTTTGAAGAATCATTTGTCTGCGTATGTCGGTCTCGCAAAAATACGCGGAAGTGGTCGCAACTATTTATATTTTATTCCTTTGATACTGCTGTCTGTTGTCAATGTTGTATCTTTGATGATCATCGGTGAATCTTTAAAAATTGATTTGCAAACATTGCTTGCTGCTGTGAGTATGATTTTTGTGGGTGTGCTTGAAGAAATTATTTTTCGAGGTTTTTTATTCAGGAGTCTGTGTGAACAGAAAATTTCAACTGCTTTTGTGATTTCTTCATTGACGTTCGGAATGGGGCACATTATAAATCTGTTGTCGGGAGCCCCTTTGTTTGATACATTGATGCAGATTATTTATGCTTCGGCGGTCGGTTTTTGTTTTACCGCTTTGTTCTACTGCTGTGACAGTATTATTCCTTGCATTGTTTCACATATTGTTGTCAATGCCTCCGGTGTATTCATAGATTCTTATTCAAGAACTGAACTGATTGTGATTACGATTGTTCAGACAGGCATCGGGTTATTATACGGATTGTGGTTGTTGCGTACTCATAAGAATACTGCTTCTGAGGTGATGAAGAATGTATAAAGTTTCGGTTCCTGTTATGAATGCAAATGTTACTGCAGAGAACAGAGAGTCTGTTCTTGCTCATATTCAGCGTTTTGATGCAGAACGAATTTTTCTTGCTCTTGATTGTTATGAAATTGATATAGACAAAAAGACTGCAGCTTTAGCAGCACTTGCTGAAAATGCAGCATATTTTAAATCACATGGCTTTGAAGTCGGTGCGTGGATATGGACATTCTGGATTCGTTCCGGGAATGATTTCCGTGATATGCGTACAATCAAAGGCAAAGATATTGCAGGCCACAAATGTCCGTCAGATGAAGACTTTGTTCGTTTTGCCTGCGATTATATTCGCGATATTGCAAAATGCGGAATCGATCTGATCATGTTTGACGATGACTATCGATATGGATTTCAATCTGATGCAGCTGCATGTCTGTGTGACGGGCATATTGCACGTATCAATAAGCTCACCGGTGTAAATTGTACACGCGAAGAACTTGAAAACTACATCACAACCGGTGGTAAAAATAAGTTTCGCGATGCATTTTTACAGGTCAACGGCGATTTGTTTCGTGATTTTGCTGTCAGTGTAAGAAAAGCAGTGGATACGGTTGATGTCAAGATGCGGGTTGGTTTTTGTGCTTGCATGAGCTCATGGGATCTTGATGGTGCAAATGCTTACGAAACAGCAAAGTTGCTTGCAGGGAATAACAGACCCTTTGTACGTCTTATAGGGGCTCCTTACTGGGCTGCTGTAAACGGTTGGGGAAATCAATTGCAGGATGTTATTGAGCTTGAAAGAATGGAAAGTACCTGGACAAAAGCTGATGATATTGAAGTGTTTTCTGAAGGAGATGCTTACCCGCGTCCGCGTTGCTGCACACCTGCAAGTTATGTTGAGGGATTTGATACCGCATTGCGTGCTGCAGGTTGCACGGACGGAATTCTGAAATACGGGATCGACTATATTTCAAAACCGGATTATGAAACAGGTTATGCGGTCTTTCATGAACGCAATCGGAAGTTGTATAAAGAAATTGACAAATACTTTTCGAGTAAACAAAGTACAGGCATTCGTGTATATGAAAGTATGAAAAAGATTGCCGATTCCGTAACACCGTCGGCTGTGAATGACAGTATTGATATTGAGAATATTTTCTTTTCAAAAGCGGCAAGAACTTTGGCATACAACACAATTCCGACTGTCTATGATGGCACGGGTGTTTGCGGAATTGTCTTTGATGAAAATGCAAGTAATTTGCCTGTGACCGCTCTTGAAAACGGTTTGATTCTTGACATTGCAGCAGCTGAAATTCTGATGCAAAAAGGAATTGATGTAGGTATTTCAGATATTGGTCAAGCTGTGCAGAATGTGAACAAAGAACGATTCCTGCATGACGGGAATAAGATCAGTGCTAACGGTTGCATTGTGTATGATGTCAGGTTAAAAGCAAATGTTCAGGTTCTCAGCACTGTTTCTGCTGCGGATCAGGAAATCCCGTTTTCATTCCGCTATGAGAATGAAAACGGAAACCGTTTCTTTATTCTGAATATCAATACAAGAATCGGATCTGACAGATTGTTGAAACAGTATGCCCGCAGCAGACAGTATGCAACACAGACCCGGTGGTTGTGCGGAAAGAAGCTTCCTGCCTATTGCTACGGGAATCCAGCTTTGTACATGCAGACAAAAGAATCTGAAGATGCACTCGCTGTCGGTCTCTGGAACTTTTTTGCAGACATTGCTGTGAACCCTGTTGTTGAACTTGCACGGAATTATAATGAAATTATTTTTATCAACTGTAAGGGAAGTCTTGATGATGATAAGGTTTATTTGCAAGACATTCCTGCATACGGTTTTGCAGGGTTTGAAGTAAAATAATAAGGAACCGATTGTCTGATGTGGACAATCGGTTCTTTTGCACTGATTATAATTCAAATGTCCATTTCTGCTGCATGATAACACATGGACCGTTTTCACTTTCTTTTGCATAAAAAACTGTCAGCAAGCTGCCGTCATCAAGTTCAATTGTTGACGGATAGCCGAGATCGTCACTGATGTTGTTCTTATACAACCATTGATCTTCACCCCATGTTCTGCCACCGTCTGTTGAAAACATGACCTTGATTCCGTAGGGAGCTTCTCTGTATCCGTGGCAAGAGATCAGAACGCCGGATGAATGCAATAAAAGATGAGATGGTGCACCGCCGAAATCAGGCAGAATCTTTTCGGCAGGTGACCATGTTTTACCGCCGTCTTCCGACACAGTCTGCCATGTCGTGAAGTTGTGTTCTGCACGGAAATGACAAACAATTCTTCCGTCGGGCAATTGAATGGCGTGCGGTTCATTTGCATAAACTCTTGTACCATTGTCGTAAGCATTGTCCATTTTGCCGATGAATTGCATTGAACCGTCGCAATTGATTTTGTAAGCAGCAAGATAGTCATCTTTGCCTGCTTTTGACTCATCTGTGATAAAAGAATAACCCATCCAGAGGATACTTCCGTCGTTTAAAACACACGGTCCGTGAGGTGAAGTGACGGCACTGAGGTGCAGATCGCCAAAAGTTAAACCATTATCGGTGCTGATTCTGAAAGTTGAACCGAGAACTTTTCTTTCTTCATCATCAGTTACTGTTGCAAGATAATTGCATATGTAATTTTTAATTTCTTCAGGTTCATCCTGTGCACAATGCTTTTGAAATTCACGTGTATTATTGAAAGATGTCACAATCAGACCGCTTTCACCGAAAGGACAAAGACCTGCATCGCGGTCATCGAGAACGGTGTCAATAACAGGAAACGCATTTGTATATGTTTTTCCGTTGTCGTCACTGAAAGCCATAACAGCTTTGCCGAACGGACACACGTGTCCCAAACGATAGCCTGAAGCAGCAACCGCGATTCTGCCGTTTTTTAATCTTGCAACGGTTGGCCATCCGAAATAATTATGTTTTGAAAGGGGATTATTGATAATGGTTGATGGTTTTTCAATAAGATTGATTTTCATTATTTTTACAATCCTTTCACCGTATTGAATTTATATTATCACATTCATTGGTAAAACGCAATTGTTGAAAAAAGAATTGACAAATGTTTACAAAACAAACATAATAGTGTTACTACATATTCGGAGGCTTGTATATGAATAGCAATCCCTTATCTGCTGCCGTCTGGATCGGTGCTGAACAGAACATTGTTTCTCCTTTGTTTATGCGGAAGTTTTCCGTCGATCAATGCACAAAAGCAGAACTTATTATAACGTCTCTCGGCTTTTTTGAAGCTAAAATCAATGGCAAAAATGTTACTGACTATATGTTCTTACCTGTTGTGACAGACTTTGAAGAACGAGATATGTCAAAGTGGAGTTATCCGATCTTTGATACCCTGACACATCGCCTGTATTATTATACATTTGACATTGGTTCTTTGTTGTCAGTCGGTGAAAATACTCTGACTGTTCAACTTGGTAACGGTTGGTATATTCAGAATGAACGTGTTGCTGAAGGTGATATGTCCTTTGGCGATCGGTTGAAGACAGCTTTTTGTATTCGTTTACATACAGCAAACGGAATCATTGATGTACTGTCCGACGGATCTGAAATCTGCTATGACAGTGAAATTGTATACTCTAATCTTTTCATTGGGGAGATCATAGATCCGGCCAATATTACGAACGAAAGCAAAACAGTTTCAGTTTGTTGTGCGCCCCGAACACAGCTTTGTGAAGCCGTCGGCACGCCGGATAAAATAATACGAACAATCAAACCGAAATTGCTTTCAGTGAAGAATGGTAAAAAGATTTATGATGCCGGTGAAAATACAAGCGGTCTTGTCAGAGTAACGGCAAAAAACCTTCCCGGAGATAAGATTGTATTGCGTTATTCCGAAGAGCTTGATGATAACGGAAATCTTACTTTTGACACTTGCGGAGGATTCTACACATGTACCTCAGGCAGAAAGCAGATTCAGGAGGATATTTTTGTCTGCAACGGAGAATCATACACCTTTTGCCCAAAATACGTGTGGCATGCATTTCGCTATTTTGAAGTCGATGGTGAATTTGATAACATTGAGCTGCTTGTTATTCATGCTGATACACCTGTTTTGTCAAGTTTTGAAAGTTCGTCAGAAGGCATGAATTTTTTGTATGATGCTTACATTCGTTCGCAGCTTACCAATATGCATGGCAGCATACCGTCGGATTGTCCGCATCGTGAGAGACTCGGGTATACGGGTGACGGACAGGTTTGTGCACCTGCCGGTATGTTGTTGCTGGATGCAAAAGAGTTCTACAGAAAATGGATGCAGGATATACTTGATTGTCAGTGCCAATTAAGCGGTCATGTGCAACACACTGCACCTATGATGGGTGGCGGCGGTGGTCCCGGCGGATGGGGATGTGCAATTGTTTTTGTGCCGTATGCATTTTACAAACAATACGGCGAAGTGCAAATGCTTGAAAAGACCTATGAGCCGATGCGTCGCTGGGTAAGTTATCTGCTGACAAAATGTGAAAACAATCTGGTTGTTCGTGAAGAAGACGGCGGTTGGTGTCTCGGTGATTGGTGCACAAGAGAGAAAATTGTTTTACCGGAACCTTTTGTCAATACCTGTTTCTTCATCAGAATACTGCATATTCTTTCTGAAATTGCCGTAATACTTGGTCGTACTTCTGATATTGATTATTATAATGAGCTGATCAATGCTCTTTCTGCTGCAGTCATTGATCATTACAAGGATAAGAATGATTCTTCTTTCTGCGACGGTGTACAGGGGGCTGATGTTTATGCAGTTATTGCAGGTCTTGCCGAAAAGCAATCTGTTGATTCTATCGCAGAAAAGTACAATCAGATGGGCTATTTTGACACCGGTTTTATTGCAACTGATCTGCTTTGCGGACTGCTCACAGAGAACGGATATGCAGATACATTTCAGAAGCTTCTTGACAGCGAAGAACTTGGGTCATATTTGTATATGAAACGTCGTGGAGCTACAACTGTATGGGAGAATTGGAACGGCAATGACTCGCATAATCATCCGATGTTCGGTGCATCTGCGAGATATCTCTTTACAGGTATTCTCGGCATCAAACAAGCAGAAACGAGTGTTGCTTTCGATGCGTTGTTGATTGCACCGCAAATCCCTCAAGATCTTTCTTATGCAAAGGGATCATTGGTTTTGCCATGCGGTAAGGTAACAGTTGCTTTTGAACGTAACGATAACGGTATTGTGTTTGATATCGAATTGCCTGCTGATAAAACAGCTCAATTTATATATAAAGAAAAAGCGATGACACTTTGTGCCGGCATGAATACTGTTCAATATGAAGGATCAATAATATGAACACGCTGAAAGTATATGACGTTCGTGTTTTACCCGGTGATGCTTCTTTTTTGCTCGATGACGGTAAAACTGCAATTCTTTATGATGCAGGATTCGGCTTTACGGGATACGGTATTGCGGAAAATATCAGAAAAATGATCGGTTCAAGACAGCTTGATTATATCTTTCTGACACATTCACATTATGATCATGTGCTCGGCAGTGCTGCTATTTGCCGTGTGTTTCCTGAAGCAAAAGTGGTCGCAAGTGCACGTACGGCTTATGTTTTTACTCGTCCCGGTGCACTTGCTGTAATGAAAGACCTTGATGATAAATATGCACAACGGTGCGGTGAAACTCCTTGTGCGTTTTTAGGTTCGGAACTTCATGTCGATATAGTTGTTTCGGATGGCGATGTTGTGGAAGCAGGGGATATGAAGTATGAGGTCGTGGAGTTGCCCGGTCACACATTTTGCTCAATCGGTTTTTATTTACAGGGGCAGGAAATGCTGCTTGCTTGTGAATCGCTCGGCGTATACAATGGCGGTGACGTGATCGTACCCTCTGTTCTTGTGGGATGCAAAGCTGCACTTTCGTCGATTGAAAGAGTATGCAAAATGAAGATCCGAAAGATTCTTATGCCGCACTACGGTATGCTCACTGACGAAGAAACAGCGTTTTATCTGCAGAATTGTTACCGGGCAACAGAGAATTGTATTTCGTTTGTATATGATCGCTTGCAAGCAGGAAAATCAAACGAAGAGATTATTGCAGACTTCTTTGCCGAATTCAGAAAGGGGACAGTCTGTGATAAATATCCGCTTGATGCGGCGACTCTCAATACAAATATCATGATAAATCTTGTACGAAAAGAGCTGCTGGGACAAAGTATATAAAAAATAAGAACCTGCCTTGTTGTAAGGCAGGTTCAGATTTTTTTGTGTCAGAGTTTTTTTGCAAATTCGGTCATCATATCTGATATTGCGATCTGTTGCGGACAGACCGACTCGCAGGCTTTGCAATGCAGACAAGCTTTCGGTTGTTTGTCTTCTGCAAGTGAACGCATGCGGATCAGTGGAACAATTCCTGTTGAAAGGCAGCTTTCGTTATACATTTCAACAATCCACGGAATATTCAGCTCCATCGGACAATGTTGTGTGCAATATCCGCAAGCTGTGCAGGGAAGTGCTGTTTTTTCTGTAATCTTTTTTGCTGCAGTTTGCAACAATGACCATTCGGTTTCATTCAACGGTTTGTGTTCTGACATGATTTTTGTGTTCTCAGTCAGCTGTTGCATATTTGACATTCCCGAGAGTACCATTGTGACCTGCGGAATGCTCTGCAGAAAACGAAATCCCCAGGAAGGTATGCTTTCATCAGGTCTTGCTTCAAGCAGCGGTTTGGCAATTTCATCATCAAGAACCGCAAGTTTACCGCCACGCAGCGGTTCCATGACCCATACGGGAATGTTGTATGATGTCAGCAATTCTACTTTTGCTTTTGCATCCTGAAACTCCCAGTCAAGATAATTCAACTGAATCTGACAGAATTCCATATGTTCCCCGTATTCTTCCAGAAACTTTTTCATAACCGGCATTCCGCCGTGTGCCGAGAAACCGAGGTGACGGATTCTTCCGTTTTGCTTTTGATTCAATAAATAAGAAAAGTCACCATATTTTTCATCATCAAGATATTCGTTGATGTTCGTTTCGCATACATTGTGAAACAGATAAAAGTCAAAATAATCAACTTTGCATCTTTCGAGCTGTTTTGTGAATACTTCTTCTGCTCTGCCCATATATGAAAGGTCATATCCCGGGAATTTGCTCGCAAGAAAATAGGAATCACGAGGATATTTCTGCAAGAATTTAGCGACTGTCGGTTCGCTGTTGCCGCCATGATACCCCCATGCTGTGTCAAAATAATTGATTGCGTTCTGCATACAAAAATCAATCATTTTTTCAGTTTCGTTTTCTTCTATAAAAGGTTTACCGTATCCGTCACCGGGTAAACGCATGCACCCCATGCCGAGCGATGGGAGTGTTTTTCCTTTGTATTCCTTAAAAAGCATGACTTTTTTCTCCGTTTGTGTTTGATATGATAATTATACTTTATTTTTTGTTGAAGTCAAGATTGAACGCCTTTTTGATATTGAACTTCTTGACAGTCGAATCTTATTTTTATATACTATATTATGGTATATTTTGCAGCGGAGGATTTTATATAATGGAATTTGATCTTCGTCAAGAAGCGAAAGAAAACATAATTGTAGTCGCTCATCGCGGTGCTGCAGGCGGCAATATTCCTTGTAACACATTGGCTTCCTATGAAATTGCTCTCAAGCAAGGAGCAGATATGATTGAGGTCGATGTCAGTTGCAGTAAGGACGGAAAATTGTTTCTGTTTCATCCCGGTATGGAACGTGCTCATCTGAATCGTTGGAGACCGTTGCCGACTATGAATCTTGATGCTGTTTGCAAGCAACACTATGTTAATGCAGACAAGACACAGACACAGTTCACGATTGCTGATTTTGACTCTTTTCTTGAACAGTTCAAAGGGCGATGCTACATTAATATTGATAAATTCTGGGACAATCCTCAGAAAATTTATGAGGCAATAAAAAAACACGGAATGACAGAGCAGATGCTTGTCAAGAGCAAGCTTTCTGATAAGGTTCTCTCTGTGCTTGAGGAAGTGGCACCTGAATTGCCGTTTATGCCGATTGTTCGCAATGAGCATCCGCAGCATGAAAAACTTCTTAAAATGAATGTGAATTACGTTGGTGTTGAAGTGTTGTTCAAAAATGACACAGAACAAGTTGCAAGTGATGCCTTTATTGAACAGATGCATCGAGATGATATTCTTGTTTGGGCAAACACCATAATTTATAACTACAAGGAGCAGCTTGCCGGCGGTCACAGTGATGACAGTGCACTGACTGTGAATGAAGATTACGGTTGGGGTTGGATTGCAGATAAAGGATTTGACTGCATACAGACCGATTGGCCGATGATGTTGGTTGAATATCTGAAGAGAACAAATAAATATTACAGAGCAAAGGGTTGATGAGTATGGAAGACTTCTTTGATTTGAATAATGAATATATTGATGATGTCACTGAAACGGAATTGATACTGAATATTGATCTTGCATCTGAAACACAGTTTCTTGAAAATATTGGCGGTGAATCTGCACGCGAGCGAGATATCGTCGCATTTGTTGACCAGTATGCCGCAACGGGGATTACCGCTTTGTGTTTTCCTTTGGCAAATAAAGAGTTTTTGGCTATCTGGTGTGATCGTTGCCGTAAGGTTGGATTGAAATCATACCTGCTCATTTCTTCTGAAACAGCTTCAGAATTTGATGACTACTGTGATATTTCTGTTGATAAAATACTCCATGATGACAGAAATGTAACAGATCTGACTTGTTTTGATGTTATTAAAAACAATATACCGTCAGAAAAACTTGCTTTGTTGACTGCAGACAAATCTGTTGCACAAGACGAATGTTACGACATGATTGTTGTTTGTCCTGCTGAAGATAATTGTCGTGTAGCTGTATCAGATGATTGGCTCGAGAACAGAAATGAACATATGATTGTTCCTTGTGTGAACAATTATCTTTGCTCTGAAAACGAAAAGAATTGGCATCCGACACCTGAAATAATGAATGGTATTGCAGTGCAGTATCTTGCAAAAGGATATGACGGATTGTTTCTTGACGGCTTTTGTGCGGATCCGTTTGATGCAGACGGCAATTTGTATGATATTTATGATACCTGTGGCAATCTCGCAGAAGCAGTTGGTGCAAGACGGCGTCATTTGTATACAGGAGAATTGCCTGTATCGATATTGTCGAATGGCGATTGGAAAGCACAAATGCATCTCGGACCCGTTTTCGCCGGTGCCGCTGTTTGTGTATTAATTGCTGCCGATGTTGAGAATTCTTTTGATGTTTTTGTCGGTGAACATAAGCTTGAAAAAACCGGAACACCGGTTCTGTCAGCCATTGATGACAACGGAAGAGAGCGTCAGAACGGATTTATCTCAAAGTCATCTAAATGCAGTGAATTTTTTGTTTCTGTTGGTGACGATTGCGACTCGCTTTCTTTGCAAATTAAGAACAAATCAGATAAGAGTGTAACAATTTCATGGCTTGAAATCAGTGTTAATGTTTAATAATGAACACAATTATTCGGAAGTGTAATAAATGATTCACTTATGAATCAAATGCTTCTTGACTTTGCATCTTTATTTGTAATATAATTATAAATAATCATTTAGATTCGACTTGAAAGGTGTATGGTGAGTATGAGTAAAAAGGACATTCCTGCAGTCCATTATCCCTTGATTGCCTCCCAGCAGACCATGTATTATATGATCAAGTTCAGCATTCATAAAAGTGTTATGCAGATTCCGACTTCGATCGTTGTGAATCAGAAGTTTGATATGGACTTGCTGAAGAAAGCTGTGAATATTGAAATTGAAAGAAACGACTGTCTGCGACTTCGTTTTTTCAAACTTGACAAAGAAATCCGTCAGCATTTTCTGCCGAAGGTAGTAATGAATGATATTCCCGTCAAGCATTTTGCAACACGTGAAGAAATGAAAGCTTGTCTTGAAGCAGATGCACAGAAGCCTGTTAAATGGCTCAAGGATGAAATCTTCCGCATTATTCTTTTCACAACACCTGAAGGACATACAGGTATTTATCTGAATGCTTCTCACATTATCATGGATGCACTTGCCTGCGGTATTTTCTATGGCGATCTGCTTGCTGTTTACAAAGCACTCAGTGCAGGCGAAGAACTTCCCGAACCCTTGTATCCGTATGAAGATGCAATCAAGGCAGACCTCGCATATCTTGAAGATAAAGCAAGATATGAAAAAGATCAGAAGTTCTATATGGATTACTGGACACAGAACGGTGAACCCTTCTATGCCGGTGTACACGGTCCTGCATATCTTGAAAAAATGCGTAAAAAGACCAAAAATCCCAACCTGCGTGTTCCTGCTGCTTATGACATGATTCATGATAAGTGCGAAATTGTACGTTATCATGTTGATCCTGAACAGGCGAAAGGTATTTTTGATTTCTGTCGTGAAACCAAGAATGCTCCCGAAAATCTTGTTATGCTCGGTATGCGTACGCATGCGTCTTCAATCAACTACAGAACCCCCGATACTCTTATGATGCCGCTTTGCAGCCGTCGTGTCACTTTCAAGACAAAAAGAATGGGTGGTTGTCTTGCACAGCCTTTGCAGCTGCATTCCATCATTGAAGAAGATTCAACCTTCAAAGATGCGCTTGCTTACATTTTTGGTTTGAGAACGCAGCTTTATCGTCATTCCAATTTCCCCTATATGCATGCAAGAGTTATGCAGCAAAAAGTCTTCAATTTCAAGACTTCTCAGGGACCGTCATTTATGATGTACACCTGGCTTCCGTTGTATTTGCCTCTTGATGAGGGCGTGGAAATTGAATTTGCAGGCTATAGCCCCGGAAGATACATTATGCCGTTGTATGTATTCTCACTGCCCACGCAGTCAGACGGCGGTATGGACTTTTATTACATGTATCGTCCCAATCTTATTGATGCGGAACATATTGAATCTTTGCACAAGAACTGTATCCGAGTTATCACAAAGGGTATCGAAAATCCTGACATCACCATCGGTGAGCTGATGGATATGATTTCCTGATTTGTTTATAAAGACTGTTTTCATAAACTGCAAATCTACATAAATAAGGATCAGATTTCTGATAATAAAAAATCCACTCTGCACGCAGGGTGGATTTTTATTGCGGTCAGGTTAAGATTTTTAGGTGTTCTTGTGAATAATGAAATCTACTTCATAAGAATGGTAATGACGGGATGTTTTAAAGCATCGAAAGCAATTCGGTGAAGCAATCTGAGTTCTTGAATGAATCTGATAACGGATATTTCTCTGTCAGTAATTCTTTTATATGGCTATTTGCACGGTAGGTGCTGCCGAGTGTATGCTTGTCAAATTCCTTACCTTCAAACAGCACTGAATGCATGACAGTTATTCTGTCCATGTTGTCAAACTGAATTGCAAGATCGCACATTTTTCGGAAGAAATCAAGCGCATTTTTGTCGTCACCGAGTTTGTGATAACGCACACCGATAAAGCCGTGCAGATAAATGACCGTTCTCCACATTTTACCGTAATTCCCGTCATCATATACAAAGTTCAGAAAATCAAGTTCTTTTAGAAATGCGTCCAGTGCCCAATTGTCCGAAAATCGTTCATCATAAAAGAAAGTGTGTGAAAAGACAGTGTGAAGCAGTAAGAATTGCTCTTCCAATGTCTGACGGATTGCTTCATCGCACACGGAGGTTCCTTGATCATTGAAAAAACAGAACATTTCACGGCTGTCACGCATATCGGGCATCTCCGCAATGATTTTCTTACAGTCTTCTATTGTGATATTATGGCTTTTTCTGTCTGCAAGTGAACGATAATATTCAATCATTGCTCTTTTGGCTTTTATTCTGATCCGATCATCTGTACAGTTTTGTTGTATATTATTGTAAATCCTGTGCACCTCCTGAAAGACAGCTTCTTTGTCAGGAGAAAATCTGACCAGACACGGAAGATGCCTGATTTGCACACGGAAATCATTCGGATGTTTTTCTATCAGTTCTTCGGCAATAGCCTGCATCAGATTGTGATCTGTCAGATTATCATATTCTTGTATTTTAGTTTCTATATATTTTTCATCTGCAGCCCTGTTTACACCGAGCAGTTCATCTACACTGACTTTAAAAAAACCTGCAATTTCGGGAAGCATGGTAATATCGGGGAAACTTTCGCCCCGTTCCCAGTTGCTGATACTCTGAAAAGTCACACCCAAAAACTCAGCCAATGTTTCTTGTGTGAGTTCTTTTTCACGTCTTAGTCTTTTGATGTTTTCTCCTAAATAAATCGTCATGTTTTTTTGCACCTCATAAATTGAATTGACCGGTCTGCTTATATCATAATGCAAAGACAGATAAAAAACAATAAATCAATTTTTGAATCAGACTCAAGTAACGCTTGAATTATTCAATTTCTGTGAAAATATAATAATCCGCCCCAAGGTGACCCATGAGGCGGATTATAATATTTGTTTTGTTTATGCAATGGGGATGATCGTGAATTTAAGAGCGTAGCCGTCAGCGGCGGATTTTGTGTATTCTTCTCTTGTGTCGGGTCCGCAGCTTGAAGAACCGATACCTCTGACCCAACCGTCAAGCGAAAGTACGGTGGTGTTCATGTCGCAAAGGTCTTCCTGATGCTTTGCTTTCTGAATGGCATTCTGTGTGAACGGATGAATGCTGAATGAGAATCTGTCTTCTGCAAAAATCTTTACACCCTTGCCGTCAGCGTTGGTGATTTCAAGCCACTTTGTGTCGCCGTGGTTGCCCGAATCCTGCGGGAATACATAAGGTTCAAACATATCTTCAACCTTTGCTTCATAAATACCGACGGGGGACTGAATTTTGAAGTCAGGCATGTTTTCTGCTGTTCCTCTTCCGTAATAACGTACATTTCTGAAATCGGCAGGCAGTTCAGCCATCACACCGAATCTCGGGATTGTCAGCGGTGCGTTTTTGCCGACAACACGCAGATTTGCTTCCACTTCAACTGCACCAAGAGATGAGAAGGTATACAGCACGGTTGCACCGTAAAGAGCCTTGTTCTTACCTTTCAGAATATAATCTGCATACACCTTGATTTCGCCGTCATCCACGTGTACGTCAAAAGTATTGAGTTCTGTCTTGATTTTGTCAAGACCTGCTTTGTAATACGTGTCACGATGACGGGAATCGTTGTCGATGAGTGCACGGAAGACATTCGGCTGTAAGCCTTTGAATTCGGCAGGTACTGTGTTGAGCAGGGAAGTACCGTTTACAGTATAGTCGGTCAGTTCACCGGTTCTTGCATCGAATTTTGCTTCGCCGTTTTCAAAGTTGATAGTTACAATGCCTGCATCAGAGATAACGCCGATCCTGGAGCCGATTTCAATGTCGTATTCGTAAGGTACATCATTGAGAATGATCTGTTCAACCGCTACTTTTTGTTCACCGTCGAACCATGCAAAGTTGATGTGTGCATCCTTGGTTTCATCAATATCTTTGTGATTGACTTCAATGCACTGTGCACTCATAGGTGCAATATTGAAATTGAGTTCGCCGCTTTCAACACATTCACCGTTTTCAAGCAGCTCCCATTTTGCTGTCAGATAATTGGTTGCCCTGAAACGATTTGTGTTTTCAAAGCAATACAGTTTGTCGCTGACGAGTGAGGTGCGTACGGGGCGATAGCATTCTTTCATTTCCAAAGCACCTGTGTGCGGTCTGCGGTCGGAATACATAAGGCCGTCTACGCAGAAATTTCCGTCATGCTGTTTTTCGCCGTGGTCACCGCCGTAGGTGTAGCGGTAAGGATAGCCGTCGCCGTCATGGTAAACCGTGTGGTCTGCCCATTCCCATACGCAACCGCCCATAAAGGAATCGGATGCATAAATAATATCCCAGTATTCTTCCATGTTGCCGGGACCGACACCCATGGCGTGGCAGTATTCGCAGAGATAGAAAGGCTTGCTGCGATACATTTTTGAAGTGAATACATTGCCGTCACGAATTTCCTTGCGTTTGCCTTCGAGCATTGCCTCCATGGAATAGGTGTCGGTATACATTTCGGAAATTACATCGTAAGCAAATCTCTTTGTGCGGACAACACCTTCGTAATGAACGGGGATTTTGGTTCCTGTATTTTTGAGCCATTCGTAGCACTTGTCATGGCACTGATAACCGCCTGATTCATTGCCCAAAGACCACATGATGATGCTTACTCTGTTGCGGTCACGCATATACATACGAGCTACTCTGTCAATGTAACGCGGAGCCCATTTGAGATTTTTGCTGAGATGACTCACATCGTCAAACATTTCACCGCAACCGTGGGTTTCAATGTCGGCTTCGTCAATGATATAAAGACCATAAACATCGGCAAGAATATTGAAGAACGGGTCGGGGGGATAGTGGGAAGTACGAACGGAATTGACATTGAGCGATTTCATAATCTCAACATCCTGCTTCATATCTTCCAATGTCATTGCATAACCGCGGTACTGGTTGGTATCGTGATGGTTGACACCTTTGATCTTGATCGGCTGTCCGTTGAAATAGAAAACAGCATCCTTGATTTCAATGGTCTTGAAACCTGTGATATTGCGGACGGTCATAATTTCGCCGTCTGCATTTTCCAAAGTAATATAAAGCTCGTAAACAGTCGGAATTTCAGCATTCCATTCAATAACATCAAGTGTGCCGAAATCAATCACACAATTCTTTTCTGCTTCAACCTGTGCTTCTGCAACAGTTTCACCTTTCAGGATAAGCGAAGCTTTGACAATGACATTTTCAGTATTGCCTTCAACATTACAATCAACTGCTACATTGTATCCGTTTTCTGTCTTTTCGCTGTTGATCTGGAAATCATTGAGGTATGTTTTTCCGCAGTGAGTCAGGTAAACATCACGGAAAATGCCGTTTTCGCGGAACATATCCTGTGCTTCAAGGAATGTGCCGTTGCACCATTTCCAGCTGAGTACGATGATTTCGTTTTCACCTGCGTGAAGAAGGGAAGTGATATCAAATTCAGCTGTGTTATGAGAGCCTTCCGAATAGCCGACAAATATGCCGTTGACATAAAGGCTGAGGTTAGAAGACATGCCGAGGAAGCTGATGATTTCAGTATCAGCCACGGCGTCAAGGTTGATCATTTTTCTGTACATGGCAGCCGGCATATCAGCAGGCACTTCAGGAGCCTTTGTTTTACATTCATAGGGGCAGTTGAGATAAACCGGAGGAAGATATCCCGTACGTTGCCATACAGACGGTACATGAACGGTATCAAATCTGATTTTTTTTGTATCGATGACATCAGGCATCGCGGAAGCTTTTTTGTAAAACTTGAAATCCCAGTCTCCTGAAAGTATTTCAACCATACCTGAGTTGTAGCGTTCGTTGAAGATGTCTGTACATTTAAGCTTTTCTTTGGATTCGTAGGGTATAAAATAAGCACGACCGGGAAGTTTGCCGATTTCCATGACGGAGAAATCACTGTGTAGATTTTTCTTTACGGTATACTTCATTGCGTAAGTCCTTTCTTATACATATTAAGTTAATAGTAACATACTTTTTTGTTACTTACAACTAAAAAATATCTTTTTTTTGTGTTGACAAAGTTGTTGTTTTATATGATAATAAACAGATAGGAAAATAAATTGGAGGAATCCTTATGAAAAAAAGTATTGCTTTGCTTTTGAGTCTCATTTTTGTTCTTCTTGCCTTTGCTGCCTGCAGTAATGATGACGAGACAACTCCTACCCGTGTTGTGCCTACAGGTGTTGATTCGCTTGTGGTGGATACAAATCAGAATCCGCAGATTAACATCAATAATAACTGGTGGCTGAACTATTATGCAGTGTTTACCTATTTCTGTCCTGCTGCAAATTTTAAAACCGACACGGTTATTTCCGAAAAGAAAACTGCAAATTCTTTCATTGTTTCGAATCTGTCAGAAGGTTATTTCAAGTATTATGCCGACACGGAACAAGGTCTTGATGAATATGTCGTTGTGCCTGCTGACCTTTTGTTTGAGCACAGACTTGTTCCCGCTGCAAGTGTCAACAATGTCAACAGTATGTTTATGAAAATTACTGCTGTTGCTGAAAGTTTTGCTTCAGGTGAAAATGTTATTTACACCGGCTCTGAAATGATTGCAAATCGTAATTGTCAGCTTTATATGCAGCGTACTTTCAATGAAAGTGGTGAACAGGATTCCGTTGCTTATCTTTGGATTGATGCACAGTACGGCTTCTGCTCAAAATGCATTACGTACGATGCCAACGGTGAAATTGTTATGTCCTGGGAACTCAATGAATTCCGCACGGGCGACATAACGGATGCTGAGGTAAAACCCGATTTATCATCCTATAACTTTGTTGAGGCTGAATAAGTATGAATGTTTATGATTTTGACGATACGATCTATGATGGTGAAAGTTGTCTGGATTTCTTCTTTTACTACATCAGAAAAACACCGTATCTCATAAAATACATTCCTCGGGCTCTGTATGCTGTGTTACGATACAAAATGGGAAAAGTGACTGTTGAACAGGCACTTGAAAAATATGCGCCGATGGTCGAAAATTATCTGGCCACCATTGAGGATATTGATGCTGATTGCGAAGATTTTTGGAATAAGCATATGCATAAAATCAGACCTTTTTACAAAGACCTGCAAAGACCCGATGATATTATTGTAACCGGTTCTCCTGAAGTTTCTGTCAAAGTAATTTGCGAACGACTGGGAATCAAACACTATGTCGGCAGTCTGATTGATCCCGATACGGGAAAAATTACTCGCCTGTGTATGCGTTCGCAGAAAATTCCGGCATTTCTTGAAAAATACCCTGACGTTAAGATTGATAATTTTTATACTGATTCTGCAAAGAACGATAAACCTTTGATTGATATGGCTGAACACGCATTTATTGTTAAGGGAAATACAATTACACAGATTAAGTGAGGAACAGTTATGTACAAAACCAATCCTGTCAGTTTTGCAGATGTTGAAATTAACGGCGGTTTTTGGGCCAAAAAGCAAAAGATGAACCGCGATGTCACATTGGAAGCAGTTAGACTTCGTTTTGAAGAAACGGGCAGATTTGAAGCCTTTAAATTCAATTGGACTGAGGAAGGTAATCTGTCTAAACCTCATATTTTTTGGGATTCCGATATTGCAAAATGGATTGAAAGTGCAGCACTTATTCTCAGAAAGAATCCCGATAAGCAACTTGAGGCAAAAGTAGATGAGATCGTCGATCTTATTGAAAAAAATCAGGGGGAAGACGGTTATTTTAACATCTTTTTTACCGTATGTGAGCCTGAAGGTCGTTGGAAGAACAGGGATGCCCATGAACTGTATTGTGCAGGTCATCTGACAGAGGCAGCGGTCGCATATTATGAAGCAACCGGAAAAGACAAGTTCCTGCAACTGATGAAGAAGTATCTTGACTACATTGCACAGGTATTCATGGTTGAAAAGAGTGCAGGCTTTACTACCCCCGGCCATGAGGAAATTGAGCTTGCCCTCGTTAAATTATATCGTTGCACAGGTGAGCAGCGTTTTCTTGATTTGGCAAAGTTTTTCATCGATGAACGCGGCAAAGAATCACAGTCTCTCACCGGCTGGTGCAATTCAAAATACAACCAGAGTCATCTGCCTGTCCGTGAACAGCGTACGGCTGAAGGTCATTCTGTCAGAGCCTGTTATTTATATAGTGGCATGGCTGATCTTGCAAAAGAAACGGATGATGAAGAACTGCTGACAGCTTGCAAGGCTTTGTTTGACAATATTGTACAAAGAAGAATGTATATTACAGGCGGGATCGGTTCCTCACACGAAGGTGAAGCTTTTACTGTTGACTACGATTTGCAGAATAACACTGCATATGCAGAAACGTGTGCCGCCATCAGCCTTGCTATGTTCGCCAATCGTATGAAAGATATTGACATGAATGCAAAGTATGCAGATATTGTCGAAAAAGTATATTACAACGGCTTTTTGTCGGGACTTTCTCTTGACGGAAAAGCATTTTTCTATGAGAATCCGCTTGAAATTCTTCATGCTGAACACGATCGGCATAAGTCTATTCATCGTTCGGGAGAACGCTTGCCGATTACACGCAGACAGGAAGTGTTCGGTTGTTCCTGTTGTCCTCCCAATGTTACTCGTTTTATTGCTGCATTCGGTGATTATATGTATTCGACAGGTGACAATGGTGTATATGTTCATCAGTTTGCCGAAAGCTGTGCTGCTTTTGATTATTGCGGTGCAAATGTGACAATCAATCAAGTCACTGAATATCCGCACGACGGCAAAGTGAAGTTCAGTGTTTGCGGTTTACTGAATAAGCATTTCTGTGTCCGTATACCGGGTTGGTGTGCTGATGTTCGTTTTAACAAGCAATACACTGTTGAAAACGGGTATGCGGTATTTGCAGTGGATAACGATACTTTTGAGCTCGAAATGGATATGGATATTTCACCTCGTATCTATGCTTCAAATCCGCTTGTGTTTGCAAACAACGGACGTTATGCATTACAGGCAGGGCCGATTGTGTATTGTCTTGAGGAAGATGACAACGGCAGCAATCTGAGAGATATTGCGGTTCTGCGTAATACAACATTCACTGTACACTATGATGAATTCTTTGGTGCAAACGTAATCGATGCACAGGGATTGCGGACGCAATGCGATTCCTCTGCACTGTATGTTCCGGCAGATGCTGTGCAGACGAAACCTGTCGATGTCCGATTTATTCCGTACTATGCCTTTGCCAACAGATCAGATTGTGATATGCTTGTGTGGTTCAAGCTATCATAAAAAAGAAGCTGCAGACTCCTTTCGGGGTTTGCAGCTTTTTGATATGTCGGAGTTTATGCTCTCAGCGTGATGCCCATATCTTTCAGGTTGTTCAATATGGTATCAATGTTTGCCTGAATCTCATCCATCACAAGCGTGTGTTCGCTTGAAGAGAAGCTGAGTCTGACAGTGATGCTCTTAAGTCCTTCTGTTTCATATGTGTCAACAAGAGATACATTTTTAAGTTCTGCAATTGACAGGGTTTCCCATGCTTTTGCAATTTCAGAGAAACGTTTGTTATCGCTGAGAACAAGCGAAAGGTCATAATCAATGCCGGGGTACGGGGAGGGAGCAGAGAAGCTGACTGCAGCCGGAGCTATATTGTTAAATGCTTCAAGATCGAGCTCAACACAAACTGCATACCCTTTTTTGTCAAGCTTTGCAGCGTTTGTCGGATGCAGCGTGCAGATCACACCGCAGCGGATACCGTTGCACAGAATTGCGGAAGTGTTTCTCGGATGCTGCCAGTTGTGTTCAGGTGCAATTTTTTCAAATGTGATCTGCGTATGTTTGATATCATCAAAGATCTTGCGAACCATTGCAACGCATTTGAAATAAGTTGCCTTTTCACCTGCAAGTTTGTCATACGAAACAAGACCGAGTCTGCGGACTTCGTTGCAATAACCGTTTTCTTTCGTACCGTCAACGACTCTGCCTATTTCAAAGAGAGTAAAGGAATCAGAATATCCCTTGTTTTCATAAGTGAAACTGAGCATGGTCGGCAGCATTGAATTGCGGATCACGCTGTTTTCCGGTGATGCAATATTCAGAATGCGGACATTGTCTTCAATTTCAATGCCGAGTTTTTTATATTTGATACCGTCGCACCAGATGTAAGAATGAACTTCATGTGCGGCAAATTTTTTGACAAGAATGTCCTTGATCACATTGTCTTCTGTTTTGGAAACGGCTTTCCGGACAGGGAAGAGGTTACTGGATGTGGTTGTGATTTCAAAGTTGTCATAACCGTAAATACGGGTGATCTCTTCAATGATATCTGCTTTGAGTGTAACGTCTTTGGTTGCTCTCCAGGACGGCACAGTAACAGTGAAGTTGTCGTTCTCACGTTTTACGCCGAAACCAAGTGAAACAAGAGTGTCAAAAATGCGTTCATTGGAAATGTCAATGCCGGTGTAGCGGTCGACATAAGCTTTGTCAAAAGAGATCGTGATTGTATCATACTTGCGTACATATACATCTGTAAGCTGTGAAGATACAACAGCTTCGGGATCGCATTCTTTGACAAGCTGAACAAATCTGCCGATGGCAGTGAGAGTCAGTTCGGGATCCAGCATTTTCTCGTATCTTGCACTGGCATCAGTACGCAGTCCAAGTCTGGAGGATGATTTTCTGACACAAACTCCGTCAAAGTTTGCAGATTCAAGAACAACACTTGTTGTATTGTCGATGATTTCGGAATCAAGACCGCCCATGATGCCGGCAACAGCTACGGGAGTATCATTGTTATATATCATCAGCGTGTTTGTGTCAATTTCACGCTCTGCATCGTCAAGTGTTTTGAACTTGTATTCTGCTTTCGGAGTATCGATGCGGATATGATCAATTTTGTTTGCATCAAAAGCGTGAGTAGGTTGACCGATTTCGAGCATAACATAATTTGTGATGTCAGCAAGAAGATTGATTGAACGCATACCGCAGTAATAAAGTCTGATGCGGATAGCATCGGGGCTCAGATTTCTTGTGATGTTATCCATTCGGATGCAGGAATAACGATAAACAAGATCTTCGCGGCAAACCGTTACAGGTACAGCAAAATCCGTGTCACAGGAAATGTCACCAAGTGAAAGCGGCTTGAGTTCTCTGTCTGTCAGTGCAGCAAATTCACGTGCAATGCCGTAATGACCCCACAGGTCAGGACGGTTTGTGAGCGACTTGTTATCAACTTCAAAAATAATATCATCGATAGGAAGAATATCTTTGATATTGGTACCGTTCGGTGCATCGGTGTTGAGAATCATAAGACCTGAATGATCATCGCTGATGCCGATTTCATTTTCTGCACAGCACATACCTTCAGACTCAAAACCTGCTACCTTGCATTTTTTGATTTCCATACCGGGTACACTGCCGCCGGCTTTAACAAACGGTACTTTGATGTTGAGTGCTACGTTCGGAGCACCGCACACGACATCATAGATTCTGTCGCCGCCGTCCACTTTGAGAAGATGCAGTTTTTTGGAATCCGGGTGATTTTCAATAGAAAGAATTTCACCGACAACGACATCTTTCAGTTCGCTGCCTTTGTAAATGATATCTTCCACTTCTGCCGTAGCAAGTGTGAAGCGGTGAATGAGGTTTTCAATATCAAGACCATCGAGATTGACATAATCTCTGATCCAATTCATAGATACAAACATGTCTGCACTCCTCCTTATTTATCGTTGAACTGAGAAAGAGCTTTCAGATTGCCCTCATTGAAAACACGAATATCTTTGATGCCGTATTTCATCATGGCAAGTCTTGTAAGACCGAGACCGAAAGCAAAACCTGTGTACTTTTCAGTGTTAATGCCGCCGTATTTCAGCACATTGGGATGAATCATACCGCAGGGGCAAAGTTCAAGCCAACCGCTGTTTTTGCAGGACGGACAGCCGTCGCCGTTACAGATCAGACACTGGATGTCAAGTTCGAAACCGGGTTCAACAAAGGGGAAGAAGCCGGGACGGAGTCTGACCTTGATGTCACGTTTGAACACTTCCGAAAGCATGGTCTTCATGAAGTAGATCAGATTGGAAATGGAAATGCCTTCGTCAATCATAAGACCTTCCATCTGGAAGAACGTGTTTTCATGGCAGGCGTCAATTTTTTCATTACGGAAGCAACGGCCGGGGAAAATAGCACGAACGGGTGCTCCGTACTTTTTCATAATCGTATTCTGTGCAGCACTTGTGTGCGTTTTAAGGAGCTGACCGCTGCTCAGGTAATAGGTGTCCTGCATATCACGTGCAGGATGATGCTTCGGAATGTTGAGAGCTTCGAAGCAGTTGAAGTCATCTGTAATTTCAGAATAGTCTTCAATATGGAATCCCATGCTTGTGAAGATGTCTTCCAATTCACGCTGTACAAGTGTGATGGGATGATACGAACCTTCTTCTGCACTCATGGGAAGAGATTCGTCATAGCTTTCGGTCGCGTTGATCAGAGCTTCTTCTTCAGCTTTCTTCATTTCGGCAAGTTTAGCCTGCATGGAAGATTCAATGTACTGTTTGAGTTCATTGATGAGCTGGCCGACTTCTTTCTTTTGTTCATTGGGAACATTCTTCAGTTCGGTCATTAATGAGGCAACCTGTCCTTTTTTGCCCATGAACTCAATTCGCATTGTTTCAATGTCGGCAGAGGACTGAATTGCAGCAAGTTTTTCATCAAATGCGGCTTTCAGTTGCTGTGTTTTTGCAATCATTCTTTATTCCTCCTAAAAAAATAAGCTCCGTCCACAACCGGGACGAAGCGTGACTTCGCGGTACCACCCAGATTTTTGAACGAAACAATTAATTTTCATTCAACACTCCTGAACCCTGTAACGGGGGTCAGCCGTTAACACCTACTGTTATTTCAGTGCACCACTCCCGGGTGAACTTCGCCAAATTCAAGGACAAAACGCTTGCAGCCTTAGGCGTTTCTCTCTGCAGTCCTGCGATATGGTTACTCTCCCGTTCATCGTGTTTACGTGAAACTTATTATACCACATAAATATAAAAAATCAAGCATGAATTTAATACATTGTCAGTTTGCATTGTAAGACTGAATTGTGTTACCGTCCATGTCCTTCCATGTGAATACTCCGTCTTCAAGAATCATATATCCGTGTGCTGAATTCTCTTTCGGAATGGATGCGGAACCGGGATTGATGTATGTGATTCCGTTTTTGCATTCACAAGCCGGCACATGAGTGTGACCATGCAGCAGAATGTCACCAGCTTTCAGGGCGGGCAGTTGTTGCAGATTGTATTTGTGCCCATGCGTTGCAAAAATCAGTCTTTCACCTGCTTGCAGAAGACAATAGTCTGCAAGAATCGGAAATGCAAGAACCATCTGATCAACTTCTGTGTCACAATTACCTCTGACACACAGGATATTATTTTTTATGCTATTGAGTAAGTCGATAACTTTTTTCGGATTATAGTCTTTCGGCAGATCATTGCGGGGACCGTGATAAAGAATGTCCCCCAACAGCAATATTCTGTCTGCTTTTTCTTTTTCGTATCTTGACAGAAGTTTTTCGCAATAATAAGCAGATCCGTGTATATCCGATGCAATTAACCATTTCATATTGTGTATACCTCCACATAAAAAATATCACATATCAGTATGATTTACAAGTATATTTTATTGACGATGTTTTAAAAATCTGCTATAACAAAGTTATATTTGATAAGGAGTGGTTTTTTATGATTCATGATTGTATTGATTGTTTGCCTACTGTTTTTGCCATCGGTAATGAATATCAGATTATTATTCCTTTTACAAAAGCGGCTGTGGTTTGGGCAAAGGTCGGAGATTGTTTATACTATGATGACTCTAACGGTATCCTTCGCTCTAATATCAATATACACAGAATTCACATACCCATGAACGTGCTTGACGAAGCAAGGGAATATACTATCATTTATCGCATTATGACAGACCGTAAACCTTATTTTCCTGTCAGTGAAGATGAACAGAGTTTTACTGTGCCATTCAGACCTGTAATGAGTGAAAATATCAATATTTATCTTTTGTCTGATGCACACAATCTTGAAAAAGAACCTATTGAAGCCGGACGTTTCTTCGGAGAAGATATTGACCTGCTTGTTCTCAATGGCGATATCCCGAATCACAGCGGAAGTGTTGAGAATTTCTATTCTGTATACCGCATTGCAGCTGGGATAACGAATGGAACATGTCCTGTGGTATTTGCACGCGGTAACCATGATACACGCGGTATTTATGCAGAAGAATTCTGCCGTTATACTCCTACCTGTAACGGAAAAACTTATTACACATTCAGACTCGGTTCCTTGTGGGGTATGGTTCTTGATTGCGGCGAGGATAAGAGAGATACAAATGCCGAATACGGGAATACAGTTTGTTTTCATAATTTCAGACTGCAGGAAACACAATTTATATATGATGTAATAAAAAACAGTGAAACAGAATACGCAGCAGACGGAATCAAAAACAGAATCGTTATCTGTCATATTCCGTTTACAAGAATCTACAAACCACCCTTTGACATAGAGCAGGAATTGTATGCAGCATGGACACGGCTTATGAGGGATCATATCAAGCCGCAATTGTTGCTGTTTGGTCATCAGCATTGTGCAAGAATGAGTTATCCCGGTGATGATATGGATCAACAGGGGATGCCTTGTCCTGCTGTTATTGCAGGTTGGCCGCTTAAAGGTGATGGGGATGAATTGTCAAAATACTGTGGTGCTGCAATTACTTTAAATCCTGATGGTGCAAAAATTACATTCAATACAAATGATGGTGAAGTATTGCAACAAGCTACACTTGATTTTTAAGTCAATTTAAAACAACTTATTTAAACTTATTCATGTTTCAGTAAAAGAATTGACAATGTTATTGATTTGATGTAAAATATGCAAAATACCCGTTTGCAAAGGAGTGTCCTGTACGGCAACGATTATGCAAGGAGATCATGTTTTCGGAACATGGCTCATTCAGGAAAAAGAATATGCTACCGGAGGTTATTCACTGTATTCTCTGACCTCTGTCGAAGACAGTACGCAAAGAGCTTCTTTGTGGGTCGTTGATTTTCCTGCATCGCAGGAGGATTTATTTGTGTTGTGCGAAAACGGAATGTCGCAGGAACAAGCAGGTGCATTCTTCAGACAAGCAGCCGATGATTTTGCAGAGAGCCTGCTCAGATCTGATGCTGAAACTGCTTGTGCATCTTTGTTGACCGCTGATGATGTTTCGGTTGAGTCAACAGAAGACGGAATGTTGCACACTGTATATGTACTCACACAGGAAGTAAAGCCTTTGGATAACGGTAAATATAACCGCAATTTATCTGTTGAAGATACCGTACGTCTCGGCAGTTTTTTGTGCGATGCAATTCTTCATATCAAAGACAACAATCTGCCACTGCGATTGCTGACAATTGATAACATTTTTGTTGCTGCAGACGGACATTATCTGCTCGGTAGTTTCGGCAGTGATCTTGATAACAGATTTCAGTCACCTGAAGAACACCGTGGTGAGACAGCCGTATATAACGGTGATGTTTGTTCTGTCGGAATTATCATGTACACAGTGCTGAATGATTTTTGTGTGCCGTTGCTGCCCCGTGGATATTCTGATTATACGGAAGACGAGATTGCAGATGCGGTACAGAGCAGACACGCAGGTGTTCCGTTGCCACCTCCGTATCACTCCAAAGGAGCTTTGACCGGAGTTATTCTCAAGGCAAGTGCTTATAAAGCCAAGGCAAGATATGCATCTGTTTCTGAATTGAAATCAGCTCTTGATGTTTTGCGATATGATCGACAAGCACCAAGATCTGTTAAAGAAACGGTTGCGGAAACAGAAGTCTCATGGACTCGTAATCCGCAGATTAAAAAAGTAATCTGCTCTGTTGTAACTGTGATTGTAATTGTGCTCGTTTCATCGGTTATTCTGCATTTCTATGATAAATCTCAAAACAAGCCGATTGTCCCGAATGAACCTGCAGCAACGGCCCCCGGAGTGTCCAATATATATATTGATTCTTTTGGTACAAAGCCGACCGGAAATGACTATGTGGCAGTTGCGCCTACACAAGAGAATGTACAGACTGTTACAGATGTCAATCATACTGATAATTCACTTGAATATCCTGCGTCATTTTTTTCTCAGATTGCAGCGTATCATTCCGGTGAATACTATGTTTCAGGTTTTCTTGAGCAGGATGGTGAGGTGAAAAAGACTGATCTTGCTATAACGAATGCAAATTCCATTTATATGACGAGTGATATTGACGGTGCTGAAGTCGGTTTTCTTCGTACAGGTGATGGAACTGTATATTTGATTCATCCCGCAGGCAAAGCATATATTGAATTGAATAAAACTGTTTTGCGTTTGTTGGGTATGAATACAGATACTTTTGATTCTGTTGCCAATATTGACGGAATTGTTTTCGGAGATGTTCCTGCTGATAAAATAGAAAAAGTAACATTCCGCGATCAGGAATTGATTGCGTGCACGTATTGCTTTGACAGCGGCAAATCCGAGGTTTTCTACCTTGATGAAAATGGCAATGTGCGTTTTGTCGAATCATATAATGCCGACAAAACTCTTGCAAACGTATTGTCTGTTGATATCCTTACTGCTGATGTTCCTGCAGAAATGGCAGCAGTTCCTTCTGACTTTACACAGTATTCCGGTATGAGCGGACTTTTGCAATTTGCATCCGGTTTGATGCCGCAGAATACATCTGAATAATCTTTATACCTGTTGCATTTGATGATAAAAATGTGCAACAGGTATAATATTATCACTGATTTGTCTTGCTAATTTGTGCAAAGTTACAAAAAGGAAGAAAATGCTTGCGTTTGAGTGTTTTCTGTGATAACATACTAAAGCGATATTGTGATTAATTCATAGGAGGAATTTTATAATGAAAAAGTTTATCGCAATTCTTATGTCTCTGATTATGGTGCTTGCTTTTGCTGCATGTACAGACACCTCTGAAGATCCTACCAACGCTTCCGATGCTCTTACCGACGGTAATGCAGCTGAAGATGTATCTGCTGAAGAAGCTACTGATGCTGACAAAGTTACTTTTACAGTAGGTTTTGATGCAGAGTTCCCGCCCTTCGGATTCATTGCCGATGACGGTTCTTACGACGGATTTGACCTTGCTGTTGCTAAGGAAGTTTGTGAACGTCTTGATTGGGAATTTATTGCACAGCCCATCGATTGGGGTTCAAAAGATGCTGAACTTGCAAACGGCACCATCGATTGCATCTGGAACGGTTTCACAAAGAATGGCCGTGAAGATCTTTATACCTGGACTGATGCTTACTATGACAATTCCATCGTTATGGTTGTAAGAGCTGACGACGGTATCGAAACTCTTGCTGATCTCGAAGGTAAGAATGTTATCACCCAGGCTGCTTCTTCCGCACTTGATGCTCTGAATGCAGAAAAAAATGCTGAACTGCTTGCTTCTTTCGGTGAACTGATTGAAACTGCAGATTACAACAATGCTTTCATGGAACTCGGCATGGGCACTGCTGATGCAATCGCTGTTGACTACGGTGTAGCTCTTTACAATCTTGCAGCTCAGGAAGAAGGCACTTATGTTATCCTTGATGAAGCTGTTTCTTCCGAACAGTATGCTATCGGTTTCCTTCTTGGCAACACTGAACTTGCTGCTACCGTTTGGGAACAGGTTGAAGCTATTGCTGCTGACGGCACCATGGCAGAAATCGCTGCAGCTTACGAAGAAAAAGGTCTTGTAACCGACAGCCTTGTACTTCTTGCTGACTGATTTTAACTTTCTGTTTATCGGGGTGGGATCCGAAGATTCCGCCCTTTCTTTTTAGGAGGACGCTATGGAACTGCAAACCATGGTAACAATGCTTGCAGAAGGATTTCTTAAATCTGTTGCAATCTTTTCATTGACGCTCATCGGTTCGTTGCCGTTGGGACTTCTTGTTGCATTCGGCAGAATGTCAAAATTCAAGCCTTTGCAGCTTGTTGTCAAGTTTTATATTTCTGTTATGCGCGGCACACCGCTGATGTTGCAATTGATGGTTGTCTTTTTCGGACCGCATTATTTGTTACATATTCAGACCGGCTCTGATTACAGATTTGTTGCTGTTATCATCGGCTTTGTGTTGAATTATGCTGCATATTTTGCGGAAATCTACCGCGGTGGTATTGAATCTATGCCGGTAGGACAGTATGAAGCAGCAGAGATCATGGGGTATTCTAAAGTTCATACCTTTGTACGTATCATTCTTCCGCAGGTTGTAAAACGCATTTTGCCTTCTATTACAAATGAAATGATTACACTTGTCAAAGACACGTCTCTTGCATTTGCAATCTCCTATGCAGAAATGTTTACACTTGCCAAGAAAATTGCTTCTTCACAGTCCACTTTGATGCCTTTTGTAATTGCCGGTGTGTTCTATTTTATTTTTAACTATGTTGTTGCATTCATAATGGAACGCGTGGAAAAGAAAATGTCTTATTATCGCTGAGGAGGTTACGTATGAACGACATTCTTACAATGAAAAACATACAGAAATCCTTCGGCGATCTCGAAGTTATCAAGGATATTTCTGTTTCCATAAAACAAGGTGATGTTTTATCGATCATTGGGCCGTCCGGTGGCGGTAAGTCTACATTGTTACGTTGTGCTGCCATGCTTGAAACGATCAACGGGGGATCTATTGCTTACGGTGACAAACAAGCCGCATGGACAGATGATAACGGTAAAGTTGTTTATGCCAAAGGCAAACAGATGAAAGAAATCAAGAACTGTTTCGGACTTGTATTTCAGAATTTTAATCTCTTTCCGCATTTTTCGGTTCTGAAAAATATTACGGATGCACCTTTGCGTGTACAGAAGCGGAATAAAGATGAAGTGATGGCTGAAGCCGAAGTTTTGCTGGACAAAATGGGGCTTCGTGAAAAAGCGGATGCATATCCTTATCAATTGTCCGGTGGTCAACAACAGCGTGTTGCCATTGCCAGAGCACTTGCACTGAAACCGGAAATCCTGTTTTTTGACGAACCGACCTCCGCTCTGGATCCCGAGCTGACTGCTGAAGTGTTGCGTGTCATCCGTCAGTTGGCTGAAGAAGATATGACAATGGGCATTGTTACACATGAAATGAATTTTGCAAGACTTGTTTCGGACCATCTGATTTTTATTGATGGCGGAATCATTGTAGAACAGGGAAGTCCTGACGAAGTTTTGGGTAATCCTAAAATGGAAAGAACCAAAGCGTTTCTCAATAAATTGGAACAATAAGTACATATTTTTGACCGTAGCTCCGGCTGCGGTCTTATTTTTTAATTGAAACATTCGTCAATTTGTATAAAAACAGAACAAATTTTGTAACAGTGCTTCTAACAAAATAGTCAAAAAACTCTTGAAATATTCTTGATTTCCTGTTACAATGTGTGATGGGGGTGATTGCTTTGCAAATAAATCCTGCAAAAAATAATGCAAACACTGCCGGTGTGAACCTGGATGTTCCTGTATATTTGTTCCATCAGGGGAACAATTGCCGTGCTTATGAATTTCTCGGTTCTCATCGCGAAGGAGACGATGTTGTTTTCAGGGTATGGGCTCCGAATGCAGCAGGTGTGAGTGTTGTCGGATCATTCAATGATTGGAATGATGCCGCATTGCCTATGCATCGGATCAGCAATAACGGCATATGGGAAGCCCGTAGTGCGGATGTCAAAGTTTTTGACACTTATAAGTATTGCATTTTTACTGCAAAAGGTGAGAAAAAACTTAAAACAGACCCTTATGGTTTTCATTGCGAAACACGGCCCGATAATGCTACCAAGTATTATGAATTGGACGGCTATGTCTGGCAGGATGCTGCATATATGACAGAAAAGTCAAAGCATCGCATTTATGATTCTCCTGTCAATATATATGAAATGCATGCCGGATCCTGGAAAAAGTACGATGATGATAATTTCTATTCTTATCGTGCTCTTGCGGATGAACTTGTACCGTATCTCGTTGAAATGGGATATACGCATATTGAGCTGATGCCCCTTATGGAACATCCGTTTGACGGCAGTTGGGGCTATCAGGTAACCGGTTATTTTGCTGCAACTTCCCGCTACGGTACACCACACGATCTGATGTATTTTGTGGATCGTTGTCATGCTGCCGGAATCGGTGTCATTCTGGATTGGGTACCTGCCCATTTTCCGAAAGATGCTCACGGTTTGTATGAATTTGACGGTACTTGCTGCTATGAGTATTCAGATCCCAGAAAAGGTGAACATCTTCAATGGGGAACAAGGGTGTTTGATTACGGCAGAAACGAAGTCCGCAGTTTTCTTGCATCCTCTGCAATGTTCTGGCTCGATAAATATCACATAGACGGTCTTCGTGTGGATGCAGTGGCTTCTATGTTGTATCTCGATTACGGAAGAGAACACGGTCAATGGGTTCCGAATGTCAATGGCGGTAATGAAAATCTGGAAGCTGTTTCTTTCATCCGTTTTCTGAATGAATCTGTGTTCAGGGAATATCCTGATGTGCTGATGATTGCAGAAGAAAGCACTGCATGGCCGCTTGTATCCAAACCTGTCAATATCGGCGGACTCGGATTCAATTTCAAGTGGAATATGGGCTGGATGAACGATATTCTCCGCTACTTTGCGTTGGATGGTTATTTCAGAAAGTTCAATCATGATCTGATCACTTTTTCTTTCTTCTATGCATTCTCCGAAAACTTCGTCTTACCGATTTCCCATGATGAAGTAGTGCATGGTAAAAAATCATTGCTCGATAAAATGCCGGGTGATTACGAACAGAAATTTGCCGGTATGCGTGCATTCCTCGGTTACATGTATGCACATCCCGGTAAGAAGCTGATGTTCATGGGACAGGAATTCGGTCAGTTTATCGAATGGAACGAGAAAAAACAACTTGACTGGCTTCTTCTCGGTTATGAAAAGCATCAGCAGCTTCATAATTATGTAAAGGAACTCAATCACACATATAAGAACACACCTGCATTGTGGCAGATTGATTATTCATGGGAAGGTTTTTCGTGGCTTGTCAGTGATGATAATGACAATTCCTGTATTTCATTCCTCAGAAAGGATGAAAAGGGAAATCAGCTTGTCGTTGTATGTAATTTTACGCCCGTGCAACGTGATCACTATTCCATCGGTTTGCCCGATGCCGGAACGCTGACCCCTGTGTTTAATTCGGACAAAAGTGAGTTTGGCGGTAGTGGTCTCGAAATCGGAAAAAGATTGACAATCAAAGAGGAACCGATGCATGGGTATCCTTATTCGTTCAGTATGAATTTGCCTCCGATGTCGGTGGTCTATCTGAAATATAATAAGAAAAAAGCGAATCAAAATAAGAAAAATGCGTCGCAGGAAGGATGATTAAAATGAGCAAAAGAAAAGAATGTATCGCAATGTTGCTTGCCGGTGGCCAGGGATCTCGTCTCGGCATTCTTACTCACAACATTGCAAAACCTGCAGTTCCGTACGGAGGAAAATACAGAATCATTGACTTTCCTCTTTCTAACTGTGTAAACTCCGGCATTGATACTGTTGGTGTTCTTACGCAGTATCAGCCTCTGGCATTGAATGAATACATCGGCAACGGTCAGCCCTGGGATCTTGACAGACTTGACGGCGGTGTACATATTCTGTCTCCTTATCAGCAGATCAAAGGCAGCGAATGGTACAAAGGTACCGCAAATGCCATTTATCAGAATATCAATTTTATAGATCGCTATGATCCTGAATATGTAGCTGTTTTGTCAGGTGACCATATTTATAAGATGGATTATTCCGAAATGCTTGCTTTCCATAAGGAAAAGAATGCGGATTGCACCATCGCAATGATGGAAGTGCCGTGGGAAGAAGCTTCCCGTTTTGGTCTTATGCTTGTCAATGACGAAGGTGTGATCACAGAATTTGAAGAAAAACCGAAGAATCCCCGCAGCAACAAGGCATCCATGGGTGTTTATATGTTCACATGGAAGAAGCTTCGTGCTTACCTGATTGCGGATGAGGAAAAAGAAGGTTCAAGCAATGACTTCGGTAAGGATGTTATTCCTGCCATGCACAATGCAGGCGAGAGAATGTTTGCTTACCAGTTTGACGGTTATTGGAAGGATGTCGGTACCATAGACAGCCTTTGGGAAGCTAACCTTGACCTTTTGAATCCGAATGTCAATATTGATCTGACAGATCCCTCGTGGCGTATTTATGCAAAGAACTCTGCATTGCCTCCGCATTTTGTGTCTGCAGATGCAACCGTACAGAATTCTCTGATTTCGGGCGGATGCTTTGTAGAAGGCAATATCGATTATTCGGTTGTATTTTCAAATGTTACTGTTGAAGAGGGAGCTAATGTCCGCTATTCAATCGTTATGCCCGGTGCAACCATCAAGAAAGGTGCTACCGTACAGTATGCCATGATTGCAGAAGATGCTGTTATTGAAAGCGGTGCCGTCGTGGGTGAAGACCCCGAAAAAATTGCTGATCTTGCAAACTGGGGTGTTACCGTTATCGGTGCAAATGTCAATATCGGTGAAAATGCAACTGTTGCCGCTAAGGCAATGATTGCAGAAGATGTTAAGGGAGGTGACGCAAAATGAGAGCTAATAATATTCTTGGTATCATTTTTGCAAATGCGTATGATAATGTTCTGGCCGGAATGACTGCACCGCGTGCGATGGGTTCCGTGCCTTTTGGCGGCGGCTACAGATTGATTGACTTTACACTTTCGAATATGGTGAATGCCGGTATTGATAAAGTCGGGGTTATTACAAGCAATAACTATCAGTCTCTCATGGACCATCTCGGAAACGGCAAGCCGTGGGATCTTGCACGTAAGCATGACGGTTTGTTCTTCCTGCCTCCGTTTACCGCACAGGAACTTGAACGTTACAACACCGGTCGTCTCGGTGCATTGCAGAATAATGAACAGTTTTTGCAGATGTCTGACGAGGAATATGTTGTTATGTCTGACTGCAACGCAGTTATGAATATCGATCTGAAAGATGTATTCAGATTCCATAAAGAAAAGAATGCAGATATCACAATGGTTTATCGTCACGGTGTTGTCCCGAAGCTGCCGAACCGTCTTATTATTGATAAGATCAGTGATGGCAGAGTCTGCGAAATGAGCATTGTCAGCAACGGTGAAGGCGAAGCAAATTGTGCTGTCAACATTACTGTTATGCGTAAGTCGCTTCTTGAATCTTTGCTTCGCGAAGCCACTGCATCCGGTGCAGCTTCGTTTGAACGTGATGTATTGCTGAAGAATGTTTCCAATCTTCGTGTTTTTGGTTACGAATGCAATGAATTCTGTCCGATTATTGATTCCATTCAGACTTACTTTGATGCAAGTTTCGCTCTTCTTGAGCCTGCAAATCAAAAATCTCTTTTTGCTGCATCCCGTCCGATTTATACTAAGGTTTATGATGATATGCCCGTAGTTTACGGTCTCGGCAGCGATGTCAAAAACTCTCTGATTGCAGACGGTTGTGTCATTGACGGTCAAGTCGAAAATTCTGTTATCTTTCATAATTGCCGCATTGCCAAGGATGCTGTTGTCAAGAATTGTATCATCATGCCCAATGGCTTTGTTGCAGATGGTGCAAATCTCGATTGTTGCATTCTGGATAAAGATGTTACCATCCGTTCCGGCAGAACACTTTCAGGTGCTGATACATACCCTGTATATCTCGCCAAAGGAATCAGAGTATAAACGGAGGTTATAATAATGAAAGTTTTGTATGTCGCGAGTGAAGCTCGTCCGTTTATTGCAAGTGGCGGTCTTGCCGACGTAGCAGGCTCTTTGCCTGTTGCACTGCGTAAAAGACTGATCGGCTGTCGCGTCGTGCTTCCTCTCTATGAAGGCATTCCTGCAAAATTCCGTGATAATATGACATTTATCACGCACATTACAGTCCCTGTAGCCTGGAGAAGACAGTATTGCGGCGTGTTTGAAAGCAAAGTTGACGGCGTTATTTATTATTTCATTGACAATCAGTATTATTTCAAGCGTGACGGCATCTACGGGCATTATGATGATGCAGAACGTTTTGCGTTTTTCTCAAGAGCCGTTCTTGAAATTATTCCTTATATCGATTTTAAACCTGACATCATTCATTGTAATGACTGGCAGACGGCTTTGATTCCCGTATATTATTCTGAGTTCTATGCAAACAGAAGCGGATGGGAAAATATTAAGACAATATATACCATTCACAATATTCAGTATCAAGGCAAATACGGTAAAGAAATTACCAACGATGTTGTCGGCATCCCCAATGAGGCTGTGCCGCTTCTTGAATATGACGATTGCATCAACTTCATGAAGGGTGGCATTGAGTGTGCCAATGCTGTCACAACCGTCAGCCCTTCGTATGCAAAAGAAATTCTTGATCCCTGGTATTCCCATGGACTTGACACGATTTTGCTTATGCGTGAATGGAAGCTGCATGGCATTCTCAACGGTATCAGCTATGACATGTATGATCCGGAAAATGATACGGATATTGCAGTGAATTATAATTCTGAAACTGCAGATAAAAAGAGTGCAAATAAGATTGCTCTGCAAAGAGAAATGGGCTTGCCTGAACGCAAAGATGTACCGGTGATCGGCGTTGTCAGCCGACTTGTTTCGCACAAAGGATTCGACCTTGTCAAAGCTGTACTTGAAGAAATTCTTTGCACGGAAGATGTGCAGTTTACGGTGCTCGGTTCGGGTGACTGGGAATATGAAAGCTTTATGGCAGAAATGGCATCACGTTATCCTGAAAAACTTGCTTTCCGTTGCGGCTTTATTCCGTCTCTTGCAAAACGCATTTATGCAGGTACGGATATCTTCCTTATGCCGTCCAAGAGTGAACCTTGCGGCCTTTCACAGATGATTGCACTTCGTTACGGTTCCATTCCGATCGTCCGCGAAACCGGCGGATTGAAAGATTCCGTCTTTGACAGTGGTCTTGGTGAAGGCAATGGCTTTACGTTTGCAAATTACAATGCACACGATATGCTGCACTGTATACGTCGTGCAATCGGTGGTTATGCTGATGCTGAAGGCTGGGCTATTCTTCGCAAGCGTGCAATGGAATGCGATTACAGTTGGAAACGTTCTGCAAATGAGTATATCCGTTTGTATAAATCACTTCTGAAGTAAGAGAGGATCAGACATGGCAGAGTTTATTCTCTCCGCATTTGCGGATGAAGCAGGTGGCGGATTACTTTCACAGATCCGGGCATTGAAAGAAAATAATCTGTCTCATATTGAACCACGTGGTCTTGATTACGGAAATATTTCCGATTATACGGAAGCTGATTGTCGTGAAATGAAGATGATTCTTGATTATAACGGAATCGGTGTTTCCGCATTGGGTTCTCCGTTTGGTAAAATCAATATTGAGGATGATTTTGCACCGCATTTTGAAAAGTTCAAAAGAGGTGTTGAAAATGCCTGCATACTCGGAACAAACAATATCCGTATGTTCAGTTTTTATTTTACACAGGAGCAGAATCCGGATGATTACAGAGACGAAGTGTTTGCACGGCTTGAACAATTTTGTGATTATTCTCTGAAAAGCGGTATTTGGTGCTGTCATGAAAATGAAAAGGGAATATACGGTGATAACGAAATCAGATGTCTTGACATTCTGAAGACATTGAACGGAAAAATCAAAGGGGTCTTTGATCCTGCTAATTTCGTTCAATGCGGTGTGCAGATTCTTCCTGCTTATGAGCTTCTGAAAGATTATATTGAGTATATGCACATAAAAGATTGTCGGTATGAAGACGGCTTTGTTGTTCCCCCCGGCAAGGGTGATGCCTGTCTGCAGCAGCTTCTTGCTTTGTTTTCGCAGCAGGAAGGCAATCGTTTCCTGACACTTGAGCCGCATCTTAAAGTTTTTGATGGGCTGAAGGATCTTGAACCTGACGGCGGTGAAGCATCTGTCAGCGAACGCTTTACTTATCCGACAAATCGTGATGCATTCAATGCTGCAGCAGATGCTTTGCACGGTTTGTTGCAGTGCATCGGCAAATAAACTGTTAAATGATCAATAAAAATGAGCTGAGTACAAATGATGTGCTCAGCTCATTTATTTATGAAAGGTTATTTGAGAGAAAGCGTACAGTTGTTATCTGATATTCCGTAATTACCGGCTGTGTGCTTCAGGATTTCAAAAAGATCAGCTTTTTCTCCCCATGTGGTTTTGAGATTGATCCTGTTGAGTATCGGTCGCAATCTTTTGAACAGTCCTAAAATTGCATCTCCTTTGGGGATTCCTTCTACAAAAGGTTGATCCCCTTCAAAAATACTGCGAACCAATTCAATTGCAAGTTCAGCAAAGGGAATATCCTTGACACTGTCATCCACTTTGATGAAAAGCATTTTTGCAACCTTGCCGACTGACCACCCGTTGACGGCCTTTCCGAGAATGGTAACCACCTTTTCAATGGCCTTGCTGTCACCCATACGCACCTTTCTCATAATGCGTTGCGGATCATTAACCATACCCGTCAGCATGGTGCGGATCATGCGTTCAAACTGATCCTGCATATACTGTTTGCCTGTTTTTCCGCCCTTGTCCCATTCAAATTCAGGCACGGGAATGCTTTCAATTTCCACCGTGGCTTCATCCTTGATGGTCACAAGGCGCATGAATGCAGGGCAGCCGATGACAGAGCCCGTGCAGACATCCCATATTTTATTGCCGTTTTCTGTTGTATGCACATTCACACTCTGATTGTGCATGTGTCCGGTGAAAATCAGATGCACGTCATTATCAGCAAGAATGGTTGCGAGAGCTTTGCCGTTTTTCTGCGTTGCATCACCGACAAGCCAGAACAAAGGCTGACCGGGCAGCAGGGGATAGTGCTCCATTGCAATCATCATCTTGCCGTCTTCTTTTGCCTTCTTTGCCTGTTTTTCAACCCATGCAAGGAAATCATCGTCATAGGCTTTGCCTTTACCGTCTTCAGTGTCATTGCAAAGCACAAGCAACCGCACATCATCGGAAAGCTCGGCAACATACGACAGATGTTCTTTGTTGAATGCAATTGCATCCTCATAGCCATAGTCCTTATAATAGTCATACAAGTCATCAAAGTCAACGCCCTCGGGCTCGATTCTGCCGGTTTCGTTGAAAGCAAAAGGATGCTTGTTGAAGTCGTGTCCGGCAGTCACAACATAAATATCCTTACCGCTATTTTTCAGCTTCTTCAGCAACTTGCCGAAGCTTTTGTGGCTTTCCTTTTCACCGTTAAATGAAAGGTCACCTGCAATCAGTACTTTGTCAGCTCTTTTATCGTTAGCAAGATATTCAAACGCAGCTTCATTGATGGCGGCCGTTTCCGCAAAGCATTTCTGCTCAAAGTCCATGAAGTTTTCGTATTCTTTTCCCCAACAACCGAGCGAATGTTCAAAATAATGCGTGTCGGTGATTACAAAAAAATTAAGTTCTTTCAAGGAAATACACCTCTTTTTGCCATATTCCATGTTATTTTATCATGTCTGAAAAAATATGTCAATATCAACAGCAAACTTTAAAAATCATCTTGTAATTCTGTGCAAAATGTGTTATTTATTAAGTAAAGATTTTTTATAATGGGAGGATTTACTGTGAAATACGAAAGCAATTGGAAATCTCTTGATTCAAGACCTGTTCCGCAATGGTTTCAGGATGCCAAATTCGGCATTTTCATTCACTGGGGGCTTTATTCCGTGCCGGGATACGCCAAAAAAGGTGACTATGCCGA
>JAFSEF010000129.1 GCA_017435865.1 Clostridia bacterium
ATCCGAGAGACCCGTTTACGGGTAGCAAGTAATCCTATGCGTGGCTGGCAGGCCAATAAAAGACGCACGTGTGCGTTGCCTGTATTATAAGGGCTATGCCCGAAACGGAAAAACCACCCGCTATGCGGGTGGATCTTTATTGTTGCAAATGTATTTTGTTTTTAAGACCGTTTATTGATTTTCTGCAGACAGTTTTTCCTGCGACTGCATCTTCAGATACGCTGTGATGAAGCCGTCAATATCGCCATCCATAACAGCATTGATGTTACCGTTTTCAAAACCTGTTCTGTGGTCCTTTGCAAGGGTATAGGGCATAAAGACGTAAGAACGGATCTGGCTGCCCCAACCGATTTCTTTCTGTTCACCCTTGATATCGGCAATGTTATCGAGATGTTCACGTTCCTTGATTTCAATGAGCTTGGATTTGAGCATTCTCATAGCCACGTCACGGTTCTGGAACTGGCTGCGTTCAACCTGACAGGAAACAACAATACCTGTGGGAAGATGGGTCAGACGAACAGCAGAAGAAGTCTTGTTGACCTTCTGACCGCCTGCACCGCTTGCACGGTAAACGTCCATCTTGATGTCTTCGGGTCTGATTTCAACTTCGATGGTGTCGTCGATTTCGGGCATGACTTCGAGAGAAGCAAAAGAGGTGTGTCTGCGTCCCGAGGAATCAAACGGAGAAACACGGACAAGACGGTGAATACCCATTTCACTTTTGAGGTAACCGAATGCATTTTCACCTTCGATGAGGACAACAGCGGATTTAAGACCTGCTTCTTCACCGTCAAGATAGTCAAGTGTGGATGTTTTGAAGCCGTGACGTTCACCCCAACGGTGATACATTCTGAACAGCATCAATGCCCAGTCCTGTGCTTCCGTGCCGCCGGCACCTGCATGGAAGGTCAGAATTGCATTGTTGTTGTCGTATTGGCCTGAAAGAAGTGTGGAAAGAGTCTGTGCATCAAGTTCTTCCTTGACCTTGTCAACATTCAGCGTGCATTCTTCGATCATGGATTCGTCTTCCATTTCGTCGCTCATTTCAATCAGCACGAGGGTGTCTTCGTAAAGGCTCTTGAGATCTGTATATTTTTTGAGTTTTGATTTCAGGTTGCTGATTCTCTGCAAAACCTTGTTGGAGTTTGCAACATCATTCCAGAAAGATTCCTGCGTGGTTTGTTCTTCCAGGCGGGCAATCTCTTCTTCCATTTTTTTGATTCCCAGAGCATCTGCAAGGTCTGCAAGTGGTTTTTCATTTTCTATGAGTTTAAGTTTCAATTCTTCAAATTGCAGCATTGTATATATCCTCTCGTAAATATAAATGTACTTTTTATACGGGGGTGTATCACATGGTAAAACCCTCTTCATAATTCATTCCGACTATCTATTATAGAAAAGTTTTGTCAATCTGTCAATCTTTTTTCAAAAACCATAAATATTTCCAAAACTTATTGCAAAGTTTAATCTTTTTCGGTACAATAATATAATGAATAAGTATACTGATACATTGATACTTTCCCGAAAGGATGATTATAAATGCGATATCTGAATCAGCCCTGTGTCCGTTGCGGCAAACTGTTTACGGAAGAAGATGACGCTGTTGTCTGCCCGACCTGTGGTTCTCCGCACCACAGAGATTGCTGGAAAGAACAAAACCGCTGTGCAAATGAAGAATTGCATGAACAGGGCTTTGTGTGGAAAATGCCCGAAAAGAAAGAAACGAAAACCGAAGTTGAACCGCAGCTGCCCCCGCAACAAACCATTGAATGTCCGTTCTGCGGTGCACAGAATTATGCAAATGAACTGTATTGTTCTGTCTGTCATGAGCCGATTCACAGAAATGCATCGGCTGATGCAGGTGAGCCTTTGCAGGATGAAGTGCAGCGTGAAAAAATGTATGCTGACTTTCAGAACTTCGGCGGTCTGGATCCGCATTCGATGATCGGTGACATTTCCGTCAATGAATATGCCGCTTATGTCGGCAAAAAGCCGGGTTCTTATATCCGCCGCTTTATGAATATGCAGACCTTTTCGAGAATTGTTTCTATGAATGTTTCTGCTTTTCTGCTTTCAGCGGTTGCCATGTTCAGCAGCGTTGTGCTCGGACCTGTCTGGTTTTTCTATCGTAAAATCAACAAAGTCGGTGCAATTTTCCTTGCTTTTCTGCTTGTGCTTGGTGTTGCAACCGCTTTTGTATTTGCAGCGGACCCTGCTTATGTTGAATATATACAGTCCACGAAAGATCTGTATTTTCAGTATTTGCAGCAAGCACAGGAGGGCAGCACGGATGTTGTGCACCTCGTAGAGGAGTTGCAGGCAAATATGTATGCACAGAGTGAGACCTTTGCACTGAACAGTGCAAAGCTGACCAATATATGGTCTTTTGTCCTCAGTGCACTGTATTCTTATGTGCTGCCGTTGTTGACGGGCATTTTTGCCAATTTCTTTTATTTTAAAAAGTCAAAAAAGGACATTCTGGAAATCCGTGAAAAACACGGTCAGAGCCCTGAATATCTGCAGCGTTTGTCATTGAAGGGCGGCGTGTCTGTCGGCGGTGCCGTGTTGGGTGCTGTGCTTTGCTTTGCTGTCTTTCTTCTGCAGCAGTATCTTCCCATCATTCTCATCACACTCGGAGTTGTGAGCTGAAGGCAGATGCAGGAAAGAGGGTTGTGAATATGAAAATCACAAAGGCTGTTATTCCTGCCGCAGGACTGGGCACAAGGGTGCTGCCTGCTTCCAAAGCGGTGCCCAAGGAAATGCTCAATATTGTCGACAAGCCTGCCATTCAGTATCTTGTTGAAGAATGTGCGGCAGCCGGGATCACGGATGTGCTGATCATCACCAATCGCGGCAAAGGAGCCATTGAGGATCACTTTGATTATGCTTTTGAGCTGGAAGCAAATCTGAAAAAGAATCCCCGTAAAAAAGCTTTGTATGATGCCGTACACGATGTAGCAGATCTTGTCAATGTCTTTTTTATCCGTCAGAAAGAAACGGCAGGTCTTGCACATGCCATCGCTGCGGCAGAACCCTTTACAAAAGACGAACCCTTTGCGGTGTTGTACGGTGATGATGTCATCAAATCAGAAGTGCCTGTTGTTAAGCAGCTCACGGAGATTTACGAAAAATACGGCAAATGTGTCACGGGGGTCAATGATGTGCCGCTTGATCTGCTTGTGAAATACTGTTCTCTTGAGGTCACACCTGTTGAAGAGAATGTCATGCAGGTCAGATCCATCATAGAAAAACCCGAACCCGATAAAATTTATTCCAACTATGCCATCCTTGGCAGAAATATTCTGACTGCAGAAATATATGACTATATCCACCGTCAGCCTGTTGATCCGAAAACAGGGGAAGTCATGTTTTCGGATGCCTTGGGGCAGATGGCTAACGACGGCAAACTTTATGCTGTCGATTTTGAAGGCAGACGATTTGATATGGGGAACAAGCTCGGCATCATGCAGGCAAACTGCGAATATGCCCTTGAGCATCCCGAAATCGGTGAAGCCTTCCGTAAATACATCAAGGAACTCGTTGCAAAATTATGATCAATACAAAAAACTTACCCATACAAAAGAATCAGGAAATCGAACTGACCATCACAGGCTTCACAGCCGAAGGCAGTGCCGTCGGCCATTATGAAGGCATGGCGGTGTTTGTGGCAGGCGGTGCGGTCGGTGATGTGCTGAAAGTTCTCATCATCAAGGTCAAAAAGACCTATGCCATCGGCAAAATCGTCAGGATTCTGACCGCATCCCCCGACAGAACCGATGCCAACTGCCCCGTGTTTCCGCGTTGCGGCGGTTGTTCGTTCCGTCACATTACATACGAATCTGAATGCAGACACAAGCAGCAACGTGTGCAGGATGCATTCACAAGACTTGCCCACCTCGATGTGCAGGTCGAAACGCTTTGTGCAAGTCCCGTTGTGACGGGATACCGCAACAAGGCACAGTATCCCGTTGCCATGGAAAACGGCAGACTGAAAACGGGGTTTTATGCACCTTACAGCCACCGTGTCATTGATTGTCGCTCCTGTGCTTTGCAGCCGAACGAATTTGCAGACATTCTGCGTACGGCTTCGCGTTGGGCTGAAAAATACAAGATCCCTGCCTACGATGAAAAAACAGGCAAGGGGCTTTTGCGTCATGTCTATATCCGCAAGGCTGAAGCCACAGGGCAGCTGCTTGTCACCCTTGTGGTAAACTCCAACCGCATTTTCAAAGAAAAAGAACTCATTGCCGCTTTGAAGAAAACGAATGACAAGATTGTCGGCGTTCTGCTCAACGAAAACACGGAAGATACGAATGTCATTCTCGGCGAGAAAACCACCGTGCTCGACGGCAAAGGGTATATGGAAGACATTCTCTGCGGACTTCGGTTCCGCATTTCACCCCATGCATTTTATCAGGTCAACCGCACGCAGGCGGAAAACCTGTATGCAAAGGCTGCCGAATTTGCCCTGGGCGGCAAAAGGGAGCTGCTCATTGACCTGTATTGCGGCACCGGCACTATCGGCCTTACCATGGCAGACCGTTTTGAAAAGGTCATCGGTGTCGAAATCGTTCCGCAGGCGATTACCGATGCCAAAGTCAATGCAAAACTCAATAACATCACCAATGCAGAGTTCATCTGCGGAGATGCCGCAAAGGCAGCACTGGAGCTCGAAAACCGCAGCCTGCGTCCCGATTGTGTGCTGGTCGATCCGCCCCGCAAGGGCTGTGACGCATCACTCCTGCAAACCCTTGTGCGCATGGCACCCGAACGAATCGTGTATGTGTCCTGTGACCCTGCAACGCTTGCGCGTGACTGTGCCATTCTTGCCGAAAACGGCTACCGTGTGCAAAGAGTCGCCCCCTATGATATGTTCCCGCGTTGTGCTCATGTAGAGACGGTTGTTCTTTTGTCCCAACGCAGACCGGACACACATATCAACATAAAACTTGACCTTTCTGAGCTTGATATTACTGCCGCTGAAACTAAGGCCACATATCAGGAAATCAAGGATTATGTGCTTGAGAAGCACGGCCTTAAAGTGTCAACTCTTTATATATCACAGGTTAAGGCTAAGTGCGGTATTATTGAGCGAGAAAAC
>JAFSEF010000130.1 GCA_017435865.1 Clostridia bacterium
TAAGGAAAAGGATTTCGCCCGTTGCGACGGGCGACAATGGGCTCTGCCCCTTGACCCCGCAAGCTTTTGTGAAAAGCTTGACCAAAACTTTTAATAACTGACGACAGTCAAAAGTCAGCGATAAACTCCAATTTGATTCTCCACCAAATCACCTGCCTCAGACTTTCCGTAAAGCACATTTTTTTGTCTGTTATCTTGACAAAATAAGCATAAAATGGTATGATGGAAGAAATATAAACAGACTACGGTTCGATTTGATAGACAGAATATTGATAATGAGGAGAAAATACAATGTCAAACTTCAGAAAAGAAGAAGATTCAAGAGAACTTTACAGACGCGTGCTGACAGCATCCATTGCACTGTTCATCAAAAAAGGCTTTGAAAACACCACCGTCATTGACATCGCAAATCTGTCCGGTGTTCCGAAAAGCAAAATCATGTACGAGATGAGAAGCAAGGAAGACATTCTTTGCATGCTTGTCACAAAATTCCTTGGCGGAGTTACCAAGGCATCGGACGCTGCAGCCAAAAAGCTGACCGATGATCGTGTCCTGATTTTCATTGCCAATGAAGTGCTGCAGCTGTACATGGCCGAACTGAATGAGGATATGCGTAACCTTTATCTTTCGGGCTATTCCATGCAAAAAACAAGTGAAGAAGTCCTTAAAAGAAGAACCAACATCATGTACGAAACATTTTCGGATATGTTCCGCGGATTTGCACTGAAAGACTTCTATGAAACTGAAATTGCATCCATGGGAATCATGCGTGCGTATATGTCCGTTCCCTGTAATGAGTCTTTCACGATTGAGCAAAAGGCAAAAAGACTTGTCATCATGCTGTTGCGAATTTACAAAGCTGACGAAAAAATTCTGAATGATGCACTTGCTTTCATCGAAAAAATTGACTTTGATTCCCTGGCCAGAAAAACGGTTGAAAGCTTTTTCAGTGAACTTGAAATCAAGGTCAAAGAACTGTCCTGAAAACACAGACAACAGTCGCAAAAAGGCTCATTTCTTTTGCCGTATTAACACCACCGCATTGCAATGATTTTTCATTGTTCTGCGGTGTTTTTTTCGTTGTGCAAAAACGGATTTTGTCCTGCTTTATCTTGACAAAGGCTTTATTTTAATTGTATAATAATAAATTGGAATTAATAAATACGAATTGTTTTTTAACAGGAGGCAGCAGCCGTGAACAAAATTCCCGATATTTTCGGTACTCTCGTTTTCAATGATGAAGCCATGCAGCAGTATATGCCGCAGGATGTTTATATTGCCCTGAAAAAGACCACCGAGGACGGTCGCCATCTGGACGGTTCGATCGCTGACAGCGTGGCAGAATCCATGATGAAATGGGCACTTGAACGCGGTGCAACCCATTTTACACACTGGTTTCAACCGCTGACGGGAATCACCGCCGAAAAACACGATGCCTTTATTGAACCGGCTCCGGGCGGCAGACTGCTGCTTGAATTTTCGGGTAAAGAACTCATCAAAGGCGAACCCGATGCTTCCAGTTTTCCGTCAGGCGGTCTGCGTGCAACCTTTGAAGCACGCGGTTACACTGCATGGGATCCCAACTCTTACGCATTCATCAAGGACAGAACGCTGTGCATCCCCACTGCATTCTGCTCCTACGGCGGTGAAGCACTCGACAAAAAGACGCCGCTGCTGCGTTCCATGGAAGCCATCAATCGTCAGGGTATGCGTATTCTGAAACTCTTCGGCAGCGATGCCACCCGTATCATCACCACCGCAGGTCCCGAACAGGAATATTTCCTGCTTGACCGCGAGATGTTCAACAAAAGAAAGGACCTCATCCTTACAGGCAGAACACTGTTCGGTGCCCGTCCTCCAAAGGGACAGGAGCTTGACGACCACTACTTCGGCACCATCAAACCGCGTGTTGCCGCTTACATGAAAGACCTTGATGAGGAGCTCTGGAAACTCGGCATTTATGCCAAGACCGAGCACAACGAAACCGCACCTGCTCAGCATGAGCTTGCACCCGTTTACACACAGACAAATGTTGCAACCGACCACAACCAGCTGACCATGGAAATCATGAAAAAGCTTGCCTACAAACACGGTCTTGTGTGCCTGCTGCACGAAAAACCCTTTGCAGGTGTCAACGGTTCGGGCAAGCACAACAACCGGTCCATTGCAACCAACACGGGTGTCAACCTGCTTGACCCCGGTCAGACACCGCAGGACAATGCACAGTTCCTTCTGTTCCTGTGTGCGGTCATCAAAGCTGTGGACGAATACCAGGATCTGCTGCGTGTTTCCGTTGCCTCCGCAGCGAACGATCACCGTCTGGGTGCAAACGAAGCACCGCCTGCCGTTATTTCCATGTTCCTCGGAGATGAGCTGTCTGCCATCCTGACTGCCATTGAAAACGGAACCGCCTACGATGCGGCAGAAAAAACGATCCTCAAAGTCGGCGTTCACACCCTGCCCCGTTTCCCGCGTGACAACACCGACCGCAATCGTACCTCCCCCTTTGCTTTTACAGGTAACAAATTTGAATTCCGTATGCTCGGTTCCACCGCATCCATTGCCGATGCCAACGTCATGATCAACACCACCGTTGCCGAATCGCTGCGTGTTTTTGCGGATGAACTCGAAAAGGCAGAAGATTTCCAGACTTCGCTCAACGCACTCATCCGCCGCACCATTCAGAAGCACAAACGCATTATTTTCAACGGCAACGGCTATGACGATGCATGGATGCGTGAAGCACAACGCAGAGGTCTGCTGAACCTGCGTACCACCCCCGACTGCATTCCGCACCTGCTGGACGAAAAGAACGTGCGTATGTTTGCAACCCACGGCGTTTTCACACTCAGCGAGCTGCAATCAAGATATGAGATCATGCTCAACAACTACTGCAAGATTCTGCAGATTGAAGCAATGACCATGGTCGAAATGGCACGCAGAGACATTCTGCCTGCGATTGCATCGTATGTATCCGAACTTTGCGAAGGTATTATCAACAAAAAAACAGCCATTGCCTGCATCGGCACCTACGAAGAAAAAACCGCCGTACGTCTCACCGAACTCTGTGATGCCGTACTGGCAACCACCGATGCACTGGATGCCTGCCTGCAGTACGAAAAGAACATTGCAGGCGTTGCAGCACAGTCCGTTTACAGCCGCGATACGGTTGCTGTTCTCATGGAACAGCTGCGGACTGCCGCAGATGAAGCAGAAATGCTTATGCCGTCTTCCCGTTGGCCGTTCCCGAGTTATACCGATCTGATTTACAGCGTACGCGACTGACCTGACCACAGCAGAATTTTTACACGGAGGGAAAAAGAATGAAAAAAAGCATCCTTTCTCTGGCATTGTGTATCGGCATTCTGTTCTCTTTTTGTCTGCAGGCATCCGCCTTCGGACAGTTCGGCAATAACAACTATAACAATAACTACAACAATTACAATAACTACGGCGAAAACAACAACCGCTTCAACGGCAACTACGAAGAAAACCGCTACAACGGCACCTATGAAGACTATCTGAATGACCGCAATCCGTGGAACAACCGTTACCCGAACCGCGGCGACGAAGAACCTACGGAGCCCACCACTGCCGCACCGCCGCCCGAAGCCATCAGCGAAGACGGTATGCAGCTGACCTTTGTTGATTCAAACATCGACTACGGTTACAGAATCGTCATTCCTGCCGAATGCGACAACGACATCAGCTTTGCGGCAGGCACGCTGCAAAGCATGATTGTGCGTATGACCGGTGTGCTTTTGCCCATTGTGGCCGACACGGAAGCGGAAACAGACCGTGAACTGTGCATCGGCTTTACCAACCGCACCAAGGAAAATACCGAAACCATCGGACAGAACGGCTTTCTGGTTTACACCGAAAACGAACGCATTTTCCTGCTCGGCAACGGCAAAAAAGGCACCATCAACGGTGTCTGCACCCTGCTGGAAGATCAGTTCGGCTGCCGTTGGTATGCAGGCGATGCCACCGTGATTCCCAAACACAACAAACTGACAATCCCCACAGCCCTGAAACTGCAGGAAAGTGCTTATTTTTCTTACACCGAAACTGTTGCAACGGGCATCACAAGCGAGTTTCAGATTTACAACAAACTCACAGGCGGTGCCTACAACACCATTGACGAATCCATTTCCGACACGCTTTATCTGACCACCTGCGACGGTACCCTCGGTACAATTTTTGCTTCGGCAGACAGTTATTTCGGCAACCATTCCGATTTTTTTGCCCTGTATGAGAATAAACGCAACAAAGGGCAGCTCTGTTTTTCTTCGATGGGTGTTTACAACATCGTCATGGAAGAAGTCAAAGCACTGCTTGAGCAAAACAAAAAGACCGAAAGCACCCGCATTATCTGCCTGACACTGCAGGACAACGACATTTCCTGCCAGTGCAGTGCCTGCAAAGCTGCCAATGCAAGTACAGGCACCAACACGGCCTATTATACCTTTATCAACCGCATTTCCTCTGCCCTGCAGACCCAGGGATATGCAAATGTTAAATTGGAAGCATCCGCCTGTGCAGATGCCATGTATCCCCCGAAATCTCCTCTTGCCGACAATATCATTGTCCGCCTGTATGCAACAAAACGCTGCTACGGACACACGCTTTCGGAATCCGACTGCAAAGCCAATGCTGACTTTGTAAAGCTTCTGAAAACCTGGCGTGACACTGTCAGCACTTTGTATGTTGAAATTCCCACCGCCAACCGCACCTATACTTTGGGCATTTTCCCCGACTGGAACACCTTGCCGGGGGATTTGCAGACCTTGTATTATCTCGGTGTGGACGGTGTGTGTGCATCGGATCCGCCCGAAGCAGATGCCTGCGGTGATGAATTCCGTGCATTGCGTATTTATCTTTACACAAAACTGTTTGCAGATCCGTACTGCAACATGGAAATTCTGCAAAAGGAATTCCTTGAACACTGGTACGGTGAAAAATATGAATCCGCCCTGAAACTCCTGCAGCTGCTTGCAAAAAATGCCGGGGATGCCGACGGACATCTGTTCATTGACAGCACACCCGAAAACACGCTGCAGATGAGCGAAAAAGACATTGAAACCTGCGACAAGTACTGGAAAGAAATCATGGACGGCTGCATCGACGGCAGGCAGCAAATGCACACCGAATACAGCGAACTGGCATGGCGTTACTGGAAAGCCTACTGCGGTGTCGGTGAATTTGCAGACGATAAGGCACCACAGGCTTTCCGCACCCTCGTAAACGATCTCAAGGCTGCAGGTGTCACCCGTCTGAATCTTGAGCAGGACGGTTTTGCCGTCGGCTATCTCAGTGCGGGTCATTCACCGCAGGAGTGGACAAGCTCGAACTATGACGTTGTGTCCCCCTTTATTTCAATCGCATTCATTCTCTGCACCCTGCTGACCCTCGGCAGTGCGGTTACGGTATTGGTTTTTGCCATCCGCCGCAGAATTTTCCGTTTCATCATCCCCGTATGGCTGATCGTTGTGCAATGCTTCATGTTGCCGTGGCACAACGAAAGCTACCTTGCACAGGAAAAAATCGGCCTGCTGCTGACGGGAGCGTTGTTATGCGGCACAGCCGCCGTGCTGACCGCCTATGCGTACTATGCTTACCATCCGTATGAGTACAAAAGAAGATATCTGCTTTTGTTCCTCATCGGTTTTGTGAGTTCCGCACTCCCCTATTCCGTGCTGTTGAGTATGCCGACACTGCTCGGCTTCACACGCGAACAGGCTTTTGCACTCGCCTTTGCGGTGCTGCTGATTCACACCGCTGTTACGTCCGTTGTGCTGCTCATCCGTTTCCTGCAATACTTCCCGTTGCCCGAAGACGTTGCAGAAGAAGCTGAAGAATCCGAAGAATCCGAAAAGACGGAAGAATCTGCACAAAACCCTGACAGCGAAAAGAACGAAGAACCTGAAAAGCGCGAAGAACCTGAAAAGAGCGAAGAACCTGAAAAGAGCGACGAACCTGAAAAGAGCGAAGAACCTGCCGACACGGACAAAGAAGTCGAAGAAACCGCCGCACAGGAAGAAAAAGATCAAAAAGAAACAGAAGCCGAAGCTGATAAAAGCAGCGATTCTTCCGACGAAAAACAAAACGAATCCGCAGAAGCAGATGACCAACCTGCCTCTTCTCCGTCAACCGCCGCAGAAGAAACAGTTGAAAAAGAAGAAGTAACAATCGTATAATTTCCCTGTTTCGGGAGAAAAAAACTGCAATCCTTTCGGATTGCAGTTTTTTGTTGTAGCTTATTTTTCGTTATTTCTGAATATATCCCTGTGCCAGGAAAACCTTGCTGGTCTCACTCATGGAAAGCTGCGAACTCTCATCAGAAAGACCGAGTTCATGCAATGCGGAATAGGTATCATAGGTGTCCACATCGTTGAACGTAATGGTAACGGTCAGCAAACTTGTACCGCGGTTGTATTCCACCGTGCAGCAATCATAGGCATCAAAGGCAGCAAAATTTGCACGCAGATTGTTTTCCACAGCATCCGTTTCTTCTTCGGAGTTGCCGCTGATGGGTACATACAGCGTTTCGACCCACTGTTTGATGGTATCGTTCTTGTAACCGAAGTCAAGACAATAAATGATATCGTTTTCAAGCGTGGTGACGAAGCTTTCAGACTCCAAACCGAAGAAAGGAACAAAGTGTACAATGTAAGCCTCATTCAGCACAGCAAAGTATGCAGGGTTATCCGTCTCTTCTGCGGCAGCTTCCGTGGTTTCGGGTGCGGCAGCTTCGGTGGAATCGTCACCGCCGAACAACGTGTTGCCCTGTGTGGTGATCGCGGGAAGTGTTTCGTTGTCATTCTGTGTGGAGTTCACAAATACCGTGCTGATTGCCTTACCGATACCGGAAGCGACAAGCAAAACAGCAATCACGATAATGACTTTGGCAGCCTTGGAAAGACCTTTTTTGGGCTTTTTGACGGGGTCTTCCGCGGGGGATGCTGCTGCTGCATTATAAGTTTCGTAAAACGGTGCAGCCTGGGGTTCAGATGCAGCTGCTGCAGGGGCAGCAATCTGTGCACCGCAGTTGGTGCAGAAACGGGTATTGTCGGCAAGCTGTGTGCCGCATTTGGAACAAAACATAACTTCTCTCTCCTGTTTTTATTTCTTTTCTTCAGAAACCGCCGTTTTCAGCAGGGGTATTGCCCATGACAAACAGCAGCTCACCGCCGTTTACAAGATCCTCATGCGAAATTCTTGCACTGTCAAGGCGTTCTCCGTTGAGGGTGACACTCTGAATATACACATTTTCGTCTGCCTGATCAACAGCTTTCACTTTCAGCGTTTTGCCGTTGCCGAGGTCGAGCACTGCACTGTCCACACAGGGGGAACCGATCCAGTATTCGTCCGTACCTGCAACGGGATATACACCGACCGCACTCAGCACGTACCATGCACTCAATGTGCCGCCGTCTTCGTTGCCGTCGATACCGTCGGGTGCAGTGGCATAGCGGGTATCCAATGCCCAACGGACATATTTCTGCGTCTGTGCAGGCTGGCCTGCATCGTTGAAAAGATACGCTGCGTGCAGGTCATGCTCGTTGCCGTGCCAGTAACCCGAGGACGGAATCAGAGCACTTCTCATGTTATTTGCATCTTCCATAAAACGGGTCAGTTCTTCCGTAAAAGCTTCTTCGCCGCCGTACAGATCGATCAGTGCTGCGGTGTCATAGGGAACCGCCCACTGCCAGTGACGGGCACCGCCTTCACAGTAACCGTAAGAGAAATCTGTTCCGAGGATATCGTCCACAAAGCTGATCCAGTCTTTCATGAATGTCTTGCACCAGCTGCCGTCGGCATTCTTTGCACGGAAACACTTGGTTTCGCTGTCCCAGAGGTTGCGGTAGTTTTCGGAACGTGCACGGAAATATGCGGCATCTTCGGTTTTTCCGAGCTGTTCGGCAAGAACGGAAATGCAGTAATCCGCATAGGCATATTCAAGTGTACGGCTGACACACATTTTGTCCGTCAGGTCGGCAGGACAATAGCCGTATTCGATGTATTCCTTGAGGAACTGTCTGCCGTCACCGCCACCGAGGTCGGTCATGGCTGCGGTTTTCATGTATTCATAAGCAGCTTCGGCATCAAAGTCAAAGCCTTTGAGATAGCTTTCGGTCATAACCATATCGGCAGGTGAACCGAACATGGAGTTGGTTTCGCCCGTACCCGAGGGCCAACGCGGGAATACGGTGTGATGTTCTGCCATGGAAAGCAGGGACTGCACGGTGTTGTTCTGTGCTTCGGGTGCAATGAGTGTCTGCAAAGCGATGACATTGCGGAACGAATCCCACAGCGACAGGTCGGAAACATAGGTAAATCCGTCTGCATTCTGTGTCACACCGCCAAATGCGGCATATTCACCGTTGACATCGGTATAGGTGGTGGGCATCAGCACGGAATGATAGAACGCGGTATAGAAATTGCCCTTGACCTTATCCGTTCCTTCGACGGCAATGCGGGAGAACATGTCTTCCCATGTGTTTCTTGCAACCGCACGGACACCTTCAAAGTCGAGTCCTGCTGTTTCGGCTGCCATGTTTTCGCGTGCATTTTCAACACTGACAAAACTGATGGCAAGCTTGAGTTCAAGGGCATCGTCCTTGATGTTGCCGAAATTGAAATCCACTGCAAGGTCATCCCCTGCGGCAGCGGTCAGATTTTCGGTTTTTGTGTCACCGTTGATAATGGTGAACGATGCAAACGGTTTGTTGAACTGAGCAACAAAGTAGGCAGTCAAACCGCCGTAACGGCCTGCAAACTGGGTGGTGACGGTGGATTTACCCGTGATTTCACCCGTTGTCGGATCAATGGTCACTTCGCCGCCCTTGGCACTGCCGTTGGGCATGAACGAGGTAACATCCAGATAAATTCTTGCATCTTTTTTATTGCGGAATGTATAGCGATGTGCACCGACGTGTTCGGTTGCGGTCAGCTCTGCCATACAGCCGATGGAGGGCAGGTTGACAGCATAATAACCTGCGGTGGCCTGCTCTGCTTCATGCGAGAACACAAGAGCACCTGCTTTTGCACTGCCTGCAGCGGGTGTGACGCGGAAATGTGCCATGTCGGCAGCACCCGTACCCGACAGACGGGTATGGCTGAAACCGATGATATGCGTATGCATATAAGAATAGCCGCCGTTTGCCCAGTTGTTGACGAGCTTTTTGCCGCCGATGATACCCGTGTCGGGACTCAGTTTGACAGCACCGTAAGGCACCGCAGCACCCGGGAAGGTCATACCGCTCATATAGGGAGTGCCGCCCGTGCCTGTAAAGGGATCGACATACTGACCGTAAGCACCTGCATCCAAAGGCGGCATTTCAACTGCATCGGGCAGCTCACCGACTCCGAACAGGGATACAAAAAACACGATCAGGGACATAAAGACACTTGTGATGGTGCGGATAACAGCAAACATCATAAAAGAAGCCTCCTTCATGTATACAATCAAATTTATAATAACATATATATAATATTTTTACAATAGCGAAAAATAAAAGAGGGCTGTTTTTACAACCCTCTTTATCGCGTTTTGTCGTTTATTCAACGGACAAGGTATAAGTATCTGACGTGAAGTACAGACCGGACCTGACACGGAAGTAATAGTCACCGGGAGCCAGCGTGTACGTTGCCTGCGTGATTGCCTGATCGCTGTATACGGGCAGGTACGGAAGAACGGCTCCGTTTGCATCAACAAACGGCTGTCCCTTGCTGTCAATGGGTGAGAGAATGTTGCCGTCTGCGTTGGTGACTTCCACCGACCATGCGTGTCGGTTCAGAGAATTTGCATTGTGTTCAAAGGTCAGCGTGACAACCGTCAGCGTGTCAACATGGTAGCTGAATACGTCCGTATCCACGGCAAGACCCGACTGCATGAGTGAGCCGCTGATCTTTTGTCCCTTCGTCAGTTTGTTTGCGGTCTGCGGTGTGTCATTGGGTTCAGCTTCAAAGTTGCGGTCTGCCTCATATATGACCTTGACGGTGTAAGGTTCGTTGGTGAAATAGAGGTTGTCGCTGTCCACATTGACATAATACGTACCTGCAGGCACACCGAGCTGCGGTGAAATGCAACCTGTGTCAAGGCGGTTGGAAATATCCTTGTAAATGACTTCACCGTTTTCGTTGCACAGGCTGACGTTCCAGCTGTCATAATCGTCTGCACCGACCTGGTGGCCGAAGTGCAGGATCAGGCTGCCGGGTTTTTGCAGTGTGACCTTGAAACGGTCGCGGTCAATACCCGTGTAGCGGTTGTTGAGCATACCTGTGACGGTGGTACCCGGCAACAGCGGTGTTGCATTGGCAAACGTATCATTGGATTCGTATTCATAACCCTGTGCTGCCTTTGTTTTCACGGTCAGGGTATAGTCGGCCGTTGTGTGGACTCTGCCCTTGATGCAGATAAAATAAATACCTGCCTGCAGACCGACGTTTTCACCCGTCACCGTGTTTTCGGACACGGAAGCGTTGGCAAAAGCGACCTCATTGAGATCCGTATCATACATAAAAATCTGCCAGCCGACAGAAATCATATCGGTCGGAGCGTGGGTAAAGGTATAAGAAGCATATCCGTCTTTTTCCATACGGAACAGATACCAGTCTTCGTCTGTTTCTGTAGACTTGGTGAACTTGCAAGATGAACCGAGCATCGGAATGCCCGGATAAATTTCATTGTAACGGGCAGGTGTGGAATTGGGTTCGGCTTCGCGGTTGTTCTGTGCTTCAAAGTCGGCAAGCACGGTTACATCGGCATCGCTGAATTCACCGTTGACTTCCAGCACCAGACGGTAGTTGCCGGGCAGAACCCCGATGAATCCCGTGCTGACAGAATCGGCTGCCATATTGGAAGTCAGCACATTCAGCAGACGGTAGGTTGTTTTGTTGCTGTTGCCCGTGGGATCAAATTCTTCATACAGGCACAGCTTCCACCCTGCTGCGGAAAGCAGACTTTTTTCATATCCCAAAGTATAGCGGATGGCACCGCGTTCCGTAACAGCCAAAGAATAAGCGGATGCATCGTACCGTGATGCAAGGTGGGTTGTAACGGTCGCACCGAAACGCAGCGGACGGACATTGCCTGCCGCATTGTCCTCCACGGTCGGCACGGACACCGCCGGCAAGGTGACAATCGCTTGCGGATCGGAAACATTCACTACGGGATCCACACTTGTTTGCGGTGCAACAAGGCTTGTTTCGGCTTCGGTCTGTGTGTATGCCTGTGATGCAGCAGTTTCAGGCTGTGTCGGTTCTGTTGTTTTGTCAGCAATCTCCTGTGTGGTTGCAAAAACCGGCTCTTGTGTGGTTGCGGCAGCGTGAACCGTTTCCTGTTCGTTTTGTGCTGTCTGCAATACCGTGTGAGCTACGTTCTGTTCGCTTGTTGCCTGCGATACAGGCTGCATTGCAGAGGATTGCTCCGTGGCAACCTCCACGGAAGAAACCTGCGTTGTCTGCGGAGTCGGAACGTGCATATACGTCTGCTGCAAACGTACGTTGTTGTCCGCAACAACTTCCGCCGTGCTGCTGACATCCTGCTGTGTTGCCACGGTATAGCTCTGTGCTCCGTGCAGCCTGCCGCCCGAAGACGTTGTACGCAAGGCAGGAGAAAGCTGTGTCCATAACAGCACCGCACTCCACAACACAACCGCCAGCAAAGCCGTCCGCCGCAAAAGAGAATATCTTTGCATCATGCACTGTCCTTTCCGAAGAATTTATGTATTCAAAAATATATTACAATTTTGGATAAAAGTATTTTATCACAAACATCCCCGCATTGCAAGCCGTTTTGAGCAAGTAACATTTTCCGTACTGAGCAAGTAACATTTTCCGCACTGAGCAAGTAACATTTTCCGCACTGAGCAAGTAACATTTTCCGCACAAACAGCAGGAATAATCTTCCGCCTGCCGCAAACAGGAATTGACAAAAGTACCGGAATCTGCTATATTGTTCTTCGCAAAACAAAATGCCTCCTTAGTTCAATGGATAGAAGAACCTGACACTCCGTGTCAGAACCTTGTTACTCGCAAGCTCGTAATAATAAACCCCTCCTAAGGTCTTGCTCTATCCGTGTGATACGCGCAGGAAAGTGCGGAAACGCGAGGAAAACGCCGATTTCGCGATCTTGTATCAAGACCTCCGGCAATTTGGCATCCTGTTTGGTACCCTTCGGTGCTTTTTCGGGAAAATGTAAGGGATATGCCTTCAAAGTCCAATTTACCTAAATTTCATAATATGCGCCCGTAGCTCAGCAGGATAGAGCGTTCGCCTCCTAAGCGAAAGGCCGCGCGTTCGAATCGCGCCGGGCGTGCCAGGCTGTCAACAGTCATTGTGTGTGGACTTGTATCTGTTGGCTGCAAAGATGGCGTAACCTACATTCACACGTGGGCGATTGTAAAGTGGGGATCGCTCCCCACCGCCATACCAAAAGAAAACACCACCTATTGGTGCTGAAAAAGCCGACAGCTTTCGCTGCCGGCTTTTCGTTTTGATATAATTATAATGGGTCGTATTCCGTATTTGAATTTAATGATGCTATCATTTCTGAAAATTCATCTTCCGAAACAACAACACCATCTTCATCCATAGTCTCTAAGACCTCCAGTACACTGACAATGCTATCTGCGTCTTCATCATCGAACACAAAAAGCTCTGTAAACCAGACCACGTTGACCCATTCCACCAAAGTGTCTTTGGAAATGGTGCCGTTTTGCAAAAGCTGAATTGCGTTAACAACATCACTGCGCTTAATGCGGTATGCTTTTTGGCTCTCGACATTATGAAGGTCCTCACCGATAGCCTGCTGCAACTCGGTTTTAGTGATCTTCAATTCACGATATAAGCTAAGGTGCTTTTCCATAACTATTTCTCCTTTACATGTACCATATTTCCGTTAGGATCATATGTTTCTTTGTAAACACGCACTGTTCGTCCTTCAGAATCAACTATCTTATAATATACGGCCTTTGATCCAGGGACCCTTCCCGGATTTTCCATTTTTATCTGATAGTTGCCATCACTAAGTTTTTCAACCGAAAAACTGTTATAGTGATTGGATCCGCCCTTAAAAAACGATTTAGCACTGCTTTGAATCTCTTTTGGCAACGAGGACACCGAACTCAATGCTGATGATTTCGAAGTGCCTTCATAAACCGTTCGACCGCCTTTTGTTCCACCAAAACCGCCGTGAAATCCTGCTCCCATCAGGCGTTCACCGCCTTCTTATGCACGATCATATAATCGCTATCGAACTGCAGTATTGTAACGCCTGCTTCCTTATACTTTGAAAAGATAGCATCCGGGGCTGTTCCGTAAACAATAATTGTTTTCGGTTTAAGTCTGTTCACTACATAATCAAGGCCCTGTATAAAATGCTTGCGTTCCTGTAAAAGCCTAATGCAACCGTGAGACCCGATTGCAATGGTCGAGTTGGTTGGTGCACCCGTACAGCACAGTTCGTATGTCCGACCGTCACTCCAGCGCACATTGGTTATTACCGGCAAACCGTTTTCTTGCAACCAGTGTCCCATTGCACGACTGCGATAAATGTTCCACTGTTGCATCACAAGCGGCATGTCACGGTACACGCTGAAGTCTGGCGAAATAACGCCTGCGTGTTTTTTGAGGATAGGCAGGTATTTGTTTGGCTGATTCCACAGTCTTTCAAAGCTCACATCGTCCTCATAGAAGTGAACCCATGCGTCATAGTCTTTACCCCCTATTGCTTTTGAAAAGGGAATAAGTCTTGTCGGTAGTTGGTCCTCCGCCTTGATGCAGGGAATTTCCAAGTCACCTTCATAGCGCGCATTTTTTACTAAAAAAGCACGAAAAACATCTTTGCACCCAGTTCGAGTGCTATTTTCTTTGGACATATTCTGTCCCTTCTCCGCTTTGCCCGAAACGGGGCCTATCCGGGCGGGCTGAAATATTGCCCGGACGGATTGACAAAAGGGCAGAAATATGTTATACTTTTTAAACCACTAAGAAGTATGAAACATATTTCTGCGAAAGTCACATGGATTTACTGCGCCAACAGTTTATCCGTGTGTCTTTTGTTTTTTACGACAACCAATACGCATCACTCCTTCGGTAGATGTTTATACTGCACACAGGCGGCATCATAAGAAACGCCACACTGATCTGCAATCTCATATGCATCCATGCCTTTAACGCGATGCGCCGGCACCATCAGCTCTCCCGCAAAACACTTTGCCTGCCACTCGGGGTCACGAAATGCAGGAATTTTTCCTCCGCTGAAATTACGCTCCAATCTGAAACCGCAAAAGCACAAGGTAAAATAATGGCCTATCTCATGCGCGATAGTCATTCGGTCTCTGCCTTCACCATTGCACGCACCCTCATAGACACTCTCTTTGATGCGAATATGCCCTGTGCGGATATCTGTGTCTGCATGAACTTTTTTCGATAAGACCTTATCCTCAACTACTTCGTAATTGAAGTCATCAAAAAGCTCGGTCATAACATCGAGCAGCTCCACGATTGGAAAGTACAGTACATCATCAAGGTGCAAATGCTCTCTGAGTACGCGTGCAAGGCTTCTGAGATTCGCGCGCGATTTCGCTTCAACCATATAATTGCTCAATAGGTTAGTCCCCCTTACGTCGTTTCAGGATTTCAAAAATCTTTTTGCTTGTCTCGTCGTCAAGGGAATCAAATTCTCTGGCAAACGATATAGCAAGGGCTCTGTTGCCGGGTGTTGCATTTTGCAGATTAAGCTCCACCGCATCATTGGTATCAATAACTGCAGCTTGCAATTCTTCTGCCTGTTCTGCTGTGAACGAATAAATGGACTTGAGTTTTACGATCCAGCCCTCAGGCATTTTCTTCTTGCCGTTTTCAACTGCGGATAAAAATGCAGAAGAAACCCCCAACGCTTCCGCCATGTCTTTCAAGATTTCTCCGTTGTCTATGCGGAGTTTTCTTAAAAATCTTCCTATACTTGTTAGCATAGCAATTCCTCCTTCTTAACCTTCAAGGTTAATATGATTATAACTCACAAGATTTATTTTGTCAACCCTTTTGGTTAATTTTATAAAATTTAAAAAATCGGGCGATGGCCGTTATGGTCATCGCCCTTTTCGTTATGTTATTCGAATAGCTGCTCCAGCTTTTCTGCGGCTGTTTTGTCGGAACTCTTTAGGAAATGGCTGTAGATGTCCATCGTGGTGCTTGTTCGCGCGTGTCCTGCTCTACCGGCTACTGTGACCAGCGGTACGCCGGCTGCGATCTGCATGGTGATGTTGGTATGTCGCAGCGAATGCACCGTTCGGTGGGGCAGTCCTGCCGCGTCACACACCTTGTGCACCCATGTGTACACGGTACCAGGGTAGATCTGTGCGCCGCACTCCGCGATGAACAGTCGGTCTGTTTCTTTCCATTGGTCGCCCATGTCATGGCGGTACTGATCGTACCATACCTTGTATTCTGCCAGCACTGACAGAAGCTTATCCGATATGGCAATCACGCGCTTGCTGCTCTCGGTTTTGGGCTCTTTATCTACAATGCCGATGCCCGCCACCGTCGTGACCGATCGCAATAATTATTTCATTTGTCATCTTTGCCCTCCGTTCAATAAAACATCAGAAAACTGTCTCTTGCGCCGTTTCGCTTATTTCTTTTATCAAAACAGCAATCGACGAGACTCCAATAATACAAATTGCAGCTGCTCGTTTTGTTGCATTTCTATCATGTGTTAATTGATTACACATGTCCACTGCCGATTTTGCATATTTGACAATTTTCTCGGATTCACCCTTAAGTTCACAGGTTAGATAAGCATCCAGCATGCGCTTTGTATCAGTAGGACCGATGTCCGTTCCATCAGTTGAAGGATGCTTTTCTTTTATATATAAAAACTTGCTGTGCGATAGAAATAAGAGTTTCTCTGCCCAACATTCCAATCGCTTGATTATGGAACACAAAACCGTCACCATTTGATGAAAACACAAACGGAACATTCATCATGCGAGCATAATTCAGCGCCTGCTGTATGCCGTCTGACATAGTGTGATCATTGTCCTCCGTTCACCCAGTTTAGTGTTTTGGAACTCCAGTTACTAAGCAATTCTTCCTCTGTCGTGATCGCTTTCCAAACTGGCAGCAGGAAGGTTTTGATGCCTTCCATTACATCTGCAAAGGCCATGTCGGGATTTCCAAGTGTCTTGAGGAAGTAACGCCACTTAATTTGCATATCCTCATCCTCCGCAAGGGCGAGGACGCGGTCGAAGCTATCCTTTTCATATGCTGTGCCGCGATTTTGCAAGGTCTCCTGGATTGCGGTCTGCAGCTTCAGGCCTTCGAAGTCAAAGGATCGGGACAGATAATAAATATCGTAAAAGTCCTTCATGCGACCGGTCAGCTCAAAGCGCTGCAGGATAGCATCGAACTTTTCGGCAATGGTGCTCTCCAGGGAATAGGTCAGGATTTCGGGTTTGTCATAACCCTCAATCTGTGTCTGAATATTTCGGCGCTCAGCGCTCGGTACGATCACATCGCCAACGCCAATATCAACATTAAAAGGTACACGAACATTCTTTATGTATCCGGTGATCTGCGTGCTGACACCATGGTATTTGCGCTGCACTGCAATCGGTTCGGTTTTGCCGGCCTTGAATGTCACAAAGTCATTGCCGGTATCCACTGCCAGAATTTCAGCTATGATTTCATCCATACGGGCGAGATCGTTGTTGAGACCGCGCATCAGGAAATCCACGTCCACTGTCGCTCTGCTTTCGAAATTGGTCAGGGTGTAAATAAACAGACCGCCCTTGAGCACGAAATTCTCTGCGTACTTAGAGCCTGCCAACCGGCGCAGAAATTCCTCCTGAAAAAATAGCTGCAGGCACTGCTGATAGCTGATGCCGGATGATTTTGCTTTGCTTTTCAGTTTTGTCAGAACGGATGCCGCCATATCTGCCATCACAGCCACACTCCTATCAAATCTTTTGCCAACTTCTTTACACGCAGAGGGCCGGCATATTCCATCAGCTTCGGGATGCTCTTTTCCGGATCTGCGATATATTTCTGGATTGCTTTGTTGAATATCTCTTTATCCATCTTGTTGCGATAGCGCAGGCAATCGCAAATCAGACGTTCCTTATCATATATACGAATGGTATGACCGTCCATGGTTCCGGTTGTCAGACCCAATTCCAGTACGGCAGGCTCCACGTAATACGGTTTTACGAAGGGATAGTCAATTTTGAATCTTGATTTGCCGGAGTCTTTGCTGACTGCCAGGTGCCAGTCGCCCGGAGTACGATCGCTATAACAATAATAGCGAAGCGCTGTGTCCATGCAGAGTATGGCATCAGGGAACAGGCGAATCACGGTTCCCACTTCGCTGAAGTCATCCGGGTTGATCCACTGATAATAGCCTCTGCGGATTTTTTCCACATAGCCGTCTGCGATCAGCTTTTCGCGCTGCGGATAGAATATCTTTTCTTCTGCAAGCTGCGTGGTGCGCATCATACCGCCGTACTTATCGAATATGCTCTTATAATATTGGACATCGTGCATAGCTCACAGTCCTTTCTAAATTCAATCTGATTGACCGCTAAAGCGGATATTTTTGTATTATCTATTATAGCCAAAGTGCTTAGAATAGTCAATACAATTTTGAAAACAAATTCTCTTTCGAGCGGACATTTTGAAAATCTCTTTTAGTTTATTATTTTTCGATCGTAGAAACAGAAAAAGACGCGAGTGACGCGTCTTTGAAAGAGTAGTTTTATTCTGTTTTGAATAAATGGTGCCATTTTTGGCACCCTGCGTGGTGCCACGCGCTCAGGACTTGCTGTGAAATCTGCGAAAGTTACGGAAAACAGCTTGGTTTTGACTCTAAAACCCTGAAAAATACGGATTTTATGCAAGAAACGGATATTGCAGACCCCTTCAAGGCATTAGCTCTGTCCTCCCAAGGGTTAGTTACAGGTTCGATTCCTGTTGGGGGTGCCAATCTCAAAAAGCCGAGAAGCCTTGATTTTACGAGGTTTTTCGGCTTTTTATATTTTTTTGATACAAGCCAAAAAGTGATAAAATCACACATTTTTCCATTAGCAGGAAGACCATTCTGCTAATTAAATTCATTTTCTGAAAATTTCAACTTGAGATTTTGCAAAATTGTCCTGCTAATGAAAATCTCGTTCTGCTAATATTCGATTTTAAATATATGTTTGCTAATGAAGGCGATAGTTATTATGTTAATATTGTATCAGACGAAAGAAGCTGTATTTTATGTCAGACTTGATAATTTAATGTGTAGAAAAGTTTAGAGGTATGTGTTACAATATGATTGATAAAGTGAATTATAGTTTATCTGATGGAGGCGTTATTAATATGACAACTGAATTGAAAATAGATATCCAAACAAAAATAGAACAGTATCGTACCGAGCTTTTCGCATTTGGAATGAGTGAGCCTACTGCACGTCAATCATCCGGTCATTGGTATTTTTATAAGCCTATGACAGAACTAACAGCTTTTATCGTGAACTTAACAATGAATGACTGTAATGTTGGAATTTCTTATGGCTACGCATCAACTGCATTTACAAGGTTGGTTAATAATGAAAATGCATTGCGTGAGTGGGGCGTTCCAGATGAGGATATTACGATTAGAGAAAAGGTTGTTATATCTGATATTACCGATGAAGCTATTGCAAAACACAAAATAAAAGAAATGTACACTATCTATCAGAAAACTCAAAAGGATGAATTGTTGCTTTATGCAAAAGAAAAGAGAAAAGCTTTTATTCAACAGATTCACGCAAAGCTAAAACCACTTGGTTTTAAGAAAAAAGCTAACACATGGACACGTTCGCTTGACGATACCTACTATATAATGTTCAACGCACAAAAATCTGCATATTCTGATGAGTACTATTTTAACCTTTATATAGGAAAAAACGGAACAAACAACTATGGAGATTGCTATGATACGAGAATTGCTCCAAACGATAAGTTTCCCATGGATTGGCAGGCATTGTGTAAAGAAGATTTTGATTTGTTTTTAGATAAAACTGTTGTGCCCGAATTAGAGAAGATTATCAGAACACCTTTGATAGAGTTGGGTCAAATATCTTCCTATTGGAAAGGTTGTCATTGTAGTCGTCAAAAATGTGAAAGCTGTTGGATGGAGAAAAACTTGTGGGAAATGAAGTCTTGACCATAAAATGGAATGAATTAACACACTATCATCCGCCAGTATGTCGCTCACTTGCTAATATTCTGCTAATTTTCATTAGCAAAACAGCATAATATCAGAGAAAATAGAGAGTTACAGTGTTAACACCACAACACCCGCTAACCCTAGTAAATTAAGGGATTGTGAGGTTTTTTAAGTGACAAAAAGTGAACACAATAACATCCCTTCGGGCAAACTCCTAAGGGTAAGTTACAGGTTCGATTCCCGCAGGGGGTGCCAATCTCAAAAAGCCGAGAAGCCTTGATTTTACGAGGGTTTTCGGCTCTTTATTATTTTTGTCAATGCTTTTTTCATATACCAAAAATATGCTTTTGAAGATGTATTGTTTTTGATAAAAAATAATGTTAAACTTTATGTAAGATGTAGTAGAAAAAATCGGTTTATATAAGTGAGAGGAGGTTTTTCAGATGGAAGATAAACAAATAATAAAACTATTTTTTATGAGAGCCGAAGAAGCACTTCGAGTTCTGAAAGAGCGTTACGGCAATACCTTATACAGAATTGCAATGAACATTCTCGGCAATCATCACGATGCAGAAGAAACAACAAATGATACATATTTTGCCATTTGGAATGCAATACCACCCAAAGAACCTGATCCTTTGGCTCCTTATGTATTTCGTACAGGAAGAAATATGGCATTGAAACGCTTGGAATATCTTTCAGCAGAAAAACGAAACAACAGTTATGATGTATCCTTGGACGAGCTTGGTGCTTGTTTACCTGATAATGATATTAATCCTGAACAAGCTGTTTTTATTCAGGAAATTGCTGACTCCATAAACAACTTTTTAGAACAAGATACCGATATGAACAGATATATTTTTATGCGTCGGTATTGGTACGGAGATGCTGTGGAGGATATAGCAAAATCCGTCAACATGAAAAGCGGTGCCGTATCGGTACGATTAAATCGAATCAGAACAAAATTAAAAGACCATCTCATTAAGGAGGGCTATTACTATGAAGCGTAAGCACGTATTGGAAGTTTTGGATAAAATAGACGACAGATATGTAACGGAAACTGAAAAAGCTCCGAAGAAAATGAGAAAAAGACCTTATTGGATAGGTGCGGTTGCTGCTGTTTTAGCAGTTGTAATTTGCATCAGCTCTTTCCTCAATACACCTGTAATTACAGCAAATGCCATTGCTCTTCCCGGTGATGCACGTATTATGGAGCATCCTGACATTGATGATTATAAGGACAGAGAAAGCTATTTAGTTGATGTAGGAAAGTGGGATGCTGAAACGGGACATAGAAGAACAACAAGAGAGAACGCTGCTATTTCTCTATTACCTTTTTTTACAGAAGCATCTTCCGAATTCCTCACTTCGCAAAACAATGAAAATGCCTTATGGTCACCTATAAATGCATATATCGGCCTTGCAATGCTTGCCGAAATAACTGATGGTGATAGCCGTAAGGAAATTTTAGATTTATTCGGTATCGAAGATATTGAATCGCTCAGAAGTCAAGTCAGTGCAATTTGGGAATCTGTATATGAGGATGACGGAAATGAAATATCCACATTAGCAAATTCTCTTTGGCTTAAAGACGGACTTAATTACAATCAGGATGCTATGAATAACCTTGCATATCACTATTATGCTTCTGTGTATCAGTGTGACCTTGGCAGTGATAGTGCAAACAAGGCAATAGGTAATTGGCTTAATAAAAACACAGGTGGAATGTTAAAGAACAACACAGATAAAATAAACTTATCTCCCGATACCGTTCTTGCACTCTATTCAACACTATTTTTCCAAGCTAAATGGGGCGATGAGTTCGACAGCAAAAATAATACTGATGGTATTTTTTATGGTGTCAACGGTGATACAAACGTCACTTATATGAATAAAAAACTTTGTCCGATGAATTATTATTGGCACGATGATTTCAGTGCAATATGCTTGTCACTCAAGAACGGAAGTACAATGTGGTTTATTCTTCCCGACGAAGGAAAAACAACTGCTGATATTTTAAACAATGAGGCTTACGGTGAAATGGTTTCTTCGAGCAATAAAGAAGACGGATGGAAAAATAAAAAAGATATGAAAGTCAATTTGTCCGTACCGAAATTTGATGTTTCTTCAACCGTAAATTTAAAAGACGGGTTAAATAAAATGGGCGTTACAAAAGTATTTGACATGGAGAACTCCGATTTTACAGCAATCACATCAGATACCCCCGTGTATATTTCAGCTGTTAATCAGTCTGCAAGAGTTGAAATTGATGAAAAAGGTGTAAAGGCAGCAGCCTATATAGAACTCCCCGGTGCAGGTGCGGCACAGCCTCCTGAAGAAATAATAGATTTTGTGCTTGACAGACCTTTTGTTTTTGTGATTTCTAAAGGAAATTTACCTCTATTCACAGGCGTAGTAAATAATATATAATGACTCATCGTAAAATGAGGAGCATTAAAAGAAAAAATATATCAAAATTACTTTTTTAGGGATACTTTTAACATCGCATCATTCGCCTGTTTGTCGCTCACTTGCTAATATTCTGCTAATTTTCATTAGCGAAACGGCATAATATCAGAGAAAACTGAGAGTGACTCTGTTAACATCGTAACACCCGCTAACCCCAGTAAAATAAGGGATTGTGAGGGTTTTTAAGTGACAAAAAGTGAACGAAAAAACACCTCTTGGGACAAACTCCTAAGGATTAGATGTGGGTTCGATTCCCGCAGGGGGTGCCAAAAAAGCCGAAAAACCTTTTTTTACAAGGGTTTTCGGCTTTTTGCTTTTTGCTGAGAGCTTACGGCTGACTTTATTCAAGCTCAAAAACAAGCTCGCCGCCGTTTGTGATTTCCTCATAGGTCAGATAGTTTTTCTCAACCTTCGTTCCGTTTAACTTAACGGTTTTTATATAAAGGAAATCAAGCGGATTCTTGTCGCATCGTATTTTAAGCGTATCTGCAATTTTACAGGAATGGAAGTTTTTATCCAGCCTGATTTCAGCCTCCTTGAAAAGCGGTGTATTCAGATAATATTTCGGATCTGCAGGACATACCTGAGCAAACCCCAATGCAGAAAGCACGTACCAGGCGGAAAGCTGTCCTACATCCTCGTTACCGCAAAAGCCGTATGCACCTGTGCGATAGGCTTCTTTCTGAACACGTCTTGTCCAGTACTGCGTTCTTTCGGGAAGACCGAGAATGCTGAAATAGTGCGTTATGTTGTGGCAAGGCTCGTTAGAATGGTTGTAATCGTCGTTCCAGAGGCTTTTCAAATCGGCTCTTTCGAAGAATTCCTCGAGAAGCTCAACAGTTCTTTCTTCTCCGAAAAGCTTGCTCAGGCCTTTTACGTCATAGGGCACGAACCATGACTGCTGGAAAATGTTGCTTTCAACGGTTCCGTCGTCATCGTATCTGTCTTCTTCAAAAACAAATTCACCGTTTTCTTTGCGTGGTGCCAGAAACTGCAGTGCCTCGTTGTAGTTTTCTGCGTAGCGGTCTGCTCTTTCGGCAAAAAGCTTTGCATCTTCAGTTTTGCCTGCACATTCGGCAAATTTTGCCATTGTAAAATCTGCCAGCAGGTATTCAAGCGTATCGCTCAGCTTTTCAGGTACGTAACAATCATCGAGATATGTCTTGCAATCGGGTCTGATGGACCTGAATTCTTTTCCGCCGAGCTCTTTCAGGCAAATGCTTGAGGCTTTTGATATTTCGTATGCCTTTTCGGTATCATAAGGAAGAATCCCTTTGACAACGGCATCGGCAAGAACGATAAGACCGGGGTCTCCGACCATACAGCCTGCGTTGATGCCCATAAGCTCCCAACGGGGAAACGATGAATTGTTGATTTCTGCGATTTTAAGCAGAGAATTGATTTCATCACGGACCATATCGGGACGGATGATGCTCAGAAGCGGAAACTCACTTCTGTAAACGTCCCAACCGCTGAACACGGTTCTTTGCTTATAATCGGTGTTTTCAAATATCTGATAATTTATTTTGTATCTGCCGTCCGTGTCAGCCATTGTGCGGGGGTCAAGAAGCACGTGGTACAAACAGGTGTAAAAAAGCTTCAGGTCGGTTTCGTCCGTACCCGAAACATTTATGCAGGAGAATACATCCTCCCATTTTGCAAGAGCATTTTCCGCCATAGCGTCAAAATCCGAGTTTTCGCATTCTGCGGCGAAATTCTTTCTTGCACCCTCGATATCAACATAAGAGATTGCACATTTTATCATCAGAGGTTCGGTAATTTCTTTTGAAAAATCAAGAAAAACGCCTACATCCTCACCCTCAGCAGCATCGGTGAATTCTTCAGCTTCAAAAAATCTTTTGTTTGTGAACGGGTGCGAAAATTCCATAAGGAAATACACATCATAAAAAATCTTGCCGTTACCGTGACCGAAGCCGCCGCCTGCGGGGGTGCATTTGATATGCCCCTGTATTCTTCTGTCGTTTATGATATCAACCTTTTGGTAATCCGCCTTGCCGCCGATTCTTCTGCTGAAATTGATGATAATCTTTTTTTCGGAATCGGCAGGGTAGGTAAATTTAAGACATCCTGCGTGTTCCGAGGCTGTACATTCGGCAAGAATGTTATATCTGTCCAGCATAACGGAGTAATACCCCGCACGGCTGTTTTCATTTTCGTGAGAAAACTCCGATTTCCAGCCGATTGCGCCTTTTGTGAACGGTAATTCCTCGTTGCTTCCGCTTCGCAGGTCGGTGTCTTCCGTTACGGGCATAACCTGAAGATTTCCCAGATCACCGTACCAGCCAATACCGCTCATACGGTTGAAGCTGAAACCCTCTATTGTATTGTGGCAGTAGTTATAGCCGCTGCCGTTATCACCGCCGCTGACGGTATCCGGCGAAAGCTGAACCATTCCACCGGGAACACAGGCACCCGGATAGGTCTTTCCGCCGCCGTGGGATTTTTCAATCTGACCGTCACCGACGGTGCCTATCATAGTATCAACATATAAGGCTTTTCTCATAAATAAACTCCCATTACTCCGAACTTTTACGATTGTATAAATACCAAAACAAATTCTAACATAAAAAACAAAAATTGCAACACCAATTTGGGATGCAGAGAGATACATTGAACATCAGAATGAAAAAGCCATCGGTTCAAATTCCGATGGCTTTATGCTTTATTACACCTTGCGTTTGTGAAAATTGTAAAACACCGTACTCATAAAAGTTCTCTCAGTTTATCAAGGAAAGCTTCTTCACCGAAGGTGTTGATTTTGAAGAACATTGCCTGACTTCCGCCGGTTGTGATGGCAGATAAATGAATGGCATCGTTTCCGTTCTGAAAAAGTGTAACACTCAAACTGACACGGTTGCCGCCCAAATAGCTGTACCGTTCAAAAACACGAACGCTGCAACGTGCATCACCGCTATAGAAATCACTTGATTCTTCAAGGGATGCGGACATACTTCCGTTCAGTATTCCTTGCTCAATTTTATTAAGTATCTGATTAAAATTACCGCTAAGAGTCTGTTCTAACTTTGCCATAGCTATTCCTCCTTAAATAAAATTCTCAATACTATAAAGCTTGTTTGATTCACTATCCCAAAAAACTATGATTTCCTCATACTTGTATGAAAAAACATGGTATCGGACACCGTCACCGTGAAAACTTGCACCGGAATCCTTTTCATAAGTTTCGGTTAATACTGCCTTGATGGGAAGCGATATATCCCAATTTGATTTTATTACAGATGCATAGGATGGAAATAATTTTAAAATGCCGATTCCGGTGAGCATGACTGATAAAACTGTTGCTATCGCTAAAGCTCTCTTTTTCATACAATCACGCTCCTAAATAGCATTACTTACATCAATTCAATTTCTGTATCTTCCATCAGTTTTTCACGGAACACGATCTTCCATTCAATATCATCTGCGTATTCAAAACGCAATGCAGATAAAGCACTGTGCTGCTCTGCATTCTGCCCGCCTGCAACAAAAACTGCTGTCGGGCCGTCTGCACCGCCGATGAGGGCAATCGCACAAGCTTCATAATTTGCTTCAGGCGTAAACTGATTACGGGGTTTGCGTTTCGGCTGTTCATTCTGAAGACAATCCCGCACTTGGAAATTTCTTCCCGACAATGCAGGTTCCAATGTATAAGTCATTGCAGTATGAAGTGTGGGAAATTCATATTCTTCATGCTGAAATCCCTGACGCGGGAACTCTTGTTTTTCGTAAGCCAAAACCGTTAATTTGTGTTCCGTTCCTGAAACGGGATGCTCAAAAGAAATGACATCTCCGACGGAAGGATTTTTAAAATGTATGCCCTGTATTGCAACGGGATCGCGTTCCAGTTTTAAGCGGAGCGTTCTGACAGCAGGCTTTCTTTTGGTTGCCCACGGAAAAGCCCAACGGTGAAATGACCAACACTTCGTTTCGTCCAGTCCGTAATGCTTCATGATCTCGTTGGCTTCTCTTTCGTTCCTTACTTCGGCAGGCAGACAGCTTTCGGGAATCCGTTGAACAGCATTGCCGTGTTTTGCGACAACAGTTTTTCCGTTCACCTGCAAATGCGTTCTGAAATTGATATCGATCGGATTTTCCTGCTCAATTTGTTCATGCAGTTCGTTGCTGATATTTTCATCCTGTGCAAGGACGGGATACCATTTATCAATAAAGGCTTTTTCTTTTTCAGGTTGTATTTCCACACAGAAATCGATTACCAAACCTTTTGAACAAGAATATACTGCAGGAATATGCCATGTTTCGTCGCCCCAAGAAAAAGTCTTGTTTATTGCTATTTCTTCTCCCGGTTTGCCTTTTGCATTTTTATTCCGGAATCCGTGTTCAAAACAGACTGCCCATTCTGTCGCTTCTTCGGGAGCTGCCGGATTCATGTCGGGATCGTTGTAATCATCGGTATACGGAATCTGAGATAAATCAAATGCAGCCTGCAATTCTTTCACATACGCAAACGAATCCTCGATGGGTGCAAAACCGCATTTGCTCTTGATCTCAGCCAATACCGCCTGTTGTTTTTCTGTTGCAGGAGAGTCAATGAGAAATGCTTTGTATTGCTCCTCATCCCAGGCATAACACTGTTCCAGAGCGGCAACATCACCGCAGTGCAACAGCAGACGGAGCAAATCTTCAAAGCTTCGGGCAATCGGATGCACGCAGTCACCGAAATTCATCGGACTTACAGCAAAGATTATTTCACCAAACTGCGGAATGGTACAGAAATGTATGCCGTCAACACCTGCAGATGCAAGAATTTTTGCATTCTTCGGCGTGCAATAATAAAGCTCAAAATCACCGTTCATATCAAATCCTAACGGTGACAAATCTATCTCTGTTTTCTTAAATGATTTTATATCCATGGTCTTATATCTCCTCATCCTGCGTCTTGACGGAATGATTCTGTTTAAAAAATTATATCATACTCCTGCTGTCAATTCAATACGGACAATAACAACGAATCCCCGTTCCGAAGAACGGGGATTTTTGTTTTGATACAGATTATGCGACGGTGTCTTCGATGGAGATGAGACCGTTGAATACGCCGACATAGGCATGACCGTTGGGGCCGATGGTGATGGGACCGTAGGAGTTGTTCCAGTTTTTGCCGCAGCCTGTGAAGACCTTATAAAGGGTCTCACCGGTTCTGAAATCAACAGCTGTGAAGTACCATGCAACTGCATTGTCGGGGATGTCTTCATTCTGCACTCTGGTGTAGAGGTAGAGAATGCCGTTTTCGGTGGACATCTTGGGAACGACCGTAGCGGATGCTTCGTCAATTTCCCAAACAACTTCTGCCTTTGTGCAGTCGTAGTTCATGTCAATTCTGGTGACACCGGGTTCGCTTGTGGGGTTATTTTCAAGGAAGCCTGCACCGGATTCGGAATAGTTGTTTTCAATGATGAAGGAACGGCCGTAAGCAACGATGGAGTTTTCGCTGACGGACTTGCCTTCGGTGAACAGCGGAACCTGATCGACAACCGCACCTGTTTCGCGGTCATAGATAACGATGTTGACTCTGCCGTCGGCATTGTCGGTGATGGCACAAAGCTTTTTCACGCCGACCTGAACAGCACCTTCGCCGTCCTTGTCGTATACGGGAACGTCAAGAAGGGTGGGAGTTGTACCCGAACCCTGGTTGATAGCACCGGGCTTGAGGGTGGTTCCTCTGTCATAAACGGTTCTCCATGTGTAGCAGGGCAGGCCGTCTGCACCGATTTCAAAACGGTACATAGCAGTATCGGAAACGATGTAGATACCGTCGTCACAGATTGCAAAGGTGTTCTGAATTTCTTCACCTTCGAGCTTCATGATCTTGACTTCTTCGGTTTCGGCATCGATGTAGCCGACTTCGCCGGGACGGGTCATGAACCAGATATTGCCTTCATAGTCAGGCATAGCATCGGTCAGGTTGGAGCCGTCGGGAAGATATGCGTCAACATCCCATTCTTTTTCGATCTTCCATTCGGGTGTGCCGGAGGATTCGTCGATGTAATAAATCTGAATGATGTTGTCGGAGTTACCGATGATGGGTCTGTCACCGGAAAGCAGGTGGCAGTATGCACCGCCGGAGGTATCGGAAGAAATCTTGTCAAAGTTGAAAGTCTTGATTGCTTCCACCGTGGACGGACGCTGGGGAAGTCTGGTTTCGGCAAGAATTTCAAGGGTGTCTGCATCCAACAGAAGAAGACGGAAACCGACCACGTTACCGCTGATGCACATAATTCTGCCCTGAGAATCAAACATAAGGGTTGCAACAAGGCCGCCGAACACGTTCATGGAACGGGATTTAACAACGGGATTGATGCCCAGAGGGCCCATGTAATCATAAGTGTCGGTGTTGTAGGAGTTGCCGTGCATACCGTTTGTGCCTTCTGCAGCAAGGTAGGGATGCTGCGGAATGGGCAGATTGCCTTCGTCCTCAAGCGGATTGGCAACAGCCGGTGCACCGTAGAAAGAAGGACAGTTCTTCGCAGCCAAGGGCTGACGGATCTGACCGCCGGGGCTCAGGAACAGCATGAGGAATGCCGACAAAACGGTTAAAATTTTCAGGAAAAACGGATTCATTTTAATTTTCTCCTTTTTTTAAATATGCTGAAACAAACAGCATAAAAATTATAGCATATTTTTATTAAAATGCAATATGCAATCAACCTTATGCATGTTGAAAATATTGATTTCTTTTTTGAAATCTTACTTTCTCGACTCGGTGCAAAGGGCAAGTAAATCATCCACATGTGCTGTTGCAAGGCACTCTACGGTATCGGATGCACCGTAATAAATTTTCACCTCTCCGTCCGGCTCAAGGATCATGCCGCCGGGAAAAATAACCTGCTGACGGAAGCCCGATTCGGTTTCGTAATATGTTTCGGGGGCAATCAAAGGCAGCTTACTCATGCCGATGACTTTGGACGGCTCATTCAGATCAAGAAGCATGATTCCTGCGCAGTATCTCTTCTTCCAGGTCTTTTCCCAACCGTTTTTGCCTCTTGCTTCGTCAATATCCACGGCATGGAACAAGGTCAGCCATCCCTTTTCGGTCTTGACGGGCGGTGCGGCAGGTCCGATTTTATCGTTGGCATAGGGCACATCCTCAACACCGAGCACAAGCTCGCTTTCACCCCAGAACACAAGATCGGGAGAATTTGACAGCCACAGGTCAAATCGATCTCTGCCTCTTGAATAGACAGGAAACGGTCTTTCCAGCCGAACATATTTACCGTTGATTTTTTCGGGGAACAGTACCATATTGCGATTGTCGGGAACAGATGCACTGATGATGTTGAACGATGAAAAATCCTCAGCAGCTTCGGCAATACAGCCGCGCACACCGTGGGCAGTGTCCATAGCCATACAAAGATAGGGTTTACCGTCGATGACGATGATCCGCGGATCATAAAACCTTTTCAGCTCATCTGTCGGCAAAAGGCTTTTATTGTCAAAAATAGTTTTTTCGCTGACCGTCCAGTGAATACCGTCCGTGCTTTCGGCAAGGCCGAGCGAGGTTCTGAATTTCACCGCAGGATAGGTCTCTTCGGTGGGGCCGTAGTCATTGCGGAAAACCATAACATATTTTCCGCTGTATTTTGCAACACCTGCATTAAAAATGAGGGAAGCATCATAAGGAATATCATCCTTGGTAAGCACAGGTTTTTCAAATCTTTTGATACACGATGCACTGTAAAGTTCCGGTTGCAATAAACTCATAGTATCAGTTCCTTTCTGCTATTTTAACAAAACTGTCTTTCCGCCGTTTTTGCGGGATTCTTCAGCTGCCATGGCAATATCGTGACTGATAACGGTGGCATCAATGGTGGTGATATTTGTCAGGTCCGTGCTTTCTCCGCACAAAAGCTTGACCATGCCCGCAACAAGACGGATATCTCCTTCCACATGACCGCCGATATTAGGACTGAAGGTATGGATGGTTTTTGATTTTCCGCCGAATATATTCATTTTCAGTTTTGTGCCGTAGCCGATGAGCTCCCCTTTTGTGCCGACAATATGGCATTCACGGAACATTTTGTCGGAAAAGCCGTTCATGTGTAACACAGCCGAGGCTCCGTTTGCAAACTGCATGGTAACAATCTGATTATCGCATACGTTGTTGTCGCACAAAAACACACATCTGCCGTAGTCCCCGTGACGAACGGCTTCTTCAACATCTTTTCTGCTGTTTTTTGCCTTCCCCGTGAGGGTACGCTGCATATATTTGATGAATTTCGCTTTCCAGAACGGATCCTTGATGTAAAGCTGTTCAGCATCATAGGGACAGCTCTTTTTTGCCTTGCAACCGCCCGTGCAGAACGGTGTTGCACCATCGGGCGCATTTTCCTTGCAGAAGTATTTCACCGATCCGACCGAGCTGACACTGACGCACGGAGAATCCATAAACCAGGCGATCAGGTCAATATCGTGGCAGCATTTTGCAAGAATGGACGGGGTGGAAGTAAATTCATCTCTCCAATTCCCCCTTACAAAACTGTGAGCAAAATGGAAATAACCGACATTTTCGGTGTGGTTGATCGTCACAATCTCTCCGAGCTGTCCGCTTGCTATGATCTCCTTGATTTTGCCGTAATAATTGGAATACCGCAGTACATGACAGATGATCAGAAGTACATTGTGCTGCTTTGCAAGGTCACAGAGTGCATCGTATTCCGCTTTCACACCACTGACAGGCTTTTCAAGCAAAATGAACTTATATCCCGTTAAAATAGCCTGCTTTGTGATTTCATAGTGACTTGCATCCTGTGTGGCAATGATCAGACCGTCCGACAGCACACCCTGTGCAAAAAATGCATCGGTTCCGAGAAACTGCCGTTCTTTCGAAATGCCGAACTGCGGTGCAATGTCGTCAAGTGCCTGCTGACGGATGTCACACAAAGCATAAATAACCACCTTTGCAGAATGAAATGCCTTTAAAAATCCCATGTATTCCGTTCCGCGGTTGCCAAGACCGATCACAGATATTTTCTTTTTCACAGAGTTCACCCTTTTTGTGAATTGTTCTTTTTACTCCATTTTATAACAGAATTACAAATTACACAATCTTTTTTTGAATATGCTTCCCGGAATCATAATACTCTTTATTGACAGATCTGAAATATACATATTTTTTATTCATCAAAAAAGCATCCTTTTGCAGGATGCTTTCTTGCAATATGAGGAAATTAACAAAGCCTGTTTTCGTTTATTTGAGCACTTCGCTGCTGTTGAGAATCATGGTTGAGTACAGGAACAGCACATCCGATCCTTCCGTAAAGTCTACAAAATTGCCGAGCATTGCACTTTGCAGATAGCGGATATCGATGAGGGTGATTTTTGCATAGCTGTCAATAAAGTACGGAGCAATGCTGCTGCCGAACGAATCGCGGAACAAGAACAGTTCACGGTCGGTTGCGGCATCGGGATTCTCAATGGTGACAAGCGAAAGAGGACCGGACAGATACAGCTCATACGGGTCTTTGCCGTTTGCTTTTTCAAAGTCATACACACCGATGTCCTTGCGGTTTTCATGGTCATATACTTTGACATTGTCAAACAAGGCATTGTCTGCATAATACATGGTTTCCGCCTCGGCAGGCAACGCAGCCTGTCCGTAGTACACACCGTAAAACGGTACGTCGAGTTCTTTCATTTCATAAGAAAGACCTGCGGTCTGTGCGGCATTCATTCCCTGCAACAGGGCATCTGCTGTCGGACGGATTGCTTCCTGCCGCCAGTGGGTATCGGTTTTGTAGTAGTCGTCAATCTGCAGCGTATCAAAAATATCAATGTATTCAAAACGCTGCATGGATTCCTGTATCGCAGCTTCAAAACGGTCATAATCAATGCAAAGCTGCTTTGCATCTTCCTGCAGGAAGTAGTTTTTATCGGGAATCAGCGAAAAATATACATTGTAGTTTCCGTCTTTGAAATAGCGGTCATAAACCGAGTTGAACACCTTGGCTGCATAGGCAATGCTGTCTTCATTCTGCGGATACTGAATGGCAGCATAGTAACCGTCTTTGATGTAGATGTCGTTGTTTTCGCTTTTTGCAAAGAGGTATTTGTTTGCAAGCGCTTTGACCGTGCGGAACTGCTCACGCAGCGGAAACTGGTCAACGGTGAACTCTTCAAATTCGGTCATGAACGTGCCCGACAGCAGGGTTTTGACTGAGACAGACGGCATCTGTGCCATGAGTCTGCGTTCGGTTTCGGAATATGTGTCCTTCTCACGGAACACGGCAACGCCCGACAGACCGAACAACAAAACTGCAAACAGAATGCTGATGATTTTGTGTTTGAGAGAATGATTCATACGTACGCTCCTTTCCGCAATCAGAATCTGAAATACAGGAACGGATTGTAAGAGCCGTCCACGAGGTAGGCAGTGACAAGCAACAGCAGGATCACAAGCACAACAGGTTCAAGCACATTGAGTACACGGCCTGCCGTCTTTTTCTGCTGCAGTTTCAGGCAGGCATCACGAAGCAGCGGTGTTGCACCGATGCAGCCTGCAAGCAACACGGGAGCATAGTTACGCAGATACCAGAAGAAGGATTCGGATACCAGAGGATAATCACCTGCACCGAACAGACCGCCGAGGTAACGCACCGCTTCACCCATGTCTGCGGCATTGAAGATGACAAAGCTGAACAGCACCATCAACAGAACATAGATATGACTGATGACTTTTGTCTTTTTCAGGTATTTCAGCAGGAAGAACTTTTCAATCAGAAGCAGCACGGCAAAGTAAACACCCCATACGATGAAAACCCAGTCCGCACCGTGCCAGAATCCCGTGAGCATCCACACAACAAAGATATTGAAGCAATGACGTGCCTTGCTGACACGGTTGCCGCCCAGGGGAATGTAAACATAGTCGCGGAACCACGAGCCCAGAGACATATGCCATCTTCTCCAGAACTCGGTGGCGGAAGCAGAAATATAAGGATAGTTGAAATTCTCCATAAAACGGAATCCGAACAGGTGACCCAGACCGATCGCCATGTCCGAATAGCCGGAAAAGTCAAAGTAAACGTGCAGCATATAGCACACTGCATAAAACCAGAAGAACAGAACACTCTTGTCGTCGCTTGCCTTGAAAGCATCACACACTTCACCTAAGATGTTGGCAAGCAGAACTTTTTTGGAAAGACCGATGATAAAACGGCGGATACCGTCCGCAACAAATGCAAAGGTGTGTTTTCTGTCATTCAGCTGCAGAGCAATGTCTGCATAACGTACAATCGGACCTGCAATGAGCTGCGGGAACATAGTGACGTAAGAAGCAAGATTGATAACATTTTTCTGTGCAGGCACATCCTTGCGGTAGACGTCAACACAGTAAGAAAGAATCTGGAACGTATAGAAGCTGATGCCGATGGGAAGTGCAATGTGGAGCATCTTCACATCCAGCCCTGTCAGTTTGACAAAGTTTTCAACAAAGAAGTTGGCATATTTGAAATAGCCTAAGAAACCGAGGAAAATACAAACCGCTACAATGAGCACCGCTTTGGCAGCTTTGGGTTTTGTGTCAATGCATTTTTCAATGACAAGACCTGCCGCATAGCCGATGACGATGGTCACTGCCATAAGAAGCACATACTTCGGCTCACCCCAACCATAGAACACAAGCGAGGTCAGCAAAAGAACGGCATTTTTGAATTTTTTAGGTGCAATAACATACAAAATAAGCACACACGGCAGAAAATAATACAAAAACGGAATACTCGAAAATAACATTTTAATTACCTCCTGCGTGTGTGCAAAAATTATTTATTTGATTGTGTAAAAGCCTGTAACTTTAAGCGATAGCGTCTTCAACAAGAACTGTGCCGTTTACGGAAAGAGCAGCGGAGAAAGCGTTGATGATGTCAGCACCGCCGAAAGCAGCGATCACAACACCGTCAGCTTCAGCAATGATGAGCTGTTCGGGAGCACCGCAAAGGAACTGCATGGAAGAAATGCCATCCTTCAGAGCAGCAGCAAAAGCAGCAGCATCAGCGTCTTCGGTAAGAACATAAGCAGCAGCGGTAAGGTTGTTGCCGTTCATAGCGTGCATGATGGTAGCAAGTTCAGCAACTTCTGCAGTGTTTTCTGCGGGAACACCGAAAGTGAAAGTCAGAACTTCTTTGTCTTCAACGGAGTATGCACCGGGAGCACCCATAACAAAGCTGTCACCGCCTGCAAAGTAACCTGCGAGTTCTTCGGAGGATGTTGCACCGAAAGCAGCTACAAGAGCTTCGTCAGCAATAACTTCTTCCCATACTGCGGAAAGAGCAGCAACAGCAGCAGTTTCTTCGCCTGCAACTTCGTCAGTGATTTCTTCTTCGGTGATTTCTTCGGTAATGTCTTCAGAGATTTCTTCGGATACATTGCCTTCAGTGATGACTTCATCAGCATTGCCGTCGGTCAGAGTGTCGGTGTTGTCTTTTGCGCATGCTGCAAAGCTTGCGACCATGAGAAGGGTAAGAACGATTGCGAGGATCTTTTTCATTGTGTTTGACTCCTTAAAAAATTTTTTTCATTTTTATAGAATAAAATTCCCGTTTCTGCGGAAATTTATTCACGGGTAAGGGTGTAGTTGCCGTTTTCATCGGCAAAAAGTGTGTAAGCGGCGGGCAATCCGCGTCCGTTGACTTGCAGTACGGTGTTGTTTGCGGCATCCGGCTGCAACAGAATGATGCAATCGGCATCCACCTCACACTGCGTGACATTTTCAAAAAGCAGTTGTGTGTCGGTGCTGAAAATGTTCATTGTACCGCCCTGTACGGAAAGCTCTGTACGGCTGTCGGTCGTCAGCACAAGACCGACGGGCTGTGTCATGCTGCGACGTGCTGCAAACGGAACGCTTGCTGCGGCAGGAACGGAAGACAGAATCTCGTTGTTCACCTGCAACTGCGGTTTTTGACCCGATACAAACACACCTGCTGCAACCACCGCCAGACACGCCGCAAGACAGGCAAATCTGCGGAACATGACGATTCTGCCCTTGTTGTTTTGCGTTGCGGGCACGTCAGAAGTGCTGAGCACTTTCTCACGCAGAGAATCGGGCGGCAGAATGCTGCGGTAAGCATCTGCATAGCGTTGTGACATTATATTTCCTCTTTCAGCAGGATTTTCATTTTTTCGCGTGCCCGTGCAAGGCGCATTTTGACAGCAGAAACACCTGCGTTCAGAATATTTGCCGTTTCTTCAACCGAAAACCCTTCCAGTGCGTGCAAAACCAACACCGTCCGGTATTTTTCAGGCAACTGCGACAACGCTTCAAACAAGGCACTGACATCTTCTTTTGTGTCAGCAGGCAGGTCGGTTGCTTCTTCCAATGAAAAATGCGATCGTATGCTGCGTCTTCGTAACAGATCACGGCTGCGGTTGACGACCGAACGCAAAAACCATGCTTTCTCGTGGTTTTCGTCTGTAAATTGCGGCAAGGTTCGCATATAAGAGATAAAAACATCCTGCACGGCATCCTCGGCATCCTGCGTGTTCCCGAGGACGGCAAGAGCGGTTCTGTACATCTGTGCCGCGTGCCTGTCATACAGCAGGGCGGTTGCAGACGGTGAAAACTGTTGTTTCATTTTTGCTCCTACATCAAGCAAACGCATCAGCGTTGCCTTCGGTCACATTTTTTTGAAAAAAATTTCAAACTTTTTCTGAAATTTTGCCGTACCGATTCAGTATAGCACATTCAAACAAAAATTGAAACAGAAAAAAGAAAAATTTTGGCTTTCTTCATTTGTCTTTTTCTGCTCTTCGGCATTGACAAGAGAAAAAGCTTGTTGTATAATATGCACAATTTAAAAGAAAGCAGGTGTACAACATGACCACAAAGACGGCAGCAAACGGCAAAATGATGTCGATGTGTCCGTGTTTTGTTTTTTCATTTTGTGCTTTTGGTTCTGCTTTTGAAAGTGATATGCGTATTGTTTTTTGATCTCTCCGTTTTTCGGGGAGATTTTTTTTGTGTAAACAAAAAAGTGTGTCGATTCAAATCTTGACAGCACTACAATGATGGTTTATAATAATTATTTAGATATATGGGGGATTCACCCCCGAACGGAGGGACCTGTAAAATGGAAAAGGCTTATCTTGTCCTGCAAAACGGACGTATTTTTGAAGGCAAACGCTTCGGTGCAAACGGCGACACGGTCGGCGAACTGATTTTCTCGACCGGCGTTGTCGGCTACATGGAGTTGCTGACCAATCCTGCTGCCGCAGGGCAGATGATTGTGGGAACCTTCCCCGTCACGGGCTGCTACGGTGTGCAGACTGCAGACGAACAGAGCAATGTCAACCCTGCCGCATTCATTGTGCGTTCTGTTTGCCAAACTCCCTCCAACTTCCGCAGTGAGGGTGGACTCGACGAATGGATGCAGAAAAAAGGCATAGTCGGTCTTTGCGACATCGACACCCGTGCACTGACCGCCATCATCCGTGACGAGGGTGCACAGATTGCCGCCATTTCCGATTCCGCTGACAAAGCACTGGCCCTCATTGATTCCTTTAAGGGACTTCCCGTGGGTGCAGGCTGCAAGGAAAGCTACACAGTGAAGGCCGAAAACGAAAAACGCAAGGTCACTTTCGTTGACCTCGGCACACAGAAATATGTGATTGACGAGCTTGTAAAGCTCGGCTGCACCGTCAAGGTCGTGCCGCAGAGCACCACCGCTGCCGAAATCCTTGCGGACAAACCCGACGGCGTGTTCATTTCCGACGGTCCGGGCGACCCGACCGAAAACAAAGATCTTCTTCGCGTGCTTGCAGGTCTTCTCGGCAAGGTGCCCGTGTTTGCAGTGGGTCTGGGCCACCTCGCAGCCGCACTTGCACTCGGCGGAAAGCTTGTTTCCCTCAAGAGCGGCCACCACGGTGCAAACCAGCCTGTGACCGACCTCAAGGGCACCCGCACATACATCACCACACAGCACCACAGACTTGCAGTCGATGCAGACAGCCTGCTCGGTAAGGGCATGCCCATCTTCGTCAACCGCAACGACAACACCAACGAAGGTATGGAATACACCGTATTCAACGCCATGACCGTCGCGTTCAATCCCGACAAGGTGACGAGCCATCAGGATACGGGCTTCCTGTTCAATAAATTCATGACTATGATGGAGGGTTGAGAAAATGCCGCTGGATAAAAACATCAAAAAAGTTCTTGTGATCGGCTCCGGCCCGATCGTCATCGGCCAGGCTGCCGAATTCGACTACGCAGGTGCACAGGCCTGCCGCGTGCTCAAAAGCTTCGGTCTTGACGTTGTGCTCGTCAACTCCAACCCTGCTACCATCATGACCGACCAGGCTCTTGCCGACGAAATTTATCTTGAACCGCTGACGGTGGAATCCGTCAAACGTATCATCCGCAAGGAAAAGCCCGACTCCCTGCTTGCAGGATTGGGCGGTCAGACAGGTCTGACCCTTGCCATGCAGCTTTCCAAGGACGGTTTCCTTGAAAGAAACAATGTCCGCCTGCTGGGTACGGATGCCGCTGCCATCGACCGTGCAGAAGACAGACAGATGTTCAAGGACACCATGGATGCCTGCAACCAGCCGACCATTCCGTCCGACATTGCAAACACCGTGGAAGACTGCCTTGCCGTTGCAGACAGAATCGGTTATCCCGTTATTGTCCGTCCCGCATTCACACTCGGCGGCTCGGGCGGCGGTGTTGCCAACGATGCAGAAGAACTCAGAGTCATTGCACGTACAGGTCTTGATGCCTCCCCCATCACCCAGGTTCTGATTGAGAAATACATCTTCGGTTGGAAAGAAATTGAATTTGAAACCATGCGTGACGCTCTGGGCAATGCCATTGCCATCTGCTCGATGGAAAACGTCGACCCCGTTGGTGTGCACACAGGTGACTCCATCGTTGTCGCTCCCGCACTGTCCCTGACTCCGCAGGAATACACCATGCTTCACAACGCCTCCATGGAAATCGTGCAGGCACTGGGCATTGTCGGCGGCTGTAACTGCCAGTTCGCACTCAATCCCAACAGCATGGAATATGCCGTTATCGAAGTCAATCCCCGTGTTTCCCGTTCGTCCGCACTCGCATCCAAGGCAACGGGTTACCCGATTGCAAAGGTTACCACCAAACTCGCTCTCGGTCTGACACTTGACGAAGTTATGAACGACATCACGGGCAAAACCTGTGCCTGTTTTGAACCGAGCGTTGACTATATCGTTATGAAGTTCCCCAAGTGGCCGTTCGACAAGTTCGGTTCCGCAAGCCGCAAGCTCGGTACGCAGATGAAGGCCACAGGCGAAGTTATGAGCATTGCTCCGTCCATCGAAATGGCACTTATGAAAGCCATCCGCGGTGCCGAAATCAGCCTTGATACCCTCAACGCAAAGCCCAAGAGTGACCTGTCTTTGAAAGAAAGACTCGGTGCTATGGACGATATGCGTATTTTCACCATCTTTGAAGCCATCAAAGCCGGTGTTTCACTCGACGAAATTTTTGACATCACCCGCATCGACCGTCTGTTCCTGCATGCCATCAAGAATCTTGCCGATTATGAGCTTGACATTGCCGCAAACGGTCTTGACGAAGAAAGATATATGCAGGGCAAAAAGTACGGTTATCCCGATGTTGCCCTTGAACGCATTGCAGGTGTGAAGATTCCGTTCCACCGCAATGCCGTCTACAAAATGGTAGACACCTGTGCTGCTGAATTTGCAGCCGAAACTCCCTATTTCTACTCCACCATGGATGACGACTGCGAAGCCAGAGCATTCATTGACGATATCAAGCCGAAAATTATGGTTCTCGGTTCGGGTCCCATCCGCATCGGTCAGGGTATCGAATTCGACTATTCCTCGGTTCACTGCGTATGGACACTCAAGGAAATGGGTTACGATGTGGTGATTGTCAACAACAACCCCGAAACCGTTTCCACCGACTACGACACCGCCGACCGTCTGTACTTTGAGCCGCTGTGCCCCGAAGACATCATGAACATCATCGAAGTTGAAAAGCCTGTCGGTGTTGTTGTTGCATTCGGCGGCCAGACCGCTATCAAACTGACCAAGTTCCTGGACGACAAGGGCATCCGCATTCTCGGCACAAGTGCCAAGAGCATCGACACCGCCGAAGACCGCGATCAGTTTGATGCACTGCTTGAAAAGTTCGACATTCTTCGTCCCTCGGGTCGTGGCATCATGACCATGGACGAAGCACTTGCAGCTGCAAACGACCTCGGCTACCCTGTTCTGCTGCGTCCGAGCTATGTTATCGGCGGTCAGAACATGACCATTGCACACTGCGACAACGATGTTGTTAAATACATGAACATCATTCTGTCGGGCAAGATCGACAACCCTGTTCTGGTTGACAAATATCTGCCCGGTCAGGAGCTTGAAGTCGACGTCATTTCCGACGGTAAGGACGTTCTGATTCCCGGCATTATGGAACACATCGAACGTGCAGGCGTTCACTCGGGTGACTCCATTGCCGTGTATCCGCCGTTCAACCTGACAGACGTCATGAAACAGCGTATCATTGACTGTTCGACAAAGCTTGCCCTCGAACTCGGCACCAAAGGTCTTGTCAACATTCAGTATCTCATTTACCACAACGACCTGTATGTTATCGAAGTCAACCCCAGAGCATCGCGTACCATTCCTTACATCAGCAAGGTCACCGGTGTTCCCATGGTCGACATCGCATCCAAGGTCATGACGGGGCAGCCGCTTGCCTCCCTCGGCTACGGCACGGGACTGTACAGCGTTCCGCCCTACTACACCGTCAAGGTGCCCGTATTCTCCTTTGAAAAACTCAACGATGTCAACTCCATCCTCGGCCCCGAAATGAAGTCCACGGGTGAAGTTCTCGGTATCGGTAAGAACCTTTCCGAAGCTCTGTTCAAGGGTCTGACCAGTGCAGGCTTCAAGATGAGAACCCTTTCCACCGAACATCCCGCAGGTGTGTTCATTTCCGTTTCCGAGCATGACAACTACGAAATCGTCGGCCTTGCAAAGAAGTTCTCCGACCTTGGCATGACCATCTATGCAACACCCGACACCGCAGATGCAATCGAAAGCCTCGGCACGGATGTTGTCCGTGTTCCCGTGATTGCCGAAAGCGACGAAGTATTCAAGCTGCTGGAAGAAGAAAAGCTTGACTACATCATCTACACGGGTGCGATTTACGACTCCACCATCAACGATTATATCCGCCTGCACCGCAGAGCCGTTCAGCTTTCCATTACCTGCATCACCTCGCTTGACACGGCCAATGCCCTTGCAGACATCATCGCAAGCCGTTACAACGAACAGAACACGGAACTCATTGACATCTGTCATCTTCGTAAGTCCCGCAGCACACTTCGTTTCACAAAGATGGAATGTGCAGGCAATGACTACATCTATATTGACGACTACGATTCTTCCGTCACCTGTCCCGAATCGCTTGCCATTCAGCTTTGCGACCGCCACAGAGGTGTCGGCGGCGACGGTCTTGTTATCATCGACCCCAGTGAAGTAGCTGACGTTGCCATGCGTCTGTTCAACACCGACGGCTCCAACGGCAGACTCGGCGGCAATGCCCTGTTCTGCGTTGCAAAGTATCTGTATGACAGCGGCATCGTAACCAAAGACAGCTGCACAATCGAAACCATCACAGGTATCAAGACTGTACAGATGCACATTTCCGACGGTAAAGTATCTTCCGCAGCGGTCAACCTCGGACAGCCCCGTTTCGGCATGGAAGACATTCCCTGCACGCTGCCCACCGAAACCGCAATCGACTATCCGCTGACCATCGGCAACGAAGAATACAAGGTCACACTTGTTGACATGGGCAACCCGCATTGCGTTGTATTCTGTCCCCGTGTGGATGCCGTGGATGTTCCCACTGTCGGCAGACAGTTCGAAAGAGCAAGCATTTTCCCGAAGCGTATCAACACCGAGTTTGTTCGCGTAGTCAATCCGTTCACGCTGAAAATGCGTGTGCATGAACGCGGCAACGGCGAAACCCTTGCCTGCGGCACAGGTGCCTGTGCAGCCGTTGTGGCAGCCTGTGAACTCGGCTACTGCCGGAAGGGCACTGACATTGTTGTCAAGCAGCCCGGCGGCGACTATACCATTCGCTATGACGATACCGGTGTGACCCTTGCAGGTTCCGCACGTCAGGTATTTGAAGGCATTACGGAGTATTGATAAATATGATGACGATCCGTCACCGTTTTACCGATTTTGTTGAATCCCTGCAGGAGCCGCGCCGTAAGTTCGGTGCGGTCTGTTTCCTGCTTGTGTTTTTGTTTGTGGACTTCATGTTGGGAGGCATTTACTTCCTTGCAGGATTTTTCTCGCTCAAAAACATAGGACCTGCCGCAGAAATGGCAGCAGAAATTGCGGACCTGTATCAGATTTCGGTCTATGTGGATACTTCCGAATATCTGTACTGGAGTATTCCGTTCTTCGTGCTTGCCGTTATAACGGCTGTTTTCACGGTGCGTTACATTGTGAAACAGAAACGTGTTCTTGCAAGAGCTTCACGTCCTGCCCGTCCCAAAGAACGCATCAATGCCATGGATGATGCCGTGGTAGCAGTTCGTGTGCATGCCGTGAATCCGACAAAGGCCAAAAAAGAAGATCTTCGTCACGATCCGCCCGCATGGTTGCTGGATCCGCTTGCAGTGGTTTCTGCAGAGCAGGCAAAAAGCGATTTTTCAAAATCCCGTGCAGAAGATCTTTACACCCGCAGCCAACAGCCGCAACCTGCTGAGCCTGCAGCCGATCCGCAAAGTGAAACACCGTTTGCAAACACTGCAACACAGCAACAAAGAGAAGAACCGGCTGTCAACACCGCAACACAACAACAAGGGTATTATTACGAACAGCCGTCTTACAGCAGTGCCTATTCCTACACGCAGCAGCAGGTGCCGTATTCCTATTCTGATTTTGTCCGTCCGCATTCGGTCAGTGCACCGCACAACCGCCTGCGTCGTGACGACAAAAAGAAACCGGATATTCCCTATGCAGGATCACTGCAATACGTTGAACGCAAGGACAAAAAGAAAGAGCGTTCTCCGTATGAAAATTACAACCAATGAAACCAATGAGTTAATTATTAAAAACGGAGCTGACTTTTCAGCTCCGTTTTTTTCGTATTATGAGGATGTTTACAGGGCAGCCATGGTTGCCTGCAGGAACTTGACAGCGTTGCCGATGTCGGTTTCGGGGCTTTCGCCGCATTCGCGTTCGATGGTCAGGAAGCCCTTGTAGCCGATGTCCATGAGAGCCTTGAGGTAGTTCGGCCAATCAACCTGACCTTCACCGAGGGGCACTTCTTCAAAACCTCTGCCGGTAACAAGTGCCTTTTTGATGCCGTAAACCACTTCGGGGTCATTGTCCATCAGGCGTACACCGTCTTTTGCATGGGTGTGGACGATGTAATCCTTGAGGGTGTAAACAGCCTGTACGGGGTCATCACCCGTGACCATGACAAGGTTTGCAGGGTCAAGGTTGACGGAAACACCGCGGGAGTTGAGAGAATCAAGGAAGCCCTTGAGATCCTTTGCGGTTTCGGGGCCTGTTTCAACAGCAAAATGAGCGTTGATGGAATCTGCATATTCAGCAAGCTGTGCACAGGCTTCCTGCATGATCTTATAGCGGTCATGGGTAGGATCGGTCGGCACAACACCGATGTGGGTAGTGACGATGTCGGTTTCAAGATCCTTTGCAAGGTCAAGAATACGCTTGCTCTTTTCAACCTTTTCCTTGTTGTCTTCCTTATTGCCGAAGCCGCCGCCGAGGTCACCGCAGAGTGCGGAAATAACAAGACCGTTGTCCTTGACAAGCTTCAGGAATTCACGGCGTTGAGCAGCGTCAAGATTTTCGGGAGCCATTTCGCCGCGTGTTGCATATACCTGAATGCCTTTTGCACCGAGAGCAGCTGCAGTCTGTACCTGTTCGATTTTTGTTTTGTTTCTGAGAGAGTCAATGATAATACCAATGGGGAGTGCCATTTTCTTTACCTCCGATATATACTGATTTAATAATTAATATAATCCTTTAACGGCCCAATGTCAATATCGTTGTACTGTTTGAGGAAATCATACAGCAATTGAGCGATCTGTTTGCAGCCGCCGGGGGTGTTGCTTTCAATATTCAGCGGCAGAATGGGATCATGCACACTGAGTCGCAGCAGCAACCAACCGTCGCCGTGGTCTTTGTCAAAGGACACACGGAAGCCTTCGCGGTTGTCGTTGGCAGGGGTTGCAAACGGCAGGGACGATGCCCATGTTTCGAGATCTGCAATCACCTTTTCACCGACGGGGCGAAAATCGGAGTGCAGAATTTTAAAGCGAAGTTCCTTTTCTTCTTCGGCTTCTGCCAGAGAAGCAATGACACTTGACAGCGACTTGCCCTCTTTGCGTAATTTTGCAAGCAGAATGATGATTTTTGTAATCAGATATGCACCGTCATCGAGGAAATAATTTTCACGCAGTGCCGCATGACCCGATGTTTCAATGGCAAGCGGACAGTTGATGCCCTCTGCATTCAGACGGACAGCTTCGTTGATGACATTCTTGTAGCCTCTGCGGAAACGGTGGTGCACACCGCCGAGATGCTCGTTTATAAAAACGGCAAGACCGTCGCTTGTGACCGAATCGGTCACAATGGTGCCGCCCTTTTCGTTTTCGAGTGCAATAGCGGATGCAAGAGCGACAAGACGGTTACGGTTGATTTCCTTGCCGTCGGAATCCACACAGGCAGCTCTGTCCACGTCCGTATCAAAAATGACACCGAAATCCGCTTTGTTACGCAACACACTGCGGCAGATAAAGCCCATGGCATCGGCATTTTCAGGGTTCGGAATGTGGTTCGGGAAGCTGCCGTCGGGATCCAAAAATTCGCTGCCCGACACATCTGCTCCGAGTGCAGCCAACACTTTTTCGGCATAAAAACCGCCCACACCGTTGCCTGCATCCACAACAATATGAAATCCTTCCAGGGGTTTCTGATAGTTTTCGGCGTTGACACCCTGACGGATTTTGTCGCACAGATCGGCTGCGTATTTTGTGATATAATCGCATTTTCCGACACGGCCTGCAGTTTTTTCAAAGGGACAGTCCTGTTCAGCGGCGACAAGAACGGCAGAAATGTCGCTGCCCTCAAAACCGCCCTCACGGGTGAAGAACTTAAGCCCGTTTTTATCGGACGGATGGTGGCTTGCCGTAATCTGCACCGCTGCGGTGCAGCCTTCGGTCACGGTGGTCATGAACATGGCAGGTGTGGAGCAAAGTCCGCAATCCGTCACACTGACTCCGTAGCTTGTGAACACTTCACAAAGAGCATTGAAAATGCGTTCACCCGACAGACGGGAATCTCTGCCGATAAAAATGCGCATATCGGCAGGTTTTGTATTGGTTTTTTCAGCGATCACAGACAAAAAACCGACAGCAATCTGTTTGACAACCGCATCATTCAGGTCGCAGTTGTCGCCCAGGGCGGTGCCGCGGATATCCGTGCCGCTTTTCAGATACGATAAAGACATTGTACTCAGTCCTCTTTACAAAAATGCAAAATGCAGAGTGCATTTCCGCATTTTGCATTTAAAAATATTTCTATGTGCTTATGATCAGTGATACTTCGGCAGCCAGCCTTCGTGTGCTGCGATCAGATCGTCAACAAGGTTGACGGTTTCGTCGATGGTCAGTTCGCTCGATACGTGCGGATCAAGCATGGCAGCCTGATAAAAAGCATCCTTCTTGAGGGTAACGGCAGCTTCGATGGTGAGCAGCTGCACGTTGATCATGGTCATGTTCATGGCTGCAAGCTGCAGAGGCAGTGCAGGCTGCTGACAACCCTGAATACCGTACTTGTTGACAAGACAAGCGACTTCGACACAAGCTTCCTTGGGCAGGTTCGGGATCAGGCCGTTGTTGATGATGTTACCGCCGATTTTGTAAGGAATATCGGTGACCATGGCTTCCATAATGGAAGAAGCATATTCATGGCTGCGGGTGTGGCTGACTTCGTCGTGCAGATACTTCTGACGATCATCGTTCCAGCGTGCGATCTGGTTGATGCAGCGACGCGGATATTCATCCAGCGGAATGTTGTAGCGGGTGATCAGCTCCGGATGCTTATCCTTGATGAAGAAGTTGTTGTATTCTGCGTTGTGTTCGCTGGATTCGGTGCAGTAGTGACCGAAACGGCGGATGTATTCGTAACGGACAAGGTCATGGTGATCGGTTTTGCCGCTTTCAAGAATCTCAATGGCTTTTCTGCGGATTTCGGGATACAGGTCTGTGCCGTCTGCATCTTCGATTTCAAGCAGCCAACCCATGTGGTTGATACCTGCAATGCGTTCGCGGATGGGTTCGGTGTAAGGGATTTCAAGGTCTTTGAGAATACCTCTTGAGCAACCCTGTACGCTGTGGCAAAGACCGACGGTCTTGACACCGGTATATCTCTGCATATAGCCTGCAAGCTGTGCCATGGGATTGGTGTAGTTCAGGAACCATGCATTCGGGCAGACTTCTTCCATATCGTTTGCGAAATCCTTAAGAACGGGAATGGTACGCAGTGCACGGAAAATACCGCCGATGCCGTTGGAGTCGGCAATGGTCTGACGCAGACCGTATTTCTTGGGTACTTCAAAGTCGATGATCGTGCAGGGGTCATACAGACCGACCTGAATGGCATTGACAACAAAGTTTGCACCGCGAAGTGCATCCTTGCGGTTTTCAACACCGAGGTATTTTGTGATTTTTGCGCGGGACTCGTTTACATTGCGGTTGATGGCATTGATCATAATCCAGCTGTCTTCCAGACGCTGTGCATCAATATCATACAGTGCGATTTCACACTCGCGAAGAGCAGGAGTGCACATGACATCACCGAGTACGTTTTTGGCAAATACGGTGCTGCCTGCACCCATGAATGTAATTTTCATAAAATAAACCGTCCTTTCAATATTAAAAAAATACCTGTTCCTGAATGGTATCAGACAAAAACAGTATATAATATTTGCACAGTACAGTCAATTGTTTTTTTATTTTTTTTGTAAGTTTTGTTATAAATATTCTGCAATAAAGAAATAAAGGATCCCTTGCGGGATCCTTTCGGAATGATGATTTTATACCTTGCCGAGAACCTTTTCGCCGAATTTGTCGATGAGCAGTTTGAACATATTGATGATGATATAGAAGATATCCATCACCGAGCCGAACATGGTTTCAACAATATTATCTGCATCATTGGTGATGGTGATGGTTGCAGAAGCAATGATTTCATCACCGACCACATAGTTCAGATTGACTGTACCGAGGGTACCGTTGGAAACAAACAGATTGCTGCCCTTGAGGCTGCCCATATTGTCCTTGGAAAGAACAAGCTTGCCGCCTTCGGGGAAATCGGTTTCGTAGCCGTTGGCATCAACACCCATTGCCTCAACATACACTGCTTCATAAGGAGAAACGATGTATTCGGTTTCGGAGAATGTGATGTGGTCAAAAATACCTGTGGGCTTTGCGGTGGTGCAGACAAGCAGAGATGAACTGACAGTTCTTTCATAACCGTAGCTGGGGCTGTTGCGGCAATCCAGATCACCGGAAGCTTCTCTCTGAGCGAGCATGGTGGAAGATCCGCCGCCGTCAAGTTCAAGCACATCCACACAACCGAGAGCAAGCATGGTTGCAGCCATTTCGGGATAGTCCATACCGACCGAATCGGGATCCTGTCTGCCGTCTACAACAAACATAACAACCGTGCCGTCAGCCTTGATACCGATGCAGGTTCTGGGGTTGAGTTTATTGGCGGGAGCAATGTTCTTGCCGTCCTTGACAAGAATCTGAAAACCGGAGATGGCTTCCACAACGTCAGCCTTGGATTCGTTTGCATAGCGGATATCGGCAGAACCGTCTGTGAGGATGGCAAAGAAAGGACGGCCGTTTGCAGTGTGGCAGACAATACTGTCCATAATCAGCAGACCTGCAGGTTCACCGGTTTCGGTGTTGTAGCGGTCGCCGTTGATGGCACCGATGACATTGACACCGCGTTTTTCTTCGGCAGCATAAGCCTGTTCGCGGACAGGAGTTCTCTTCCATTCATTGATGGTGTAATCGTTGTAACCTGCAATGATGGTGACATCGGGATTGTTAAGGTCTACTTCCATAACAAAGCACTTTTTCTGTGCGGTTTTGGCAGCATTGTTGAGAATGATATCTCTTTCAATAACACCGCTGACAAGGCGGTATTCTTTTTCGGAAGTGACGTATGTATCGGTCCAGAGCTTGCTTGCATCAACAGCAGACACAGCTTCTGCTTCTGCAGCAGAAATGTTGGGAACGCTTGCCGTCAACAGCATCACGAGGCTCATGAAAACGCACAACACTCTTTTAAGGTTCTTTTTCATAGTAAAAATCCTTTCCGTGATTTTTTATTTTCCTGCAGCAAATCAGACAATGCCGAAGAACTTTTCACCGATTTTGTCGATGAGTGTTCTGAAAAGGTTGATGATAGTCTGGAAAATATCCACAACAGAACCGACTGCGGATTCCACAATATTGTCTGCTTCCGTGGTGATGGTGATGGGTGCACTCGCAATGACTTCATCATTGAGCACATAGTTCAGATTGACCGTGCCGAGGGTGCCGTTGGAAGAAAACAGACGGGTGCCTCTGAGTCTGCCCATATTGTCCTTGGAAAGTACAAGCTTGCCGCCTTCGGGGAACTCTGTTTCGTATCCGTTGCTGTCAACCGCAACAGCTTCAACATATATGCTCTCATAGGGAGATACAAAATATTCTGTTTCGGAAAAAGCAATGTGATCAAAAATACCGGTGGGCTTTGCAGAAGTGCAAACAAGCAAAGAGGAACCGACATTTCTTTCGTAACCGTAGCTGGGGCTGTTGCGGCAATCCAGATCACCGGAAGCCATTCTTTTTACAAGCATGGTCGAAGATCCGCCGCCGTCCATTTCAATGGCTTCCACACAACCCATGGAGATCATGGTGGCTGCCATTTCGGGGTAATCCATACCGACCGAATCGGGATCCTGTCTGCCGTCTACAACAAACATGACGACCGTACCGTCAGCCTTGATGCCGATGCAGGTTCTGGGGTTGAGTTTGTTGTGGTAGGTACAGCTTTTGCCGTCCTGCACAATAATCTGGAAACCGGAAACCGCTTCCTTGACATCGTCCATGCTTTCGTGTGCATAGCGGATATCGGCAGTGCCGTCCTTGAGGATTGCAAAATACGGGAATCCGTTTGCCGGATGACAAAGAACACTGTCCATAATCAGCAGACCGCCGGGTTCGCCGACATCGTGGCTGTAACCGTCACCGTTGATGGCACCGATGACATTGACTCCAAGCTTGTCTTCAGCTGCATAGGCATGCTGACGCACAGGCGATCTCTTCCATTCCTTGGTGCTGTGGTTGTTGTAGCTTGCAATAATGGAAATGTCAGGATTGCTGAGATCAATTTCCATAACAAAGCACTTTTTCTGTGCATTGTTGTCAGCATTGTTGAGGATAAAATCTCTTTCAACAACACCGTTGACAATGTCCCATGTTTTTTCGGATGTGACATATGTATCTTCCCAGAGCAGGTTTTCATCCAACGCGGATGCAAAGACTGTGGGAATGCCTGCAGAAACCAGCATCAGAATGCTCATGCAGAAACACAAAACTTTTTTTACATTTTTTTTCAAAGCAAATCATCCTTTCGGTTTACTGATTTCTATTATATTACATTTTTTTGGCAAGTGCAAGGACTATTGTGTGAAAAAATCCGGCCGTTTCCATAGTTTATGTAAAAGTTTTCTTGTTTTTTTGGTAAATGTATGGTAGACTAAAATTATATTATTATAAAGGAAGTGTTCACCTATGAAAATGATGAAAAGATTTTTGATTCTGACACTGAGCATCCTTATGACATTCTGTTTCGGTGTGCTGTTTGCAAGTGCTGCCGACGCAGTCAGTGAATTTGCCGTCACCACGGCAATCGCAGGCAAAGATGTCCGTGTGGAAGCATACCTTGACGGCAAAAATATTCACCTGTTTTTGCCCTATGATGCAGACATATCCAATCTGAAAGTCGATCTTGAGTCCTCTTATTCCGTTTCTTTTGACGGCAAGCAGCTCAAAGACGGTGACACTCTTTCCCTGACAGCAGGCGAAACATACCGCCTTGTCTGTGGTTACAGCAACTATACCCTTTCCGTTTTCAAGGGTTCAAACATCCCTGCCATGTACATCACCACCGAATCCGGTTCCATGGATGCTGTGCATGCAAGCAAAGACCACAAGGAAAAAGCTGACATTGTGATTATGCAAAAAGGCAAAGTCATCCTCGAAGATGAACTCGAATACATCAAGGGTCGTGGCAATTCCACCTGGGCACTTGATAAAAAGCCTTACAACATCAAGTTTGACAGCAAGACCGATCTGTTTTCCATGGGCAAAGCCAAAAAATGGAGCCTGCTTGCAAACCATGTTGACGAATCCCTCATCCGCAATGATATTGCACTCGATCTTGCAGAAGCAGTCGGTCTGGAATTTACATCCAAACACACCTTCGTTGACCTGTTTATCAACGAGGAATACTTCGGCAACTACCTGCTGACCGAAAGTGTTGAAGTCGGTGAAAACCGTGTGGACATTGCAGACCTTGAGGGTGACACGGAAGATGTCAACGAAAACGATCTTGACAGTTATCCCCTCGGCGGTGCACAGGAAGAAGACTATTACAAGCTCGAAGCCGGCACACAGAAGTGGGTCAACATCCCCAACAATCCCGACGATATCACAGGCGGCTATCTGCTTGAATACGATCTTCCCAACCGTTATGTAAAAGAAATCAGCGGCTTTGTAACCGACCGCAACCAGACAATCGTTCTCAAAGCACCCGAATATGCAAGCGAAGCACAGGTCAAATATGTCAGTGCTCTGTATCAGGAATTTGAAGATGCCGTATTCTCCGAAACCGGATACAACAGCCTCGGCAAGCACTATTCCGAATACATTGACATGGAATCCTTTGTCAAAATGTATGTTTTCCAGGAATACATCAAGAACCTTGATGCAGGTCTGACTTCTTTCTACCTGTACAAGGACACCGACAGTGATCTGTTCTTTGCAGCTCCCGTATGGGATTTTGACTACTCCCTCGGCAAGAGCTTCAGAGTGTACGGCACGAACCTGCAGTATGCAAGCGGTTGGTGGGCAGGCGTTGTTTATTACAGAACCGACAATGCAGCACACTATCTTCCCACCATTCTCAACGCACTGTTCAGACACAAGGATTTCTTTGATGCAGCAGCAACCGAATGGAACACGGTTTTCCTGCCGAAGCTGCATCCTGACTATTACATCGGCATTTATGACTTTGCAACATCCCTGAGCAATTCCGCAGTTATGAATGCTGTCCGTTGGGACACTTTCTCCACTTCCGACTACACCGAAACAAAGAAAGTATACAGCAACCACATCTCTTCCGTACTTCTTATGTTCATGCAGCAGCGTAAACAGTTCCTCACAAAGGGCTTTGCTGACGGTGCCGTACGTGTGTTCTTTGATGCCAACGGCGGTACGGGCGGTATGTTCAACGACACTGCCCTCAAAGCAGGCGACAGCTATGTCATTCCCGTCTGCTCGTTCGAAAACGGTGATCTCGTCTGCGACACCTGGAACACTGCAAAAGACGGCAGCGGCACAAGCTATTCCGAAGGCGATACACTGCCTCTCGGTGAAGAAGATGTCACCCTGTATGCACAGTGGCGTGAAAAGACCAAAGAAGACATGAATGTTTTTGAACGCATCCTTGATTTCTTCAAAAGAATCTTTGACAGCATCCGCAATATGTTTGCAAAGATTTTCGGATAAAACTGTAAAATGCACATCTGATTGAGGTATACCAATGGGAAAAACACTTGTTCTGACCGAAAAACCCTCCGTGGCACGCGACATTGCCCGTGTTCTCGGTTGCAAGGGCAAAGGCGAAGGCTGCATCATGGGACAGCAGTACATTGTCACATGGGCATTAGGGCATCTTGTGACCCTTGCCGACCCCGAAGCTTATGATGACAACTACAAAAGATGGGATATGAAAGATCTGCCCATGCTGCCCGAAAAGATGAAGCTTGTCATCATCAAGCAGTCTGCAAAGCAGTTCCGCAATGTGCACGTGCTGATGAAGCGTGACGACGTGGACAGCATCGTCATTGCCACCGATGCAGGACGTGAAGGAGAACTGGTTGCCCGTTGGATCATGGCAAAAGCGGCCTGCAAAAAACCTGCAAAACGCTTGTGGATTTCTTCGCAGACCGACAAAGCCATCCGTGAGGGATTTGCAAACCTGCGACCCGCCACGGAATATGATAACCTCTACCACTCCGCACAGGCAAGAGCCGAAGCAGACTGGCTGGTCGGTATCAATGTCACCCGTGCTCTGACCTGCAAATTCAACGCACAGCTCTCCGCAGGCAGAGTGCAGACTCCGACACTCGCACTCATCGTCAAACGCGAAGAAGAAATTGAAAAATTCATTCCCAAGGATTATTATTCCGTCCGTGCTTACTTTGACGGATTTTCGGGCATCTTCCGCGATCCCAAGGGCAACACGCGTTTTTCGGATCCTGCTTTTGCAGACAAAATCCTCAACGAAACCAAAGGCAGCAAGGGCACCATTGTGTCCCTGCAGAAAGAATACAAACACAAAGCACCGCCTGCAGCCTATGACCTGACAGAACTGCAGCGTGATGCCAACAAAAAATACGGGTATTCCGCAAAACAGACACTGTCGATCATGCAGAGTCTGTATGAATACCACAAGGTGCTGACCTATCCGCGTACCGATTCGCGTTACATCCCCAAGGATGTTGTTCCTACCCTGCCCGAACGTCTCAAAGCCGTTGCTTACGGGCCGTACCGTGAACACGCATGGAAGTTACTACGTGGAACGCTCAACACAAAATACATTGTCAACGATGCCAAGGTCACCGACCACCACGCCATCATCCCGACCGAGGAATCCCCCGACGAGGGAAAGATGAGCCGTGAAGAAAAGAACATCTACGACCTTGTTGTGCGTCGTTTCCTTGCCGTACTGAGTGAGCCGTATGAATATGACGAAGTCAAGCTCACCGTGCGTGTCGGCAAGCATGATTTTTATGCAAGAGGTACATCCGTGCGTTCCCCCGGCTGGAAAGCACTGTATCAGAACTTCACCGAAGACGACGAGGACGACAATCCGGACGATACCGCACAGTCCCTCCCCTCCCTGCAACAGGGACAGACGGTCAATGTGCGTGACGTGCGTGTGCTCAGCGGCAAAACAAGACCGCCTGCACGATACACGGAAGCTACCTTGCTGACCGCCATGGAAAATCCCACGGGACAGGTTGAGGACAAGACGTTGCGTGCGGTGCTTGCATCCACTTCGGGGCTCGGCACACCTGCCACAAGAGCCGACATCATCGAAAAGCTGTTCGACAATTTTTCCATTGAACGCAACGGCAAAGAAATCCGTCCCACCGCCAAAGGCAGGCAGCTCATCCGCATCGTTCCCGAAGAACTCAGAAGTGCGGAACTGACCGCCCGTTGGGAACAACGTCTGCAGAACATCAGTCAGGGTAAAGAAAACAAGCAGAAATTCATCGGTGAAATGCGTACCTACGCCACCACACTTGTCGGTGAGGTCAAAAAGAGCGAAGCGGTGTATCACCACGAAAACGCCACCAAGGAAAAATGTCCCGACTGCGGCAAATACCTGCTGGAAGTCAACGGCAAAAAGGGCAAAATGCTTGTCTGCCCCGACCGCGAATGCGGCTACCGCAAAGGACTTTCGCAGACCACCAACGCAAGATGTCCGAACTGCATGAAACGCATGGAACTGCGTGGCGAGGGTGAAAAACGGTTGTTTGTGTGCAAGTGCGGATACCGCGAAAAACTCTCTGACTTCAACAAACGTCACGAAGATGCAGGTGCAGGCAGATACGACGTCAACAACTACATGAAAAAGCAGGAAAAAGAGCAAAAAAACGATGCTTACAATCCCTTTGCCGACCTGCTGAAAAAGTGGAACGAGTAATACAAAAAACGATATTATAAAACGGAGCTGACAACTGTACAGCTCCGTTTTTCTTAATTGTTCAGTTTTCGTTCGGCCAGAGGGAACGGATCAGCTCCAGGCAGATGCGATAAATCTGCGTAGTGCTGTCCCTGCTGCCGTCGGCACCGGAAGTGAGTACCGCAACACCATTGCCCGTGGTCGGGTCCATTGCAAAAGCAGCATACATTCCGAAGTTGCTGCCCGTGTGCACAAGCATCGTCTTGCCGTCAAAAATACCATCCTGCTGCCAGAAACCGAAACCTGCTTTGTCCTCGCCGTATTGGCTGCGGATGACAAGCATTTCTGCAACACTTTCAGCAGTAAGCAGCTGCACACCGTCTGCGGTTTTGCCGTTGTTGCAAAGTACGGCCGCAATCCGCAGGAAATCTTTTGCGGAAATGGTCAGATTGCCCTGCACAAGGTGGTGCGTTTGCCCCAACTGTTCACTGTGGGCAACGGCAAACTGTTCCTCTTTGCTCATACCGCCGCTGCCGTAAAGCACACCGAGACGGGATGTGTCCTGCAGACCGCTTGCCGTGTAGGCGGCATCGATGCCGAGGGGGTCAAAAACATATTCCTTACTGAGCTGTGCAAAGCTTTTGCCTGTGGCTTTTTCACAGATGCAGCCGATGACGGCAACAGACAAATTGCTGTAAGCATTCGTGCTGCCGGGTTCGTATTCATAAAAATTATCGGCAGACAACAGCAGATTTTCCAAAGGTTCGGAAGATGCCGCATTGCGTGACTGCAAAAAGGAAGCACCGTCTGCAATGGCGGCAGTATGAGACATCAGCATAGCGGCCGTGATGACGGTATCGGGATAATACGGACTGCGTACCGTAAATCCGAGAGGTTCGCTGATGTCACCGTACAGGGACACATACCCCTCTTCATACAACCGCATATACACAATGTCCGTTACAAGTTTTGAAAGGGATGCAACACGATAACAGGTATCTGCCGTCACGGTTTGTCCCGTGCTGCTGTCCGCAAGACCGTATTCATAGGTCGCTGTCAACCTGCCGTTTTGCAATACTGCCGCCTGCACACCCACCGCACCGTATGTTGAACAGATGCTGTCAGGTGCTGCCGTGTCCGCCATATTCACAGCGGGAACAGTAGCAATGGGTTCGCTTGTCAGGGTCGGGATATTTGTTTCAAGCATGGCAGGAACCGTTCCGATGGGTTCCGTTGTCAGTGTCGGTGCACTTTCCTGCGGTTCGGACAGCAAAGAGACATCCGGAACGGATGCAGGTGTTGCTGCCTGCGTGTCGGTCGGCGTTTGCGGTTGTGTCTGACTGCATGCAACAAGCAAAAAGGCAAACAGCACAAGAGGAATAAAAACAAGTATTCTGCGAATCAACATCAATACACTCCGAATTCTCCGATGCAGACATTGCCGGGATATTTCACACCTGCGTAATAGGAATCAACCGTCAGGGTAATGGACGAGGTGTTGACAGGTGTGTCGAATGTGAAATATTCAAAATTACCGGATGCCGTCGAGTTGTAGGATGCGGTAAAGCTTTTGGTGCTGCCGTCGCTGAATGTCAGCGTGAATCTTTCAAGCTGACCGTTGCTGCGATAAAGATCATCTTCGGGCAGATACAGGTTGCCGTTGACGAGCATGATTCCGCTTACAGTGCTTGTCTGTGCAAGGTTAAAGCGGATTCGGGCACCGACAGCGGAAGTGTCGGATGTGGCAACACACCAACAGGAATCATAATAACCGTCGATGGTCTTCTCGGCACCGAAAGAACGGGCGGAATTGACATTTGAAGCAGACAGCACCGAGCCGACAAGTGTGCTTGCGGAAACAATACGCGGAGCCACATTGACAACCGGCACCGTGGTGGGGGGAACCGGTTCAGCGGAAAGTTCCTGCTGTGTCGGGAACAGAATAATGGGGGCTACGGTCTGCTCTTCCGTTGTGGGAGCCACTGTAGCGGGAGCTTCTGTGGTCACTTCTTCTGTGGTTGTGGGAGCCTCTGTAACGGGAGCTTCTGTGGTCACTTCTTCTGTGGTTGCGGAAAAATCACTGTTGATTTCATCCGTAACCGCAAGAAGATTCAGCTGTGATTCTGCAAGTTCGAGTTCATCTTCCAGATTTTCGATACGCATATCACGGATCACCTGCAGTTCTTCCCTGCACTCTTCTATGGTTCTGCTGCGTGAAATATAATCACTGACGATGGTTGCAATTCTGGAAGAAAGTTCTTCTTCCAATTCGGCATCCGCATTTCCGCGGCCGTATTGTTCAATATAAAGATCAAAGGCTTCATCGTAAGACCCCTGTGCAAGCAGGTCTGTCACGGATTCTTTTCCTTTGTTCATCAGCAAACCGACCACACAGCCGGCAAGTATCACAACAACGGCAAGAATCGCAACAAGAATCACAAATCTGCTTTTTTTGTTTTCCCCTTTATCGACAAGAGGAGCCTGTTTTGTGGTTTTTACAGTCTGACGAACTTCGGGTTGTACGGGCTGCACTGCAGGCTGTGTCGCAACCTGCGGTCTTACTTCTGTTTTATCGGGATTCACTTCTGTTTTATCAGGGTTGACTTCCGTAGCATCGGGATTCACTTCGGTTACATCGGGATTGACAGCCACCGTAGCGGAAGTTCTTTGCATACGAAGCATTTCGAGTGCATTTTTCATATCTTTTGCACTTGCAAAACGCTGTGCGGGGTCAGGATTGCAGGCTTTGAGGATGATGTTTTTCAGTGCGGGACTTGCATTACAGGGGGCAGGCAACTGTGCACCGGTATTGCGTTTTTCGATGGAGAGCATTTTTTCTTTCTGAGAAGTGCCTGTGGCAAAGGGCAGAAGATTATTGTTGAGCATTTCATACATCACAATGCCCAAGGAATACAGGTCGCTGCGTGCATCTCCGTCGCTGCCGTCCATGCGTTCGGGAGCAAGATAAGAAAGTGTTCCGCGGCTGTTGCTTTTTCTGACGATGGCACGGCTGTCTTTGGCAATGCCGAAGTCACCGAGTTTGAATGTGCCGAAATCCGACATCAGAATGTTGCCGGGTTTGATGTCCTTGTGCAGAATGTTCTTTGCCGCACAGATATCCAGTGCATTACAGATATCAATTGCCATGTTGACAACATCGTTTTCGGTGTATGTGCCGCGGCTGACCCATGCAGTAAAACTGTTGAGCAGCTCCATGCGGATAAAAATATCCCATCCGATGCCGTCCGTTTTCGGCAACACTTCAAAATCTTCGACCGCAACCACATTGGCAGCCCCTTTGAGCGTGCTCAGCAGACGGATTTCGTCCAGACAATTCTGTGCAATTTTTTTGTACTTTTCTTTTTCTGCCTGCAACTGTTCTTCGGTTTTTTCCGTTGACAGCAACTGGTCATCGGACGGCAGAGAAATTACCTTGACAGCAGAATACACATCGATTCCCTGTTCGGTTTTTTTGCATTTATAAACGCTGCCGAATGAGCCTTCACCGAGTTTTTCAACCGTTTCCCATTCGGGTTTGAGCAACTGAAATCTTTCAATTCCCATAACAATAATCCTTCATATTTATTTTTTGATATATATAATAAATATAACATACAATATATAATAAGTCAATTCAAAAGCTTGCAGCTGCTTTCTCTTTTTTTTCTTTACTTTTTATGTGTGATGATGTAAAATAAGAAAAACGATCTGAAGAAAGGAAAAAGACCATGTACAAAACAGTTAAAAAAATAATGTGTGTTTTGATGGCGGTGATGATGATGGCAAGCGTAGTACTTCCTGCTTTTGCGGCAAACGAAAATAATTCCGACAAGCTTCTGCAATTCGGTGCAGACGGCAAATTCAACATCATGCACGTCACGGATACGCATATTGATGATGACAATATTGACGATACCGTATGGCTGTTGGCTGCTGCTGCCGACCGTGAAAACCCCGACCTTGTGGTCATTACGGGCGACAATGTGCAGAACTGCGACGATGCGGCAAAAACCAAATCCTACATTGACCGTCTGATGGGTGTGTATGAAAGCCGCAACATCCCCGTTGCCGTGACATTCGGCAACCATGACAGCGAAGTCGGTGCGATGAGCCGTGAAGATCTGATGGCTCATTACAACACATTTGACTGCTCGGTTTCCGTGGATGACGGTGAAGCCTTGTCAGGCTGCGGAACTTACAATCTGCCTGTGCTTTCTTCAGACGGCAAGCAGGTAAAGTTCAACGTATGGGTCTTTGACTCCAACGATTATGACGGCAACGGTCATTACGGTAATGTCAAAAAAGATCAGGTCGAATGGTATGTACAGCAAAGCCGTCAGCTGACCGAAGCCAACGGCGGTGAAAAGGTTTACTCCCTTGCTTTCCAGCATATCATTGTTCCCGAAGTTTACGATGCCCTCAAAAAGGCAAACCACCATACCCTGTATTCGTTTGAGCACATCAACAACAAAGGCGAATACTATATGTTTGACCCCAACGGTGTCAATTTCGGTACCCTCAACGAAACTCCCTGCAGCGGCTACATCAACGAAGGACAGTTCGATGCCATGGTGGAATGCGGCGACGTGCTTGCCATGTTCAGCGGCCATGACCACACCAACGGTTTCGGTGTTCGCCACAAGGGCATTGACATTTCCAACACCGTCAGCACCCGTTACAACCGCGATTCTTTCTCCACCCAGTACGGTTACAGAATGATCACCGTAGACGAAAAGGACACCTCGGTTTACACCACTTCCATTATGCACTGGTACAATATGTTCTCCAATGCAGACGTAAAGGCACTGCGTGATGCAGGCGACGATTTCGGAGCAGGACTTGTCAGAGACATTCTCATGCGCGGTCCGTGGCAGAAGTTGCTTCGTGTGCTCGGTGTCGCATTCACGAAACTGCTGACGGGCAGAACCGTCAGTTTCCCCGACTGAACATGAATATATAAAATGAAAGGAGCTGCTCAGCAGCTCCTTTGTTTTTTGCTTTATTCTTCTTCATCCGTACGGAACTGTGCATTGTAAAGCTGTGCATAGAATCCGTCTGCGGCAAGCAGGTCTTCGTGTTTACCCTGTTCGACAATGTCGCCGTCACGCACAACAAGAATCAGATCAGCATTGCGGACGGTGGACAAACGGTGTGCAATGACAAAACTGGTTCTGCCCTGCATTGCCTTGTCCATTGCCTCCTGCAACAAGCGTTCGGTGCGTGTATCGACCGAACTGGTCGCTTCGTCGAGAATCAGCAGCCTTGTGTCTGCAAGTACGGCACGGGCAATGGTGAGCAACTGCTTCTGCCCTGCGGACAGGTTGGCAGCTTCTTCATTGATCCATGTGTCATAGCCTTCGGGCAATGCTTCAATGAATGCGGCAGCTTCCGCAACAACAGCCGCCTGTTCGACTTCCTCATCGGTGGCATCGAGTCTTCCGAAACGGATGTTTTCGCGGATTGTGCCTTTGAACAACCATGTGTCCTGCAACACCATACCGAATGCCTGCCGCAAAGAACGGCGGTCATAACTGCGTACATCCTTGCCGTCAAGCAGAATACAACCGTCATTGACATCATAATACCGCATCAGCAGCTTGACGAGGGTGGTTTTGCCTGCACCCGTCGGACCGACGATGGCAATTTTCTGACCGGGTTGTGCAACGGCAGAAAAGTCCTTGATGACGGTCACATCCTCATTGTAACCGAAACGGACATGAGAAAACTCCACATGACCTTTTACATCTTCTGCAGAAAGTGCTTCTTCCGAAGTCCGCGGTTCTTCTTCAGCTTCCAGGAAATCAAATACACGCTCTGCAGCCGCGGTCATGGACTGCAGCATATTGCCGATCTGTGCGAGCTGCTGAATGGGCTGGGTAAAGTTCTTGACATACTGAATGAATGCCTGGATATCACCCACACCGATGCTGCCGGTAGCGGCAAGGTATGAACCCAACACGGCAACACCGACATAACTCAAGTTTTCAATAAACATCAGCATGGGGTGCATGATGCCCGACAAAAACTGTGCACGGATAGCAGCAGAACGAAGATTTTCGTTGGTCTGCGTAAAGTCATCAATGACCCTTTCTTCACGGTTGAACGCCTTGATGACGGTATGTCCGCTGTAAGTTTCTTCGACTTTGCCGTTGAGCTCACCCAACAAATTCTGCTGTGCACGGAAATACTTCTGCGAACGCTTCATAATCAGCCCCAACAGACCGAACGAAACAGGCAGCAGAATCAGCGTCAGACCCGTCATCAGGGGACTGATGGACAGCATCATAATCAGCACACCGATCACCGTGACAATGCAGGACAGAATCTGCGTGACACACTGGTTGAGTCCGTTGGTCACATTGTCGATGTCGTTGGTGATGCGGGAAAGAATTTCGCCCACGGTTGTATTTTCAAAATACCGCATGGGCAGACGGTTGATTTTTTCTGAAATTTCTTTACGCAGACGGTAGGACACCTTCTGCGTGACACCTGCCATGATCCACCCCTGCATGGCGTGCAGAATGTAGCCTGCAATATACAGCAGCACCACACGCAACAAAATCTGTGCAATGCTTTCAAAATCAATGCCGCCGTCACCGCGGATCTTTGCGAACAAACCTTCACTGAGCAAAGTGGTGGCGGAACCGAGGATTTTGGGACCGACAATATTGAACACCGTACCGCCCAAGGAACACAGCAGCACAATGACAACACGCAATCTGTGCGAAGCAATGTATTTTATAATCTTGAACAGTGTCCCTTTGAAATCCTTGGGTTTGTTTTTGTCGGGAATACCGACCGGGGTGTTTTTCTTTTTGTTACGCTTCACCGTCCGTTGCCTCCTCTCCGAGACCGAGTTCTGCAGCCGAAAGCTGAGAAGCGGCAATATTACGGTAAACAGGACAAGTTCGCAGCAGCTCTTCGTGCGTACCGAGTCCGACCGCACGTCCTTCATCGAGGACAAGAATCTGCTCGGCATGAAGCACGGTACTGAGTCGCTGTGCAACGATGATGACCGTTGCATCCGCTACTTCTTTGCGAAGTGCGGCACGCAGTACGGCATCGGTTTTGTAGTCAAGGGCGGAAAAACTGTCATCAAACAGATAAATCTTCGGTTGAACGGCAATGGCTCTTGCGATGGAAAGTCTTTGCTTCTGTCCGCCCGAAACATTTGTGCCGCCCTGTGCGATGTTACTGTCAAAGCCGTCGGGCTTGCTGCTGATAAATTCGCTTGCCTGTGCCACTTCGGCGGCTTTGTCGCGTTGTGCATCGGAAAGCGTTTGCGTACCGAATGCAATATTCGATCCGATCGTGCCTGAAAACAGCACACCTTTCTGCGGCACATACCCCATCTTCTCACGCAGAGAATGCAGCGTCATGTCGCGGATATCCGTTCCGTCAAGCAGAATCTGCCCGTCGGTGGGATCATAAAAACGCTCAAGCAAACGCAGCAAAGTGGATTTGCCGCAACCTGTACCGCCCACCACGGCAAAGGTCTGCCCGGGATATGCGGTAAAGGAAATATTTTTGAGTGTTTCGGCTTCGGTGTCAGGGTATGCAAAGGACACATTGCGGAACTCCACAACACCTTCGCAGGTTTCGGGAGCAATCGCATTTTCGCAATCGGTCACCAAAGGCTGCGTGGAAAGCACCTGCTCAATGCGGCCGACGGCAACAAGGGCTCGCGGTGCATACACAAACACCATGCTGACCATCAGAAAACCGCCTGCGATCATAATGGCATAGGTTGTAAAAGCGGTCATGTCACCCACTTCCATTGTGCCTGCATCGATTTTCGGAGCAGCAACACGGACAATGAGTGCCGAAAAACCGTACATCATCAGGTTGAGAATGGGTGCAAGGAACGCAAGGGTACGGTTTGTAAAAAGAGACGTTTTCATCAGCTTTGTGTTGGCTTCTTCAAAACGGCGTTCTTCTTCCGTTTCTCTGCCGAATGCACGGATGACCTGCACACCCGACAACATCTCACGCGAAATACGGTTGATGCCGTCCACAAGCTTCTGCATGATTTTGAATTTGGGGAACAAGACAACACTGAGAATCCCCAATGCGGCAAGAATGATGCCGACGGCAAGTGCAACAATCCAGCTCATGGCGGGACTTGTACGCATGACCATCACTGTACCGCCGATGCTCATCAGCGGTGCATACAACACCGCACGCAGAGCAATCATAATGACCATCTGCACGTGTTGCACGTCATTGGTGGTTCGGGTAATAAGAGATGAAACAGAAAAACTGTTCATTTCTCCGCCCGAAAAAGACAGCACTTTTTCGAATACGCTCTTACGCAGATCCCTGCCCACACCTGTACCGATGATCGTTGTGACATAATTGAGCAGCACCGCAAGAGCTGCCATGGCAAGTGTGAGTCCGAGCATCTGCAAGCCTGTGGTTTTCAGATACTGTGTACGCAGGGAAACCGCATCACCGCCTGCTTCGGAAAACATGGAAACGCAAACGGCAACCGCACTGTTACGGATGAGGTTTTCGCCCAACACCGCGGCACCGTCCAGGGTGCGTGTTCTGGCTGCAGCGGCAGCCTCTTTGTCTGCTTCGGTCGGGGAAGCAGGCAATGTGTAATCCTGCACACCGACATTTCTGACCGTGTGCAGAACGAAAAGCGGCGGAATGAATACACTCTCAAGTGCAGAGAGTGTTTCGTCCTGCGTGTCTTTGAGAGCATATGTTCCGTTTTCAAAAACATAATTGTCATCAAATACAAGCTGTTCTTCGTCTGTAAAAAAGAGGGAAAGCTGTGCTTTATCCTCTTCGCACATCTGCAAAGGAACAGCATAAGAAATACCGTTGTTCTGAATGCCCGTATCAATGAGCTTCGCCGTGTAGGACGGCAGCAGCAGATCACAGACCGCCTGCAAAAGCAGCAGAACAAGGGAAATTACGGCAAGCACTCTGTATTTTTTGAGTGCACGCAACATCAGTTTCACGTGGTAAACATCCTTTCAGACGACATCAGGCAAACATACCTTCAAATGCGGAACGGATCATGTTGAAAATGCGTTCAAAGAAGCTGTAAATCAGATTGAACACGGAACGGGCAGGCTTGCCGAAATTGCCGGCATCTTCTGCAACGGCACCGTCAAAGCTGCTTTCAAACTGAGAAAGCCAGTAAATCATACCGTTGGGATAGGTCAGGGTGACACTTTCACCCAGACCGTTTACGGTGCTCATGTAAGGATAGTCACCGTTGTCAACCGAGAACATATCAAACGTGACCGCAAACCAGGAGCTGTGTGCGGTTTCGGTTCTGCTGCCGTCAGGGTTGCGTACTTCCGAAAGGGTAGAGAAACGGCAGTCCGCAGGACGGTTTGTGGCAGAGATGATATTTTCCCATGCAGGTTTAACGCCTGTGTCATAGTTAACGGCAGGATCCTTTTTACCCGATACAAACCAATAAGGAACATCAGCAACCGCAGGTGCATTGTCCTTGCTGATCTTGCCTGCAGGGCAGATGGGGAATGCAGCCGCGAACATATCGGGGTAAGCATAGGTCATATTGAGAGTCATTTTGCCGCCCATGGAGAAACCGCCGATGTAAATACGGCTGATGTCAAGATTGTCGGCATTCTTTGCGATGAAATCATCGAGTGCTGCACGCAGCGGATAAATGGTGTCGGTACCCCAGAAGTTGATCTGTTCTTCGGGAGAACGGGCTGCCAGAATGAATGCACCGCCGCCGACAAAACGGCTCTGGAACTGTTCACTTGCCCAGAAACCGATGTCGTTTCCGCCGAGCTGATCGCCGTCTTTCATACCGTTGCCCATGCCGTGCAGCCAGACAACAAGCGGATACTTGTTTTCGTCATTCTCTTTTACAGGAGAATAATAGCGGTAGTCAATGGCATAGCCTTCGACATACGGACCTTCGCCATAGACAAACAGCTCATTGAGGGCTTCTTTGTCCATACCGTTGATGGGTTTGCTTGTGTCCCATGCAAATGCACAGACAGACAAAGAGAACAGCATAAGGGTTGCAAGGATTACAGAGATTGCTTTTTTCATTTTATTTTCTCCTTTATTTTTCTTATTTTAAATTATAAACCTTTGTCATTCGTTTTGCAAACACAAAATGAAGCCCCGTTTTTGTATATAGTACACAAAACGGAGCTGTATTCTTTTATTTCCAGCCCTGCAGTCCCTCTACAGGCTCGGAAAGCAGTGTCGGGGTTTTGCCTGCAAAAAGTTCGTTTGCATTGCAAACCACATCGTCGGCCGTCAGCACACGTTGTCTTTTGCGTGTTTTGCTCATGCCGAAACCGAGTTCATACAACCATGCACCCTTGTAACCGCAGGCAGAAAGCATGAACAGAATTTCCTGCCAGTTGACCTTTCCTTCCCCCGGCAGCCAGTGCCGTTCATTCAGAAAATCATAGTCCGAAACATGGGTGGTGATGATCTTGTCCCCCACGGCAGCCAGAAAATCGGCAGCAGGCTCGCTGAGAAGATGATTGGTGTCATAACACACACGCAGTGCAGGATGTGCCGACAGCAGGTCAAGAATATCCTTGCTGTCACGTCCCAGACAGGTACGCGGCAGATTTTCAACCGCAATCACACCGCCTTTTTGTGCGGCAAAGTCAGCAAGATATGCAAAACTATCCTTCGCACACGCCATGCGACGGGGACGGTCCTCCTCTTCAATGGGTTCTGCCGAAGGGTGAATCACGAACTTGTCAATACCGATGTCTGCACCTTTTGTGATGTAATCGGTAAAATATGCAAGGGTGGTTTCCTGTTTTTCCGGGTCGGACGGGTCCAACACATCAAACGGTGAAAAAGGAATGTGCATGGACCACAGGCGGACCCCGTGTTGTTTTGCACAATCCCGCAATGCAGCAAAATCGAGTTCGGCGAGTTCATCCGTGTGCATGGACAGTTCCATGCAACAAACACCTGCCTGTGCACATTGTGCAATGAGGGCAAAAATATCATCCGTTGCACACGACGAAAGACCGATCGGAAACATACAAACAACTCCTTTTATTTCTTTTCTTTCCTGCCGTACAGCAGTACCGCAAAAACAACACCCAACACACCTGCACAGAGCTTACCGACAATCATGGCAGGCACATAGTCTGCGTTGAATGACATGGCAAAAGCAAGGTGATCGACAAAAACGAACGAGCCGCCCACCGTAAAGGCAGCATTCAGCACAAGACCCTTTTTGTCCATATCCTTTGCCATTTCAAAGGTTGCGACAGAGGAACCTGCGGAAGTAAGAAAACCGAAAGCAGAGGTTTCGTTGATGCCGAGTTTGCCGCCCATAGCTGCAAAAACCTTGCGAAGCAGCTTTTTGAGCAGACTCAGCAGCGGAAATGCACCTGCCATAATGCACATGATGTTGATGATGATATCCATGGCATTGTCAAGGGTTTCCATCTGCGGCAGAAGAGCAAATCCTGTCAGATATTCGACAATGCCTGCAAACAGACCAAAGGTGATGACCGCTTTGATACCCCATGCAAACCCTTTGAAAATGCGGATGGTGATGCTTTCAAACTTCAGAATCCCCACTGCGATGATTGCAACAAACACAAACAGGGGAATCAGGCAGGCAAGCAACTGCAAAAACGGAATGCCCGCAAGCAGACCGCCTGCAATACAGCCGAACGGCAACGACAGCATACCGCACAACAGACCGAAAATGATGTCGCTGTGCTGCTTTTTGTCCGTCATCTGCAAAGCAAAAGGAATGGTGAACGAAGTGGTGCATCCCATCATGGATGCCACCACAAGACCGTTGAAGTAACCGATTCTTTCATCCTCTGCAAGCTGCAAAGCAAGATGACCGCCACCCATATCGTTGGCAAGGAAACACGCGGGCACCACCGAAAAGTCAATAAACGACGGAAAAATGCCGCTGATTTTACCGAGCAGCTGTGCCAGAAAGGGAGAAACAATGATCATACCTGCCATGGACAGTGTCAGCGGACCGAGGGTTTCGATGCCCTTTTCGAGATCCGTCCCCAATCCCAGACGGCTGCCTGTGATTCTGTCAAGTGCCGCCAATGCTGCCACGGCAAGACAGACGTATGTAATGTATTCCATAAAAAACTCCGCATATTTCTTTTTTAATCATTGTAACACAAAGGTTTTTGTTTTACAAGGCAATCGGTGCAAACCATAATTTGTTTTTGCTTTTTGAAAGGAAATATGCTATGATGACTGCAGAAAAAACTTCTTTCACGGAGGACACGTATGTTTTTTGAGCCTATGCTTTCGTACCTTGCAGACCTTGAAATCCACAACAACCGCACCTGGTTCCATGAAACCCACAAGCGGTACGAAAAGGTCCGCAAGGATTTTGAAGAATTGACGACCCGCCTTGTCGCAGTTGCTGCCGACATTGCTCCCGAAATGGCACCGCGTATGACGCAGCTGCCCGTCAAGCGATTTATTTACCGAACGGCACGCGATATGCGTTACGGTGCAGGCAAAGCACCCTACAAAACCTGGTTTGCCTGTGCACTGTCCGACGAGGGCAGAGAAAAAACCGCCATGAGCTACTATGTGCAGATTCAGCCGCAGAACCGTTCGGAAATCTGCGTAGGTGTGTGGTATACCGATGACCGCAAAATGACCGAACGCATCCGCCGCTACATTTCCGCCCATGCGGAAGAATTTGCCGCCATCATGGCAGACAGCGATGTGCAACGCTGGTTCTGCGGCGACAAACTCAGCCGTCCGCCCAAAGGGTTTGACAAAAATGATCCCATGATAGAATACATCAAATACAAACAGTGGATGCTGTTTTGTCCCATCCCCGATGCACAGCTGACCGATCTTGACAGTGTGGTGGATACCTGCCGCGACGTGTTTGCAAAAATGGAACCTTTCCGTGCGTTTTTTGCAAAAGCCGTCAGCGAAGCAAAACAACTCGCCCTGTTGCAGCAGCAGGAAGAAGAACTGCAGCAACAAGAAGAAGTACCGCAGGAAACCAAAGACATCTTCTGGCCGACCGCAAAAAGTGCGGATGACTGGGATTTTTAAAAATACTTGCAACACTTTTCACATTTTTGCACTCTTATAGATGCAAGGGAACGGGAAAGGAAGGTTCACAGTATGGATAATTCGGAATTAAAGCTGATTCATGCCGCCAAAAACGGCGACAGCGGTGCGTTTGCCGCACTTTATGCACAGTATGCAGAACAGCTCTACCGCTTTGCCCTGTATTATATGCGCAATCCTGCCGATGCGGAAGATGCCGTACAGGATGCCGTTTTGCAGGCTTTCAGAAGTGTGTCCTCTTTGCGCAAAGAGGATTCATTCCGGTCATGGCTGTTTAAAATTCTGTGCAACGTCTGCAAAAAGAAACTGACCGAAAACAAAAACATCATTACGGATGAATCTGTACAGGACAATCCCGACCTTTGCAATCAAGAAAGTCCCGGACTCGACCATGCCGTCCGTCTGACCGTACGCGAAGCTGTTGCAGCGCTGCCGCCCGAGGACAGACAGATCGTTCTTTTGTCGGTTGTTGCAGGGTACACAAGTGCTGAAATCGCCGCAATGCTCGGTCTGAATGCAGCCACCGTACGCAGTACAAAATCCCGTTCTCTTGCCCGTCTGAGAACGATGCTCAGTGAGGAGTGCAAAAATGGATAACAAAAACGATATTTTCAAAGAGGTACAGGATGCCGTTCTGGCGGATCCCGTAACACTTCCCGACTCTCTGCAGGAAGAAAACATCAAAAAAATGCTCGATGAAGCAGCCCCTCTGCGTGTTGTAAAAAACAAATCCGGCAAACGTCGCTTTGCTGCTCTTGTAGCCTGTGCAGCCGTATTCTGCCTGTGCGTTGGCGGTTTCGTTGCGGCACAGAACAGATCGGGTGAAATACTGACCGATTCTCCGACAGCGGTACACGACACGCAGGCCCCTGCACAGACACCCGATAAACAGCAGCCCGAAACAGCTCCCTCTGCAGACGAACAGGCAGATTTTTTGTCTGCCGCCGTCACGTATGACAAAATTCTTTCCCTTGCCAGCTCGTTTGCGGAAAAGAACAGCTATGAATACAAAGATGTTTACTATGCCGCAGATGAAGGCGGCGGACTGAGAGAATTTTTCAACGGATTCTTCACCTCCAAAAACGATGCTGCCCAAGAAGTGATCATGGAAGATGCAGAAGCTGCCTTCGGCACAAGTTCGTCTGTTATGACAACCGCTGCTGCCATGGAAATGGCCCCCGCAGCACCCCGTCCCGAATCCGACAGTGCTGACAACACTGTTGCAGGCGGCATGGCAAACGGTGCCGCAACGGACAGTGCGGCAAAACCCGATTACGGAAAAACCAACGTACAGGTTGAGGGTGTGGATGAAGCGGACATTCTCAAAAATGACGGTGAGAATCTGTATCTGCTCAAGGGCAACACGCTGCACGTTATCCGTGCTTACCCTGCCGATGCAATGGAAGAACTTGCCGTTGTTGTCCTCAAAGAACCCTTTGATGATGAAATTATTTCCTACTTCTATGCAAACGAAATGTTCCTTTACAACAACTATGTCTGCGTGATTCTCAGCTGCTCGTATGCAGAAGAATACACAAGCCGTACCATGGCTCTTGTTTATGACATTTCCGATCCTGCCAACCCCGTATTCGTGCAGCGTTTTGCACAGGACGGCTCGTATATTTCTTCGCGTATTGCCGACGGCAGACTGGTACTTGTCACCTCGCATCGCGATTTTTATACCTACAATTATACCGAAAACGGACAGGAATGTGTGGTCCTCGAAGACCGTCTGATTCCCAAAGTCTATGAAGGCGAATCCGACGGTGTCAGCGTGGCAGAACCCGACCTGAGCATTGCCGATGATTCGAACCCCACAGCATTCACCGTTGTCAGCCTGCTTAATATGGATGACCTGAATCAACCCGTCAGCTCCGAAGCGGTTCTCGGCGGCGGTACGGAGATTTTCTGCACCAACAAAAACCTGTTTATTTCCCGCGTTTGCTACAAAACAAGAGAATACAAATCCGATGATGCTGCCGATTCTCTGATGATTGCGGCTTCTTCCGAAGCTGAAACGCAGATTTTCTCGTTCTCCTTTGCAGGCGGCGAAGTCACCCGTCTTGCAACAGGCACAGTCCCCGGCAGACCCCTTAACCAGTTCTCCATGGATGAACACAACGGCTATTTCCGCATTGCCGTACACTTTGACGGCGAAAATGACAACGGTCTGTACGTGCTTGACGAAAATCTGTCCGTTGTCGGCGAATGCGAACACTACGGTGCAGACGAACAGATTCAGTCCGTACGTTTTATGGGCGACTGGGCATATGTTGTCACCTTCCGTCAGACCGACCCGCTGTTCGTTATGGATCTTTCCGACCCTGCCAAGCCTGTCATTGCAGGCGAAGTGAAGCTGCCCGGCTTCTCGGCATACCTGCATCCCATCGGCAACGGTCTGCTGTTGGGTCTGGGTTACGGCGGCACGGAAGACGGTCTGGACGGTTCTGCAAAGATTTCACTGTTCGATGTATCTGACCCGATGCATCCCGTTGAGGCTGATGCCATTGTACACGAAAACGCAAGTCTGACCACCGAACACAAGGCATTCTGCACCGTTTCCGACGGTTCGTTCCTGATTCCGATGTACACCTACGGCACCGTAAACGACTACGGTTATGATGTATGGGTACAGGAATTCGGCGGTGTGCTGCACTTTGCAGTGGAAGACAAAAAGCTTGTCATCCGCAACGAATTCACCTGCACGGAACTGTACTCCAATCCCAACCGCACCACCTACATCGGTGAGGTAGCCTATGCGGTATCCAACTACCACAACCCTTCCGTATATGCCTTTGACATGACCGACGGCACACTGCTGGGCACGGTGCACACATCCGAACCCACTTATGTTTATGAAACATCCGGCTGGAAACACTATGTTGAAACCGAAGCCGAAACAAAATACACCGACAGCGGAGAAGGAATTGTTGTCATGACCTCTCCTGCCTACGCACCTGATTATCAGGGTGTGGTTGTCATGACCACGGCTGCCCCTGCAGAAGTACCCGATGTTCCGAAAACGGAAATTGCAATTGAAGCGGTTTCCCCTGCCTATATCCCGCAGACGGAAACAGCCGTGAGAACAACAGAATAAAGACTTGTAATACCAAACAGAGGACGGTTTTTTACACCGTCCTCTGTTTGTTTTGTTCAGCGACAACCGGAGCTGCAATTGTGCAGTTTTATAACCAAATGGATATCACACAATAAGAATACCACAATAATATTGCATTGTCACTTGCAGACATTTATAATACATCTGTTGACTACATTCCGGAAAGAACAGACGATCCGACGTTTCGGAAACAATAAGTGTTTTAAAACAAAAAAATATTCTTCAAAACAACAGTGCTGCCGTTTGACATTCTGATCTGTTTGCGGTACACTGAAAAAAGAAACATAACAAAAGGAGGTTTTTCCGATGGCAAAAAACAAATCAGGTAAACACCTTTCAAAAGGTAAAATTGCGGTGCTTTGTGTGTTTGCGGCGTTGCTTCTTGCCGTTTGTGCCGTCATGGCGGATCTGCTGCCGCCGTACACAACGATTGCAAAAGGGTTTGCAGAGATCGGTCTTGATTACATTTCTCTGGATCCTGCCGATGAAAAACAATCAAAAGCTGACATACAGGCAGCCCTCGAAGATGCCTCTGCCAACGTAACACACCCCTTTGTGCTTGCTACCGAAGAGGAGTTTGCAAAAGTCCGCGAAAGTATAAAAAAAGGAGACAAGGGCAACGCTGACATCAATGCCTACTATGCAGTCGCAAAACACTATGCCGATCTGCTTTTGTCCGATGACCCTGCAAGTGCTCCGCTTGCATACGAACTTGACGAAGAAGATGCCATTCTTGAAATCTCACGCGAGACACTGGAACGTGTGATCACCCTCGGTCTTGTCTGGAAAGTGACGGATGACGATACATATGCCGAGCGTGCATGGAAAGAACTCGAAAATGTATGCGGTTTTGCCGACTGGTGTCCGACACATTTCCTCGATGTTGCCGAAATGAGTCTTGCCGTCGCGGTCGGATATGACTGGTTTTTTGACTATCTCAGCGATGCACGCAAACAAATCCTGACCGAAGCTTTCCTCGAAAAAGGTCTTGCTCCTGCACGCAGCAAAAACCATTTTGCGAACTGGTGGGTATGGAGCAAAACCAACTGGAACAGCGTTTGTTACGGCGGTGTGGGCATTGCCTGCATGGTGTTTTATAAAGACTGCGAAGCGGATGCCGTTTCACACCTTACCATGGCCTACAACAATATGCCCATCAACTTCTGCAACTTCACCCCCGACGGCGCATACGCAGAAGGTCCCGGTTACTGGGAATACGGCACAAGCTACCTGACCTATTTCATCAAGACAAGCAATCAGTTTTTCGGCACGGATTTCGGTCTGTCCCTATACCCCGGTGTGGACAAGGTCGGTGCATTCCCCGTGTATATTTCCTCCCCGACAGGCGTTTTCAATTACGGTGACAACAAGGCGAATCCCCTTTACAGTCCCGTCCTTTACTATTACGCAAGCGAATTCGGCAATCCCCTGACAGGCAATTACCAGAACCGCTTTGTTTCTTACCTGCAGGAAAACTATGACCTGCAGACCACACAACCTGATGATATGCGTGGATATCTGCATTCACTGCGTGAGCCTGCAAGGGAAGCAGCTCTGTGTGCATTGTGGTATCACCAGAGCAAAAACACGGATTTTTCTGCACTGCCAAGGAGCATTCATTTTGAATCGACCGCAGGTGAAGAACTGTTCATCATGCGTTCGGATTATACGGACAAAAACGCAACCTATGCTGCCATCAAGGGCGGTTACAACGGCACCAATCACGGTGACCTCGACATAGGCACGTTCGTGTTTGATGCCCTCGGTGTCCGTTGGGCGGAAGAAAACGGTCCCGGTCACTACGATGCACCCGGTTATTTTGTTCCCACATACGGCGGCGGCAGATGGAAAGTGTATGAAAAACGTGCCGAAGGGCAGAACACACTTGTCATCAATCCCAAAGAAGGCGAAGACCAGTTTGCGTTTGCACGCTGCCCGATCAAGGAAACCACCGTTGTCCTCAAAGGCGATCCCGATACAACCACCCTCGAAGGCGGTGAAGCGGTCATCGACATGACGGATGCCTACCTTGAAAGCGGTGTCAGAAGTGTTGTACGCACGTTCAGCCTGCATGACGATTACAGCATTCTGACCGTCACGGACGAAGTTGTCTGCAAAAAGCCGAGTGATATTTATTGGTTCATGCACACCACGGCTGATATCACGGTGGAACCCGACGGCAAAACCGCTATACTGACCATCGGCGACAAGCAGTGCAAAGCCGAACTCTCTGCCGACGGCACATTCAGCGTTACGGATGCAAAAAGTCTTGTATACCCCGATTATGAATACAACAAAACGCTGTCCGTACGCAAGCTGACCGTCACCGTCAGCGATGTACAGGAAGCTGTCATCACCGTTACCCTGACCCCGATTTCGCAGTAAACAAAAAACCGACAGAAACCCGTCGGCAAAACAAAAATATAAACATTTAAAAAACAGGCATGACCGCAATCATGTCTGTTTTTTTATGCAAAAGATGCCATCAGGCGATTCTTTTTCCAACCACAACAAGGCGACCGTTGTCAGAGGAATACTCACAGGTGGAAAGCGTAACGAGCTTGTCACCATACGATGCACTTACGCCTGTATCATAAAGAGAAAGTTCTTTGCACCTTGTGATATATTCGTCAAACTGTTCGGCACTTTCTGCATCCGTGAACAGATAATACCTGAATTCATCGGAAGAATCGGTGTACACAACGGTCTTGAAAACAGCAATAATCTCATACGTCTGTTTTTCGTAAAGCGTGTTAAAGCTGAACGTTTTGTGTTTTTCCCAAAAGCTTTTTTTCTTGAATTTTTCAAGATCAGAGAACATGGCACCGTTTTTCATGTGATGCCCGTAAATGATCAGATTGTCCGACGGTCTGCTCATATCGCAGTTTTCTCCCACATACGGACAACCGTAATCGGTATAACGCTTGTTGAAATCACGTCTGAGGTAATAATTCGGCTGCGAAAGTGACTGCATAACGGGATAATTGACTCTTGTGCCTGCAATGCTGACCCAACCGACAAAATCCTTGTTCCTTGCATACAGTTGTGCATATTCGGGGATCATAGTCGTTCCGTTGTCAGAAGAAGAATCCGTCGCAGGTGCTGTTGTTGCGGGGTATACGACCGTATTGTTTTCGGAAGACGGAGCCGTCATGGTGGTCTGTGTTGCGGAATCCGTGACCGTGTTGCCGGAGGACGGCTGCACCATCGTTGCCTGCATTTCGATGTCTGCATCTGCACTGCTGTTTTCAGAGGATGCAGCCGACACAACCGTCTGCCATTCGGTGAACAAAACGCTGTCGCTGTTTTCAGCGGTGTTTGCAGTCACTGCAGGTGACAAATCCGATCCGTTGTTTGCAGGGGAATCAAGCGTTGCAGTCATTTCCTGCCCGGAATACATATTTTCTTCATCGGAAACAGACAACCCGGGCGGTATGACTTCTTCCTGCCCCGGCGTTGCTTCTGCCTCTCCGACAATCTGAGCAAGACTCTCATAAAACGCATCCTGCTCGCTTGTTTCTTTGTAATATTCCCATGCTTTCCATCCGCTGAACGCAAAAATCGCCAGAAAGAAAGCAAGAAGAATCGCATAACCGTTTTTCCGCATGCTGTTTCCTTTCAACAAAACCGGGACACATCTCAATGGCTCCTGCAGCTTTGTTTCATTATTTACTGTTTTTGTTTTACACAATCAATATTATGCCATGGATTCACGGCATTTTCAACATATTTTCAAAACTGACCACTAAAAAAACATCCTGTTCTGTGTTTTTGTTTTTTCCGCAATCCCTGTGAGTCACATATTTTGTATTGATTTTATGAAAAAAAGGTGTTATACTATTCTTTGTTAATATTTTAACGGAGGTATTCTCATGGCAAACAGATTTGTACTCAATGAAACTTCTTACCACGGCGCAGGTGCCGTACGTGAAATTCCTGCAGAAATCAAAGCAAGAGGATTCAAAAAGATTTTCGTCTGCTCCGACCCTGACCTTATCAAGTTCAACGTCACCAAAAAAGTGACCGACGTGCTTGACGAAGCAGGTATTGCATATGTCATTTTCTCCGACATCAAGCCCAACCCCACCATCGAAAACGTACAGAACGGTGTTGCTGCTTTCAAGGCTGCCGACTGTGACTGCATCGTGGCTGTAGGCGGCGGTTCCTCCATGGACACCGCAAAGGCTGTCGGTATCATCATCACCAACCCCGCATTTGCCGATGTGCGTTCGCTGGAAGGTGTTGCTCCCACCACCAACAAGTGCGTTCCCATTATTGCAGTTCCCACCACAGCAGGCACTGCTGCAGAAGTAACCATCAACTATGTTATCACCGACGTCGAAAAGAACCGCAAGATGGTTTGTGTTGACGTACACGATATTCCCGTGATTGCCGTTGTTGACCCCGACATGATGTCCACCATGCCCAAAGGTCTGACCGCTGCAACCGGTATGGATGCCCTGACCCACGCAATCGAAGGTTACATCACCAAGGGTGCATGGGAAATGAGCGATATGTTCCACCTCAAGGCCATCGAAATCATTGCCGCATCTCTGCGTGGTGCCGTCAACGGCTGCGAAAAAGGCAGAGAAGGTATGGCTCTGGGTCAGTATATTGCAGGCATGGGCTTCTCCAACGTCGGTCTGGGTATTGTCCATTCCATGGCACACACCCTCGGTGCTCTGTATGACACACCGCACGGTGTTGCCAATGCCATCATTCTTCCCACCGTCATGGCTTACAATGCTCCCGAAACAGGTGACAAGTACCGTGCCATCGCAAAAGCTATGGGCGTGGAAGGCACCGATGCAATGACCATTGAAGCTGCCCGCGAAGCTGCTATCAACGCTGTTCGTCAGCTTTCCGCAGATGTCGGCATTCCCGCTGACCTCAAGGAAATCGTCAAAGAAGAAGATCTTCCCTTCCTTGCACAGTCTGCTTATGACGATGCATGCCGTCCCGGCAACCCGAGAGAAACTTCTGTTGAGGACATTACTGCCCTGTTCAAAGAACTGCTGTAAATTCTGTTTCAGACACAACCGTCGGAGTGATTTAGCAACCGCCCCGACGGTTTTTTCACATACAAAGGAGATACATTATGCTTGCAAAAAGACAGGTTCATCTTGATTTTCATACGTCCGGCCTGCTGACCGTCGGAACAAAGTTCTCAAAGGAACAGTTTCAGGAGGCACTGCAGACAGGTCACGTCAACTCCATTACCGTTTTTTCAAAATGCCACCACGGCTGGTCCTATCATCCCACCACAGCAAACGAGATGCATCCCCTGCTTTCCTTTGACCTGCTCGGTGCACAGCTTGAAGCCTGCAAAGAGATCGGTGTGCGTGCCCCTGTTTATATTTCGGCAGGATTTGACGAAAAAGAATACGACAGACGTCCCGAATGGCGATTGTTGTGGCATGACGATGCAAAAAAGAACGAAGAATCCGACCGCGAAACACATTTCCACATGATGTGCTTCAACTCAGGCTATCTGGATGCACTGTGCGAACAGATCGAAGAGGTCATGCGTCTTTACAATCCATGCGGTATTTTCCTTGACATCGTAAGCGAACGCTTCTGCTACTGCGACAAGTGTAAAAAGGATATGAAAGAAGCGGGACTTGATATCAACAACAAGGATGACCGCGATATTTTTGCAAAGCGTGTTTTGCAGAATTATATTGACAGAACCAACGCTGCTGTCCGCAAATACAGCGATACGGCAACCATTTTCCACAACGGCGGCCACATCCCCAAAGGCAATTACGGCTTCATTGAATGCAACACCCATCTGGAGCTTGAAAGCCTGCCCACAGGCGGTTGGGGCTATGACCATTTTCCGTTGTCTGCTGCCTATGTACGTTGCCTGAAAGACACCGAATTTCTGGGCATGACAGGCAAATTCCATCATTCATGGGGCGAATTCGGCGGCTACAAACACCCGAATGCACTCATTTATGAAACCGCACTGAGCATTGCAAACGGTGCAGGCTGTTCCATCGGTGATCAGATGCATCCGCTCGGCGAAATGAATGAAGCCACCTATTCCCTCATCGGGAAAGCCTATGCACAGGTGGAAGAAAAAGAACCGTGGGTAAACGGTGCCGTCAACATTGCAGACATTGCGGTGATGAGTGCCGAAGCAGTTACGGGCAGCCGCAGCGGAAAAGCGGATATCGGTGCCAACCGTATGCTGCTTGAAAACAACTGCCTTTATAATTTTGTGGATCCGACCATGTCGCTCGACGGTTACAAAGTGCTGATTCTGCCTGATGTGGGCGGTTATGACACGGCACTGATTGAAAAAATCAAAGCCTTCGCAGCCAACGGCGGCAAAGTGATCGCATCCGGAGAAGCCTTGCTGCAGGACGGTAAATTCTTCCTCGATACAGGTGCGGTCTACAAGGTCAAAAATGAGTTTTCACCCACCTATTTTGTGCCGCAGTTCCCCACCGTCAACGGCGACACACAGTACATCATGCGTTGCAATTCCTACCTGTTTGACTGCACCGACGGCACAACGCAGGCACTTGTGCAGAATCCCTACTTCAACCGCACAAGAGAGCATTTCTGCTCGCATGCACACGCCCCCAACGATCCGTCACAGTCCTTCCCTGCCGCCGTCATCAAAAACAACGTCGCATACATCGGCTGGGATCTTTTCACCGCTTATGCACAGCACGGACATCTGTGCTTCAAGGAGCTGTTCACACACATCCTGCACACCCTTGCTGCGGATGACCTGACCGTGACGGCAGACATCCCTGACAGAGCCGTTGTAACTTACACACGGCAGGAACAGGAAAAACGCAACATCCTGCATCTTCTGTTTGCCCACACCACCGTCCGCGGCACCAACACCGAGGTCATTGAAGACACCGTGCCGCTTTGTAACGTCCGTTGCAGCGTACAGAAAGCCAACAAACCGTCCCGTGTGTCCCTTGCACCGCAGGGAACGGAACTCGCATTCAGTTACGAAAACGGATGTGTGCACTTCACCGTCCCCGAAGTCAATATTCATCAAATGGTTGTCATTGACGATTAATCAAAAAAACAAAAAACAACCTTCTCCGTAATGAACGGTCGTTTTTACGGGCAAACGGTCAGTGGCAAATGTTTACTGTTTGTAAACTTTTCATTTTTTATGTAAATTTTTCACCAAACAGATTGACAAACATTGCTTATTTTGTATACTGTGGTTTATCACATTAAAGCAAAGAGGAGAAAAAAAATGAATCTTGACAGCATTATTGCAAAAAAGAAATCCGCTGCAAAGTACATGGTTAAAGAGATCACTTACATCTGTAAGAATCTCCCCAAGCGTGACCCCGGCTCTGAAGGTGAACGTCTTGCCTGCGAATACATGGCAAAGGTTCTCAAAGAAGATTGCGGCTGCGACCGCGTTACGATTGAATCGTTTGAAGAACATCCCGATTCTTTCTACGGTTGGATCTACCTGACCGTCTGCTGCGGTTTTATTTCCATTCCGCTGCTGTTCTTTGCCCCCATCGCATCGCTTGCTTTCCTGCTGATCGGTCTTGCCATTGCACTGCTGCAGTTCGGCACTTACAAGAAGCTCGTTGACAAGCTCTTCCCCAAGAAGACAGGTACCAACGTCACCGCACTCAAGAAACCCACAGGCGAAGTCAAACGCAGAATCATCTTCAACGGACATCCCGATGCAACATGGGAATGGCCGATGAACTACCACTTCGGTTATCTCGGTTTTGACCTGCACATTCTCAGCTCCTTCATCGGTCTGTTCTACTTCATCGGTCTTGCCATTGCTGCCATTGCTGTAAACGGTGCTGTCGGCGGCATGGATATGTCTTCCCTGCTTGCAAAGTTCGCTCTCGGCGGTCTTGTATTTGTTCCGCTGTGGATCGGTATGTTCTTTATGTGGAACAAAAAGCGGATCGTTGACGGTGCAAACGACAACCTCAGCGGTTGCTACATGGGCATTGCGCTGCTCAAGTTCCTCAAGGACGAAGGCATTGAACTTGAAAACACCGAACTCGGCGTGGTTCTGACCGGTTCCGAAGAAGCCGGTCTTCGCGGTGCCAAGGCATGGGCAGAAGCACACAAGGGCGAATTTGACGATGTTCCCACTTTCATTTATGCATACGACACCATCCACGATCCCAAATTCCTCGCAGCCAACTACCGCGACCTCAACGCAACCGTCAAGGCTGACAAGGATGCCTGCGACCTGTTCATGGAAGCAGCCGCAGAACTCGGCATTCATTGTGAAAAAGGTCTGGTTCCTCCCTTCGGCGGTGCAACCGACTCCGCAGCTTTTGCACAGGGCGGTTTCCGTGCAGCAGGTATCACGGGGCTGAACCACAAGATCGAACCCTACTATCATACCCGCCGCGACACATACGACAACATGAACGAAGAAGGCCTTGCAGGCTGCTTCGCTGTCACTGTCAAGACCCTCGAAAAGTTCGACAACGGTGCAAAACAGTAAATCCCGTATCATTGAAAGCCATCGGTCATCGGTGGCTTTTTTTGTTGCAGATAACAAAAGCTTTGATTTCAAAAAACAGCAGCACAAAATTCTCTTGACGAAATGAAAAATCATTGTTATAATATATACTGTATATCTATGTATGTGTACATATGGAGGTTTTCAGATATGAAAAAATTCAAAGCAGCCGCATCCCTTTTGCTGGCTTTGCTGATTATGTTCGGTGCATCCGCTGCACTTCTTCCGATAACGGATGTTGAAGCGGCAAGTCCCGGCACATGGATCGCTTCATGGTCCACGGCAGGTGTCAACGGCTCTATTTCTCTGGAAAACTATGTTCCGGGTCTGAAAGTCAATGACTTTATTCCTGCACGTTCCGTTGTAAGAATTGAAACACAGCTTTCCGCAGGCGGTACCTATTCGCGTTACCGTTTTTCAAATCAGTACGGCACGTCCGCACTGACCATCGGCGGTGCATCCGTTGCACTGACCGACACCCCCGGTACGGCCCGTATTCTTGCCGACACCGCAACCCCCATCACCTTCAATGACGGTCAGCCTACCGTTACGATCAATCCGGGTGAAACAATCTGGTCAGACACCGTTTATTTCCCGGTGGACGAGCTTTCCTATGTTACCGTGTCCATGTACATACCCAACACCACCTACATCAAAACAGGTGGCCTGTACGGCAGCCGTGCTTACCTCAAGAGTGCCGCCACAACGGACAACCTTGACGATGCAAAGCTGAACATGGCTTCCGAAATCAAAATCGCTTCGGGTACCATCACCTACCACACCACTCCCTTTATGACAGGCATTGATGTGCGTGCAGATTATGCAGATGCTTACAGTGTTGTGTTCATCGGTGACTCGACCCTTACCAACGAAGTACATCATTATTTTGCACAGCGTGCATACAATGCAGGCTATCAGCACGTCGGTTTTGTCAACAACTCCATCGTTGCAAACCGTCTTCTGTATGATGGGGTCGGTCTGATCGGCAATCTGTACGGTGAAGCGGTCCTCAAGCGTTTCCAGCGTGACGTTCTGGACGTTACGGGAGCGAAAGCCGTTCTTGTCAAGATCGGTCTGAACGACATTCTGCATCCCATGACCGAAAGCATGAAAGGTGTTGCACCTTATGCTTCGGTGGATGACATCATCAACGGCTACAAACAGATCATTGCCGCTGCCCGTGCAAAGGGTATGAAGGTATACTTCTTTACCAACACCGCATGGAACGGATATGAACGTTCTTTCCTCGGTCAGACGGGTGACCTGAGCTGGACGCAGGATGCACAGGTCATGTGCGATCAGCTTGATGCGTGGATCAAGTCCACAAACCTCATCGACGGTTACTTTGATATGAGCCCCCTGAGCAGTCCCGTTGATTCCACAAGCCTGCTGCCTGCTTTCACTACCGACGGTGCACACCTGACATCCCTCGGTGCGGTTGCCATGGCTGACCTGATCGACCCGAGAATCATCGGTGCTTCCTCTCTTCGTAAATCTGCCGACATCAACAATGTTGACCCCTATGCATCGGTGGACGAAGTCATTTCCGCTTACTATGCAACCTCTGTTGTACCCACCACAGGCGGCAACAGCGGTAACAGCGGCAACAGCGGTAACGGCGGTAACAACGCCAACACCACAACGAACAAAAACAATAATAACAATAACACACGTCCTGCAGGCACCACCACCATCAACGATTACCTTGCAGAATCGGTTCTCGCCTCCAGAGAACAGGCTGAACAGGAATCCAACCGCAATCCGCAGAAGCCGAACGTACCCACCACAAAGGCACCGTCCACCACAAAAGCTCCTGCCACCACCACAAAGCCTGCAAACAACAATACGCAGACCTCCACAACCAAGCAGCCGTCCACCACTGCAAAGCAGGATGCAACTGCAAAGCAGGATGCAACCACAAAGCCGTCCACCACTGCAAATGCGTCCGCAGTTGCATCTTCGGTGCAGGCTTCGCTTGAACAGGCACAGTCCGCTGCCACCTCCACCACGGCTGCACAGCAGGCAACCGCAGAACCTGCAGGGGATGCAACCTATGCAGATACAGCCCTGATGAACACCACGGAGCATTATTATTCGGTTTCCGTTGATCTCATTCAGAACGGTGAAGCAGGCACAGTTGCTGCCGAACCTCCCGTTGTTGCCACGGAAATGTCCGGCAACGGTACTCTCATCGGTGTTGTGCTTGTAATTGTGCTTGTCGGTATGGTTGTCGGTGCTGTTGTTATCACCATGAAAACCAAACGCAGAAGCGACATGGAATAAGTAATAATATGTACAATCAATCTGCGTTGCCGGAACACCGGCAGTAAAATCGTCACCGCAGATTCATGAGGAAGGAGCCGTCAGAAACGGCTCCTTTTTTTGCATATCGTTTTTGATTATGAAAATAGAATGATGCTTTCCTTTTTCCGCAATGTTAATAACTTCCTTTCTTTGTCGATGCGCATAATCGACAAACTGTGCCGCACCGCCCCATGAATGCGTCACATAACAAATTATGATTTGAGATTGTTGCACCATCCATCTGTTACGCCATGATATAGCGAATCGTTTCGGCACTGTTTCAATCCCCTCCGGCAACAAGGTTTCTGTAAATTTAATTGACTCATTTTCATGATTATGAAACGGCATATATGCTAAAACAACATTGTACCGTATATGCGGATACTCTGTTTTTAATTCCCGGAGTGCTTTTAGCACCATATTGTCAAAGGCACCCTGATTGCCAACCATAAAACAATCTGCCTTTTTCAACACAATCAACTGTTCCGTAACTTCTTTGATAGTCATAAATACAGATGGCGGCGTGTCCTTATGGCCGAAAAAAGAACATATCATATACTAATTCTCTCCTTTTTTGCATTCAACTGCAATCAAATGTATAATTTACACATCAATTGCCATACTATATTATACACTTGCTCAATATATTAATCAATTGCTTTTATACAAATGCAGCTTTATAAACTAAAAACAAGTATAATATCTGCGAAAGCAGGTGATGTGCATGAAGCCGGAAAGCAGTGAATTCAAAAACAGAGACAGATTTATTCAGTTGGGTATTGCTATTTCCACGTTGCGAAAAATGCGCGGACTGTCGCAGGAACAGTTGGCAGAAAAAGCAAATGTCAGCCGTTCACACATCAGCTCCATTGAGGCACCCGGCATTGTCCGTCCGTTTTCATTGGAAGTTTTCTTCAACATTGCCGATGCACTTGAAATTGACCCTGCCGACCTGATCAACGCTTCCGTGTTCCCCGACAAGGTGCTGCACAACCGGCAGAAAAGCCAACAATAAGCAGAAAAAGGAGTTGCCGTAAGCACTCCTTTTTGTTTTGCATTTTATGCTTGCAATTTGTAGGATTATATATTATAATAGACACGTTAACTATGGGCTTTTGCCCCGAACGGAAAGGATTGATTATTTATGGTATCAGCCGGCGATTTCAGAAACGGCGTAACTTTTGAAATGGATTCTGCAGTGTGGCAGATCGTTGAATTCCAGCACGTTAAACCCGGTAAGGGTGCAGCTTTTGTCCGCACAAAGCTGAAGAACGTTATTGCAGGCGGCGTTGTCGAAAAGACTTTCAGCCCCACCGACAAATATCCCACTGCTTACATTGAAAGAAAAGAAATGGAATATTCTTACAATGACGGCGATCTGTACTACTTCATGGATCCCGAAAGCTATGAAATGATTCCGATCGGCCAGGCAGATCTTGATGACAACTTCAAGTTCGTCAAGGAAAACATGGTTTGCCGCATTCTGTCCTACAAGGGTAAAGTATTCGGTGTTGAACCCCCCACATTCGTTACCCTGCAGGTAACCGAAACCGAACCCGGCTTCAAGGGCGACACCGCTACCAACACTCTCAAGCCCGCAACGCTTGAAACCGGTGCTGTTGTCAGAGTTCCGCTGTTCATTGACGAAGGCGAAATGATCAACATCGACACCCGTACAGGCGAATATATGTCCCGCGCATAATTGAGACAATTAAGGAGCGTATGATTATGACTACCCCCGAAAAAGTTGCATATCTCAAAGGTCTTGCTGACGGTCTGAACCTGGACAAGAATTCCGCAGAAGGCAAACTGTTTTCCGCAATCATCGATGTCCTTGACGACCTTGCACTGAGCGTTGAAGATCTGACCGATCAGATTGACGCTGTTGACGAAGATCTTGAAATGCTTGAAGAATATGTCTACGAAGGCGACGAAGACGACTTCTGTGACGGCGATTGCGACGGTTGTGAAGGTTGCGACGGTTTCAATGAAGAAGCTGTTTACGAAATCGAATGCCCCGCTTGCCATGAAATCGTTTACTTCGACGAAGAACTCTTTGAAGAAGACGACGCTTTTGAATGCCCCAACTGCGGCACCGTCCTCGAAATGGGTGACATCATCCTCGAAGACGAAGAAGACGACGAATAAAAACAAAAAATTGAAGGAGCTGTGCAAACAGCTCCTTTTTTTGTTTATTCGGGAATGACCAACGGCAGTGAAATCGGCCCGGTGGTATAATGATATGCACTTTCTGCCGTGACGCTAAGCGTATATTCTGCACCGCTTTGCAGAATATCGCCGTCAACGGTGAAGCCTGCAAAGGGATCGTCATTGACAATGTAATAATCTGCAAGGAAGGTATCCTTATAAACGGTTTTACCGTCGGCATCTTTGATTTTTACAATATATTCATGCACAATAAAACCTTCGGGTGCGGTCGCTTCGGTAAAGGTGATGCGATAATTTCCGTTTTCGTCACGTGCTGCCTGTGCGACGGCATCTTCTGCAAAAACGGGTTCTCCATCATGTGCTTTCATATTTTTGTAGGTATAGGCAAAGGTGTCGCGATCGTTGACGTTCTCAATGAAGTAGTCGCAGAAATAGCTGTCAGACAACAGATCATATCCTCTGATGCGTACGCGGCCGCTGTCATCCGCTTCAATGACACAGAACTGTGCGGCATCTTCGTAGCGTTCCGGGTGCTGACCGACAATGTAGTTTTTGTCAAGCTCAAAACGCGCCATAGCTCCGACGCCGACCGAAGTGTAAGTGGTCTGATTGATGCTGCGCGGGTCGTTCATCGGGAAATGTGAATGCCCGGAGAAGTTGATGACCTTGCTGTGGCCTGCAAAAACGGGATTGAGCTGCGGTGTGCACCACAGGCTGCTGCCGTAGACCGTACCGAAGGGATGCGGATGCTGGAAAACAAGAATCGGCTTGTCACCGGCTGTTTCTTCTGCTGCGTGGATCTCACGGCTGAGCCATGTAAGACTTGACGGTGTAAATGTCCATTCGGTCAGGGAACGCTCTCCCGAAAAACCGATGCAGGTAAATCCTTTGACATCGGTCACGGTGTTGGTGTCATGACCGAAATATTTTACAAACAGTTCCTCGGCATTGTCCGCTTTCATCTCGTGATTGCCGAGCACGTTGATGCAGACGGTTTCTTCGCGGACGTGTTCGTTGAGCACGGCAGCGTAATTCCTGAAATCATCTTCACCGCCGACACTTGTGAAATCACCGAGTCCGAAAAATGCATCCACACCTGCATAGGTGCTGTCCTTGTCGAACATGGCATAAGCAGTATCAACAGCGTCAGCTACATTTTCGTTTTCGTTGTGCGTGTCGGTAAAAGCAACAATACGCACCGTCGGCACAAAATCAGCAGCCACAACAGGCAGCTCCTGTGTCACTGTCCCTCTTGCTGTCTGCACACCGCCCCACAAAAGAGTGACAAGGCAGCAGAGTGCAAGAAATCCGATCAGGCTTCCCAATATGCCTGCAATGACTTTTGCAATAGTGATCATTACCTTTTTCATACATTTCACCCTTTCTTTGTTAATAATACTCGCAAAAAACGAAAGAGTCAAGTAAACACCTTCAAATATTAATTTTTTATTAAGAATTTTCATATCATGACACAGGTCTTGACAGACAAGCACTGTATTTGTTATTATTAAATAAATTGGTAAAGTACGGAAAATAAATTTTGTATTCTTTGCCAAATGAATGGGGGATTGAATAATGAAAAAAACATTCCAAAAAATGATTTCTTTGTTTCTGGTTCTCGTCCTGACAGGTCTGGCTATCGTGCCTGCCGCAGCACTCAGCGGCAACCTGGATGAAGCGATCATAGCCGAAACCGCACAAACTGCGGTTGAAATTGAAAGCGAAGGAATTGTGCTGCTGAAAAACACAGAGGATGTGCTGCCTCTTGCAGGCAAACAGATCAATGTGTTCGGTGCCGGTTCGGTGTGTCCGTTTTACGGCGGTTCGGGATCAGGTTGTATCACCACCACAGATCCCGTCAGCTTTTACGATGCACTGGATGCAGAGGGCATTGTATACAACACCTGCCTTCGCAATGTGTATGAAGTATTCTGCGGATCCAATGAAATTCCGACGACCGACAACAATGTCATCAACAATCTGCTCGGTCTGATGCTCGCAAAAAGCAAGCTCAACGAAATGCCCGCAGCCATGCTGACCGATGACCTGATGCAGCAGGCGAAAGAGTTTTCCGACACGGCGGTCATTGTTATCAGCCGCACAAGTGCAGAAGGCGAAGACCTTGATCTTGCCACACTGCAGCTGCAAAAGGAAGAAAAAGACCTGCTCGCAAAAGCGGATGCGACTTTTGAAAACATTATTGTGCTGCTCAACATTGCCAACGTCATGGAAATGGGTTGGCTCGATGAATACGAACACATCAAAGCGGCTGCCATTGTATGGATTCCCGGTGAATTCGGCATGACAGCAGTCGCAAGAATGCTCAAAGGCGATGTCAATCCCTCGGGCAGACTTGCCGATACGGTTGCCTATCACATCTCCGATCATCCGTCAAGTGTCTGCTTCGGTTCGCACGAATATGACGGCGGCGGAAATTATGTGGAATACCTTGAGGGTATTTATGTCGGCTACCGCTACTTTGAAACCTTTGCACAGGACAAAGTGCAGTTCCCGTTCGGTTACGGCCTGTCTTACACGACATTCGAAAAAGAAATGCTTTCCTTTGACACAAGTGAAGACAGCATTTCCGTTACCGTCCGTGTGACCAACACAGGCAACCGCGACGGAAAAGACACCGTACAGATCTATTACAGTGCTCCCTACTATGACGGCGGCATCGAAAAGAGTGCCATCTGCCTTGCAGGCTTCGACAAGACCGACCTGCTTGCTCCCGGTGAAAGTCAGGATCTGACCGTAACATTCGACACGGCCGACATGGCTTCATACGACCGCAAAACAGCACAGGCATGGGTGCTCGAAAAAGGCGATTACAATATCATCGTCGGTGAAAATGTACGCGAACACATCGACAGCTTTGTATATACGGTTGCAGAAGTCCGCGTTTTTAAATATGACGACGTAACGGGTACTGAAATCAAAAACCGTTTTGACGACGTTTACAGCGGCTTCCCCATTCTCTCCAGAGCGGATGCTGAAAACACCTTCCCTGTATTCCGTCAGCTCAAGGCGACCGAAGCCACCAAAAACACAGACATTCCTCCCGCACCGACAACCGAAGGTACCATTCCTACCGTCGGAGCCGTATATGATGAAGTCATTACACTGCAGGATGTTGCCGAAGACGAAAGCCTGTGGGATGCATTCCTCGATCAGCTCACTGTTGACGAAATGATTATGATGGTCATTGACGGCGGTTACGGCACAAGAGGTATTGAACGTCTCGGCATTCCGCAGACATGGGACAACGACGGCCCGTCCAGCGTTAAGGGGCAGAACGGTCTTGTGTTTACCGACAGCGGCACCGCGTACCCGTGTGAAACGGCACTCGCCTGCACATGGAACACGGACCTTGCTGAAAAAATGGGCATCGGTGCCGGTAAAGAAGCCCGCGACATGGGTACGGATATCTGGTATGCACCGGGCGTCAACATTCACCGCAATCCTGCCGGCGGCAGAAACTTTGAATACTTCTCGGAAGATCCTCTTCTTTCGGGCAACATGGCATCGGCTGTCATCAGCGGCTGCAACAAAGAAGGTCTTGTTGTGACCATCAAGCATTTTGTTCTCAATGACCAGGAATCCCACCGCGAAGGACTCTTTACATGGGCAGACGAACAGGCAATGCGTGAAATCTATCTCAAGGCTTTTGAAATTCCGATTAAGGAAACCAAGTGCAAGGGTGTCATGTCCGCATTCAACCGCCTGGGCACGACATGGTGCGGTGCAAGCTCTCCTCTGCTGAAAGATGTTCTGCGTGGTGAATGGGGATTTGAAGGCTTTGTGGTGTCCGACTACTCGTGGAACTTCACAGGCACAGGCTTTATGAGTCCCGTCATTGCGGTTTACAACGGCAATGATACCATGCTGACAGGTATATGGGCGGTGAATGTGATCTCTCACGTGATCGCCTGCAACAATGCATATGACCGCGATCCCATCGGTTTCGGCACGGCAATGCGTGAATCCTGCAAGAACCTGTGCATTGCCAAAATGCACACCAAAGCATTCCTTGAACCTTATGAATATGACGGCTCCCTGATGGGTGCTTTGCAGAAGCCGTCCGAGTGGAACTTTGAATTCCCCTATGTATTCTCCCTGTTCCGCTACCTGCTGAACAACCTGCTGAATATTCTGCTGTATATTGTCCGCCACATTCTCTGATAACATAATAAACCAAAAAGCTGTCCAGGGTCTGCCCGGACAGCTCCTTTTTTATGTTTGATTTCTTTTATGCAGCTTCGTTTTCTTCCACCTTGAATCCCTTTTTAATCAGGAAGAACAACGGGATAATCACAAATACGGAAATCACAGCCGAATACAGGAACATACTGCTTGACGGCACAATGGTTTCGACTCCGTATTCGTTAAGATACGTCACGGCAGAGTTGCGGCAGGCAAGGTCACCCAACGCAGGACCGAGTACCATAGGAATGAGTACCGTAAAGATCATGCGGATGCCCTGGAACAAACCTGCTTTGCCTTCGGGAATAAAGTCCTTGATGGCGGCGTTGAACTGAATACCCATCACAAGGTTGCCGAGCAGAGTCGGAACAACACCGATGAGTACCACATGAATGTTTGTGGTTGTGGACAACAGGAGCAGACCTGCGGTCATAAGAATAGCAGAGGGAATAAGACCTGCTGCCTTGTTTTTGGCGGACACTTTCAAAAGCGTTACCATGCCTGCAACAAGAACAAGAATGACAATGACCGCCGTTACGATCACGCTTGTTGTGATAAAGTTTTCGCCGCCGTTGTCGGGAATGACCACATACTGCAGATACACAAGCAGATACGGGAAGAAAACCTGATAAGCGACACTGGAAAATCCCACTGCAAGCAAGGTCAGATACAGTCGGGAATTGTCCTTGATAACAGAAGGCCTGAAACCGTAAAACAGATCTGCCCAGTAGCTTGATTTCGGTTCATTGGTTTCCTGCTTCCTTTCGGGGTTCTTGATGAGGAACAAGCCTGCTGCACCGCAGACGGCAACCACAAGTCCCAACACAAGGAAGAAGTTCTGATACGATACCGCACCCGACTGTGCGAGTGAACCGACACCCATGACCGTCACGACCGACAAAAAGCCGACAAAGGTCAGTGCCGTTTCCATGGTGGGTCTGATTTTCGGGGTGGTGATGTCCGTCAGCCAGGCATTGAATGCCGCATCGTTGCTCGTTGAGCCCATGAAGGTCATGATAATATCCATCACAATGACGACCCAGACCGTGGCGGTGAGGATTTTTGCTTCATCGGTCAGCCCCAGAATGGCAGCGATGTTGTCGCGTGTGATGAAACCGAACGCAGCCGTTACAATACCCCACAGCAGATAGCCGACAGAAATAAACAGCTTGCGGTTTTTCATTTTGTCGCTGAGCGTACCCATGAGGAACGTAGTCAGCACCGCGGCAATCGCAGACAGTGCCACCATGCGGCTGATGGCTGTGGTGGGTGCCATGGAGCCTGCCATGGCCGCTTCGGAAGCGTTGGCATACACGGAATTGTACAGGAAGGTATTGAAATACATATTTTCAATGTTCCATGCAATACCGCCCATAAAACTGAAAAGACAGATGGTAAACCAGTTGAGCTTGGTGAGTTTTTCTTTGATCATCTTGTTATCCTCTTTCTTTTTGTCCGCGGAAGAAACCGCACAAAACGGCTTTCGCTGTTTTACAATCCGTTTTATTCATCCATGTGACCGATAAAGACATTGTTCTCTGCGGTCAGCGTAGTCGGATCGGGGTTTTCAACAAGGATACCGCGGTTCGGAGAATCGGGTTCGGTCGGTGCAAGGAAAACATTGTCACTCACATTTACATTCGTCACCTGCGGTCTGAAAATGATATAGCCGCGGCTTATGCCCCATATACCGGACGGACCGTCGAAAATATTATTGCGAATGGTAATGTTGTGGTGGTTGCAGTCCCCGTGGTGACCGATGGCAGGAAAACCTGCACACTTGAAAATGTTATCATGCATCACGATATTGCGGCAAACGGTATCGTCCTTGCAAAAATCGATGAGTGTACCGTCACAGTCATAAACGGGGCCGTAAGAACCGTCGTGTGCAAGATCAAGCTGCACCTGTTCATTGTAAAGACCTTCATTGATTTCCGTGTAAGCAGGACCGTCGAACACACAATTGCGGATGGTAACATTTTCACTGCCGTTGATTTCGATGTAATGCCACCGCGAGCAGTGCAGAAAGCGGCAGTTTTCGATGACAATGTTGCTGCAGTGTACGGTGTTGACGAGGGTGGATTTTTCTGTGGTTTCGGCATTGCCGTCAAAAATACCGCCCGAGATCACCACATCATGCGTGCCGCTGTAAGCATCCCAATCGGGTTCGGAGTAAGATGCAAGCAGGTATCTTGTGACAGGATCACTGTCTGTTCTGCGCAGCACAACCGCATTGTCCGAGAACTTCAGAGTCTGGTGAGAATAAAAAATGAGTGCACCCGATACAAGATACGTTCCGTCGGGAAAGTACACCGTACCGCCTTCGCGGACAAGATCAATACATTCCTGCAGAGCCTTGGTATCATCGTGTTTGCCGTCACCAAAAACATTTTTGTTATGCCTTACATTTACGAATTGCATATTTCTTTTGCTCCTTTTTTCTGTATTTACAGATGGGGAAATCCCATCCTATTTCTTTCATCGGTTTGACCGGTTGTTTTTTATCCTGCCGGGCAGGCACTCTGCATTCTCTCTGTTCTTTCCGTTTTTTATTTTAAAACAGACGGATCTTTTTTGCAATCTGTTTTCCGTCTGCATACAGAAAACTGGCAGTTTTTCCGTCATACTCAGCAACGAATTTGTGCCCGTTGACATGTGCCTGCAAAGTGTGTGCAAATTCAGCAAAAGCAACGTATTCGTCATATACCCTGCCATCCACAACAAGCTCGTTGGTACGTTTGATTCTGCGGTAAACAATTGTATGTCCGTAAGCTTCTGCCTGTGCCAGAATCCGTGCTTTTTCTTCACTGTCTGCATAACGCAGAACTTTGGAATTACCGAAAGCATCTGTTTGCGGCACTTGTGTATCTTCTTCAGGAAAATCCTCATCTGCTTGTATGACAGCGGTTTCAGGTGTTTTTTTCCATTTATAATATAAGTACACCCCGTCAGCCAGCATGATAATCACCACAATGTGTATAATCAGGTCAAGAATACTGTCTTCCATGGAATCAAGCAAAAGAACCATGGCGACCGTATCAAGAACAAAAAACACCAATGCAAAAATCATTCCGCCGACTTTCATTTTGCGTGCAAACAGATAAGCAACCACATACATCAGCACGCACACCGCCGCAACCGCAAACAAAACATACATGGTGGGTTTGTCAAGCACATCAGAGATTTCGAAACCCAACTCTGCATATGTTTCAGGCGGCAACAATCCGCCGAACAGCAGGGCGTACTGTGCACAAAGATACGGAATGAATGCCGAAAACAGGTAATTGCTGCCATTATCGACAGCAAGGAAAACAATGTTGACTGCTGTCAGAAAAACAATCAGCAGGATGTTATTGGTTAATTTCTTATAATTTGCCTCAGCTGCCAAACGAGGATTCTCGCTCGGTGCAGCCGCTTGCTTTTTTTTCATATTCCGCTCTCCTTTTTATAAGTATATTCAAATTACAAAAAACAGAAAAGATTACTCTGCGTTGCCGATCTGTTTTTCAAATCCCGTGTCGGTGCAGGCATCGACATACACCGAGTATCCGTCTTCGGCACTTGTATTGCCGATGATGCCGCCAAAGAAATCCGTTATATTCTTTGCATCCGCATCCGTGACCGTAAGTGTGCCGCTGTTGGAGCAGCTCTGAATCTGCAGCACGCCATCTTCACGCTGTACATTGTCTGCATCGGCCTTGTCATTGTCTACCGTCAGCAGCAAACCGGCACCAACACGTCCGACAATACCGCCTGCAATACGGGAAACGGTCATAATTTCGGCTTCTTCGTCTTCCATACCGTCGGTCGGTGCATCAATATAAAGATTGCCTTCATTTGTGCAGGCCGAAAGGACAGTGTCAATGTCTTTCATGCCCCAGTTGCCGAGGATGCCGCCGACATAACCGTTCAGAGACGTGACGGTGATCTCTGCAAAGTTGCTGCAATGATCGATGTACAATCCGGAACCTGCAGCTCTGCCCTGACCGATGGGTCTGTCCATGAAGGATACAATGCCGCCTGCACTCAGAGACGACTGCAATGCACCGTTGTTGATACATTCGCTGATTGTAACTTTGCAATGATCGGGTTCGCTGTTCATCATCCAATAGGCAATCATACCGCCGCAATGCTGATCGGCGGAGACGAGTGCACCGTCGTTGACACAGGCAGTCACTGTCACCGTGCCTCTTTCACTGTTGAACTGGCCGATGATGCCGCCAACCGTATTTGCGTGTATATCGGCCTTGTTGTAACAGTTTTCAACAACAATATGTTCGTTATCGGCATAGGCTGCTTTGCAGTACATACGTCCGATAATGCCGCCTGTGTATCTTCCGCCTGTTACATTGCCGTTGTTGGTGCAGTTGGAAATGGTGGTGCAGTATGTATTGTTATCAACAGAAATTTCACCGACAATACCGCCTGCATACAGATTGCCGCTGACAATGCCGTTGTTTACGCAACTGCTGAGGGTTACACCGCGGCTCATTTCTTGTTCACCGCCAACAGATGAAACAAATATTTTACCGACAATACCGCCTGCAATCAGCAGCGATTCTTCCGCAACATTTCCCTGCAGAATGCCGTTGTGTTGGGAATTGGTGACAGAACCGTCTCTCTGCACACCTGCAATACCGCCTGCTGCATCCACATTGTCTTTCAGATTGATGACACCCGTGCTTGTGCAGGTGTCAATTTTTGCCTGTGAACTGCCGACAATACCTCCGATGTAGGGAATTGCATCTTCTTTCACCTGGTTGATAATACCGCTGAACGTACAGTTGTTGATGCGGGAATAATCTTCATACAAAGTGTTGTCTTTATAATGTGTATAAAAACCGCCGACGGCCGTACCGACAACACCGCCGCAGGTTGCATCATAGTTGTCAATAACCGCATTGACAGTACAGTTGCTGACTTCAGCTTCGTTGGTCAGGCGGCCTGCAACAGCACCGACACTGCAGGAATACCCCGAAACGCTGATGTAGGAATCTGCGATGTTCACATTGCGGATTGTGCCGCTGACGGTGTCAAACAAACCGTAGTTGTGGCGGACGGACTGTTCGGGTGAACCGCAGTTGGTATTGATATAAAGACCTGCAATGGTGTGTCCCTGTCTGTCAAAAACACCTTCAAATGCACCTGCCGTCTGCCCGATGGGTGTGAAAGCGTATGCAGGTGCTGTCTGATTCCATGTATCGGCATCCTGCGTATCATTGAGAAAAATATCCGCCGTCAGCACATAATGTGCAGCAGCATAGTCAACAGTGGAACCGCTTGTTGCGACAATCATTTTTTCGTGCAGCAGCACAAGCTGTGCGGCATCTGCAATACGGAACGGATCTTCTTCTGTACCGTCACCGCCTGCAAAATCGTCTGCAGGTGTGATGTAAACAGGTTCTGCAATATCACGGAAGAGATATTCATACCCTGTGCTGTCCGTTGCATCTGCATCGGAACCGCTGATGAGTGCCCCGTCTGCGTTTTCAGACGGTTCGGTTATCGTGGTTGCATCTGTGCCGCAGGCAGAAAGAAGGGTCATAAGCATAAAAACACAAATAAACCAACAAAATGTCTTTTTCATAAAAAATCTCCTTTGGATTTTATTATAGTAAGCCATAAAGATAAAACACAAGCGTTCCCAGATAATTGCCCGCAGCATAGCCGACCACACCCGTTGCAAGTCCCGAAACAAGCAGACGGTTGTTGCCTAAAGAGGCGGCAACGGACGGCACAAACGGTGGTGAGCAAACTGCCGACACGGATGTGATGATAAAAGTATCCGTATCGATCCGACAAAGCTTGCTGAGTAATGCGTGCAGCAGCAATCCTGCCGCAATGGAGACAAACACATAACAGAATATGGGCAGATTAAACTGCAACAAAGCCTTGAAATCGGCACTTGCGGCAACGGAAAAGCAGAAAATGTACATGATGTACATTCCGAGCTGAAAGCTCTTTTTCAGCCTGCGAATCCGCTCAACAAAGGACAACGCAACCGATATGGTGGTTACACTGAGCATCATCACCGTCATACCGAGGCTTGCCTCCCATTGCGACACAAGGAGATTGAGTGCGTACGATACACCAAACACGGCTGCCGACAAAGCGAACGCCGCCAACAGATCGGGAACATTGCGTTTCTGCAGCAATTCCTTGTACGTGAAAATGCTTTCGTCCACGGTACTGCTGTTGATGTCAGCTGCCGACGGTGCATGGTCCGCATAGGGTCGCAGACGCATCACTTTGGTAAAAAAGGATCTGCCGACGGTGGACAGGAAGAAAATATACACCACCGACACCACAGAGTCATAGGTATTGAAAAGAATGTAGTCATTGTCCGCAATGCCGATGGAGCTGCGGATGGCTCCGAAATTGACCGTACCGCCCGTGTAAACCGCAACGGCACCTGCTGCAAAACGTGCAGAATCAGGCTCGGTGCTGCGGAAAATCAGGTGCAGCACAAAAGTGACAAGCATAACGGAAAAGCAGGCAAGCAGCATACACAGCATACCCTTTTTTGCAACGCGGAAAAAGGTTCTGATATCAAGCGAAAAAAGAATCAGCGGCAAAGCAAGGCAAATTGTAATGCTCTGCAACAGCTTCAGCACACTGTCACCATCCTCGCTGTAAAGCGAAACATCCGTACTGTCAGCGGTATAAACAATCGCCTCGTTGAGGTCATTCACACAAGGCAATGTCACCACAGCCGTATACCCGTTTTCTTCGTCAAGTGTCACACTCTGTACGGTGTTTCCGTTGTTGTCCCTGATGCCGACCGTCAGAGGTTGTGCTTCTTCCCCATTTACACAAACGGTGAGTTTTACGGAAGACGGAGTGACAAAGGAAGACGGGAGTATCCCCGTGTTGCCGACAAGCATACCCGCAAAATAGCACAACAGAACAACACCGATTTTTGCAAGCGGTTTGCACTTTGTGCAGGCAAAAATCAGCACCGCAGGCACCATTGCAAAAAAAAGAACACAAAAAACACTTGCCACCGTTTCACCTCCGTTGTACTTTTTTGAAATAATAGTCCGCATTTTATTATAAAGCTTTTTTTTAAAAAAGACAAGATAAAAAGACTTCTTAAAACGAAAATGACACAAGAAAACGGCTTCGCCGTAATGCGGCGACCGTTTTCGATTCGTCCATCTCCGAGCACGTGAAGTGTGCGTTCGCCAGGGACATACAATATTTTTTACTTTATGGAAACGCAGTTTCCTATAAAGTGAAAAATCCCCGCAACACAATGTGTCACGGGGACTGCATAAATCTTTTCTTATTTGTACATCGGGCCGTAAGCTTCACATGCACGGAAATCTGCACCTTCAAGATCCTTGGTGCCGAATGCGTTCCAGCAAGCGGGACGGAAGATCTTTTCGTCGGGCACGTTGTGCATGCTGACGGGGATGCGAAGCATGGAGCAAAGGGTGATGATGTCTGCACCGATGTGGCCGTAGGAGATTGCGCCGTGGTTGGCACCCCAGTGGTTCATCAGGTCATAAGCACTTGCGAATGCAACGGAGTCATCGCAACGCGGAGCAAACCATGTGCAGGGCCATGTATAGTCGGTACGCTTCCAGATGGTGTCGGAAACATCGTCGGGCAGTGCAACGGTCCAGCCTTCACAGATCTGGATTGTGGGTCCAAGGCCCTTGACGAGGTTCAGACGGATCATGGTTGCGGGCATTTCAGCCTTGGTCAGGAAACGGGAAGAATATCCGCCGCCTCTGAAATAGCCGTTGTCGGCTGCGTTCCAGGTGGTGGCCTTGAGGATCTTTTCCATATCCTCTTCGGTCACATTGTACCATTCCTTGATTTCGCCGTTGCCGTCAGCGTTCTTTGCTTCGCCGCAGGCGTCAAGGCAGCAAGCACCGGAGTTGATGAGGTGAATAAGACCGTTTGCATCCTTTGCATGACCTTCGATGTCATAACCGGTGACACGCTTGATGGATTCACCGTTCCAGCAGGTACGAACGTCGGCAAACATCTGCGGACGGTTGGTGAGCAGCTTCATGAACAGCATGGAAATGCCGTTGAGAACGTCGTTTTCGGTGGCAAGAATATACGGTTCACGGATGCCGTTCCAGTCAAAGGAAGTATTGAGCAGTGCTTCTGCAAAGTCTGCGTTGGGATAGAAGTCTGTCCACTGACGCTGCCCCTGGAAACCGGCAGCAATGGCGTTGTGGCCGACCATTTCTTCTTCACGGCCTGCAGGCAGGTTCTTGTTGCCGTTCATAAGGTCCTTGATGATGCACATCATCTTGACAACGAATTCCCAATCCTTTTCCTTCTGTTCGTCGGATTTTCTGACGAATTCGGGGTTCTTGTCGAAGCCTTCGGGACATTTTTCCTTTGTCCACTTCATGGCTCTCCGGAATTCTTCTTCGTCATAGATGCCTTCGGTCATGCGGCGGATGATTTCCACTTCGTCAACGGATTCAACACGCATACCGAGGTATTCTTCGAGGAAGTTGGGGTCGATGGAGGAACCTGCAATACCCATGCAGATGGAACCGATCTGCAGGTAGCTCTTGCCACGCATGGTAGCGGCAGCAACAGCAGCCTTTGCAAAGCGAAGAAGCTTTTCTTCAACGTCTGCGGGAATGCGCATATCGTCAGCATCCACAACATCCTTGCCGTAAATGCCGAATGCGGGCAGACCCTTCTGTGCGTGTGCTGCAAGCACGGATGCAAGGTAAACAGCACCGGGTCTTTCGGTTGCGTTCAGGCCCCATACACCCTTGATGGTGTTGGGATCCATGTCCATGGTTTCCGAGCCGTAGCACCAGCAGGGAGTGACGGACAGAGTAATGTCAACGCCTTCTTTTTTGAATTTATCTGCACAAGCGGCAGCTTCTGCAACACGGCCGATGGTGGTGTCAGCAATGACAACGCGGACGGGTTCGCCGTTGGAGTAGCAAAGGTTTTCTTCAAACAGCTTTTTCGCTGCCTGTGCCATGCCCATGGTCTGGTCTTCAAGAGATTCGCGTACCTTCAGGGGGCCTCTGCGGCCGTCGATGACGGGGCGGATACCGATGACGGGATACGAACCGATGAGTCTGTTTTCTGCCATAATGTATTTCCATCCTTTCAAAGAAAAAAATTCTTACCTTTTTATATTAACATACTGATTTGTTTTTTTCAACAATGAAATCTGATTTTATAAACGGAAAACAAATATATTTCCTTTTTTTCTGAAAAGCGTTTGCACCGTCTTTTATAAATTACAGTTTATAAAATATGAGAAAAAAGAAAAAAGTTGTTGACATATTTGACAGAATTTATTAAAATACATTTATACTTTTGTATATTTTGAAAGGGGGCTTTATAAATGCCTGAAATTGAATTGATTGACACCAATTTGTTCCTGCGTAACTTCATTGCAAAAATCAACTATCTGATGTATGACATTGTCAAAAAGCTGAGTGCTGTGCTTCCTTTTCTGAAGCGTGCATAAGACTTTTCTGTCCGAAAGGAGACATTACTTATGAAAAATCTTTCCAAAAAAATGCTCTGCGTGATGCTGAGCATTCTGCTTGCACTCCAGCTCGGTGCATTTTCCTTTGCCGTTGACAATGAGGAAGAAGATGTGATCGGTGAGCGTACCTACAACATTTCGAGTCCCTATGACGGCATTGACTGGGACAACATCAATCAGTACAAAGCTTCGCTGCACTCGCATACCGATGCAAGTGATGCCGACCAGACCATTGCCGAAAGCGTAAAAAGCCATTACGACCTCGGCTATCAGATTCTTGCCATCTCCGACCATGCGGTCATCGGTGTGCCGTGGGATCAGGTTCCTCAGACCGTGCCGATTTACCGTTTCTTCAAATATTCCCGTACGGGAATGCGTGACCCTGTTGTTCTGAGTTCCGAAGAACGCGAACAGATCATCAACGGTACCTACGAAAGTGCTGCCCGTGATGCTCTCGGCGAACAGCTCGGTTATGACCTCGGCGGCATGATGGAAGTCACGGGCGCCTGCGAAGCCAACGGAGCCACGCCCATCAACGACTGCCACATCAACACCTTCAACTGCCAATCCGTACAGGCCAAAATGGGCGTATACGGTGACTTTGAAACCGTTGTTGAAGACTGCGACAAAGAGGGCGGTTTCTCGTTCCTTGACCACGTGGGCGAATATGTCGGCCGCAATCCGGAAGATCAGGAACGTGTGTATGAGCCTTATTATGCAAACAAATTCGCAAACATTTTCCTGGATTATGAATCCTGTGTTGCTTTCGACGTCAACAGCACCCGTTATGACTCGCTGATCTGGGACGAAATTCTCAAGCTGACCGTTCCCAACGGCAGAAACGTACCCGGCATTGCATTCTCCGACTCACACGGTCTGGACGGCAACGACTGGGCGTTCACGATGATGCTCATGCCCGAACTGACCTATGATGCTTTTGAGGCCTGTATGCGCAGCGGTGCATGGTTCTCTGTCGGCAGAGTGGATACTTTCTATCTCGGTGACGATTTTGACGGTCACGGCAACCTGCCGCCCGCAGTATCGAGAGTGGACGTCAATCAGGAAACCAACACCATCTCCTTTGAAGGCGGCGAATTTAACAACGTACAGTGGATTTCCGACGGCAAGATCATTGCTGAAGGTGCAGACCTTACAAGCATTGACCTGAACGCTTATGAAGACGTGCTCGGCTGTTATGTCCGTTTCCAGATCACAGGCCCCGGCGGCATTCTGTATTCGCAGCCGTTCGTGACCATGGCTGAGGGTGTTGACTACCCCACCGACATTTACCTCACCTTTGACGTTTCCATGTTCCTGCGTCTGTTTGTTGATATGTTCAACGCTACGTTCGGACACGGCATCATTGCAACCCTCATCAAAAAGGGTCTGTGGAACCACATCTGGTAATAAAAATCAATAAATTCGGGAGCTGCAGTGAAAGCAGCTCCCTTTTTTGTACTTTTATTCATACACAGCCGTCTGCAGGCGGGTGTATTCTTCTTCGGTAATCTCAATGACACCGCCGTGTTTGAACCCGTAAGGGAACGAAACAAGATCTGCTCTGCGTTCAAATTCCGCAACACCCGGTGTTTTGGAAATAAACGGCACATAGCCCATTTTTTCGCGTTCGCAACCGAAGAAATCAAGCATCAGCACCCATCTGCCGTCGGGAAGGATGTAAGACGTCGGACCTTCATAAGCACCTGCATTGCCGAAAGACTCCATGTACTTTTCAAATGCCTCGTCATGCTCAAACGGACCGTAGAGATTCTTTGAAGTTGCGTGCATATTCATGGGCGGATGATCGGAATTTTTGTAGAACAGGTGGTATGTGTCGCCGATTTTTGTGATGTGAGAATCAAGGATTTCGTTGTCCTTGGTAAAATACATCTTCGGCTCCGAGAATGTTTCAAAATCCTTTGTCGTGCTGCAGAAAATGGACATATGCGTAAATTTGTCCTCAGCAAGCGTGGAGCCCCAATGGATAAGATATTCCTCGTTTTCTTCATCAAAGAAAATTTCAGGTGCCCACAGGCAGCCGAAGTCATCACGCCCCATATGTATGAGCTTTTCTTCGGAGAAATGCACAAGGTCATCCGTTTTCCACATACGCAGGCACTTGCTGCCCGAGCTGTTGACTTTTTTCCAGTCAACATTGTGGTTTTCGTCCATGCGGTACACAATGCAAAGATCGGTTGTCAGCACAACAAAACCACCCGTATGCAGACGGATGACGGTGATGTCGCGGCACCCCTTTTCACCGAGCTTTGCAGTCAGCACGGGATTTGCATTGTTGACAGCTTCCCAGTTAAATCCGTCACGGCTGACGGCAAAATAAACCTGTTCTCCGTCGGGAGTCAGTTTTTCTTTGAAGTGAGAAAAAAGATACGGCATTGTGATGCTCCTTTCACGGTGTTTGCAGAACACTGTCAGAAACTGTTTTTCTTTAATAATATCCTCATTTTCGCCCCCTGTCAATGCCGTAAAAACAAAATATGATTCCGGAAAAGAAAAGAGAAAATAAATTATTTCATTTTTTGTCTGTTCTGAAAGAATGCTTTTACATATATTCTTGCTTTTTTTAAGGTTCGGTGCTATACTAAAATAGAAATGATATGCCATTCGGAGGAAACTATGAAAACAGATGTTGTTATTGTCGGAGCAGGTCCTGCGGGTATTTTTACAGCACTCGAAATGATCCGCAACGGCTGCAAAGACAAAATTGTACTGATTGAAAAAGGTGCACCCATTGAAAAACGTCACTGCCCGAAGGACAAAACAAAGAAATGTGTTAACTGCAAACCCAACTGTCACATCACAACAGGTTTTTCGGGAGCAGGTGCATTTTCGGACGGCAAGCTGAGTCTGAGCTACGAAGTCGGCGGTGATCTGCCGAATCTGCTGGGTGAAGATTTCACACAGGATCTGATCAATTATACCGATACCATTTATCTCGACTTCGGTGCCGATACACGCATTGAGGGTGTTTCCAATCCCGATGCCGTAAAAGACATCCGCAAAAGAGCCATCAAGGCAGGCTTGAAACTTGTTGACTGCCCGATCCGTCATCTCGGCACGGAAAAAGCACAACAGCTTTATTATGACATTGAAAAATATCTGCAGGAACACGGTGTTGAAATGTATTTCCAGCATGAATGCGTGACCTTGCTGCTCGATGACGAAAACGCTGTCTGCGAAGGTGTGCGTGTGTCGGACGGCAAACAGGAATTTGACATTTTTGCAAATCACACCGTCATTGCCGCAGGCAGACGCGGTGCAGACTGGCTCGAAAAAATTTGTGCCAGCCACAACATTGCCCATCAACCCGGCACGGTTGACATCGGTGTGCGTGTGGAAGTGCGTAACGAAGTCATGGAAACGGTCAACGAAGTGCTGTATGAATCCAAACTCATCGGCTATCCGCAACCGTTCCGCAACAAGGTGCGTACATTCTGCCAGAACCCCGGCGGTTTTGTCAGCCAGGAAAACTACGACAACGGTCTTGCTGTTGTCAACGGCCATTCTTATAAAGAAAAGAAGAGCAGCAACACCAACCTTGCCATTCTGTGTTCGCACAACTTCTCGGTGCCGTTCAATCAGCCCATTGAATATGCACAGAAGGTCGGTGAGCTGACCAATATGCTCGCAAACGGTCACATTCTTGTGCAGCGTTTCGGTGACATTCTCGACGGCAAACGCACATGGGAAAAAGAATTGTCTTTCTCCAATGTCAAACCCACCCTGCCCGATGCCGTTGCAGGTGACATCACCGCCGCAATGCCCTACCGTTCGATGACAAACATCGTCAACTTCATTCACGCCATGGATGAAGTCGTTCCCGGTTTTGCAGCACATGAAACACTGCTGTATTCCCCTGAACTGAAGTTCTACTCCAACCGCATCCGCATGGACAAGAAGCTCAACACATCCGTCAGAGGTCTGTATTGTCTGGGTGATTCCAGCGGCTGGACAAGAGGTCTGATGATGGCATCCGCCATGGGCGTACATATGGGAAGAATTCTTGCAGGCGTTGCAGAATAAAATAAAGAAAAACACTTTTATCATACGGAGGTTTTCAAAATGAAAAAACTGATTGCTGTTCTTATGACCCTTTTGCTCGTATGCAGCTTTGCTGCCTGCGGCGGTAACACGGAAGATGAAACAACCACACGTCCGACCGAAGAAGTGCTCAAAGAAGCTGCTGACACAGCCGCAGAGCTTGTTGAATTCAAAGCTGAACTTGATCCGCAGCTTGCCCTTGTCAACTCTGCAGACAACAATAACAAATTCTTTGACATTGCAGGCATGGTTGCTGCAGGTGCCCGTTTCGACGCACTGCTTGCAGAACTTGATATGCAGGATGCAAACCTCACCGACGGTGATGCTTCCATTCCCTCTGCTGCCACAGCAAAAGAAGCTGCAGCACAGACTGCTGAAATCAATGAAAAAATCAACACTGCTGCTGTCAAATACTGCAAACAGTTCAAAGTTGCTTTCCCCGATGCCGAACTTATCAAACTCTATTGTCTGACCGTGTTCATGAGCGGTGAACCCAGCAACTTCTTTGCAGTCGAATACAACGACGGCGGTGAAGAAAACAAATTCGCTTACTCCATCAGCTCCTTCACTGCAGGCACACCCGAAGATGTGCTCACATCCGTACAGGCAAACCTCTTCATGGAAGCACCTGTTTCTTCCCGTGATGCCGTCAAAAACGCAAATGCAACGGTTGACACGGAAGCTGTGCTTGCAACAGCCGTTGAAGAACTTGCAGCCGAAAATCTCATTTCCGACGGCGATGCAGACGTTATCACCGACGGCGATGCAAAATAAGACTAACAAAACGCTGAAAAGGATTGCCTTGGTCGGGCAATCCTTTTTTTTCGGCTATCAATAAGTAAGCTCCTGTGATGCTCAGGTACGCAGCATTTGCAGAAGTGTCTGCACACGCAGGCAGGGTTCGTCGTAGGACAAGTCAAAAAAACGATCTCTGTTCACATCGCTGTACTCCATGGTTTTGGAATACATTTTGCTGTTGTCAACAAAGGCACAAAGACTGCTGTCATTGCCGCACAGCGTACGGATAAACAGTGTGGATACAACCGCAAATTTGACCTGCGGCAGCACTTCACCGTCCACAGCACCCTGCAGAAAATACCGCCACAAAAAATAACGGCAAAGATTGACAAGAAACTGTTCCTGTTCTTTTGTCAGAGAATGCAGCGTTGCAGACGATGCCTGCAAAGTTCGCAGGTGTTGCGACCAGTTTTCATCGAACGGCTCAAAAGCAGCATACAATTCCACATACTGAAAAAAATCCACCTGTGAATCTGCTGTAACACCGATTTCCCCAAACGGAACCTCCCCGTCAAGCTCTGTCTGCAAGGTGAGTGCCGATGTGAGCAGCTCCTGCAGTTTCCGTGCAAAACTGAGATCACCGTCATCCAGTATGGCAAACAACTTGTCACGTTCTGCAAGCATCTGTTCAAAAAAGACGGCATCCTCGCTTTCGGACGGTTCGTCTTCACAGTGTTTGCAGATGGTTTGCACGTGGTCGGTTGTCAGCACAAGACGTGCTGCTTCTTCGCAGGCAATTCCAAGACCGCCTTCCTTGCGGTCACCGAACCATGCAAAATACCGCGGATGGTCACGACAAATCTGACACAGGTGTTCTTCACCGCAATGACGGATGATTTCGCACAGATTTTTGTCGTCAAGCATCGGACAGCGTTCATTGACAAGCACAAAACAATCGTCTTCAGAAATGCTGCTGCGCAGTTTATCTCCGATCACAGCATCCGATGCACGGTACCTTGCAGCCGACTGCGGATCGATCTGAATTTCCCAGCCGATACAGCAGTTATCGGTGCAAAGATCCGCCTTGCAGTGAAATTGTTCATAATAGGACGGTACATAAAAATCCATGATGTATCCTCATTGTTTCCGTTGTATTGTTCCATTCAAAAAGCATCTGAATCTGCTTTTTCTGCAAATGTCAGATGCTTTTAAATTTTCAGTCGTTTCTTAACTTAATGGTATTGCCTCACGGGTGCTTTTTTTTAAAGCGTTTCAAGTCCGACAGCTGCTCGCAGAATCATTCTTGCTTCATCTGCCGTCAGTTCTCCGTCTGCGTTGAGATCGGCACGCTTCATCTGCTGTGCATCAATTGTTTCAAGTTCGACCGCAGCACGCAGCACAAGACGTGCATCTGCAGCAGTGACTTCACCGTCACGGTCGCAGTCACCGGGGATGACCTGAGAAACAACGGGCTTCTTTTCGGGAGCACCTGTTTCATCTTCTTTTTCGGTCAGCTCCTTGAGTTCCTGACGGAATTTGTCGGGAGCATAGTTCACAAAAGCACCGAAACCGAGCACTGCCGTCAGAATTTTACCGGGTGCATTGGCAGACGTGAGGGTATAATTGGGAGATACAATATACAAAGGTCTGTATTCTTTGCCGTCAGCGATTCTGTACACCAACTGGTCATTACGCTCCACAACCTTGTTGGCATAATTTGCATGAACATAATGTCCCTTGCCGTCAGCGATGGAAATATGTCCGAGGGTTTCACCGTTGTCATAGGAATAAAACAGCAGGTCTCCGCTTTTGGGTGTATAGTTATCCTGTGCGGTGTAAATGGTTGAGCCGTTGATTTCGCAAAGGTCAAACAGATAATCGACAGAACCCGACAGGCGGTTATATGCAAAACCGTATTCCACACCGGCCTTGTCCATACACCAGCACACAAACACGGCACACCATTCGACCCTTGTACAGTCATAACCGATGTCCGTTACGTCGGTCCACCATTCACCATAGACCGTACCGCCGAAAATGTCTTCCTTATAACCGACCTGACTTCTGGCAACACGGTAAATATCAGAAGCGATGTCACCTGTGAGCTGCGGAATGCGAAGCGGTGCTTCATAGGCTGCGGCAGGCAGCAATGTGCAGGCAGCCACAAGCAGGCAAATCAGCAGAGATATAATTTTTTTGACATTACTTTTCATGCTATGAGCTCCAATCTGTTTTATTCGGCTTCGAGTGTGGATTTGCCGAGGGCAACACGATGAATTTCGCGTGCATCTGCGGCGGTGATGATTCCGTCACCATCCATGTCACCGACTACGGTCTGTGCAGAAGACAGCTGTTCCAGTTCGGCACTTGCAAGCAAAATGAGACGGGCATCACTTTCGGAAATCTCGCCGTCACCGTCCGTATCGGCGGTGGTAAGATTCACAACTCCCGGATTGTAATCGGTTTTATAGGTAGCCATGTTTTCATTGGCATCATAAACGGAAAGCACAACAGTGTATTCGACCTGCTCACCGAGATGATTGCCGTTGTCGGTCACGCAGGACAACGCTTCACCATTGATTTCGGCAGGAAACTGCATGGAAACTTCGTTGTCTTTTGTCTTTGTCACCACATCCACGGTTGCCCTTGCGATACCGCTTTCATCGCTGACACTTGCAGTCAGTCTGAAACCGACCCCGGTAGGATCGCTGATGCGTACGTTGCTGACTGCAGGCGGCGTGGAGTCGGGAGTCGGCACACGCACTTTGATGTTATCATGCAAAGTCATGTTGTCTGCAAGGTCATACACATACAGCTGTGCCAGATAATTGCCGTAGCTGTCGCCATGTTCGGCAGAAGGAACGCGGATTGTCACTTTGCCGTCCTTGACTTCCCCTGTATGCCACACAACATCATCCGTTCCGTTTTCTTCCGTCCATGCGGTCACTTGTGTCTTGTAGACACGTATGTTGTCGGTTACATCCGCAGTAACGGTGAATCCTGTGTGGTCTTTTTCGGTGATTTTTACATTTTTGATCACAGGCGGCTCGCTGTCATCGGGAGGAATGACGGCCAAAAACTCTGAGAGTGACGTATTGTTCCCCAAGGGGTCGTATACGGTACATTCAATATAATACTCACCGTATTCATCATTGTGGTCGGCCGCTTTGACGGCATAGGAAATCGTATTGCCGTTGACAATACCTGCTTCGAGAGTGATGTCATCCTGCCCGTTTTCAAGACTCCAGACGGCAAAGGTGGCTCTGGCAATGCCGACATTATCGCTTGCCATAACAACCATATCAAATCCGTCCGGTGTGACGTTGACTGCGCCGTATTCCGTAATGACGGGTGCTTCCCGGTCATTGGCTTCGGCAGCAGAACCGCGATAGTTCGGAGAAACATAGCAGGAAGGCGGATAGTCATACCCGTCAGCAAGGCGGTGCACAAGATTGCCTTCGACTTCGGTGACTGCACTTGCATAGTTCGCATGAATATAATGATTGTTACCGTCGGTAATGGCAACGTGATCATAGCCCTGACCGCCGTAGGAATAAAAAACAAGGTCACCGCATTTTGGAGTGTAGTTGGAGTAATCATAAGTAACGGTAGCACCGCTGAGCTGCAAAGCACTGAACATAATGTCAACAGATGCCGACAAGGTGCTGAAAACAATACCGCGCGGAATACCTGCGTGTTCGGCAGACCAGCAAACAAAGGAGCTGCACCAGTCAACATATGTAAAATCATAATACTGCCCCAGCAACAAAGAGTTCTGCGACATCCAGGCACCGTATGCGGTACCGCCTGCCCCGTCTTCGGTATAACCGACCTGACTTTTTGCGACAGCAACGATGTCAATGGCCTGGTTTCCCGTCAGTGCAGGCAGCGGATAGGTCTGTTCATAAGCCTGTGCGGGCACAAGACAAATACCGCCTGCCAACAAGGCAGCACAAAGTAAAACGGATACAATTTTTCTGCAAATTTTCTTCATAATCACTCACCGGAAAGCGGTCAGACCGCAATTTTATCGGACAAGGGCATAATTATCTATGATAATCTTAATATATAATATAATAAAAGAAGGGTATTTGTCAAGTACAGACATAAAAAGGAAAAAAGGACTGCCGCGAAGCAATCCTTTTTGATCCCTTTTGTCAGGTTATGTTTCCTTACAGCTCAATGCCGTCAAGCAAAGCCTTGAGAGCCTTGATGTCATTGGCGGTGAGGGTAATACCCTTACCCATCTTTTCATGTTCGGGGCCCCAGTCACGAATGTCGTACTTCGGTTCTTTGCCGTTCCAGCTGATGAGGTTGAGCTCCTTTGCCCAGCCGCCCGAACCTTCGGAAATAACACCAAGTTCCTTTACGATTTCGTATGTGAATTCAGGCATACAAATTTACTCCTTTCTTCCATTTCGGACAGCAATGCCCATGTTTATCATTATAATATATTAAAAATAAATAAAAATCAAGAGTAAAAATAAAATTTTTTTATTATTTTTAATAGTATACATTTATATATATAAAGCTTTCTATGTTTTCTATAGAAAAATACGTCACTTTTACAAAAAACTTGACAGGTATATTTGCATTGTTATATAATAATTTTATTGTTTTCCATTTTTTCAAATAAGAAGGTCCGTTATGAAATATCCTGCAAAAAAACTGATTTGCATTATCTGTGCTGCAGTTCTGTCCTTTACCTGTGCAACACCTGCTTTTGCCGCAATCAACGAATCCTTGCTCGGTGACGGTTTTTATGTAAACAAAGAAGAAGATTTCAAATATCAAAAATATACCCTTGCAAGCGGTGTGTATGAAGAACATTTTTATCTCAACAATGCTGCAGGGGATGCTCCGAAACGCTGCTTCGCGGTTGAAATTGACCTGCAGAACTCCAACAACTCCATCCTTGCCGGCTATAATGACGGCGACACGGATGAATGGAGTCTGCGTTCGGTACGCACACAGGCAAAAAACATGGCTGCCAAACACAATGTTTCCGTGGTGTGCTCCATCAACGGCGGTTTTTATGACACCTACACAGGGGAACCCTACGGTCTGCTTGTGATGTCGGGAAAACTTTGTCATACTCCCACTGGTAAACAGCCTTATTTTGCCATTCTTAAGAACGGCACTGCAGTAATCCGCGATGCGGGTGTCGGTACGGCTGATGTGGTTGAAGGCGTTGAAGGCGGTCAGCGATTGGTCAAAGGCGGAAAAAATGTTGCTCCTACGGCAAAACGTGAACCGCGGTGTGCTGTCGGTGTAAAAGCAGACGGCAAGGTCGTTTTCTTCGTCGGCGACGGCAGACAGCTCAAATCGGTCGGCCACACTTACACGGAACTTGCCAACATCATGATCGCTTTGGGTTGTGTGGAAGCCATTGAGATGGACGGCGGTGCTTCTGCAACCATGCTCACCCTTCGTCCGTCCGAAACAGCACTGACGCTGCACCACATTCCCAGTCTCGGGTATGAAAGACCGGTCAGTTCTTCCCTGCACGTTGCCGTAACGCCTGCTCCCACTGCAAGCAAAATCACAATCGGCAGCAGTGTAGATTTTGCAGATATCAACGGTACATCCATGATCAACATCACCGACAACACATCCGTCCGTGCAGCAAAAACCGGTATTGCATTTTCCTATGCAAAAAACGCTGCAGGAAAGCTTGTACTCGCAGCAGCAACCCTTGCAACAGGCATGCAGCTTGTGCTTGAAAAAAGCGGCAAAATAGCGGATACAAAAACCGTCATAGTTCCCGGTGATACCGATTGCGACGGTACCATCTCCGCTGCCGATGCACGTATTGCATTGCGTGCTTCGGTCGGTCTGGAAACTATTTCAGATGCTGCTGCAGCAGCCGCTTCGGTGGACGGTTCCGACGGTATTTCCGCAGCCGATGCACGTCTGATACTCAGAGCTTCGGTCGCTCTTGAAAACAGCATCAAATGGCTGTAAACAAACAATCATACAAAAAGGATTGCCCGTACAATGTACAACGGCAATCCTTTTTTTATTTTATATGATCTCCAACAGGGCTTTTACATCCTCTTCGGTGGTTGCCCATGAGGTTGCAAAGCGGATCACTGTGTGATTATCGTCCGCTTTTTCCCAAAAACCGCTGCACACGCGGGTGTTAAGCTCCTGCAGTTTGCGGTTTTCGACAACAACAAAAATCTGATTTGTGACCGTTTCGATAAAGAACGGATATCCTTTTTCACGCAAACCCGCACGAAGCATCTGTGCAGTTCTGACAGCATTTGAACAGATGTCGAAATACAGGTTATCGGTAAAGAGGGTATCAAACTGTACACCGAGCAATCTGCCCTTGGCAAGCAATGCACCGTGCTGTTTTACGAGGGTAAAGAAATGGGCAGGTGCACCGTGACGCGGAAAGACAACCGCTTCACCGCAAAGAGCACCGCATTTGGTGCCGCCGATATAGAACACATCACAAAGAGCAGCAATATCGGGCAAAGTCAGGTCGCTTTCGGGGCAGGCAATCGCATAACCGAGTCTTGCACCGTCCATAAACAGAGGAATGTTGTAGCTGCGGCAGATTTTGCTGATGTCTTCGAGTTCCTGTTTTGTGTACAGCGTGCCGTATTCGGTCGGATGAGAAATATAAACCATCCCCGGACGGATCATATGCTCACGGTTGTCGTCAGCATGGTATGTCTGCAATGCATCCGACAGCTCTGCGGCAAAAATTTTACCTTCATGCTGCGGCAACGGCAAAACCTTGATTCCGGCAGCTTCCACCGCACCTGCTTCGTGACCGTTGATGTGGCCCGTTACAGCAGCAAACACGCCCTCGTATTTGTACAGCATGGAATCAATGACCGTAGCATTTGCCTGCGTACCGCCGACAAGGAAAAAGATATCCGCATCGGGAGCATCACAGGCAGTGCGGATTTTTTCTTTTGCACTTTCGCACCAGCAATCTGCTCCGTAACCGCTTTGGGCAACAAAATTGGTTTTTGCGAGTGCTTCGAGTATGGCAGGATGTGCTCCCTGAATATAATCACTTTCAAAATGTAACATAACAGCCTCCGGGTTGTTTTTTTATTTTCCTACACAGAATTTTGCAAAGACTTCCGATACCACCGCATCCGAAACCTTCTGACCGGTCAGTGCAAACAGGCATGACAACGCACTGTCAATGCACACACCGACCGCATCGAGTGTTTCACCGTCAGCAAGTGCACGACAGGCAAAACGAAGATGGTCAACCGCTTCCGTACAGCACTGCCGCTGCCGTTCACCGGCAAGTACCTCACCGTTGGCATCAAAACCTTCCGTACCCAGTACACGGGCAAGCAGTTGTGCAAACACCGCTGCACTGTCGGGATTTTTTGCGGAAATACTGCAACAGTGCGGGATGTATTTTGTAATTTCATCTTCTGAAAACGCAGGTTGCAGGTCACTTTTGTTGATGATCGCAACAGCGGTGCGTTCCCGACATTTTTCGAGCAATGAATAATCCTCTTCATCCAACGGAACAGAGGAGTCAAAAACAGCAAGCAATAACGCGGCTTCCTGCATTTTTTCGCGTGCCATGGCAACACCGATCTCTTCGACCGTGTCTGAGGTCACACGCAAACCTGCCGTATCGGCAAGTCGCAGCACAATTTCACCCACGCGGACAGTTTCTTCAATAATATCACGTGTTGTACCTGCAATGGGTGTGACGATGGAACGCTGTCTTCCTGTCAGCAGGTTCATCAGTGTCGATTTTCCGACATTCGGTTTGCCGCAGATGACGGCAGCAATGCCCTCTGTCACGGCTTTTCCGCTGTCATAGCGGTCAATAAGCACCTGCAGTTTATCTGCCTGCTCATTCAGCGTTGCAGCAAGTTCGGTTTCCGACACACCGGGCACATCTTCGTCGGGGTAATCCGTCCACACCGCAAGACCTGCCGCAGCGGTGGTTAGTGCATCGGCAACCGCGGCAACCGCACGGCTGACACTGCCCGACAACGTCGCTCTTGCGGCAGCAAGTGCCTGTTCTCCCTGCGCGGAAATGACATTCATAACCGCTTCCGCTTCTGCAAGATCCATTCTGCCGTTGAGGAACGCACGTTTGGTGAACTCCCCTGCTTCGGCAGCCTGTGCACCTGCCGCCATGACGGCACGCAGCAGACGTTTTGTGACATACAATCCGCCGTGACAACAGATTTCAGCGACGTTTTCGCCCGTATAGCTGTGCGGGGCACGATAAACCACGGTGACACCCTCATCGATTATGGTTTCACCGTCATGTATTTTTCCGTATGCAGCAGTATATCCCTTGTAATCTACAAGAGGTTTTCCGCTTACCGTTGCAAAAACGCGGTCAGCAACCGCGAGAGCATCTTCTCCCGAAATACGGACAATGGCAACACCCCCTGCTGCATTGGGGGTACATATTGCGGCAATGGTGGACAAAAAATCGCCTCCCGATGGAATTTATTCTGCGTTCTCAGCCAGTTTGGCTGCTGTGTCGGCGGTGATGAGTGCATCGATCAGCTCATCCATGTCGCCGTTGAGAATGCTTTCGATCTTATATAATGTCAGTCCGATGCGATGATCGGTCACACGGTACTGATGGTAGTTGTAGGTTCGTATTTTTTCGCTGCGGTCACCCGAACCGACCATACCGCGGCGTTCACCTGCCTGTTTTTCTGCCTGTTTACGGCGTTCGTTTTCAAGCAGACGGCTTTTGAGCACCTTCATGGCCTTGTCTTTGTTTTTGTACTGGCTGCGTTCATCCTGACATTCCACCACAAGTCCGGTCGGAAGATGGGTTATGCGGATAGCGGATTCGGTTTTGTTGATATGCTGACCGCCTGCACCGCCTGCACGGAATGTGTCGATCTGCAGATCAGTGGGGTTGATGTCAATTTCAACATCCTCAGCTTCGGGCAACACGGCAACGGTTGCCGCAGAGGTGTGAATGCGGCCCTGTGTTTCGGTTTCGGGCACACGTTGCACACGATGCACACCGCTTTCGAACTTAAAACGCGAATATGCCCCGACGGCACTGACCATCATGGTCACTTCCTTGTAGCCGCCAAGCTCTGTGGGAGTCGCATTGAGAATTTCGGTGCGATAACCTTTGCTTTGTGCATACATACTGTACATACGCAGCAGCGTACCTGCAAAAAGTGCACCTTCTTCACCGCCCGTACCTGCACGGATTTCTATGATAACATTGCGGTCATCATTGGGATCCCTCGGCAACAGCAAGACTTTGAGTTCCTGTTCGAGTGCTTCACAGGCAGCAAGTGCCGTTTCGTGTTCTTCAAAGACAAGGGCACGGAAATCTTTGTCAATGGTATCCGCAAGCAGTGCTTCGGTTTCGCGGACGGTTTCGTCATTGGACTGCCATTGTTCAAATTTTTCGGCAACAGGTGACAAACGCGACAATTCCTGCATGAGTTTCGTCGAGGTCTGAATATCGGATGCAACGGCAGGATCACAAAGTTCGGCTTCAATGTCTTTTCTTCGTTGTGCCGCTGCACAAAGGCGGTCATATAAAGATTTTTCCATGGTCTTATTCCACGCTTTCTGTCGGACGGTTGATTTTGCGGATTCCTTTTTCGGCTTTGGAACGGGGAATCATAATTTCATGTCCGCAGCCTGTGCACCGCAATCTGAAATCCATCCCGACCCGCAGAACAAGAAATGTTTTTGTGCCGCAGGGATGGTTTTTTTTCATTTCCAGTATATCGTTGATGCGAACGTCCATGTTTTCACCTTGTTTTTACAGTATTCAAAGACAGTATAGCATATTTTTACCGCAAGTTAAATACTTATTTATTACGAGTTTTATTTTTCCGAAAGGAAGCGATTGTATGTTATTTCAGCCTGAGGGTAATCTTTTGAATACACAAGCCAACAAAGCAGCTCTGAGCAGTCTTGCTTCGCTGCGTGATGCCATGTATGCAGGCACTGTTCTGGAAGCAACGGCGGTCAAATGTGATGCACTGCACAATCTGCACGTGGATCTGGGGTGCATACGCGGTGTGATTCCGCGTGCACAGGGGGCATTGGGAATGGACGACGGCAGTGTCCGCGATATTGCTCTGATTTCCCGTGTCGGGAAAGCGGTCTGTTTCACGGTTTCGGACATCACAACAGACGAATGCGGCGAACCTGTTGCACTGCTGTCACGCAAAAACGCACAACAGCTCTGTAAAGAGCAATACATAGCCTTTTTGCAGGCAGGTGACGTTGTAACGGTACGGGTCACGCATTGTGAACCTTTTGGTGCGTTCTGTGATATCGGTGCAGGAGTGCCTGCATTGCTGCCCATCGATGCGGTTTCGGTTTCACGCATTCCGCATCCGGGTGTGCGTTTTTATGCAGGACAGGAAATCCGCTGTATTGTACGCGGTTTTGACACTGAGGGCAGGGTGATTCTTACCCACAAGGAGCTGCTCGGTACATGGGAAGAAAATGCCGCTCTGTTCAGTGCCGGTGAAACCGTATCCGGCATTGTGCGGTCAGTGGAAAATTACGGTATTTTCGTGGAGCTGACACCGAATCTTGCAGGTCTTGCAGAATACACACCGCAGGCTCGGGCAGGTCAAAAGGCTGCCGTGTACATCAAAAGCATCCTGCCCGAAAAAATGAAAATCAAGCTCATCCTTGTGGATTGTTTTGATGAGAAGCCGACCCACACGGCACCGCGATATTTTTTTGACGGCAATCATATGCAGTCCTTTACCTACTCCCCTTCGGGATGCGAAAAAACAATTATTACATCCTTTTCATAAAGTTATTCTTGTTTTATCACGCAAAAAAACGGAGCTGTCTGTACAGCTCCGTTCGTTGCTATTTGTGTTTATTTGATGGTGTATACATCATAGGAACCGTCAAGGGCTTCTGCATAAACAAGCAGGCCTTCGCCTTCGATTTCGATTACTTTATAATCGGAATAGTTCTTGAGTGCCACTTCACCGGTAACGGTATTGACAAGGTTTTCAGTGCCATTGGCACCATCTGTAGCAACATATACAACACCTGCGGAATAACCCTCAAGAGTAAAATCCTGATCCTTGACATTATAGTATTTGTAACCGCTGTCATCTTTGCGGCGGATGGTAAAGGAATACTCGTTGATTTCAAGATTTTCATTCTCCGCACCCTTGTAAAGGACAGTACCGTCGGTCTGAATCATGGTAAAGCCTTCGTAATTTTCAAGCATAAGGTACTTGCCGAAAATATCTTCATAATAAACATCGTCATAAGTACCTTCAATTAAAGAATTACCGTTGTAATCGAAGAGTTGTCCGTTTACAACAATCACATCACCGAACACTTCAACATCATATCTGCTTTCGATTGAAAATTCCTTGGAAACTGCTTTGCCTTCGCCGTCAAGAATCACAAAAGTCATTCCGTCATTTTCTTCTCTGACGGCTGCAAAATGGCCGTTTTCAAGTCTTTCATAAGGGATATAACCATCCACTTCAAAGGAGAAAGCCTTGGTGTTGTCGGGATTGTAAACGATTCCCTTGTTGCCTTCTGCAACGAGCAGAGTACCGTCTTCGAATACTTCAAATTCGCCCGTAACGGTTTCACCGTCTGCGTTTTTGATAACATAATCGTTAGCGGCTTCGTCAATGTATTCGATATAGCTGCCGTAGACATCAATATAATAAGCCTGCGTGCCGCTGACACCGGGTACCTTTGCACCCTTCAGGATGTCATAAACATACCAATTGCCTTTGAAGAAAGTATCATCATCACTTGCAGTGATGGAGATCTGTCTGTCAGTGTAGTAAACAAGGGCATCGTCCTTGTTGTCGGTCTGTTCGGTAACCTCGCAAACCTTTACAAAACGGTCGCTCAGAATGTCAATGGATGCATATTCCATGGGAACCACAAGCTGCAGATCATCATTCAGAAGACCGTTGCTGTTCAGGTCGGCAACACTCGTAACGTCAGCATCTTTCTTCTGAGAAACAACAAAAAATGCATTGTAGTATTCTGCTTCAACGTTTGTATATACAGCTCCGGTATCTTTGGAACCGTCACGGGAGATAATGCCGTACATATCATTATCATCTTTGTAATAAGCACCGCCAAGCTCCTTGTAAAAGTAAGAGCCTTTGTTTTCAATGGTACCGAGCTTGTTGACGACAAATTCGGAATCGTCAACGGAAGAAAGGCTGTTGTCCTCTTCTTTTACGGTTTCTTCGGTTTGGTCTTCCGTCGGAATGACATCAGCGATGGTCGGCATTTCGACATCGGCTTCACCCGTAGGAGCAGCTTCATTGGTGGGGTCGGTTGTTGTGTTTTCTTTGCTGCAGCCTGCAAAAAGGGTCAATAGCATGAGCATTGCAAGTACAATGGCTAAAAAACGTGTGTTTTTCATAGTATGATCTCCTTTCTTTGATCAAATTTCATCATAGCACAACAAAAAAGTGTTGTCAATATTTATAAATAATTTAAGAAAACATGGCTACATTACCCATAGTCATGCACAAAGGCTGTTCTTATTTTTGTACATTCATACGGAAATTCCCCCTTACAGGAGGAAAAAACCTTTTTGTCTTGACTTACAGCTGTTTTTAGGGTATTATATATAATATAATAATATGTAAATAATAACTTTTATACTTATTTTATCCGGGAGGTCCTGATGATGAAAAAAAGCATCGTTGCAATCCTTACCTTGTGTATTCTTGTGTCCACTTTTGTGTTTGCACTTCCTGCTCTTGCAGCAGAAGAGGAACACACCCATAAATATAATGCCAATGAAGAAAAGAGCATTGCTGCAACCTGCACCGTAAAGGGTGTGGAATATGCCGAATGCGAATGCGGCAAGGTGCAGCTTACCATCAAACCTGCTACCGGCCACAAATTTAAAGAAGGCACAGACTGGGTTTTCGACAGTGCAAACAAACAGCACAAGAGAAACTGTGCAGACTGCGGTGAAGTTGTCGAAAATTGCGAATTCAGCACAGCCACCAATGATGCCACCTGTTCAAAAGAGGGCACTGTCAAATACACTTGCATGATCTGCAATGGTTCCTATACCGAAGAAAAGGCAACACTTGCCCATAATTACGACGACTACACACTGAACGAGGAAAAGACCGCACATACCCCAACAAAATGTTCTTTCTCTGATTGTAAAGCTGTTATCGAAAGTACAGAATGTGTTTTTGTCGAAGATACCAACACAGCAACCTGTACCGAAGCAGGCACAAAGACAAGCGTTTGTATCTGCGGCAATACAAAAACAGAAGACTCCGCAGCTACAGGTCATATCCTTTCCAAATATTTTGAAAAAGACGGCAAACATTATGCCATCTGCACAAACACAAATTGCAAGAAAACCGTTGAAGGTGCATGTGAATACGAATACACCGCAAAAGACGGCAAACACATCGGCACCTGCAAGGTCTGCGGAACCAAAACCGCTGAAGCTGATTGTACAGTTGAAAAGTTCACGGTTGTTGAAGGCAAGCAGGAACACAAAGGTGAATGCACCGTATGTAAAAACGAAGTTGTCAAGGCTTGCGATATCAAGTGGACTGCTGACACAGCAGAAGGCAGCATGAAGCACACAGGTGAATGCTCTGTCTGTGCTGCCAAGTTTGAAGCAACCGATTGCAAAGCTACCGCTTTCACCGCTTCCGAAGACGGCAAAACCCACACCGCAAAGTGTGTCTGCGGCAGAGAAATCAGCCACGAAGCTGCTGTTGCTGCAGAATGGACCATTGATACCAAAGAAAACAAGCACAGCCGCATCTGCACAGCAGAAGGCTGCGATTACAAAGAAGAACACGAAGGCGATTTTGCAGCTTGGGAATATGTAAAAGCTGAAGCCGGTACTGAAGCTGCCGACAAGCACGCTGCAGAATGCAAAGTCTGCAAAACCCTTGTTTCTGCAGAATGCACTTTTGAATATGTTCCCTATGAAGCTGAAAAAGCTGATGCTGAAAACACTGTTATTCCCGTCAAGCAGCACCAGGCTGTCTGCACCGTTTGCAAAAATGCTAAGGATCCCGTAACCTGCGGCAGCAACGGTTATAAAATGGATACCGAAAACGAAAAGAACAAAGCCGCAACCTGCACAGAACCCGGTTATCAGGTTTATGTCTGCTCCGATTGCAATCAGGAAATTCAGACAAGCGATTCCGAAACACCTGCTACCGGTCACTCCAAGGCAAAGGATGCAAAGCCTGTTGAAGGCAAAACCGTTTCCGATAAGGACGGTCATGCATTGACCTATGTCTGTGACGTATGTAAGAAGGAATTTGCAGAAGAAAAAACAGCACACACATTCTCCGAAGTAAGTGCAGTTAAGGGCAAAAAGGAACATTCCAAAAAATGCACCGTCTGCGGTTATGAAGTAACCGAAGCCTGTACGGAAGAAGATATTCCCGCTGTTGCTCCCACCTGTTCCAAGGACGGTTCCAAGGACGGCAAACAGTGCAAAGTCTGCAAGCAGGAACTTGTAAAACCCACCAAGGTTGACAAGGATGAAACCAAGCACGTTGTAGTTGAAGACAAAGCTGTTGCCGCTACCTGCTCCAAGGAAGGTCTTACCGCAGGTTCTCACTGCTCCGAATGCAACAAGGTTCTCAAAAAGCAGGAAAAAGTTGACAAACTCGGTCACACCGTAGTCAAGGATAAAGACATTGCTGCAACCTGCACCAAGGCAGGTAAAAAAGGCGGAAGCCATTGCTCGGTCTGCAACGAAGTGATTGAACTTCCTCTTGATATTGAAGCAAAGGGTCATGACTTCCAATTCTCACACTCCGATGCTACCTGCGACAAAGCCGGCAACTACTACTACAAGTGTTCCAAGTGCGGCGAAGAAACCAAGGCTGAAGGTCTGAAAGCTCCCGCCACCGGCAAACACAAGTTTGAACTTGTCAAATACGTCGAAGCCACTGCAGAAGAAGACGGCTACAAGCTGTACCAGTGTACCGCTACCGGCTGCAACCAGACCAAGACCATCAAGGTTGTTTACAATGTCAACACCGGTGCAAGTGCAGTGCTTGCAGGTGCTGCAGGTATGGTGCTTATGGCAGGTGCCGCATTCCTTGTAAGTCGCAACTGTAAGAAAAAGAACAACGAGGATACTGCTGCATAAGTGCAACATTATAATATTATAATGTAATAGTATAAGGGAACTGTTTCAGACAGTTCCCTTTTTGTTTACAAAATAGTATAGATTCGTTTCTGATTACGATATACGTCTGAATTTTTCTTTTTCTTGCATTCAGTACCTATCTGTGCTATGATAAATATAAGCAATTCCCGTGGGGAATTTCAGGAGGTTTTTATGATGCAGATTTTCAAAGCCATTTTAGCCTTTTTTGAAGTGTTTCTTTTTTCTCTCGGCGTATTCCCTGTCAACACCGACATTGATTACGGCGGAACCGATTATGTACCGCCTGTAGTGGAAGAAGCACTCTACCTTGTTGAAGACGGAGAAAGCGACTTTTATATCGTCACCGCAGCAGACCCCGATGCCTGTATGCAGACTGCTGTCAGTGAACTGCAGACTTACATCGAAAAAAGCAGCGGTGCTTTGCTCCCCTATGTCACCGAAGACGAACTTCCGGAAGACGCAAATGCGATCTTCCTTGGTGACACAAACAAAGCTGCCACACTTCAGAAAGACATGGACAGCGTATTTGAAGACGGTTTTTGGCTGACAAGTGACGGCGAAAACTTCTTCATCCTCGGTGAAGACAATCGCGGAACACTTTACGGTGTTTATACGTTCCTTGAGGATTACCTTGGTGTACGTTGGTTTACACCGACCCTTGAGGTTGTGCCCGAAAATGAAGATGTTGTCATTGATAAGAATCTTGACCGTCTTGTTGAGCCCTCTTTTGCAGTACGCAGAAATTCCTGTGTCGGCTCTTCTGATGCTTACCGTGCAAAGATGAAAACCAATGTCAGCTTTTATTATGAAGCAGAAGAATACGGTGGAGCTATGCGTTTTGTTCTTTGGGACGTTACCCTTGACCGTCTTGTGCCCGATACTCTGTTTGCAGAACATCCCGAATACTTTGCAATGAATACCGACGGTACACGCACAACCGACCACGTGTGTCTGAGCCATCCTGACGTACTGAACATTGCAATTGAAAACGGCAGAAAATACATCGAAGAATGCACATACGGTGCTGACCACATCCACATCGGTCAGAAGGACAATTCTAATTACTGCCACTGTGAAAACTGTGAAGCTCTGTATGCTCAATACGGTGCCATCTCCGCACCGACCATTCTTTTCACCAATGCATTTGCAGATGCACTGGATGATGAATACCCCGATTTCACTTTCACTTTCTATTCTTACAACGAAACCGCAGCACCGCCCACAGATCTGTCGCTGCGTTGCAACGACAATGTTGTTCCCGTTCTTTGCGGTCTGCATCAGGCTTGCCGCAGCCATCCGCTGACCGAATGCGGTGCCACTGACAGGCAGCAGACCGGTTTCGATGAATTCATGAACCTCTATGGCGACCATGAAGCCACTATAGCTGAGCAATTCAGAGTATGGGCAGAGATTTCGGAACGCAATTACATCTATGACTACACCATCAATTTCCTTTTCTCTGCACAGTTTTTCTCCAATTTTGAGACCATGCAGCCGACCATGCAGTATATGCACGACCTCGGCATAACCGGTTATGTATACAACTGCGGTGACGGTCATTCTGCAGCATTCAATGAGCTGCGTAACTACCTGCTTTGCAAGCTGCAGTGGGATGTCAACGCAGATGTTGAATACCATATGATCGACTTTATGAATGCTTATTACGGCGAAGCAGCAACACCTTACATCAAAGAAATTCTTGATATTCAGACCGCACAGATCAAAGCAACTGCCCATTCCTTTGACTTTGACTGGCATTATCAGTCGGGTTACTACCCCATCCACACTATTTTCAAACTTGATGCACTCTGGAACTTGGCTCTGAAAGCTGATATCACCGAAGAACAGCTCTTCAATGTTGAAATTGCAAGCTTGAGCTGGGAGTTTTTCAAAGCCAACCAGTTCCTTGGTGACTACTTCTTCCTGAATCCCATGCGTCTGCAAAAACAGGAATGGCTCTATGACGAACTCGATCGTCACGGTATTGACCGCGTTTCGTCCTTTTCTCTGATTCCTGAAAAAGAACACGTCAACTTCCTGCAAAGACCCATCAACTGGGAATAATCTGACAAAAAAAAGACTTGCACTTCAGCTGAGGTGCAAGTCTTTTTTTCATTTCTATTATGTCTTTTCTCATTCCGGAAAATGGTTAAAAGAGATTCCGGAAGAAGTTAATAATCTTTTCAAAAAATGCACGCAGTTTGTCAAAGAAGTTCTGCGGTTTTTCTTCCGGTTGTTCGTAGCTTGGGTGGGAATAGCCCATCACAACGGCTTTTTCGCGGTCGATCGGGCGCAGACGCTCAATGACATGGTCCTTGCCGTTGTAGTTTTCGTCCGAGGCATTGCCGCCGATGGTGTAAATGCAGGTTTTGCCGTTGTCATCGGTGAAATATCCGCTTTCGGACACGAATTCCACATGGTGCGAAATGCCGGTGCCATCGGTGTCAAAAAACACGATGTCGCCTTTTTGCGGCACGTAATCGCTGTTTACGACATGGTACTCCCCTTTTGCCTTGTACCAATCCATCATGGAGGCACAGGTGGCACGCTTAGGGATGGCTGTATTCAGCAGACCGATCTGATCGGCACACCAGCCGAGAAACACCGCACACCATGCAGCGTTGGACGGCACCCCGTAATACCATTCGTTGAACTTGTTGGAGCCGTTACCGTAGTAGCCGATTTCTGCTCTTGCAGTTTCGATGATTTCATCAGCGACCTGTTTATGTGTATTTATGCTTGCAGAAACATAAAAAATGCTACAAATGAATAAAATAACACATAATACAAAAGAAGTTACCTTTTTCATAATCAATCTCCTGTGTAGCAAAAGGACAGGGGGGGATTCCCTGTCCTGTATTGTATTTATTTTGTGGGGATGAGCTTTTCTTTGCCGCCCATGTAGGGACGAAGTGCTTCGGGAATGCTGACAGTGCCGTCTGCATTGAGGTTGTTTTCAAGGAAAGCAATGAGCATTCTGGGCGGTGCAACAACGGTGTTGTTGAGAGTATGCGGCAGGTAGTTGCCGTTTTCGCCCTTGACACGCATTTTCAGTCTTCTTGCCTGTGCATCACCGAGGTTGGAGCAGGAACCGACTTCAAAATACTTCTTCTGACGGGGACTCCATGCTTCAACGTCAATGGACTTGACCTTAAGATCTGCCAAGTCACCCGAGCAGCATTCAAGCGTACGAACGGGAATATCGAGCGAACGGAAGAGATCGACGGTGTTCTGCCACAGCTTGTTGAACCACATCGGGCTTTCTTCAGGCTTGCAAACAACAATCATTTCCTGCTTTTCAAACTGATGAATACGATAAACACCACGTTCTTCAATGCCGTGAGCACCTTTTTCCTTACGGAAACAAGGAGAATAACTTGTAAGAGTCTGCGGAAGCGTGTTTTCGGGGATCATCTGATCGATGAATTTACCGATCATGGAGTGTTCACTGGTGCCGATGAGATAAAGGTCTTCGCCCTCAATTTTATACATCATTGCATCCATTTCAGCGAAGCTCATAACGCCTGTAACAACATTGGAACGGATCATAAAGGGCGGAATGCAATAGGTAAAGCCGCGGTCGATCATGAAATCTCTTGCGTAGCTGATCACTGCAGAGTGCAGTCTTGCAATGTCGCCCATGAGGTAATAGAAACCGTTGCCTGCAACTCTGCCGGCAGCATCGATGTCAATACCGTTGAAAGTTTCCATGATATCGGTGTGGTAAGGTACTTCAAAATCGGGTACAAGAGGTTCGCCGTACTTCTGTACTTCCACATTTTCGCTGTCATCCTTGCCGATCGGAACGGTAGGATCGATAATATTGGGAATTACCATCATAATCTGTGTGATGCGTTCGCTGAGTTCTGCTTCTTTTTTCTCAGCTTCTGCAAGTGCTGCAGACTGTTCGGTAACCTTTTTCTTCATTTCTTCGGCTTCTTCACGTTTGCCCTGTGCCATCAGACCACCGATCTGTTTGGAAAAACAGTTACGGTCAGCACGAAGTCCGTCTGCCTGCTGCTTGATCTGGCGGCTTTCGGCATCAAGTGCAATCACTTCATCAACAAGAGGAAGTTTGTCTTCCTGGAACTTATTACGGATGTTCTGCTTTACAATTTCAGGATTTTCTCTCAAAAAACGAATATCAATCATGGTATTTCTCCTTAATTTTCTCTCAATTATTCTTCAAAAAGGGCTGCAAGCTTCTTCAGATCATCATCATCGAAGAACTCAAACTCAATTTTACCGCCGGTCTTCCCTGCTCCCTTGGAGGTGATTCTGACTTTTCTGCCAAGGGTTTGTGTCAATGCAAGCGAAACTTCACTGTGCCAATGCTTTACGGGTTCTTCTTTTTCTTCTTTGGGCGGTTTGTTGAGATTTTTGACAAGTTTTTCAGTCTCACGCACACTCAGACCTTTTTCGGATACGGTCAATGCAACATCATAGATCATATCCTTGTTTTCAAGACCCAACAGAGTTCTTGCGTGCCCTGCTGAAAGTGTACCATCTGAAACAAGTTCAATGCAATCGTCAGGCAACTGCAGCAAGCGAAGTGCATTTGCAACAGCAGGACGTGATTTGGAGAGTTGTTCGGCTGCTTCATTCTGTGTCAGACCGAAATCATCCATCAATCTGCGGATACCAATGGCTTCTTCCATCGGATTGAGGTCTTCACGCTGCAGATTTTCGATCAAAGCAACTGCGGCTGCTTCTTTATCATCAAGAACTTTAATAACAACGGGTACTCTTGTCAGACCTGCCATACGGGCAGCTCTCCAGCGACGTTCGCCTGCAACAATGCGATAAGAACCATCTGACTGCGGACGAACAAGAATCGGCTGCAGAATACCGTGTGCAGCGATGCTTTCTGAGAGCTCTTGCAGGGCTTCGTCATCAAATTCTGTACGAGGTTGGCTGCGGTCAGGGTCAATATCACCGATCGGCAACATCGTTGTGCCTTCGGTAAGTGCATCTTCAGGTGCATTTTCAACAAAAAGCTGACTGATTCCCTTTCCGAGTCCGCCTTTTTTGGTTGCCATAAAGGAAACCTCCTTTAAAAATGTTATAAATATTATTGTTTGTCCAGAAATTCTTTTGCAAGGTCCATGTATGCGACACTGCCTTTGGAGCTGCGATCGTAGTACATGACAGGCTGACCGAATGACGGAGCCTCTGAAAGACGGACATTACGCGGAATAACAGTGGTAAATACCTTACGGGGGAAGAATTTTTTGACTTCTTCCACAACCTGCTGTGTCAGATTGAGTCTGCCGTCATACATTGTCAGCAGCACACCCTCAAGATCAATATAGGGGTTATACAGACGTTTTATCTGTCTGACAGTCGCCATCAGCTGTGAAAGTCCTTCCAAAGCATAATATTCACACTGAATGGGTACCAGGAAGGTGTCCGATGCGGTCAGAGCATTGAGAGTGATGAGTCCCAATGAAGGCGGACAATCAAGGAAAATGTAGTCATATTTTTCCCATACACTCGCAAGAGCTTTCTTTAACAGGCTTTCTCTGCCCTCAATTTCAATAATTTCGATTTCTGCACCTGCAAGATTCATGTTTGAAGGCATCAGATCTATATTATCAAACTCAGTATGTACAATTGCCTGTGCGGCAGTGCACTTCCCTGTCAGTACGTCATAGGATGAATGTTCAATTCCTCTTTTATTAATGCCAAAGCCGCTTGTGGAGTTCCCCTGCGGATCAATATCCACAAGAAGTGTCTTTTTGCCTTCAAGTCCGATGGCTGCGGCAAGGTTTACAGCGGTTGTGGTCTTCCCTACACCGCCTTTTTGGTTGAGGATGGATACTGTTTTTGCCATAGAATCCTCCTTTTTTAATTTGTAAGTCCTATTATATAGCAGTCAGACATAAAAATCAACTGTATTTGCAAAAATGTTTCACGTGAAACATAGTTTTCTTAACCGGAAAACACAGTATAAATGTTTCACGTGAAACATTTACAAAAGACAAACGACCGCTTTTTGAGCGGTCGCTTGCCTTGTTGTGGATGAGGGGAAATGGTATAAAAGATATTATGGAATATCTTTCGGGTGAGGTGATTTTGGAATCGTGACAGTATATATGATATAATCGTCAGTCTCCCTTTGTTGTGTTCCTGCTTCAATGCCTGCACTTCGCATAACATCAACAGCCTTGTTAAATGTATTCAGAAAGATTCTCAGATCTTTGAACACGACCTTATTTTTAACAGTTTCCTTCGTTTGTTTAGCAGTCTTCCCTGCTATCTGTTCTTTATGAAGCATTGACATCAGACAGTTTTTCATATCATGAGTATCATTGTAAACTAATAATTGTCTTGCACGACGTTCACTGATGTCATTTTCGACTATTATTTTGCGTAAGTCAACCGGAATACGAAGCAGTCGTAGCTTATTACACACTGTCGGTTGTGTCTTGCCTAAACAAAACGCTGCTTCCTCCTGAGTCAGATGATGCACTTCAATCAAATTTTGTATCGCCTCTGCTTCTTCAAAATAATGAAGATCGGCTCTTTGTATATTCTCAAGCAGCGCAAATACAGCACTTTCACGGTCATTTGCTTCCAATACAATACACGGAACTCTCTGTAGTCCTGCAAGCATTGCGGCTTTAAGTCGACGTTCACCTGAAATCAGTTCAACCTTCTCCCCTGTCTGTCGTACACACAGAGGTTGAAGGACACCGTTCTTTGCAATCGATTGTGCAAGTCCCTGCAAGCGTTCTTCCTCAAAATGCTTTCGTGGTTGTGACGGATTGGGTGTGATTCTGCGTACATCGATCCAGAATACGCGGCTGACCCGTATGCAACTTTCTTGTGCCATTATAAACTCCGTGCAAAATAATAAGGTATATTGGTCGGACAAGCTTTCCTGACAAGACCAATATACCATACTTTCATTGCAAATTTACACGAAATATGCAAACAGAATTATATTATATTTTAATGTTATAACGGTTTTTTACTGATTTGTGCCTGATTACGGGGATATTTTGTCGGAGTCTGCGATATTTTTTCAGCAACAACAATATGCCTTTGTGCTCCGTCTATGATTACTGATTCATTCTGCAATACTTTACCGCCTAAGTTTGCGATCGCTCCAAAACCGCGTTGTTGTTCGTCAGTTTCCAACTTTCCTTTCATGGGTGCAAACAATCCGTTGACCTTAACAAGGGGCATACAGTATTCAGAGAGTTGGTTGAGTTGTGCAACAGCACGTGCCGTTACAACATCAAACGTTTCGCGGTACTTCGGGTTTCTGCCAAGCTCTTCTGCTCTTGCAGTCAGAACTTCTGCTTCTAAACCAAGCTCACGCAATAAGAATCTGACAAAATCGAGTTTTTTATTGATAGAGTCCACCAATACAGCTTCTGATTTGGGTTCAGCACACAAAAGCACTGCACCCGGAAAACCACCACCGGTACCGATATCAGCATAACGGATTCCCTGTCCGAGCTTTACAAACCTGAGCAACAGCAGGCTGTCAACGAAATGTTTCTTCACAATTTCATCGGGTTGCGTAATAGCAGTGAGGTTGACTTTTTGATTATAGTCAATCAGCAACGCTGCATAGGTATCCAGTCTGTCACAACATTCATCTGTTATGCTCACACCAATATCTGCACAGGATTGCAACAGTAATTCTTTTGAAATGGTCATTCTATCATCTCTTATAAATTATGTATTATTTTTTGCAAGATAAATCATCAAAACAGATATATCCGCAGGACTTACACCCGAAATACGGGCAGCTTGTCCGATACTGCGAGGACGGATTTTTTGTAACTTTTCCCTTGCTTCCGTACGCAGGTTGATAATCTGTGTGTAGTCTATCTCATCAGGAATCAGTTTTTCTTCCAAGCGTTGCTGTTCACGGATTGCAGCATACTGACGTTTGATATAACCTTCATATTTCAAATCAATTTCAACCTGCTCAAAAATTTCATAAGGAAGATCAGGTCGGGTCTTGTCGAATGCGGTCAGACATTCATAATTAAGCTGCGGTCTGCGGATCAGATCAGCAAGGTGTGCACCTGTGGTCATTGCAGATGTTTCACGTGAAACAAGTACCGCATTGAGTTCTTCATTGGGTGCCAACACAACACTCTCAACACGTTCGCGTTCAGCAGCAATCAGTTCCTGTTTTTTAAGCAATGCATGATAGCGTTCTTCACTGATCAATCCTAACTGATAACCACGTTCAGTCAGACGCAGGTCCGCATTGTCCTGTCTTAAAATCAATCGATATTCAGATCGACTTGTCATCATACGATACGGTTCATTACAACCTTTGGTAACAAGATCGTCAATCAACGTTCCGATATAAGAAGACGAACGCTCAAGAATAAAAGGCTCTTTATTCAATATCTTGTGTGCGGCATTGATACCCGCTACAAGTCCTTGTGCTGCTGCTTCTTCATAACCGGATGAACCATTGAACTGACCTGCACCGAAAAGTCCGTCAAAATCAAGAAATTCAAGAGTCGGTTTCAGTGCAAGCGGATCTGTACAATCATACTCAATGGCATACGCATTACGCATAACCTGCACATTTTCGAGTCCCGGAATGGTACGCAAAAAAGCATCCTGCACATCAACAGGCAGGGAAGATGAGAGACCCTGTAAATATAATTCCTGTGTATCAAGTCCACAGGGTTCAATAAAAATCTGATGTCTTTGTTTGTCAGCAAATCGGACAATTTTATCTTCGATGCTCGGACAATAACGAGGACCGACACCTTCAATCATACCGCCAAACAGGGGAGACCGATGCAGATTTTCCAAGATGATGCGTTTGGTTTCTTCATTTGTATAGGTAACATGACAAACAGCTTTATTTTCAGGCAATTTCTTGTTTTCAAAAGAAAAAGGAACAATGCGTTCGTCACCTTCCTGCACTTCCAAAGCAGAAAAATCAACCGAACGGCGATTGACTCTCGATGGCGTACCTGTTTTAAAACGACGAAGGGGAAGTTCCATCTCTTTGAGCGAATCCGAAAGACCGAGAGCAGGGAACATACCGTCCGGACCGCTGCTTCGTACATGTTCACCGACATAAATTTTACCGTCTAAGAAGGTACCGGTTGCAAGAATCACACACTGTGCAAGATACACGCAACCGAGTTCGGTATGCATCTGCCATTGAGTATCATTCTTAACAAGTTTTACAACTTCTGCCTGTACAAGATCGAGATTTTCCTGCGACTCCATACAGTTTTTCATATACTTGCTGTAATCACGTCGATCAATCTGTGCACGCAGAGAATGTACCGCAGGACCTTTACCGACATTGAGCATACGTGATTGAATGAGAGTTGCATCCGCAGCTTTACCCATTTCACCGCCAAGAGCATCAATTTCACGAACAAGATGACCTTTGCTTGTGCCGCCGATGGACGGATTACAAGGCATATTGCCGACCCAATCGAGGTTGATGGTAAAACAAATCGTACGGCAACCCAGACGGGCAGCCGCAAGAGCCGCTTCAATACCGGCATGACCGGCACCGATGACAGCTACCTGATATTCTCCGGAAAAAAAGTCCATACGAAACCTCCTGATAACTATACGACTAATATTATATCATTATTAATATAGGAATGCAAGATGAAAAAACGGAACATAAAAGGGAAGGACAGCAATGTTCATCACATACAATGCTAAATAAAATCGAAAAAAGGATTGCCCTTTCGGACAATCCTTTATTACAAATATTATAATGATCAGAAATTAACCCACAGCTCCGGTATCTTCACCGGCATCTGTATCTTCTTCGTAACCATAATCATAATCATAATCGTAATCATCTTCATCATCAGCGCCGACAAGATCATCAAGATTTGTTACTTCATCTTCATCAACTACAGGTTCGTCATCTGCTGCAGGTTCATCATTATCATCAGCAGGAGCATCGGGAGTGGTAACAGGTTCATTCTTGGCTGCTTCGTCGTTGAAGAGTTTATTAACAGCAGAGATAACATCCAGAGAGGACAGACGATTGGTGTTGAGACTGATGTTGGAAGTTGTGTAAAGACGTTTGTGAAGAGTCTGTGCTTCAACAGGAATATCAACGATCAGAATCCAGTCGCTGTCTTTATACTGCTGTGCATTGGCTTCGCCGGGGATGGTGAAAGCAACAACTGTGTATCCGCTCCAGCCGCCGAAAACAGTCTGCTTGAGAGCTGCAATCAGATCAGCACCGCGAAGGTCGGTACGACAGGTTTCAGCAAGTACCTTGACAATATCAAGGCCATCCATAATGGAATAACCCTTGATTTCATTGATAACAGCAGCAAGGAGGTCTGCCTGTCTCTTGGAACGAACAGCTGTGCCGTCACGTTTTTCACGAAGAAGGCTGACTACGTGCTGACCGGTGAGTTTTGCACTGCCCATAGTCGGAACAACAACATTGAAATCCTTGTTGACCATGTCTGCAAGTTCCTGGCTGACACTGTAGGTAACACCGCCGACACCGTCAACAGCTTTTGCAAGCGTATCCATATTGAAAGTCATGTAATGGTCAATACGGATTTTGAAGTTGATTTCAATGGTTCTCTTGAGCATATCAATACCACCGTTTGCATAGGTAGCATTGAGCTTTGCATAAGTAGCACCTGCAAGAGATTCGATATAAACGAGCATATCTCTGTCAAAGTTAACAACATTGACAGTGTCACTGCCTTCGTTGACGCTTACAAGTGTAACAATATCAGCATTGCCGTAATTGGTCTGTTCGCTGCCGCCATCGGCACAAACAAGCAGATAGTTGGTGGCATTGCTTGCGAACATAAGAGAATCGTTATTGTTACCTGCCCATGTGCTGAGAATGTCGCTCAGGTCAGCCATTTCACGCAGTTCACTGAGGTAGTTCTTATTTTTTTCGTTGTTGCTGTCAACAACACTGACAAAAGAAGGTGTAGTCTGTGCAGGTTTTTCTTCAGCTGTAAAAGTGCAGTTTGCGATCGTCACGCCGACAACGGCACATGCCAGAAGCAAAACGGCAGCGACAACAGCAAAAATGATCAGGCCTTTGTTGGGAGCATTTTTAACTTTGATTTTTGACATTTTTTTATTCCTCCTGTGCGGATTCGGTCGTTTCGGGAGTCGCAGAACCGGTTTCTTCTTCGGCTTCCGTTGCTTCTTCTTCCGATTTTTCTGTACTTGTAATTGTTACAACGCGTTCTTCGGGATTGACTTTCATCACACGTACGCCCTTACCGGGTCTTGCACATTCGCGGATATCCAGTGCAGGAATACGAATGATAATACCATCGGACGAAATAAGAATAATGTCTTCTTCATCCTGTACCACACGGATAGCGGCAACCGCACCGTAAGTATCCACATGGTAGTTGTTGGAGCCCTGACCGCCACGGCCCTGGATGTGGTAGTCGTCAAAGTCTGAACGTCTGCCGTATCCTGTTTCGCTGACGGTAAGCACCTTTCCTTCTCCTTCAAGGATTTCCATACCGACGACCCAGTCGTCTTCGTTCTTCATCGTGATCGCCTTGACACCTCTTGCCGTTCTGCCGATGACACGGGCATCCTGTTCATTGAAGCGGATGGACTTGCCCATACGGGTAGCAACAAGAAGATCATCTTCACCGCTTGTGAGTTTAACCCATGCAAGGTTATCTCCCTCATCAAGATTGATAGCGATGATACCTGTTTTACGGACATTGCGGAAGTCGGAAAGCGAGGTACGCTTGATAATACCCTTACGGGTTACCATGCAAAGGTACTTATCTTCGTCTTCGGGCTTGACACAAATCATTGCCGATACCCACTCATCTGCCTGAATCGGCAGAATGTTGACTACGTTCATACCCTTACCGGTACGGCTGCTTTCGGGAACTTCATAGCACTTTAATCTGTAAACTCTTCCCAGATTGGTGAAGAACATAATATGGTCATGTGTGCGGCAGGTAAACATGGTTTCCACCACGTCTTCCTCACGGCGGGTCATACCCGATACACCTCTGCCGCCGCGTTTCTGCTGACGGTAAGTATCAATGGGCTGACGCTTGATGTAACCCTTGCGGGTAAGAGTCATAACAACTGCTTCATCGGCAATAAGATCTTCAATATCCACTTCACCCGAAACATTGACAATTTCGGTACGGCGGTCATCACCGAATTTATTGCGGATTGCCATAGCCTCATCCTTGACAATGGAAAGAACAAGATCGTGAGAAGACAGAACTTCGAGGAAGTATTTGATCTTTTCCTGCAAAGCTGCCATTTCGTCAACCAGTTTCTGTCTTTCAAGACCTGTCAACTGACCGAGTCTCATCTGCACAATGTGTGTTGCCTGCACTTCGTCGAAACCGAATTTTTCCATCAGGCCTTCTTTACCTTCCTGAATGGACTTCGATGCACGCAACAGAGCAATGACTTCGTCAATGCAATCCAGTGCACGAAGAAGTGCTTCGAGAATGTGTGCTCTTTCCTGTGCTTTTCTGAGATCGTACTGCGTTCTGCGTACGATGATTTCGCACTGGTGGTCTATGTAATGCTGCAGCATCTGCTTGAGGGTAAGTTCCTTGGGCTCGTTATTGACAAGTGCAAGGTTAATAATACCGTAGGAGACCTGCAACTGTGTGAGTTTGAAGAGCATATTGAGTACGACCTGCGGATTCGCATCTCTCTTGAGGTCGATAACCATACGCATACCGAGTCTGGACGAATAGTCATTGACGTCGGAAATTCCTTCAATACGCTTGTCCTTGACAAGTTCTGCAATGGACTCAATGAGTCTTGCTTTATTGACCTGATAGGGAAGTTCCGTAACGATGATCTGATATCTGCCGTTCTTGGTTTCGGCAATTTCTGTTCTTGCACGGACAGCAATCTTGCCTCTGCCTGTAGCATACGCAGCACGGATACCGGCTCTGCCCATGATAATACCGGCAGTGGGGAAGTCAGGTCCTTTGATGTGTTCCATCAGGTCCTCAAGCGTTGCATCGGGATTATCAATCAGGCAGCACATACCGTCAATGACTTCTCTGAGGTTGTGCGGCGGAATATTGGTTGCCATACCGACGGCAATACCTGTGGATCCGTTGACAAGCAGATTCGGGAAACGGGAGGGAAGTACCGTCGGTTCTTTCAGACGGTCATCGTAGTTGCCCATGAAGTCAACGGTTTCCTTGTCGATATCAGTGAGCATTTCAAGCGAAAGCTTGCTCATTCTCGATTCTGTATATCTGTAAGCAGCAGCAGGGTCGCCGTCGATAGAACCGAAGTTACCGTGACCGTCAACAAGGATGTAACGCATTGAGAAAGTCTGTGCAAGACGTACCATGGCATCGTAAACGGAAGCGTCACCGTGCGGAAGGTAACGACCCAGCACCGAACCGACTGTATCGGCACACTTACGGTAAGCCTTGTCGGGGGTCAGGTTGTTTTCATACATTGTATAAAGAATTCTGCGGTGAACGGGTTTCAGACCGTCACGCACATCGGGAAGTGCACGGGACATGATAACCGACATGGAATAATTCAGGAACGAAGTCCGCATTTCCTTGTTGATATCAACATCCACGACTTTACCCGTATTCACGGCAGCCTCATTTTCAGGGGGCTGACCTGTTCTGATTTCGTCGTCCATTCGTTGTGCTCCTGTTCTGGGGATTTTTTATATATCAAGATTATTTGCAAATTTGGCGTTGCGTTCAATAAATTCACGTCTGGGTGCGACCTGATCGCCCATCAGAATCGAGAATACTTCGTCAGCTTCAATGGCATCTTCCATGGTCACACGAAGCATGGTACGGAAAGACGGATCCATTGTGGTTTCCCAAAGCTGTTCAGGGTCCATTTCACCAAGACCCTTGTAACGCTGGATATCACAGCTGCCGCCGAACTTTTCAATCAGTTCGTCACGCTGTTCATCCGAGAACGCATATTCAAACTTCTTACCCTTTGAAACTTTGAAAAGGGGAGGCTGTGCAATATAAACATAGCCGTGGTCAATCAGAGGACGCATATAGCGGAAGAAGAAAGTAAGCAACAGTGTTCTGATGTGCTGACCGTCAACGTCGGCGTCCGCCATGATAACAACTTTATGATAACGCAGCTTCTGAATATCAAAATCGTCACCGATACCCGTACCGAGTGCCAACACAACGGGCATGAGCTTATCGTTACCGATCACCTTGTCAAGTCTGCTCTTTTCGACGTTGAGCATTTTACCCCACAGAGGAAGGATTGCCTGCGTGGTTCTGTCTCTGCCTTCCTTGGCAGAGCCGCCTGCAGAGTCACCCTCTACGATGTAAATTTCGGTGTTTTCGGGATTCTTGTCGGTACAGTATGCAAGCTTGCCGGGCAAAGAGTTGCTTTCGAGTGCAGATTTTCTTCTTGCGGCTTCTCTTGCTTTTCTGGCAGCTTCTCTTGCACGCGATGCTTCGAGTGCTTTTGTAAAGATCGCTCTTGCAATGGACGGATTTTCTTCAAAATGGGTCATGAGCTTTTCATAAACCATCTTGCTGACCATGGGAGTAATGTCGGTATTACCGAGCTTGCCCTTGGTCTGTCCTTCAAACTGTGCATCGGTGAGCTTGACGGAGATAACGGCTGTCAGGCCTTCACGAACATCATCACCGGACAGATTTTTATCTGCATCTTTAAGAATATTATATTTTCTGCCGTACTCGTTGAAAACACGGGTCAGAGCGGTCTTGAAACCGTTTTCATGTGCACCGCCGTCTTCGGTACGGACGTTGTTGGCATAAGAAAGAATGTTTTCGTTATAGCCGTCATTGTAAAGAAGTGCAATGTCGGCACTGCGATCACCCGAAACGGTATTAAAATGAATGGTATCCTCGTGCAGCTTCACAAGACCGCGGCTGTCATTGAGCCATTCAACGTATTCACGGATACCGCCTTCGGCACAGAATTCCTTCGTGACAGGATTTTCCATGTCGCGGTAATCGGACAGCGTGATCTTAAGACCTGCTGTCAGATAACTCTGTTCACGGATACGGCGTTCAAGAATTTCGTAATCATAAACCGTTGTTTCGGTGAAAATCTGCGGATCTGCCTTGAATTCAATATATGTACCGGTCTTATCGGTTTCTCCGACGACCTCAAGATCCGTAACAATGTGACCGCGTTCAAAACGCTGACGATGCACTTTTCCGTGCTGGCTGACCTCGACTACAAAATATTCACTCAAGGCATTTACAACGGATGAACCGACACCGTGCAAACCGCCCGATACCTTGTAACCGCTGCCGCCGAATTTACCGCCTGCGTGCAGAACGGTCAGAACAACCGTTACAGCAGGAAGTCCCTGTTCGGGTTTGATATCAACGGGAATACCACGGCCGTTGTCGCGTACGGTGATAATGTTGCCGGGAAGAATTTCGACATTGATTTCGGTACAGAAACCTGCAAGTGCTTCGTCGATGGAGTTATCGACAATTTCGTACACAAGATGGTGTAAACCTCTGGGACCCGTGCTGCCGATATACATACCCGGACGCATACGAACAGCTTCAAGTCCTTCCAGAACCTGGATCTGTTCGGCACCGTAGTCTGCAGAAACAGCAGTGTCCAGCTCGCCGTCAACATAACTGACAGCAGCTTCGGCATTCTTTTCGGCAATTTCAGCAGCGGAATTCATATCTTCCGCTTCCATTGTCTGTAAGTTTTCGTTTTCGGTGTTGTTCATAGTTCCTCCGTATACTTATGCGAACCTTTTTTCAATACAAAGGGTAATAAAACAAAAGGGTCGCTTTGCTCCGAAATATATAAGACTTTGTTTTTGATCAGTTGCGTATTCTGTGTATCAATGTACTTGCCGCAACAGGGGAGAGATACACTTTGATTTCTCCTTTTTCACGCACAAGCAGAAAGGAACGCGGCAGCTCCGTCATGGAAACCACAACCGTTCTTTTTTCTTTTTCGGCAGTGTTGAGCATTTTGCGGCTGTGTGCGGAAACGGTCGCTGAGTCGGTATCAAAAACACCGACAATATCACTTGTCCGCAGAACTTTTTCGCCGCCTATGTGCAGGTACATTCAACTTTCTCCTTGTTCGGATTTATTTAAAACCGAACTTTGTTCTTTGTCATATTATCCGGAATATTTTTGCAAAAACATACTTCATCCATATATTTTTGCAAAAATACTCCTTTTTTACAGTGTCATGCAGAGGAGTTTATATCTCCTCCGCATACACTTTTATAACATTTTTATTTTGCGTTTCTGATTACAAATGCATCTTTACCGCAACGGATTTCGTCTCCGTCAACAAGCTTTCTTCCGCGGATTGTGCAGCGTTCACCGTTGACAAACACGCATTCTTCTTCGGTGATCATAATCTTTGCATGGCCGCCTGTCTGTGCAAGGTTGCAAAGTTTGAGTGCGGCATCAAGCTTTATAAAAGGAGTCGTTATAAAAAGATCCTGCACCTTGATTTCGGCAACTTTTGCTTTTACGCGGATGACTTTCTTATTCTTGCTTTCGTTCATTATTATTTCAATCCTTTATTTCAGTCGTACGGGAAGAATCAGATACATAAAATGATCACCTTCCGTAGGAACAATCAGACAGGGAGAAACAGGACCGTTCAGGTCAATAAGAACTTCGTCTGCTTCACACGAACGCAGTGCATCCAGTACATAGCGGCTGTTAAAACCGATTTCGGTGGCTTTGCCGGTTACGGAAGTCTCCATACGATCGGTCGCACTTCCAAGTGCCGTAACAACGGACATACGGATGGAATCATCCGAGAAATTAAAACGAAGCGGACTTCTTGTTTTTTCCGAAACAATAACACTTGTTCTTTCAATACAATCCATCAGTTCCCTTGTGTTGACTCTGACCGTCGTGGTCTTTGCTGTGGGAACAGCGGATTTATAATCAATAAATTCACCTTCCAGCAATCTTGAAACAATATTGTAATTGCCGATGGAGAATATGATGTGACGCTTGCTCAGACGAATGGTAACAGGTTCATCATCGTCATTCAGCAGCTTGACAACTTCGTTAAGGGTCTTACTGGGAACAATAAAGGAAAATACTTTGCCGTTATAATCCACAAATTCCTTGCGAATTGCCATTCTGTACCCGTCAAGGGCAACCAGACGCAGCTCCCCGGGAGAAAATTCAAATTTGACGCCTCTGTGAACCGTTTTTGCTTCGTCAACAGATACGGCAAAAATGGTTTGCAGAATCATACTTCTGAGTACCTTGTTGGGAATGGTTATAACATTTTCATCACCGAGCTTCGGAAGTTCGGGATATTCAGCTGCATTCATACCCACAAGTGTGTATTCGACATTGCCGCTTTCTATGGTGCAGATATTTTTAGGATTGATATCCAGTGTCATTCTTTCATCAGGCAGATGACGAAGAATATCAACAAGCATTTTTGCATTGATAACCGAGGCACCTTCTTCTTCAATTCTTGTTTCAAAGGTGGTCGAAATACCGAGTTCAAGGTCATATCCGCACAATTCAATTCTGCCGTCGTCTGTGGTACGCATCAGAATACCGTCCAGCAGCGGCATGACCGCACGGGTAGGTACACAACGCTGTACATTCTGGCAGACCTGTGTAAGAACGGATGTGTTGCAAATGATTCTCATAAGCTTCCTCCCATAGCAAACGCTTTTGATAAAACCAAAAAACGCAGTGCTGTGTGTATAAATGGATAATAGGAATATATAGTAGTAGTAGTAGGGGGTGTCGAAAGTGTTGATAACTCTCTGCAAACCTTATTTCAAAGACTTCGCAGCCATTTTTTACCTGTCAAAACATTTTCGGACAAATTGTTGAAAACAAGGTGGTAAAAAATGGCTTTTGAATCTTTTGATACTTTCATTGTTGAAAGTTGATAAGTTGTTGAAAGAACAAGTCTTTTTTTTTCTCTTTTCAGAGCTTTAAAAATCATTGTCTTCAATGTTTTTCATCAACTCATTGACAGATACTTTGAACTGGCCGTCGGTTTCCATTCTGTTTTCCACCTGTTTTACGGAATGGTGTACGGTAGCATGGTTTTTGCCGCCGAAGTAGCTGCCTATATTCTGCAGCGGAAGGTCTGTGCTTTCGCGGATGATGTACATAGCGACCTGTCTTGCTACGGAAATGTTGGCATTTCGTTTGTCACTCTTGATGTCATTAACGGAAACACCGTAATTGGAAGCGACTTCTTCAATGATATGTTCAATCGTCATGCCGATGGGTTTGCTGTCGGAAATCAGATCTTTGATCACATCCTGTGCAGCTTCAATGGTGGGATTGATGTTATGGAGCTGCTTGAGTGCATGCAGTTTTTTGACACTGCCTTCAATCTGACGGATGTTGTTCTTGACTCGTTCGGCAATGTATTCAACAACCGAATCCGAAAGTTCAAGACCGAGATTCTGACTTTTTCTTCTGATGATTGCAATTCTTGTATCGATATCGGGCGGCTGAATATCAGCAATCAGGCCCATTTCAAAACGTGTACGCAGACGATCGTCAAGGGTTTCCATTTTTCTGGGCGGACGGTCGGAAGTCAGAACAATCTGTTTTCCTGCGTTGGTCAGAGCATTGAAAGTGTGGAAAAATTCTTCCTGCGTTGAAATACGTGAACGGATAAACTGAATATCGTCCACAAGAAGTGCATCGACATTGCGGTATTTCTGGTGGAACACTTCCGTGCTTTTTTCGGCAATGTGGTGAATGAGTTCGTTCGTGAATTCTTCACCGGTTGTATAAATGATGACCGCATTGGGATCTCTTTTTTTAAGTGCATTGCAGATTGCAAGCATGAGGTGGGTTTTGCCGAGACCGGATCTTCCGTAAATAAGAAGCGGATTGAATTCAACACCGGGGAAGTTGGCTACACGGTTACAGGCTGCATGTGCAAAACGGTTGGATGAGCCAACGATGAAATTGTCAAAAGTAAAACCGGACTGTGCATTGCCGTCGTTGCTTTCGGATTCTTCTTTCTGATTGTTGACGGGAAGATTGACAAGCACGTCAATTTCAACAGGAAAACCGAGAACATCCGTAAAAGCCTGCACAAGCACGGGCATGAATTTTTCAATGATTATATTACGTTTAAAGTCGGAATTGACCATCAGAACAGCCGTGTCATTTTCAAAACGGACAGGTTCAATGGGAGCCAACCAAATGCTGTAAATAACGTTTGTTACTCTTTCCTGCAAAAGAGCACACACCGCTTTCCAGACATCTGCAAAAGAATCCATAGAGTCCTCCATTAAATTATTGTGAATCTAATTTATATTATCATAATAACTACAAATTTTCAAGTACTAAATATATAAATAATTATAAATACAGTAATTATATCACTTATTTTTAGTAATTTATTAGTTAATACATCCTCATCAGATTGTTGTAATCTTCATTTTTAATTTTACTATTTACTTTTTTCTTATGATAGTGTAAAATAAATAGAAAATATAAAATAGCCAAAGAATATCATTTTTTGGATAAAGAACAGGAGTATTATTCTTATGTATATTGCAGTCATGGGTTGCGGCGTTGTAGGCAGCGGCGTCGTTGAACTGATTGAAAAGAACGGTAAACAGATTGCCGCAAAAACAGGTGCCGATTTTGTGGATGTAAAATACATCCTTGATCTGCGTGATTTTCCGGATCGTCCTTATGCAGACAAAGTGGTGCATGATGTCAACATCATTCTCAACGATCCCGAAGTTGAAATTGTTGTCGAAACCATGGGCGGTCTGACCGTTGCTTACAATTTTGTTTCAAAATGTCTGCAGGCAGGCAAAAGTGTTGTGACTTCCAACAAAGAACTTGTTGCAGCAAGAGGATATGATCTTTTGCAGCTTGCCAAAGAAAATTCTGTCAGCTTCCTGTTTGAAGCATCCGTATGCGGCGGTATTCCTGCCATTCATCCGCTTGCCGATTGCCTCGGTGCAAACGAAATCAGTGAAGTTGCCGGTATTCTCAACGGTACAACCAACTTCATTCTCACAAAGATGATCCGCGAAAATATGTCCTTTGCAACAGCTTTGAAGCAGGCACAGGAAAACGGTTATGCAGAAGCAGACCCCACCGCAGACGTTGAAGGACTTGATGCCTGCCGCAAGATCTGTATTCTTGCTTCTCTTGCTTACGGAACACACGTTTCCCCCGTGGAAGTGCATACCGAAGGCATTACCAAAATCACTCTCGAAGACGTGGAATATGCTGAAGACAATGATTGTGTCATCAAACTTCTCGGCAGAGCAAAGATTGTTGAGGATGATAAGATTTTCATCATGGTCAGCCCCGCACTGGTCAAAAAGACTTCTCCGCTGTCAAGCGTTGACGATGTTTTCAATGCATTGTTTGTACGCGGTGATGCTGTCGGTGATGTCATGTTCTACGGCAGAGGTGCAGGCAAATTCCCGACCGCAAGTGCTGTTGTTGCAGACGTTATGGATTGTATCCGTCTGGGTAAAAATACCAAAATCGGTTACGGTTGGGGACCCCATGCAGATTGCCGCATAGCTGACTATAAGCAGATGCCGACCTGCCTTTATATCCGCGGTTTTGCAAAAGACAGAAAAGCTGCAGAAGTGGACCTTCGCGAAGGCTTCGGTTCCATCCGTATTCTCAACCGCAAGGATGCTCCCGAAAACGAAATTGCTTTCCTTACCCCCGTTATGACCGAGGGTGAGCTGCGTGAAATTCTTCTCAATACAAAGAGCTTTGCGGAAGCTTCCGTTATCCGCGTAACCGATTATTGATTGAATTCTTCTTTTTATGTATATAAACAAACTTTCCGTGACCGGTTTCCGCAACCTGTCCGACATTGAACTTGAACCCGATGCAGGTGTGAATATCATCTACGGTGAAAATGCACAGGGGAAGACCAACCTGCTTGAAAATATATGGTTGTTTTCGGGGATGAAGTCATTCCGCGGAGCAAAGGATGCCGAACTTGTCGGGTTCGGTAAGGATTTCGCACGGACTGAAATGCATTTTTTTGCCGCTGACCGTGATCAAAAAGCGGTACTGACCATACAAGGAAGCCGCAAAGCAACGCTCAACGGTGTTGCACTTTCTTCACCTGCAAAGCTGATGGGGAAGTGTAATATGGCGGTTTTTTCGCCTGCCTTTTTATCTCTTGTACAGGCAGGTCCGTCCGAACGCAGACGTTTTCTGGACACGGCATTGTGTCAGCTCAGACCCTCTTATGCAGAGCTTCTCAGCCGCTATAACCGTGCACTCAGACAACGCAATTCTCTGTTGGGTGATCTGTTCGGGCATCCCGAATTGCAGGAACTTCTGGATGTATGGGATGAAAATCTCAGCATTGCGGGAGATGCCCTTATACAAGCAAGAAAAGAGTATCTTTCTTTGCTTTCACCGGCTGCCGAAGCCGTCTATGACGGACTTTCCGGTTCGCGTGAAAAACTGAAACTGACCTATATTCAGAAAACATCTTCCGATGAAAAACCTCTGTTGCAGCTTCTCAAAGAGCACAGAAGGGAAGATCTTTTTAATAAAACAACTTCTTTCGGTCCGCACAGGGACGACATGGGAATCAATGTCAATGACGTTGCAGCCAGAACATACGGTTCACAGGGACAGCAGCGTTCATGTGCCATTGCCCTCAAACTTGCCGAGGCACAGATTTTAAAAGAAAAAACAAATGAACAGCCTGTGATTCTGCTTGATGACGTTATGAGCGAACTTGATGCAGGCAGACAGGATTATATACTCAATCACCTCGAAGACAGACAGGTATTCATTACCTGTTGTGATCCTGCACCTATTTTAAGATTGTGCAAAGGAAAAACATTTAATGTTAAAAACGGAAACATTAAAATATAAGGCTTTTAAAAGGTGTGAAAACAATGAAAAAAAGACTCGGCAGATTCGTCCGCAGCGGTCCGCCCGAAGCCGAAAAATTTGATCTGCACAAGCCTGCCATTTATCAGAACAAACTGATTCTGAAATATGGCGGTTGGCCGTATCTGGAGCTTCGCAAGCTTCTGACACGTTCACAAGTAAAAAAGGTGAGAATGGAAGGCCTTGAACCGCCTTATATCATTGTCTGCAATCACAACGCTTTTATTGATTTTTATGTCATGGCCGCCTCGCTGAAACCGCACACGGGTGTGTATCCTGCAGCTGTTGATGATTTTATCGGCAGAGAACTGTTCATCCGCTGTACAGGCTGTGTTCCCAAACGTAAATATACATCTGATCTGAATACGGTTCTGCAATGCAAAAAAGCTCTCAATGACGGTCAGAATTTCGGTATTTATGCAGAAGCACGTTATTCACTCTGCGGTGTGACGGAGCTGGATGCCCTGACAGACTCCCTCGGACAGCTCATCAAAATGATGGGTGTGCCCTGTGTGACCTACAAGAACATGGGACATCATATTTATGATCCGTTCTGGGGAAATCACATTCCGCGTTTTCCGCGTCGTGTGGAAGCTGTGTTCACGCAGCTTTTTACCGCTGAGGAAATCAAAGAAGCATCTGTTGACGAAATCAATGCTAAAATACGTGAAGCCATTTATAATGATGACTGGCGTTGGCAGAGTGAAAACCGCATTCCCGTCCGTCGTTGGAACCGTGCGGAAGGTCTGCACAAGCCGCTTTATATGTGTCCTGCCTGCAAAACGGAATACAAAATGGATTCTCACCATGCTACCTTATTCTGTAAAGCCTGCGGAAAAAAATGGAAACTCAATTATTACGGTGAGCTGGAAGCAGAAAACGGTAACACCGAATTCAAATTTCCGTCTGACTGGTATTTGTGGGAAAAACAGGAAGTCGAAAAAGAAGTCAACGAAGGAAGATATCATTTTGAGTGTGACTGTTATGTCAACGACCTGCCCAATGCAAAAGGATTTGTTCGTCTCGGCAATGGCAGAATGGTGCATGATATGACAGGTTTCCACGTGGATGGTGTTCGTGATTATGACGGTGAACCGTTCAGTATGTATATTGATTCTTCGTTGCAAAACAGTGTGCACGTGGAATATAAGTACCGTTTTGGCGGCAAAAAAGACTGTATCGACCTCAATACCATGAAAGATACGTGGTATGTGTTCCCGACCGGCTGTGATTTTTCCGTTACAAAAGTCACCTTTGCTACGGAAGCAATTTACAAAAAGATCTGGAAAGAAAAAAACGTACAGAAAAAAAAGTAAGTAAACAACGAAAACCGTCCTCGTCAGGGCGGTTTTTTCATTCTTGTTTTTTTGTTTTACAGTATGCAGCAGCGTTCTGTCTTGACATTATCTGTGTAAAAATGTATACTGATTTATGTATGATTAAAAATAAGTATCAGTTAAGGAGGTCGGTTGTATGAATTATTGTCCTAACTGCGGTACCGCCATGACGGACGGACAGAGATTCTGTACCAACTGCGGTTATTCCGCTACCGCAAATCAGACGTATCAGCAACAACAATATCAGCAGCCCAATCAACAATATAATCAGCAGAACTATCAGCAATACAATCAGCCCAATACACAGCCGCCTTATAATCAGGCAAACGCTGTCTGCAGTCCGAAGTCGCGTCTGGCTGCCATTCTGCTGGCTGCTTTTGTGGGTTATTTCGGTGTGCACCGTTTTTATGTCGGCAAAATCGGAACAGGCATTGTCTGGGTGCTTACGTTTGGTTGTTTCGGTATCGGTGTTCTTGTTGATATTATTATGATCGCCTGCGGATCGTTCACCGACAATGACGGACTTCCCGTAACCGACTGGCAGATTTAAAGGAGATAAAAATGTATACTTTCAAGGAAAATATAAACCAACAGGATTTTGAAAATTTTGCTGCATCTTACAGCTGTGCTCCCATTCAGCAGACACTTGCCTGGCCGAAACTCAAGAGCAACTGGAAGAGTGTTTTCTGCGGTGTTTATAAAGACGATGTTCTTTGCGGTGCAGCTCTTGTTCTTATCCGTAACCTGTTGCCGGGCTTTTCAACCGCTTACTGCCCCCGCGGACCGCTGCTTGATTATTCGGACGAAGAAGCTGTCAAAGCTTTCACTGACGGAGCAAGAGAACTTTGCAAAAAGCACGGTGCTTATGAGCTGCTTGTGGATCCGCTGATTCCCTATGGTCTTACCCTGCCCAATATTGACGAAAAAAATTATTATAACCCCTACAACATTGAACAGGGGCAGAAACAGCATGAAACGCTTGTCAAGGCAGGTTTCAGACACGGAGGATTCGGTAAATCCCTGCATGATACCCTGCAGCCGCGTTTCAACGCCATGATTCCTCTTTGCAATGCCGACGGTGAACCTCTGTCTGCACAGGCACTCAAAAAGAATCTGCCGTCCAGAATGCGTACCTATTTCGGCGGTTTCCGTGATGCACGCGGATTGTATTGCGAAAAAGCGGAACTGACGGACGAAAACTTCAAACTCTTTGAAACCGTTCTGCAGAAAACCGAAGAAAGACAGAATATTTCTCTTCGCAATGCCGCTTACTTCAAGCAGCTCTGTGAAGCATTCGGTGAAGGCAATGCAGAAATTTATTTCCAGAGATGCAACGTGAATGTTTATCTCAAAACGTTGCGTGACCGTCTTGCCAAAGAACCCGAAAATGCAGAAAAAATCAACGAACAAATTGCCGAAGCCGAAAAGGTCATTGCTGAAGACGGCGAAGTCATAACCCTTGCAGCCGTGCTGACCGTATTCCCTCCCAATAAGGACGGTATCCGCATTGCAGAATACCTCTACGGTGGTACGGACCTGAGCCGCTTTGCACCCTTCCGTGCAATGCCCGGACTGCTCTTTGATCAGTGCCTGATCTGTATCGAACGCGGTGTACATTACCTGAATCTCGGCGGCCTGGCAGGTACTTTTGACGATGGTCTGTTCAATTTCAAAAATCACTTCAACCCCATGTTCCTTGAATATGCAGGTGAGTTTACACTGGTGATCGATCCTTTGAAATACAACATTATGACCAAGGCTATGCCGACCCTTAAAAAGGTGTACAGAAAGATTTTTGCAAGATAATTTTCTGCACGGAAATGGTTACAACATTGTTTCTTTTTTGTAACCGTTCTTCTATTTACTTTATAATATCGTTGGTATATAATGAAGTCAAAAGAAAGTAGTTTTTTTATACGATCTTCCAACTTCAAATCCCAACAGAAGAAGCCCTGTCATTGCCGGACAGGGTTTTTTCATTGTCAAAAAAAGGATTGTCCGTGTGGACAATCCTTTTTGATAAAACTCTTCTTATTTGTAAAGCGGGAACTGTTCGCAGATGGAACAAACTTCGTTGCGGATGTCTTCTGCACTGTTTTCGAAATCGGTTGCACAGCGGAAGATAAAGTCAGCAATGCGTTCCATTTCTTTTTCGCCGAAACCTCTGGTTGTGACGGCAGGTGTACCGAAACGCACACCGCTTGTGATGGTGGGCTTCTGCGGGTCATTGGGGATGGCATTCTTGTTGGCGGTGATGAAACAGGCATCAAGACGCTGCTCAAGTTCCTTACCGGTGACGTTCAGGGAACGAAGGTCGGTGAGAATGAGGTGATTGTCCGTGCCGCCCGAAACCATGTCAATACCCTTTTCGGTAAATGCCTTTGCAAGAGTGGCAGCATTGGTGATGATTTTGTGCTGGTAGGTTTTGAATTCGGGCTTGAGAGCTTCACCAAAACATACAGCCTTGGCAGCAATAATGTGCATCAGCGGGCCGCCCTGTGTGCCGGGGAAAATACCCTTGTTGATCTTGGGAAGAAGTTCTTCCTTGCAAAGAATCAGACCGCCACGGGGACCTCTGAGGGTTTTGTGTGTGGTTGTGGTAACAACATCTGCATACGGAACGGGAGAGGGATGTTCACCTGCAGCAACAAGACCTGCAATGTGAGCCATATCGACCATGAAGTATGCACCGATTTCCTTTGCAATTCCGGAAAGACGTGCAAAGTCGATGGTTCTTGCATAAGCGGAAGCACCTGCAAGCAGGAGTTTCGGTTTGTGTTCTTTTGCAAGACGTTCCACTTCGTCATAATCAATGAAACCGTTGTCGTTGACACCGTAGGAAATGAAGTTGTAATACATACCCGAAGCATTGATCTTCATGCCGTGGGTCAGGTGACCGCCTGCATCAAGAGCCATACCGAGCACCGTGTCACCCGGCTGCAGAAGACCTGCGTAAACAGCAAGGTTTGCCTGTGCACCGGAATGAGGCTGCACGTTGGCAGCTTCTGCACCGAAGAGCTGCTTTGCACGTTCAATGGCAATTTCTTCGGTTTTATCAACACATTCGCAACCGCCGTAATAACGCTTTGCGATGTAACCTTCAGCATATTTATTGGTAAGTACACTGCTCATTGCAGCCATAACGGCAGGAGATGCAATGTTTTCAGAAGCAATGAGTTCAATGTTTCTGCGTTGTCTGTTGAGTTCAAGATTGACGGCATCCGCAACCGCAGGATCATAAGCGGCAAGGTAAGCGCCGGCATCAAAAAAATCAGCGTACATAATAATTCCCCTTTGTTTTTAACATATCTTTAATAGTGTATCATTTTTTTGATTCTTTTTCAAGTGTTTTGTTATATTTGTTTTTTGATGTTTTTTCGGTTTTTGTGACACGCAGACAACACGAAACTTTGCTCTCGTCAGGCAATGGTTATTTTCAACAAAATTCACAGTTTTTTCAAGGATTTTTCTACTCCAAACTGTATAACAGGGTCTTGACATACAACTATGTGTAATTGTTAAAATATTAACAATACACCCCTGTTGATAACCTTTTTTTTGAAAACTTACGGTCAAAAAAGGCTTTTGAGGTGGAGTTGTCAACATTTTCAACAGGGTTATCAACAATTTTTGTTCAAAACTTGTGTATACAAACAGTATAATTGTATTTACTTTTTCATTGTTCTTCTTGCACAACAAAAAGTATACAAAATAACGGGAATATTTACTGCGTTTCGGTAAAAAATGAAATTGCAGGGAAGAAAGCATTGCCCGAAACATAAAAAAGGAGATTGCCATATGATAAAAGGGGTTAACCGACAGGTTGTTGAAGTCAGCCACACCGACAGTATCTATTTTGAAAAGGTTTTGTTTTTTGTCAGACCCGAATATTACGGAATGAGTGAAAACAAGCTCAAAGAAAAAGCAGATGCCGTTCTTTGTGAACAGACAAAGCCTGCCCCGAACCGTGAAAAAAAGAACCGTAAAAACGGATTCCGCTATTTGATTGCTGCCTGCGGCGGTGCAGCTGTTTCGGCAATTGCAGGCTTGGTTTTACAATTGATTTTTCAGTGATAATTGATATATGTTACAACAAAGAGCAGAGGGGTACCTGTCATGGACGGGTTCTCCTTTTTTTTTCAGACGGCAGCAAAATGATATAGATTATACATATATTGTATTTAAAATGCATTCTTGTAAAACACCATATCATATGTTATAATTTATAATAGAAAAATATGCGTAAACAAGAGTGATAACATGAATACTGAATTTTTTGATCTGCGTGATCCGCAGCAAAATCCTGCAGCCGTGCAGCGTGTCGGTGCGTTGCTGCGTGCAGGTGAAGTTGTTGCCATCCCCACCGAAACCGTTTATGGCCTTGCAGCAAATGCGTATGATGCAGCTGCTGTTGAAAAAATATTTGCCGCCAAGGGTAGACCGCAGGACAATCCTCTGATTGTTCACATTGCCTATGTGCAGGAATTGTTTGATCTGGCAGCAGTTGTTCCGACAGCGGCATTGCGGCTTGCCGAACGCTTCTGGCCCGGACCGCTTACCATCATTCTTCCAAAAAAAGATTGCATACCCGATGCTGTCAGCGGCGGTCTTGATACCGTTGCTGTGCGTATGCCTTCTCACAAAGCAGCGTCGGCTGTAATCCGTGCGGCAGGTGTACCGCTTGCAGCTCCCAGTGCCAATATTTCGGGTTTTCCGAGTCCGACAGAAATGCGTCATGTAGCCGACGATATGGACGGCAGAATTGCAGCCGTGTGTGACGGCGGCAGTTGTGAATTCGGTGTGGAAAGCACCGTGCTGACTCTGGCAACACCCGTACCGCGTTTGTTGCGACCGGGTGCCGTAACCAAAGAACAGCTTGAAAGTGTGCTCGGCGAAGTGCTTGTAGACAATGCCGTTCTGCATCCGCTGACCGCAGGGCAGACAGCAGCATCCCCGGGAATGAAGTACCGTCATTATGCACCCAAGGCTGAAATCACCGTTGTACGCGGCGATGCAAAAGCTTTTGCCGCTGTTATGAATGAGCATCCCGATGCATTTGCACTGTGTTTTGAAGAGGATAAGCATTTATATAAAAACTGCGTGACATTCGGCAGCGAATCCGATCCCTTTTCACAGACCCATCGTCTGTTTGATGCACTGCGTGAACTTGACGAACAGGGTGCCGAAACCGTATTTGCACGTGATCCGTCTCCAGAAGGAGTCGGTCTTGCCGTGTGCAACCGTCTGTACCGTGCTGCAGGATTCCGTTTTATCAACCGCCGCGGGACCATTGTCGGAATCACAGGCACAACGGGTGCAGGCAAAAGCACATTGACAAAACTGTTTGCCGACCGCGGATTCTTTCCTGTGGATGCCGACAAAATCGCACGCGAAATCACCGAAAAAGGATCTCCTGTCCTGCAAGAGCTTGCCGACACTTTCGGTGCGGAGATTCTTTTGCCCGACGGCACTCTCAACCGCAAAGAACTGGCAGCACGTGCGTTTGCCGACAGTGAACAGACGAAAAAGCTCAACGATATAACCCATCCTGCCATTCTGCAAAAAATCCGCCTGCTTGCAAATGAAAAAAGCAGCGACGGCGTACACGTGGTCATGGATGTGCCGCTGTTGTTTGAATGCGGCATGGATGTGTTGTGTGATTATACCGTACATATCACCGCCGATCATGATACGCGACTGAAACGACTTCGCAAGCGTGACGGTCTTTCCGACGAAGCCATCGAAAAGCGGATGGCAGCACAGCACACAGAGGAGTATTTCACGGCCCGCAGCACATTTGTGGTTGTCAATAACGATGCAAGTGACCTCAATGAACAGTTTGAGGAAATCCTCCACAGTATTTCTCAGTAAATAATATTGCTTTTGATGAACAATAATACAGGTCAATGAAAACAAAGGAAAACAGTTTATGAAAACTTTTCAACCAAAACTTTTTACCACTTTCAAAAACTACTCTGCAAAGCAGCTTGTCAATGATCTCGTTGCAGGTGTCATTGTAGCCATCATTGCTTTGCCTCTTTCCATTGCACTTGCCATTGCTTCGGGTGTGTCTCCCGAACAGGGACTTTATACCGCTATCATTGCAGGTTTTGCCATTTCTTTGTTCGGCGGCAGTAAGGTTAATATTTCGGGTCCCACCGCTGCTTTTGCAACCATAGTCGCCGGAGTTGTTGCCACACAAGGCATTTCGGGACTTGTACTTGCAACACTGCTGGCAGGTCTGTTTCTGATCATCATGGGTGTCTGCCGTCTCGGCTCACTCATTAAATACATACCCCTGACCATTACAACCGGATTCACAGCCGGTATCGCCGTGACGATTGTCATCGGACAGATCAAGGATTTTATGGGACTCACCTTTGCACCGGGTACCCATGCGGTGGAAACGGCTGAAAAAGTCACTGCCATTGCAAAATCCATCGGTACAGTGAATGTACAGGCTGTTCTTGTCGGTGTGATTGCCATGGCAATTCTCATTCTTTGGCCGATGCTCGGCAAATGCAGCAAGCTCGGAGTTTTTGCACGCATCTGCGGAAAGATTCCCCCGAGCATCATTGCTGTAATTGTCGGTATTCTGCTTTCTCAGTTTTCTCCCTTGCAGGTCAATACCATCGGGACGCTGTATCCGGATCTTTCGAGTGCATTTCCGATTCCCTCTTTGCCGGAGTTCAGCCTTGACACGGTTGTTGCCGTTCTGCCCGATGCCGTCACCATTGCTGTGCTTGCTGCAATTGAATCCCTGCTGTCTTGTGTTGTTTCTGACGGAATGATCGGTGATCGTCACAACTCCAACACGGAACTCATAGCCCAGGGTGTCGGCAACATCTGCTCCGGTCTGTTCGGCGGCATTCCTGCCACGGGTGCCATTGCCCGTACGGCAGCCAACGTCAAAAACGGCGGCAGAAGTCCCGTCAGCGGTATGGTGCACGCGGTTGTGCTGCTTGCTTTTCTTCTTGTACTTATGCCCCTTGCCAAGATGATCCCCATGCCTGTCATTGCTGCCATCCTGTTCATGGTGGCATATAACATGAGTGAATGGCGGCATTTTGTACATATCTGCAAAACCTCACCCAAGAGCGATATCCTTGTTATGGTGCTGACCTTTGTACTGACGGTTGCGTTCGACCTTGTGGTTGCCATTGCGGTTGGTCTTGTGCTGGCTGTTGTGTTGTTTATGAAACGCATGGGCGACGTCACCCACGTACGCCGTTGGGAAAGCCGCGAAGAAAACGGCAAGCTCATTCCTGCACACACTGTTGTATATGAAATCCACGGCCCGATGTTCTTTGCAGACAGCGACAAGTTCCGTGATTTTGAAGTGAATGATGATACAGAAACACTGATTGTCCGTATGGGTAACGTCGCAACGGTCGATGCAACCGCTATGAAGCGTATTGAAGAACTGCACGCAATGTGTAACGAAAAGAACATCACGCTTTTGCTCTCACACGTCAATGAACATCCGATGAAGGTGTTAAAAAAAGCAGGCTTCTATGATGCTCTCGGTGCGGATCATTTTCCTGCCACCGTGGAAGAAGCATTGCAGATGGCAAAACGCTGAATCTTTTTTAAAGGAGAAGAGAAAAAATGAAAAACGAAAGCAGAAAAGCCACGGCTCCCATTGTTTTCGTAACGGGAATCGGGCAGACATGGTCCTCTTTGCGGCATGACCCCGATCACCGTTGGAATCTGTTTCCCGGTGACAGCGAAGTTTTGTTTTACAACTATCCAAAAGGTGGCAAAAGGCGTATTGCATCTTTTGCACTGCGTGCACTGCAGACAGCTCTGACCGGCAATGATGCCGTACAGAAGAAACACATTGATGCCGTTATGCAGGATCTTTTGCGTTGGTGCTCGGTGGATGACAACGGGAATCTGCCTGAAGAAGTAGATGTACGTATTTACGGAGCACGTTCGTTTGAAGAACTCAGCAAAGTAGACTTTGCAACAGGCAAACCAACCGACGATGAAAGCAAAAGTCTGCTGCAACGCATTTATGTTGATATTCCGTGCCGTGAACTGGCAGCGGAGTACGGCAGAGAAAATATGTACTGCTTCAACTATTCCACTTTTTCCGATTTATATGCCGATGCTGACAAGCTGCACACTATGTTGCAGCAGGTCATTGAAGATCAGAAAGATAAAACAGGAGCCAAGCAGGTCATTCTTGTTCCCATGAGCATGGGTGCAACGGTTGTCAGTGCGTATCTCGATAAATATTACACCGATGACGGTTGCACAGGCGATAACCTTGTGCAGAAAGTCATATCGGTGGTCGGTGCATGGGACGGCAGCGACGGTCTTGCCGATCTACTATCCTGCAACGGCGGTGCAGACTGGGATAAAAAATTCTATGACACCATGCTGCGTGATGCACTTGATAATGATATATTATATAAATGTATATCTCTTATAGACCGTAAAGCCGTCAACGGTCTGCTCGTAAAACTTGTGGACGGTCTGCTTGATAATCTGCTGTTGAACATCAGTACCTTTATGGCACTCATCCCCAAAAACCGTTTTGCAGGACTTGAACAAAAACTCTTCGGCGGAAACCGTAGTCATACCGTCAGAAGATATGAAACCGTCAAAACCGAAGCGTATCGTTACCATGCAGCACAGTGCAATCTGCAAAACAGAATGTATTCGCTGCGTGACAAATGCGGCATACAGTTTTATTTTATTGCAGGCTATAACATCACCTTCGGCGGCGTGAAATCGGATTTCGGTTTCCTGAATCTTTTTGACAGTGCCGACAAAACCAATTCCGACTCGGTCATTCAGATCGAATCCACCGTTCCGGGTACCCGTTGGACCAAATGCGGCACCACACTGACAGCCAACCCCGACAGCCGTTTGTCACCCGATCAGACAATCGATGCCGCAACGGCATGGTTCCCCGATACAAGCTGGTATTTTGAGGGGCAGGAACATGAACTCGGTACAAACAACACGGCTCTGAAACTGATTGTAAGTATTGCGACGGGGGATGTTGCCGACGTAAACGATCCGCGTTTTCCGCAGTTCAATCAGTCGCGTGATATCCGAAAAGCAATGAAATATCTTGCAAAAGCAGAAAAAGAGCTGCTTGATGATTGCAGCGACGAAAAAAAAGAAAAAATCCGCAAAGCAGTCGCTGATGTACGCACAATGCTTGAAAGTACAATCAATAACCGTAAAGAGGATGACAAAAAAGTGGAAGTCCTCAAGGAACTGGTAGACTGAACAGAACAAAAAAGCATCCGATGAGGATGCTTTTTTCAATATCCGATCAAGCACAGAACACATGATTGCCGATGGTCGCAATGATCGGCCTGGATCGGATCCAGTTACTTTGTGCGGTTTTTGGATTGTAATAATAGATCGCACCGCCCGAGGGATCCCAACCGTTGATCGCGTCCTGTGCAGCTTTCTGTGAAGTTGCATTTGGGGCCACATTCCAGTTGCTGTCCTTGACAGCGGAAAAAGCACCGCTCTGATAAATAACACCGGAGATAGAGTCGGGGAAAGATCCGTGTTCCACGCGGTTGAGCACAACGGCACCAACCGCAACCTGTCCCGTGTAACTTTCGCCGCGTGCTTCTGCAGCAATCAGCTTTGCAAGGAGATACACATCATTGGAAGAGTAGGTGCCGCCCGACGAGCCGCCAAGTCCTAAATATAATAATGTTTTGGGACCTGCTATGCCGTCCGCCGTAATTCCGCAGTTGCGTTGGAAAGCTTTGACGGCACTCTGGGTACGTGCTCCGTATATTCCGTCCACCTTGTGGGAATAATATCCGAGTTCCTTGAGCTTATTCTGTATTTTGCGAACTTCTTCACCTCGCGAACCGAGTTTTGATAAAGCATCCGAATTTTCTTTTTCATTATATATAGAGAAATATTCTCCGCTTACAAAAACACAGCCTGAAAGGACTATGCAAAGACAGACCAAAGCAGCTGTCAGATGACGAATTTTGATTTGTTTCAATTTCATGCATTTGTGCTCCCTGTTTATTGATTCTGTCTAAATTGTTCCACGTTCATATGTGCAATATGCAATATAAAAGTTACCTCTTGTGGTTAAATTGACCAAAAACAACAAGATATTGTATACGTCAAAAAAACTTCAAAAAAAGATGAAAAAAGTTTAAAAAAAGGCTTGACAAATGCTCAAAAAAGGTGTATAACAAGTGAGCACTGAACAACACAGACAAACGCGAGAGCGAAGGGAACCTGAGCAGCAACTGCAGGCGCAGGAAGACAGCGAACAGGAAGCCGGAGCGAAAAGAGAGTATGAAAAAAACTTTTAAAAAAGTTAAAAAAAGTACTTGACAAACGCGAGAAGATGTGGTAATATAGTCAGGCACTCGCGAGAGAGGCACAGAGCTGAACGAAGCGAGAACGGACCTTGAAAATTAAACAACGACTGAAAAAGA
>JAFSEF010000131.1 GCA_017435865.1 Clostridia bacterium
CATTTCCGACACGCAGATCGCATGGGTCGATTCCCTGCTCGCAGAAGCCGCAAAAACGGGTATGCCCTGCTTCATTATTTCGCACGAATTGCTCATGGGAACGCATGATGATGCGAATGTCCCGGCTTCCAGAAACCTCGGCGAAGCATCCGACAAGCTCAAGGCAGTTGTCAAAAAGTATGCAGACGAAGGGCTTACCACCGTGTATGTCTGCGGACATCTGCACAAGAATTTCCATGCGGATACACTCGTAACCGTGTCCGACAATTTCTACAGCCTGCTGCTGCCCAGTGCGTTGTACTCCGAAGATGACATCACCGGTGAGGATATTCTCAGCCTCGGTGTAACTGCAGAGGTTTACAAGGACAAGCTGGTCATCCGTGCAAGAAATTTCTACACCTACGAATGGATTGAAGACTACCGTTGGGAGCTGCCTGTTAATATCAAATAACAATAAAAACACACCGCATCCCTGCCAAGAAACGGCTTCGGGATGCGGTGCTTTTTATTCTTCGGGTTCAAAATACGGAACATTGAGGGTGTCCGTAAAAAAGGCATTGGTGTCGGCTTTTCTGCCGTTTTTGTCGATGACGGTAACGCGGAAAAATCCGTCGGTTTTAAGGATTTCAAACACGGCATGGGTGATTTCCCCTGTCTGCTCGTTATAACGGGACATACATCTTCTTTTGTTGACCGTGCACACAACCTTGTCGGCAGGCGAGCATTCCACATGGAGTCTGCCGTCTTCCATCCAAAGACCATAGATTTCGGGTCCCTGCGAAGCATAAAACCATCCGTTTTTGAGTGCTTCGGCTACACTTTCGTAGGTCAGGGATTTTGCTTTGATCATGGTGAATGCACCGAACGAATCCCACATTCTGCCCGCAGGGTCACGGCGGTTGTGGTTGTCGTCCGTTGCAAGGCAGAAAATGCGTTGATCCTTTCGCAGATAATCATCGTAAGCCTTGGCATTATACTCGTCATAGCCGTCAATGAAGCTCGAATAATTGCAGATCTCCATGGCATTCATGCCCTTGTATTTTATGTAATCCTCGTAATGCTCAAGCGACCACGTCGGGTGGTTGTAGGTCACAAAGAATCCCTTTTCGCGGCACTTTGCGATGGCTGTGTTGATGCAATCTGCGTTGTATTCACGTTCAAAATCTGGCTCATTTTCATCGAAGCAGATTTCCGCATTGCGATCGGGATTGTGGTACTTTGTCCTGTGAAAACACGGCTGTGTGATGTTATTCTTGTCAAGTGCGATCACACACAGATCACACACTTTTGCATCCAGAAAATCAGGCCGCCAGTTTTCATCAAATCCAATTTCAAAGCCTGTGAGCATCAGAAAATCTTCATCCGTCAGGTCATGGTGCGGAATCATAATTTCATGGTCGGTGCAGCAAAGAATGCTGTAACCTCTTGCTTTATAAAGCTCTTTCATCTGCGCAGGTGTGAGCGTACCGTCGGACACGGTGGAATGCGAATGCAGATTGGCTTTATAAAACTGCCCGTTTGCAGGCAAAAGATAATGCTTCATGTTCTGTCCTCCTGCACATTTTTGCAACGGTTGCAAAAGTTCCCGCAGCTGTTTTGCTCTATATATTTTTGCAACGGCACCCGAAGCGGTGCGGAAATATTGTCGGGAATTTCATCAAGGCGGAAAAACTGCAATGCATCCACTTCCCCGTCCTGACATTTCAGCGTGCCCGCATATTCCCGACACACATACACAATGTCGATATTTGACACTTCATCACCGTTCGGATAAACATAGTGCGTTTCTTTGCCTGAAAAAATACCAAACAGCTCCAATCGTTCAGCCGTCAGACCCGTTTCTTCAAACAACTCCCGCTTGGCTGCATCCTCGACTTTTTCATCCAATTCGACCGAACCGCCTGCATATCCCCAGCAATGATTATCACTTCGCAGCTGCAACAGAATCCGGTTTTCGGCATCTGCAACAATCACCCCGGCACCCACCTGCAACAAGGGACGATGCCCCACAATTGCACGCAGTTCTTTGATGTAATCAGACATCAGCACACCCCCGTTTCAGGTATCACACGCTGATTATATCACACCGCCGGCAGGATTACAATCGTACAAGTGTAAATTAATGAACAAGCGAATGCGTTTTGACAGACTGAAGCAAACCACCGTGTCGAAAGATACGGTGGTTTGCTTGTCAAATTATTGAAATTGATTTGTGTTGTTACTTCATCCATTCTTTCAGATCTTCCAATCCGACAGCTGCACGAAGAATCAAACGAGCGTCAGACGAATCGACAGCACCGCTCTTATCAACATCTGCAAAGAGCTGCTGTTTTTCTGTCAATGTTTCAAGTTTAACAGAAAAACGCAATGCAAGACGAGCATCCGCGGAAGAAACTTTATAGTCACCGTCAACGTCACCGAGATCTCTTACCGGTTTCGGAGAACAGATGTCGCAAAGACCTTCTTCATCGCCATCTTCATCGATATGTGCACCGTAGTGAACAAAGACACCATTTGCACCGAATGCATAAACAGTTCCGTCGACTTCGACGCTGTCGTTCTTCAGCATGTAAGTATTTTCAGTGCTGAAGTAATACAGTTTGCCGTCAATGGTGGTCAGGCCGGTTTTTACTTCGGGGCCCCAATAATAAGATGTTCCGTCTGTTGTTTCGACAAATGCACCTCTGACAAGCTTGCTGTCTGCACCAAACTTATAAAGCATTCCGGGGCTGTGTTCATCCTTGTAGACATAAAGAGAACCGATATAGGTCTTGTGGTCGGCTCTTCTGAAGTAATACCAACCGTCGTTCAACCAGAACCAGCCTTCCAGCGACTCACCATTGATATAGTAGGAATAAGTCTTGTCATTATTCTGAACAAGAGCACCCATTTTGAGTTTACCGTTTTCGTCGCATTCATAGGTGAAGCCTTTATACGCAACCGTACCGCTCATAGCTTCACCGTTTTCATCAAACAGGTAATCAGCCGTGTCAAGAACGAACCAACCGGTCATTACTTTACCATGGAGAATATACATATTCTTGCCGCTTGTTGCATTGGTTGCAAAGCCGGTGTATGTGCCAACCGGTTCTGTATGATCACAAATACCGCAGGTCAGGTTTTTGCCATCAAATGCATAATCGTGACAGTGTTCACCAACATTGGGGTCATCAACAGGGGGATCGGAAGGTTCTGCAGAAGAGCAAACAAGCAGAGAAGAAGTAACTTCTCTTTCAACCTGGTCAGAAGGTTTGTTTCTGCAAACAAGATCACCGGAACCTTCACGCTGAGAAACGAACGTTGCGGAGCCGCCACCGTCAAGACACAGAGCGGTTTCACAACCAAGTGCCACCAGACTGTGTGCAAGGTCTGTAAAATACTGACCAACGGAGTAAGGAGGCTGTCTGCCGTCGCTGACATACATAAGCACCGTTCCGTCAGCCTTGATACCGACTGCAGTTCTGGGGTTGAGGACTGCACCGTAACCGTTGGTATATGCATCCTGTGTGACTTTACCGTTCTGCACAAGCAGGCAAAGACCACCGACTGCTTCAACAATGTCGTCAGTCAGTTTACCGGTGCTGATAACTGCTTCACCGGATGCAGTAATGCCGAAATACGGCCTGCCGTCTGCTGCATGATAGACAGTTCCGTTCATAACAAGGGCCCCCTGTGTTTCGCCGGTATGCATGTTAAAGAAGTCTGCATTGACACCTGCGACAACATCGACGCCTCGTTTTGCTTCTGCAGAATATGCCTGATCACGAACTCTTGCAAAGCCGTAATTGTTGCCGTCATAATCTTTATAACTGGCAATAATGCTTGTATCGGGGTTAGTCATATCAATTTCAAGCACATAAGCCGTGACCTGATTAACGCCGGTACTGTCATTGGTCGTAATACGTGCTTCGGTTACACCGGGAGCCACCGCATATTCCGTTTTTGACGTCAGGAACGTGCCTTCCTTGAGTTTGCTTTCGTCCACCGATGCTGCAAATACCGCAATCGGAGCGATTACGGTAAACACCATGATCACTGCAAGCAAAACGGAAAGAAGGGATTTGCCGTTTTTTTGATTCTTCATAGCTTTTAACACCTTTCAATTATATTTCTATTCAATGTGCATTAAACATAATATAGCACATTAAAGCATTAAGTTCAAGAAAAAATTCAAAACAAACACAAACCGAACAGCTTCTGCATAAAAACATTACAATAAAGGCATCACAATCGATAAAAGCAAGCCATAGCTTGCATCCCGATATGTCAAAAAAGAAACCGAAGAACAGCTGCATTGAATGCAAGCAAAGACGGTGACTGACTTCAGATCAGCACCGTTTTTTGAACGGAGTTCGTGAACGGTTCAAATATTTCTTCAAAAATCTTGTTTTGCGTTCTGTTCATCGTGATTTTTTTGTCTCATGACAGCCCGTCTCCCTATGTGAAAAACTGCGATTCAGGGAGACGATCTGAGGTGATTTGGAATTTGCCGTAAAATAGCAAAAAACCTTGAAAACCGAGGGTTTTCAAGGTTTTTGGAGCTGCTAACCAGAGTCGAACTGGTGACCTCATCCTTACCAAGGATGCGCTCTACCTCCTGAGCCATAGCAGCAAAAATGGCGACCCGGAACGGGCTCGAACCGTCGACCTCTAGCGTGACAGGCTAGCGTTCTAACCAACTGAACTACCGGGCCATTTGGACTACGCGAGTTATTATACACACTTTAACCCGCGTTGTCAACACTTTTTTTGCTAATTTTTTATTTTTTTTCTTCCGGTGCGTTTTCCTTGTTCTGTATATCCGATGTCTGCTTATCGGGAACAGGCACACCGTACTTTTTGAAGCCTTCGTCTGCTTTGTCCAGATACTCTTCAATACGCTTGGGCAAAGTGCCGGCTTTGCGGAACATTTTGCTGCCTCTGACTTTTTTATTGCCTTCCGTTTTGCCGCCGAGCAAACGGTCAAACTGTTCCCTGACATCTGCAAACTGTTCGGGCAGGCCGCTGAACTGCGAACGGATTGCCTCACGGACATCCTCTGCCATGCCTTCGGAGCTGTCTTTGATGAGAGTGCCGATGACATTGACGGTATTCTTAAAATCATTGAATTTGACAATGAACTTACGCACGTCAATGGTGGCATACACTGTCATAACAAGGTCGAATGCGAACAACAACAGAATGGCAACGGTGATAATAACCAAAGAAGCATCGGGAATGAAACTTCTGATGTATTCGTACAGCGGATTGATGCCGTACACAAACAACAGTGAAGCAAAGCCCCAGATGATGGAATGCTTGAAACAGATTCTTCCGTGCAGATTGAGGAAGTTGTTGGAATAATCCCACCAACGGGCATTGAAAAGCTTTTCCATGAGATATGAAGTGACGTATTCGACAATATCGGCAAGAATCATACCGATGAAAAACACACGGACAAAACCGATAAAATCAGGTGTTGCAAGCCCTGTGTTGACAAGTGCTACGGTAAAAGTAATTGCACCTGCTCCGTAAATCGGGCAAATGGGACCATAGAGAAAACCGCTGTTGATGACACGGCGGTCTCCCCCTTTTCGCAGAAATGCACCTGCAGTGCGGTATAACGATTCACCGAACCAACCGCATGCACTGTATGCAAAAAACATAAAGATATAATTACAGGCTGTTATCATTTTTTCACTCTCTTTTTACAAATACTGACATCCGCACGGAAACGACGGTAGAATTTGCCTTCCTTTGCAAGCAACATTTCGCAATTTGCACAGTACTTATCCGCAAAGGTCAGCAGCCAACCTTCTTTGTACTTCGGCGGAATGGGGGTCAGCGGCCACATATGACGAAGAATCATGTTTTCTTCCTTTTTACCGGGCGTACCGCCGCAAAGAATGCGTGCATTGACAACCGCAAACCCCGGATGACGATAGCCGCTGGGACGATGATCCCAACTCTTGTCATGCCAGTCATAATAAAACAAATCATGCAGCACCGCACCTCTTGCTGCAGCTTTGCAATCGAGATTGAACTTTTTTGCAAGGCAATATGTCATGTAGGCAACAGAGGTGATATGATTCAGGCGGTTGACTGTGCTGTGCTGCGGAAAACGCTCCAGACTCTGCACTTCTTCGGAAAAATAGATATCTTCAATCAGTGCGAAAAACTCTTCATCAGGCACTTCACGCAGGCAATAAGAACGGATAAAAATATTATATAAACAGTTCATAAATACTCCGGCATTAAAAAGTTATGTTTTATAATACCATACACAAATGTCGAATGCAACCGATTTTTGCATAACTTTATATATAAAATACAGTATTAACCTTACAGTAAATTGAAAAACAGATTGACAAAACAAAAAAATGTATCTATAATTTTCCCGTACTGTTTCTGAAATATTATAAAGGAGTTTTTTTAATGCTTGTAAAATTTAAAAAACTTGTCCCCGATGCCGTCATGCCGACTTACGGCACTCCCTTTTCTGCAGGCGCTGACCTGTATGCCTGTATGGAACAACCCGTTGTGATTCAGCCGGGTCAGACCGTTCTTTTGCACACAGGTATTGCTATGGAAATTCCCGAAGGGTATGCAGGACTCAATTTTGCAAGAAGCGGTCTTGCCACAAAACGCGGACTTGCTCCTGCCAACAAAGTCGGCGTCATTGATTCCGATTACCGCGGTGAAATCATGGTTGCATTGCACAACCACGGAGATGCGGCACAAACCGTTGAACCCGGTGAACGAATTTCGCAGCTTTTGCTGGTTCCCGTTATGCAGGCTCAATTCGAAGAAACGGAAGAGCTCTCGGACACCGTCCGCGGTGAAGGCGGTTTCGGCTCAACAGGAAGAAAATGAGCACATTACAAAAGCAAACCACTGTCGACGGCACAAAACTGCTAAGTGTTCTGTGCCCTCTGATTTATTTCGGCAGCTATATCACAAGAAAAAACTATGCCATCGTCATTGCTGAAATCATCGCCTTTGAAGGCATCGGTGAAGCGGATGCAGCACTGGCAGATACGCTGGCACTCATCTCATACGGCATCGGACAGATTGTCAGCGGTGTATTGGGTGACAAATTCAAACCGCGTAATCTCATCACCTGCGGTCTGACCGCCACCACGATCATCAACTTTCTGATGGCTCTCATTCCCGATCCTTACATCCGTGCTGTGTTGTGGTGCATCAACGGTTTTGCACAATCCATGATGTGGCCGCCGCTTGTACGCATCATGGCGGCATCCATGGACGAAGAAGCCTACAGCAAAACCTGTGTCAATGTCAACGTGGCAGGCATCAGCGGAACGGTTTTTATTTACCTGACCGCATCGCTTGTATGGATCCCCTATTTCTCATGGAAACATGTTTTTTATTTCTCGGCATTTCTGTGTTGCATCATCGACCTGCTGTGGATCTTCCTGTCAAAAAAAACACCGCAACCGGGCCCGACCATCCGCAAAAAGAAAGAACCTGCCCCCGAAAACAAACTTTCAAAAAAAGCATTGCTTTCTTCAGGCATTCTGTTCATTGCCGTTGCAATTATCATGCAGGGTATGCTGCGTGACGGTGTTTCCACATGGGTTCCCTCTTTTATGATGGAAACATTCGGCATGGATTCAAACAGCGCCATTCTCAAATCGGTATTGATTCCCATCATCGGAATGCTGTTTCTGAAAATCGCACAGCTTGTGCAGAAAAAATTCGTCTCCGATGAAATTCTTGCTGCAGCCACCATTTTTACGGCAGGACTTGCATTCAGCATTGTGCTGTTTTTCTGCTATGACAAAAATGAGTACATTTCGCTTGCACTTGCTGCCATCATCACAGGTTGTATGCATGGGGTCAATCTGTTCCTTGTGTGTGTTGTACCTGCAAAGTTCGAAAAATACGGTATTGTTTCCACCATGTCGGGACTTATCAACTCACTGACCTATGTCGGCAGTGCATTGGCAACAGAAGGTTTTGCACTGACAAAACAATATGCAGGCTGGACCGTCACAATCGGCAGCTGGCTGGTGATTGCGGCAATCGGCATTCTGTGCTGTCTGCTTGCATACAAACCCTGGAAAAAATTCAAAACAGAATAAACCAATCGAGTAGGGCGAAATTAATCGCCCTCTCACACCACCCTGCATGCCGTTCGGCACAGGGCG
>JAFSEF010000132.1 GCA_017435865.1 Clostridia bacterium
GGAGATGTCACGAAGTGACAGAGGGGTTAACCAAATCTGTACAAAATCGGTCAATAAAGTCTGTTCTTTTCGTAAACCCCTCTGCCCTTTGGGCATCTCCCCTTTCAGGGGCGACAAGGGATGGTGGAGGTCGGTCTGTGCAAAAACAACTTCCCCGATAAACTCCAATTTGCAAAAAAAACCTGCATCTGCAGGTCTTTTCGTTGTGTTATCTGATATTGAATCCCTTGCCTTTGAGGTAGGTTTTTGCACCTTTTGATTTACGCAGAGCTGCAAATTTGTACTGTACAAGCGAACGCGGCATTTTTGCGGTTGCAAGCTCGCTGAGAACCGAACTGTCGATCGCAGCGGCATCCTTGACGTTGATGGCAATGCCTGCACAATCCTGTCTTGCTTTTGCAAAGAAACCGTCATCGGGCAACAGATGCAGGTTCGGTGCATTTTTCCATTCTGCCGGATAATAGCCTGAGTCATAGTCGCTCTGCTTGACCCAAAGATCAAAGAACGGGAATTTCTGACAATAGAAAGAACGGATGAGTGCATCGAGTTTTTCGGTCTCATTGACATCGATGAGCATACTGAACAGGGGCATCTGCACCGCGTCCTCAATGCGGATATACATGGACGGAAAACGGATGTCAAGATTCTTTTCATTGATTTTCTTGCGACGTTCTTCCTGCAAAGGAGTGCTGAGTTCTTCGAGTTTCTGACGCAGCAGCTCAAGCACTTCATTGTCGAGGTACCAGAATGCTCTGTAAAAACGGTCCGTCAGCAACTGGAAATACACGGTCAGTGTTTCCTGATAAGAATATTCGTCGCCGTCGAGTGTGCCTGTTTCTTCTTCAATCACACCGCGTACCCATCCGAGGATTTCGTCATATACAGCCGTGAACATTCTGAAAGAAGCAGCCGTCGGCTTTGCTTCACCGAACAGCGGATTGCTCTTTTTTTCATAAATAGCTCCGGCACAACCTGCAATTTTTGCTCCGCTGAGAGCACATTTCATGGTAAACCATGCATTATAAGCGACATTCTGTTCGGGAAAACGCAGGCTGTAAAGGTCAAAAAAGCGTCTGCTGAACAGCTTACCGTCCAGATCACAGGTGTTGATGAGGGCACGGTCCAATCTGTCCACGGAAGGAACAACGCAGATCTGTTCCGACCAGCTGTCGTAGCCGGGTTCACCTTCGCCCGAGAAATAATAACGGTTACAGAGAAGATCCGCTTTGGTAGCTTCCTGTGTTGTGCGGAAACGCTCCACCGTTTCGGGAGCAATGTAATCTCCGCCATCCAGAAACAGTAAAAAGTCACCCTTTGCCTTGAGTGCACCTGCATTTCGCGATGCGGCTGTACCCTTGGTTTCGCTCACAACAGTCATAAAACCGTCGTAATCATCACAGTATTCGACAAACACTTTTGCAGCGGCTTCGGTTGTGCCGTCATCCACCATGACAACGTCAAAATCCTCCACCGTCTGTTCGACAAGGCTTTCAAGCGACCAACGCAGACCTGCTTCGTCGGTATTATGAGAAGTTACAACAACAGTTATGGATGCCATATTCGATCCTTTCATCTGAAAAATCAGAAATGCTTTTTGAGTATCTCTTCCCCGCGGATAAGATCGTCGGGATATGTGATTTTAATATTATACGGTTCACCCTGCACCATGTACACACGCTTCCCTGCTGCAAGAAAAACGGAACAGCCGTCCGTAAACGCAGCAAGCTGCTCTTCACTTGCCTGTGTGAGCAATGAAGTCAGATCACCGAGGTTGAATGTCTGCGGCGTCTGTGCATGAAAAGCGGTACTGCGTGGCGGCACGGAAGAAATGAAATGTCCGTCCTCACTCAGCAGCAGCGTATCCACGGCAGGCACAACCGTACCGACAGCACCGTACTTCCGACACGCGGCAATGCTGTCATCGATCATGCGTTTTGTCACAAAGGGTCGCACCGCATCATGCGTCAGAAACACACAATCGGGCGGACAGGTTTCCGCAAAATGCTTTGCGGCATTCAGCAGCGATAAACTGCGGTTTGCACCGCCTGCAATAACGGCAATTTCTGCCGCATCCGCAAAATACGATGCAAGCAATTCTTCTGTTTCCTGTTTGTAAGCGGCAGGCACAACAACACAAACCGCATCCACCTGCTCATGGTTTACAAAAGCACGCACACTGTGCACAAGAATGGGTTCGTTTCCGAGCAACAAATATTGTTTGGGTGCAGCAGCCCCCATACGAGTGCCGCTGCCGCCTGCAAGAACTGCGGCAACTACCATGCAAACACCTTCTTTTTTTGCAAACAAAACCGTTTTTTCTGCAAAAAATATCCTATTAAGCAAGAAAACGGCTTCGCCGTAACGCGGCGACCGTTTTCGATTCGTCCATCTCCGAGCACGTGAAGCGTGCGTTCGGAGGGACATACAATATGTTTTACTTTATGGAAACGCAGTTTCCTATAAAGTAAAACAAGCACCGTCCGGAAAAAATCCGGGCGGCGATTTGCTTATTTAAAGATTTCGAGAATGACGAATTCGTTCACACCTGCGGGAATTTCAACCGCCACAGTGTCACCGACACACTTGTTCATCAAAGCTTTACCGACAGGAGATTCGTCGGAAATCTTGTTTTCAAGCGGACTTGCCTGCGGTGCGTTTACGATATGATAAATCACATCTTCATTGAACATCTTGTCATGCACTTTTACGGAAAGACCCGTATGCACACGTTCGGTGGTCAGTGCGGATTCATCAAGAATCACGCAGTTGCTCAAGGTGTATTCAATTTCCTGAATGCGAGCCTCAAGCTTTGCCTGGTCTGACTTCGCCTCATCATATTCGGCATTTTCGGAAAGATCCCCGAAAGACTTTGCCTCCTTGATTTTTTCGGCAATATCATTTCTGCCGGTGGTACGAAGCTCTTTGAGCTCCTGTTTGAGCTGTTCAACAACTGCAGCAGGCAGCTCATATACATCAGCCATGTCAATTCAAATCCTTTCAAGCATATTGCATTGTTTGTTAATATACAATATTTTTTAATTTTTGTCAAGTCACAGGTTCGGGCGTGCCGTTTTCTCAGTCAAACGGAATCTCCGGAACATCAGGTTCTTCGGGCACAACGGGCGGTTCCTCCGGCTCTTCGGGATCCTCCCAGTTGCCGTTGATCTGCTCCTGCCGCATTTCGTAAGAAGTGAATTTCTTTTCGAGTTTAACAGACACACGCAGTGCAAGTCTTGCATCGGCAGCAGAAATCGTGCTGTTGAAATCCATGTCAGCATAATGACGGTCGGAAGCTTTTACAAAGTTTGCAAGTCCGACGGCAGCACGCAGAATGGCTCTTGCATCATCGGCTTCGACTCTGTTGTCGCCGTTGACATCTCCGTAATAACGGGGGGTCCAGTCCAGTTTGTACATCTGGTATTTCACATTGTACTTTGCAAACATATCCGAACTGCTGAGTGCGGCATCGGGATCAAAACCCGTAAAAATACCGATCAGACTCATAATGACAGTGATGGGATTGAATTTTGCAATTTCCCCCGTGTTGAAACCGAGACCTGCAAGTCCCTTGAAAGCAATCGGCCACAGGGATTCGAGCACGGTAAACATACGCACGGTCACATTATATGTGATGTTGCTTGTGTAAGTGACAAGCTGCATATTGTCGTCATAAATAATGTCAACATACGCATCCGTACAATAAATATCGTCGATCTGGAAAACACCGTCTTCCAGCACAACGCTGTTTTCTTCATCCAGATTGAGGCTTGTGTTGACGGGAAGGTCAAACACCTTTGCCATATCGTTGCTGAGTGCATCGGTCAGCTTACAATCAGGGAACTGAATCATGATTTCGGTCGTCTTTTTTACGTCACTGCGAAGTTTTTTCATGGTAAACTTGCAATCCATAGACAGGTCGCTGACATAGTCTTTCCCTGCTACGGGGAGTTTGTCGTTTCCGGCTTCCCCTTTGTCATAGGTAACGGTTTTGACCTTGACCTTTTCGGTATTTCCGTCTGCAGAAAATGCATCCATCAGGTCTGCAGTAAGGGAATTGTCGTTTGCAAAAACATTCTGCACAACGATGCCGCCCAACTGTGCCATCTTGTCATCTGCAGCCAGTTCATCCGTCAGCAGCTCACCCGTTGCCTTGATGGTGACACCGGGACGATTCTTTTTAACGGAATTAACAACCGAATTGAATTGTGTAAGATATGCCTGCTTGAGCGTACTGTCCGTGATGGTTTCAACCGTAGCGGCATCGGCACGGATACCGGCAATCGGGAACATCATCAACATCACAAGCAAGAGTGCAAGGGCACGTTTTGTGTTCTGCATTTTTTTCATATCAATTCCTCATTTTTAAATATATAATCCGCCGTTCACGCCGAGACACTGCCCCGTAATATACGGTGCATTTGCAAGGAACAAAACAGCCTGTGCGATTTCCGCAGGTTCGGCAAGCCGCCCGACGGGAATTTCTTCACACAGTTCTTTTATTTCCGTTTCGGAAAAGCGATCCATCATACTTGTTTTTACGGCACCGGGTGCCACACAGTTGACAGTGATGCCTGAGGGGGCGAGTTCTTTTGCCAATGCCTTGGTCAGTCCGGACACACCTGCCTTTGTTGCGGAATAAGCAACTTCACAGGAAGCACCCGTTTCTCCCCACACGGAGCCGATATTCACGATGCTGCCGCTTTTTTTGCCGAGCATGAACGGAACAAAAGCACGGCACACATAGAATACACCGTCAAGGTTGGTCCCGCGTAAACGGTTCCACTGTTCATCGCTGACCATGTCAAACAATCCCCACTCGGAAATGCCTGCACAGTTGACAAGCACATCAGGGGCACCGCACTGTTGCACAAACGCCTGTGCAACGGCATTGACACAACCGGAATCCGTCAGATCACAGAAAACTGCACGGGCGTACACACTGCGTGCAAATGAAGCAGCCTTTTCAGCAGAACGGCAGTAAGTAAACGTGACATTATATCCTGCATCGCACAGTGCACGCACAACCGCCTGCCCGATGCCGCCGCTGCCGCCTGTTACAAAAGCGGTTCTCATTCTGCCATGATCGCATCCATATCAACCGAGGATGCAAACTTCATCATAAAGCTCATCATACCGATGCTGCCGTTGTAGATTTTGTAGTTATCGGGAATCGCACTCTTGTCGGCAGGAATGCTGCCGGTAAGAATTTCAATATCCATTGTACTCACAGTGGTGCCGTCAGCAGCAACCTGAGACATACGGGCAAGAAAGCCTTCATGGATATAAGTCTTTACAAAATTACCGCTGGGCTGCTGATAGGTACGGCAGGTCACGATTTTGTTGTCAAGCAAAGCATCGGCCGTATCCACAAGCAGTTCGTCCTTGACTTCACCCAAAGAAAGAGAGGAAGTATCCATTTTCATTTCCGTGGGATCGAGATCCATTGTCTTGCAGACTTCTTCATCAAGCAGCAGTGCACATTCGCCTGCAGGGAATACCATATAGTACTCCTCACCGATGTTCATAAAACCGATGGTCACACCTTCCATTTCGGAAGCCATATAAGAACCGCCGGGATAACAAGCCATTTCCATCGGTGTGGTTTCGCCGTTTTCATCCGTCATGCTGCCCTTGAAATAAAATGTACCCGAGGTAATGAGTTCCAACTGAGCCACATCATTATCATACAATGCCGCATCATACTGTGCATCGTTGCCTGCATTTCCACCGTCGTTCACGACTTGATCGTCGCCTGCAGAAGGGGGCACATTGCCTGTTGCGGGATCATCAAACAGACAACCGGTCAACAGCATAGCCATGCACAGAACGCATACAATCACAGCAGTGATTTTTTTCATCATAATTCATAACTCCTTATTCCGGAAAAGTGACACACACCTTCCCATGATATACTATCATAATACAATATTCATAAAGAAAAATCAATAGCTTTTTCCTTACCTGCCACGCAAAAACAAATTGCAATTCCTTTTTTCATGTTGTATAATAAAAGGACGAAAGGAGTGTTCCGAATGAATATTGTATCTCCCTCTTTGCTGGCTGCCGATGCAGGCAAGCTTGAAAGAGAAATTATAAGCATCCAGGTTTTTGGTGCCCATTGGGCACATATCGACGTTATGGACGGTCATTTTGTTCCGAATCTCGGTTTCAGCCCTTCCATCACAGCCATGTTACGCAAAAGCGTCAACATTCCCTTTGACGTGCATCTGATGACAAGCGATCCGATGAAATGGATTCCCGTTTTCAAAGATGCAGGTGCAGACATCATCAGTTTTCACATTGAAGCGGTGGACGATCCGATGCCGCTGATCGATTATATGCTTGCAAACGGCATCAAACCCTGCATTGCTCTCAAACCCGCAACTCCTGCGGAATCCGTGTTCCCGTATTTGTCCAAGCTGTTCATGGTGCTTGCCATGACCGTGGAACCCGGTTTCGGCGGTCAGAAATTCATGCCCGAAATGCTGCCCAAAATCGAAAGCCTGCGTAAAGAAATTGAACGTCAGGGCTTACAGACCCACATTCAGGTGGACGGCGGCATCGATGGCATTACCTGTTCACAATGTGCAAAAGCAGGTGCGGATGTTCTTGTGGCAGGCAGCTTCTTCTTTAAAAGCTACAACCGTAATGCTGTCATAAAAACATTAAAAAATGCTGAATAAGGAGCTGATAGACATGAAAAAAGCAATCAGCGTGATTCTTTGCATTGCAATGATTTTTTCTGCAATCGGCACAGTTGCCTTTGCCGCGGACGAAAACGGAGGGTATGTACGCATGACGGGGTTGAGACAGGCCATTTTTGCTCTTTTTCATAAAAACGAAATTCTGAATACCCGTTACGAAGGGGAAAAGAGTACCGACACATGGACACAAGACGATATATATTCCCTTGAGGACACGTTTGTGATCGAAAAGCAGGCCGGTGAGGATTTTGTGATTCTCAATCTCACCGATATGCATTTTGCGGATTATGACTACCGTGCATTCACCGCATTTCTTGCTTCCGCCACCATGAAACGGCTCGTAAAAAAAGTGCAGCCCGATCTCATTACGGTTTCCGGTGATATTGTATGCTCCGATTCTACCGTATATGCGATCAAGCGGATCACTGACCTTATGAATTCTTTTGAAACACCGTGGGCACCCGTATTCGGCAACCATGACGCTGAGGGCAACTGCGATGCAAACTACCTTGCCGACATCATGATGCAAAGTCCGTATTGCCTGTTCAAAAAGGGCGACCCCGAAATGGGAACCGGCAATTACATCATCAACATCCGCGAAACAGACGGGAATGAAAGCAAGATCGTGCATTCCCTGATTATGATGGACACCCACGGTTCCCACGTCAACGAAAAACAGATTGCATGGTACAAGTGGGCTGCGGGAGGTATTTGCGGTATAACGGGTGAAAAAACCGAATCCACCGTATTTTTCCACATTCCCTGTGCACAGTACCAGTACGCTTACGATGCCGCATGGGACAACGAAGCAAAAGCATGGCGTGACGGCTTTGCAGCTTCGGGCGAATGGAATGAAAAAATCTGCTGTCCGCGTGATGCAGAAGGCAACCCCGTTGACAACGGCTTCTTTGCTGCTGTCAAAGAAACAGGCACAACCAAAAACATTTTCTGCGGACATGAACACCTGAACAACTTCTCCATCGAATACGAAGGTGTCCGCATGACATACACCCTGAAAGTCGGCATGGCATCCGGTTTCAAACCCGGCTTCAACGGCGGCACAAAGATTGTTCTTTCCGACGAAGGCATCCGCTTTGAACACCTGTATTCGCTGTAAAATCACGCTTCTTTGCGTTCCCACAAAAGCTGCCAGTGTTCCCTTGTTTTTGCTTCCTGTAAAGCACTGCAGCGGCTGAGTGTGCCGAACTCCGTCAGAACAGCAAATGCTTTTTCATAAGGAATCGTGTCGGTTCTGCAAAGCAGACGGTATTTTTCTCTGTCCGCAAACAGCGAGATCGTCACCTTGTCCCCCATTGCCTGCACGGCATCCAGTACGGCATCGGCACTGTTTGTTTCAAGTTGCAGGCAACAGCAGTCGCGTTTGACAAGCTTTCCGCGGCTGCGTTCATTACCGACAGGAAGCAGCGTAAAATCAAGAATGCAACCGCCCGCACCGTCCGACTGTGCCTCAATGAGCATTTTGCCGGACAGATCGATGGCACTTCCCAGTTGCAGACGTGCTTCATCCAACACCGTCCACAGCACGCGACGCGTTTCGATGTTGGCATAATCGAGCTTGTCATATGTAATATCCAGTGCATTCAATTCTTCCCGACTCAGTTTGATTTCAATTCCGTTTTCTTTCAGCAGTCGGCATTTCATGGCACAGACCCCTCTCAATACTGTTCTGTTTTCATTGTATTCGCAGCCGGGGTCGTTCGCAATGCAAAAAAAATGGAAAACAGAAAAAAAGGTGATCACATGGCAATTCACACCCCACGGGAAAAGGTGCAGCTTCTGCTTGCTGCCGCCCGTAACAAGCAAAAGGACAAAAAATCCGGCAGACGCAATTACATGAAAAAACAGATGCAGGGCATTCCTGCGGATGATCCCGCATATCTGGAGTTGCTGCGTAATGCCGGTGACAAAAAAGCTCCTTATGCCGAAAAAACAAAGGGATATTACCGTTTCAGCCGTGAATTTCCCGGCACTGTTGATGCACAAGGGTACCGCGTCAACGGAAAACAGAAAGAAAAACCGCCTGCACAAAAAACACTTGTCGCTGTTGCGGTGTTTGCCGTGGTGCTGTTCTGCATTGCTTACACGATGACCGACACAATGCTCGGCATTTCGCAGGCAGAACCCTTGCCGACAACCACAGCACCCGTTGAAGAAGCAACCACGCACGAAACGGAAAACACGACCCTGACCGATCCGACATCCGTTTCCGACCCGACACAAGAGGGTGCAAGCGATGTGCAACCGACGGAACAGGTCACGGAAGAAGACCTGACCGTTCCGAGTGATCCTGCCGCAACGGAAGAATCGAGCGTACTCGTTTCGGCTGAACCGACAGAAGTGATCCCCGAAAATTCTTCGATATTCAACCAGGCTCCCACCGAGGACGGCAGACAACCCGACCTGCAGGACGGCTGGAACTGACAAGAAAACGGCTTCGCCGTAACGCGGCGACCGTTTTCGATTCGTCCATCTCCGAGCACGTGAAGCGTGCGTTCGCCAGGGACATACAATATTTTTTACTTTATGGAAACGCAGTTTCCTATAAAGTAAAAAAGACAAAAGGTGATTTTCAGCACAATGACTGAGAATCACCTTTTTATTTTTTTTCAAAAACACGGGAAGTGCCGATAAATAAATTGCGGTTTATCGGGGAGATTGAAATAGTGCTTCGCACTTAAGAAAACCCCCGGCGAGGGTTTTCTTAACAACTTTCCTGCGCTTTTGTAAGGAAAAGGATTTCGCCCGTTGCGACGGGCGACAATGGGCTCTGCCCC
>JAFSEF010000133.1 GCA_017435865.1 Clostridia bacterium
CAAAACTGCACGCACTCCAAAAGGAGAGATTTTTTCGAAAGACAATGCAAAAAACCATGGCAAGGCTGACGCCTGCCATGGTTTTTTAAAGCAGTATTTCGGAAAAATATCCGTTTTGGAGCGTATAAATCCCTATGTGAGCCCGCCTTTTGCAGCCTCTTTTTTGTGTGGTTTTTCAGTTCATTCCGAACAGGCTTCTGAACCAAAGGACGATCTTGCGGAAGAAGTCACCGAGCTTTTCAAAGAAAGATTTTTCTTTTTCGGGCTGGTTGGTGATTTCGTCGTCAAGATTGTTGTCGCCTGAGGTGAAGACCAGAATGGAAATGTCCTCTGTGACGTTGTGCACGGTGTAGTATCCGTTTTCATCGGGGTAATATGCACCGCTGCCTTCTACCTTGACGGTGTATCCCTTGTTGTTGACAAGTTGGAAAGTAATGTCAGAACCGTACGGAATCTTGATGGTTCCGTCTTCGATGGTTTCACCGTTGACGATGTAACCGCCTGCAGCCTGGCTGTAGGGGAACCAGACAATGACATACTTTTCGTCGTCTTCATCATCTTCAACAACTTCCTGTGTACCCGTGACTTCAATGGAGCCTGTGCAGTAGCCGTCAGCAGAGTAGCAATAAATCTGCGTTGTGCCGACACCGACGATGGTGACAAGACCGCTTGTGCCGACGATTGCAACCGTTGCATCACGTGATACCCAGTTGACCGCCGTGTTGGTTGCGTTGTCGGGACGAAGAATGTGTCCGAGCTGAATGGTCTGACCGACAGGAAGTTTTGTGGAAGACTCTGCCGTGATTTCAAGCCATGTGACATAAATCGGGGTAACGCGGATGGTACAGAATGCCACGAGTTCGGGCTTTTCAAGGCTGCGTACGCAGATGCTTGTTGTACCGACACCGACAGCCGTGACAAAACCGTTGGAATCAACCGTTGCGATGGTATCGTCGAGCGAGAACCATTCAACATCGGGATAATCTGCATCAACAGGATATACGCTTGCTGTCAGCTGCAGGGTGTTGCCGTTGACAAGTGTCACGTCGGAATAGTTGAGAACGACACTCTGCACAAAGCGATAAACGGTAAACTGTGCATAGTAGGTCTGCGGACCTTCAACCTCGGTAATTTCGGGTGACCATCCGCTGAAGGTGTAAGCAAAGAAATTATCGGGTGCCTTGTTGGGCGTTGCACCCGTATATTCGGGCAGCTCGCCGTAACGGTAGGTCTGTTCGAGAAGCACCGCATCATCACGCATCCATGTGACGGTGTAATAGCGGTCGGTGGTATCGAACAAAGCGGTATAGGTTGCGTCACCCGTTACGGTCACGATTTCCTTATCCCAGCCTGCGAAGGTGTAGGTGTACTGTGCGTCAGCCTTCTTTTCGGGCGTGCCGTCATAGGAAGGCATTGCACCGTAGTACCAGTGTGCGATTCTTTCCACACCGTCCACGACCCATGTGATGGCATGGATGGTGGGTGTCCAGACCGCCTTGAGCGAAACGTTGCCGTAACGACCTGCAAGGGTTGCGGAAACAGCGGTGGTGGTGTTGAGAATCCAGTTGCCGCCTTCGCTGACGACCTGCCAGCCTGCAAACAGACTACCCTGCTTGGTGGGCTGCGGAAGTGCATCGAAAGAGGTGATGTTGTAGGTCGTCACATAATCAGCAGGCATTTCGCCGCCGTTTGCGTTGTAAGTGATGGTGTACTCACGCAGCGTGTAAACGGCTGTGATGGTCAGGTTCTGTGCCGGCATGACCTGCGGAAGTGTTCCGACATCCCAGGCAGCATAGTAACCGAGCTTTTCGGGAACACTGCGCTGTGCAACAGCTGCACCGTATGCGTAGGTTTCGGTGGAGGAGGTACCGTCGATGATCCATGTGACAGTGTAACGGTTGATCTGCCACTGTGCCTGTACGGTCAGGTCACCGTAGCTGCCTGCAAGGGCTTCGTTGAGATCAAGAACCTGTCCCTGACTCCAGCTGCCTTCACCGAGAAGCACATACCAACCTGTGAACGTGTAACCCTCACGGGTGATGGTGGGCAGGGTAACGGTACCGTCAATGGTATAGGGGATATCATAGTTTTCAGAGCCGTCTGCAGGATAAATGCTGACGGTGTATTCGGTTGCGGTCCACTGTGCGACGAGAGTCACATCACCGTACATACCTGCAAGAACACCTGCATTGTATGCGGTATTGGCATCCCAGTTGCCGACTGCGTTGGCGGGCTTCCAACCGGTGAAGGTGTAACCGTCACGTACGGGAGTGGGAAGACTGACAGTGCCCTCTACATTGTAAACGAGGCTGTCGTTTTCAACCGTACCGCCGTTGGCACGAAGGGTTGCGGTGTAGTCAACAACGCTCTTGGTGAAAATTGCGTAGTATGCAACATTCTGACCCTTGACAAGGGCAGGAAGAGTTGCAAGCACGGAGCCGTTTTCGGTGTCGGACCAGCCTGCAAAGGTGAACTTGTAGCCGTCCTTATCAGCCTTGACGGGTGTTGTGTAATAAGCGGGAATATCGCCTTCAAAGCCGTAGGTGATGTTTGCAACGCCGTCGATGTACCAGGTTACGGTAACGGGGTCGGTGTTTTGTGTGAACTGAGCGGTGTAGGTTGCATCGCCTGTAACGGTGGCAAGAGCCGGTGTCCAGCCCGTGAACTGCCATACGTGGTTTGTGGGATTGGAGCTTTCCTTCACGGGGATGCCGTTGAATACGGGCATATCACCGTAGTTGAAGGTATCGGTTACGGTTTCGGTTGCCCCTGCTTCATTCTTTTCATAGATCCAGGTAACGGTATAGGAATTGACGGTCTGATTGAATACAGCGGTATAAACATAGGTTGTGCCGTTTGTGCCGGAAACAGCCGTTACAACGGGAGACCATTCGCTGAAGGTGTAGGTGTACTGTGCATCGGCTGCCTTAACGGGGGGTTCGCCGTCATAGGTGGGCACGGTGCCGTATTCGACGTTTTCGTCTTTTTCAAGCAGAGAGCCGTCGTAGTTTTTCCATTCAACAGTGTAGGTGTAAACTTCCCATACTGCGTTGAACTGCACGGTACCCCATGCATCGGCATAATTGCCTGCGGTATAAATCTGTGTTGCATCCCAGGAGCCGACACTTGCGGCAGGCTGCCAACCGATGAATGTATAATGGTCACGGCTCAGAGCAGGAAGGGTGATGCCGTTTTCGACATCGTAATCTTCAACCGTAAGACCTGCCTGCAGGGTATTCTGCGAATAGAATGTTGCGTCATATTTATTGAGTGTCCACTGTGCGACAAGTTCAAGGTCACCGAAGTTGCCGTGTTCAATGGAGGAAATAACCTTGCCCTGTGTCCAGGAGCCTGTATTTTCCTTAACCATCCAGCCTGCATAGTCATAACCGTTTCGTACGGGTGTGGGAAGAACGGTATCGGAAAGAATGCTATATTTGATTTCGGTTTCGGTCAGTTCACCGCCGTTGGCATCAAGAATTGCGGTGAATTCATCGACTGCCCATTTTGCAGTGAAGCTGACGTTGCCGTAATGGGTACCTGCAACAGCAGTGCCTGCAGGATACACAGTGTCTGCTTTCCAGCTGCCGACATCGGCATCGGGCTGCCAACCGAGGAAGGTGTAGCCGTTCTTTGTGCTCTCGGGAAGATTCATTCCCTGCTCAAAGGTGTAGTTGCGCGGTGCAATGGTGGAACCGCCGTCGGAGTTGAAAGACATGGTGTACTGAACGGGATACCACTGTGCTTCGAGGGTGACATTGCCCCATTTGCCTTCGAGAACATCGTCAAGACGGATGTATTCGTTTGCAATCCAGTTACCGACATTGTCTTTTACCTTCCACTGAATGAAGGTATAAGCCGTGCGGGTGGGTTCAATGATATCAAGAACCTGCTCAATGGTGTAATCCATAACAACAGCGTCTGCACTGTCGTTGTACATACCGTTCGCAAGGTCGAAAGTGAGTTTATAAACGATCGGTTCCCATTTTGCAATGAGCATGACATTGCCGAAATTGCCGAGGGTGATGGATTCAACTTCCGCATCCTTGGTGAAAGAACCGACGGACTCGGCAACAACCCAACCCTTGAAGGTGTAACCCGGACGGGTGGGAACGGGAAGATCTTTGGCTTCTTCAATGGTGTACGTCAAAGAATTGGGGCTGACAATACCGCCTGCAGCATTGAGGCTGACGGTGTACTGAACAGGTGTCCACTTTGCAGTAAAGTTCACGGTTTCCCATGCACCTGTGTGGTCAATGCCTGCACGGTATTCGGTGCCGGCTCTCCAGTAATCGGTATCGACATCTGCAATCCAACGAAGTTCATAACCGTCTTTGACACTGACGGGAAGCTGAATGGTATCTCCGATGGTGTAAGTGAAGTCAGCAACATCGGAACCGCCGTTTTCGTTGAAGGTCAGGGTGTAGGTTGCGTAATCCCAGTGTGCATACAGATTGCTGTTGCCTGCGATCTTATAAATATCGGTTTCGTATACTCTGGTGCCGCCCGACGCCTGGTTGTACCAACCTGCGAAGATGTAACCCGGACGTTTGAGTTCGGCAAAGTGGGTGCCGCCTGCGTTATAGGGCTGATCAAAGGTAACGCCGAAGGAATCATACCTGCCCATGGTGCCGTAGTTGTAATAGAAAGTAACGGCATAGTCATTCGCACTCCAGTGTGCATACACGGTGCTGTCGCCTGCGACTGTGTACTTGGTCTGTTCGGTGATCTTGGTGCCGCCCGAAGCTGCCGTAAACCATCCTTCGAATTGGTAACCCGAACGGTTTGCGGTGGGCAGAGTTCCGTAATCGGCATCGAATGTGACGGTCTTGCTGTCGGGTGCGGTTCCGTCGCCGCCGTTGAGATTATAAGAAAGGGTATAGGAATTGGGAGAGTAAACAGCCTTGAGCGTGACATTGCCCCATACACCGACATTGATCGTATCTTTTACCGTGTCACCGGCAACAAGTCCGCGGCCGGAGCAGGAAACAACCGTCCAGCTCTGGAAGGTATAACCGGTTCTGCTTGCAGAAGGTACTGTTGCACCGGTTTCAATATTGTAGTTCAGCGGAGCAATGGAATTACCTCCGTTGACATCAAAGGTTACGGTCCACGTTGTGGGAACCCACTGTGCAAGGAAACTGATATTGCCCCAGTAACCCAGCATGGGTGTGCCTTCCGGGAATACCTGACCGATCGTCCAGTTCCCCGTTCCGTCGCCGTCGAGCAATCTGTCCGTTTTCCAACCCGTAAAGGTGTAACCGTCGCGGGTGGGCAGCGGCATGGTCATATTACCGGTGTTTTCAATGTCGTAAGAGATACCCGTTGCAACGGTGGTTTCATTGTACTCACCGCCGTTGGGATCGAAATAAGCCTGATACGGAATGGGTGTCCATGTCGGATGGATAAGCACGGTACCGCCCGTGCCGCCGAAGGTACCGGCGTTGGAGACGCCGCCGGAAATGCTGACAGCAGCATTGGAACCGGGGATTGCACCGCACCAGCCGTTATGCGCATAAGCCGTACGCGTGTAGCGGAAGGGAATGGTGATTTCTTTGCCGGTGGCATTGGATTTAGCATAATCCTTGCCGGCAAAGTAGGTACCGGTATCTAAACGGGCTGCAATGTTTGTACCGTACGTGTCATCAAAATAACCGCTTGCAACCCAGTCAGCAATCGTATTGTAATGACCGTACCAATCAACTCGTTTGGTACCGTTCCCTTCGGTTGTACTGTCTGCCATGTACATCATGGTGGAGTAAGTATAAGAACCTGCAGCAGTTTTGCTGAACGAAGTGAAGCCATCACCGTCCACAGGCAGATAATAAGAACCGTTGACCAAATAGTTATTCAATGCTGCATCAGCGGAGTAGGATTCATTTACAAACTTACCACCGATTACATAAGGAGCATCAGCCTCTTCAACTGCCCAGATATTGGATGCATTCAGCGTTGCATTGCCGGTATCTGCTGTTGCTCTGACTTTGATGTAAGAATCAATATCAAAAATATAAACATTGTCGTCGTTACAACGAATGGTTGTGTAATAACCGACACCCTTGGAAGTAGCATTATCATGATCATTACCGATACCGTTGTTGTTTTCCTGCGGCAATGAAACGGAACCGCCATAAATATCGGCAGAATGACAGGCATCAATATTCAATGCATAACCGCGACCGTTTGAACTCAATGCATAAAACGCTCTCGATTCGGCAACAGCTACCAAATTACCACCGTACATTTTGAGGATTGCCGAAGTGGAAATCAATGAAACAGCCATAGCGGTTGCATAACAGTTTGTACCACTGGATCCGCCGCCGTCCTGTCTGGATCTTGCTGTGGATTTGAGGGTAAAGTTTGAATATGAAGAATTATTCTTATCACCAAGAATCAACGTACCGGAACAGTTCAGCATATTGGAAGAAGCTTGTACCGTAGATTTACCGCCGCCCCATGTACCGGTATGCACATAATCCGTATACAAAGACACAGAAGCATCCGTTGCACTGGAGTTGATAATCTGCAAGGTACCTGTTGAAGATACTGAAAACAGTGCGTAGGTCAGCGTATCCTTCGTTACATCGTAAGCAGCATTATTTGTCGGCAGCTGAATGTCTTTTCTGTTGCTGCCGTTGTTACCGCTGCCTGTATAAGAATAGCTGATCGTCTGACCGTTCAGGTCGAGGATAACATTACCTGTAATAGCAGTTAATGCCGTTACGGTAGTTCCTGAAAAACCTGCTTTAATCTTAATCGTGGTCTGCACACCTGTGCCGGCACTGTTAGCAGAAGCAATGGCACTATTGAGTTCATTATAATTTGAAACCTCAATGGTCGCTGCCTGTGCCGTGGGAGCAAGACTTGTCCATACTTCACTCGTGAGAATGCCTGCAAGACCCGTGCCGCTCATGGGCAGCACAAGAACAGCACAAAGCACGAGAGCTAAAATACGGCGTGCGATTTTGTGTTTTCCTGTCATAAAAATAACACTCCTCTCGGAGACGATAGTCTCCGCACAATTATACACTGTAATGATACCACAAATAAGCAATAAAAGCAATAAATATATAAAAAACAAAATAAACAAAATATATATATTATTTATAGGCACATTCACAAAAAAACCGACAGTTGCGAACAGAAGAATGATCTTGCGTTTGTCGGTAAATTGGAGTTTATCGGGCTGATATCAAAGTAAATTTCCCTCTCAAATACTTGTCGCCCCTGAAAGGGGAGATGTCACGAAGTGACAGAGGGGTTAACCAAATCTGTACAAAATCGGTCAATAAAGTCTGTTCTTTTCGCAAACCCCTCTGCCCTTTGGGCATCTCCCCTTTCAGGGGCGACAAGGGATGGTGGAGGTCGGTCTGTGCGTAACCGCCAATCAGGGGGACGGAACCATGATTGACTGTTAATGTTATATCGTAGAGTCAATCACGGACCCGTCCCCCGTGATTGGCTACATTCCCGATAAACCGCAATTTGCAATCGCAAGTGCAATATACGCACAAAACCGCCCGTACACAAAGGTACGGGCGGTCGGATGGTTGTTGTTTATTTTTTGAGATTTGCGAACAGTTTTACGTTGTCGAACGTGTAGGTGTATTTGCCGTCTTCGATGCCGTGTACGATTTCGACGACCTTGTCATTATACGGTGTGGGGACACCGAGTTTTTTGCCGTAGGCACAGACAACACCGTTGATGGCATCGATTTCGCACTTCTTGCCCTTTTCGAGGTCCTGCAGCATACTGGCTTTCAGCAGTCGGTGCTTTTTGATGGCAAGGGGCAGAATCATGAATGCGATCTTCTTTTTGATGGGGTTGTTGTAATCAAGCAGCTTGACGATATCCTTGCCCTGTACGGGTTCAATGGTGACACCGGCTGCACGGGAAACGTCGATGCATTCCTTGATGATGTTCTGACAGCAGACACGGGAATCTTTCCCTTCGGCTGCATCCCCGAATGTACCGCCCATGACAGCGGACATACCCGAAAAAGCGGAATTGATGAGCAGCTTCGACCAACGTGCACCCATAAAGTTTTCTTCAATGATAACCGTGCACATACACTCTAAAATCTCTTTGACTTCGTCAAGTTTCTTGTCGTGCTTGCCGTTCATTCTGCCGAGACCGAAGGACAGCGAATCGGCTTCACTGGTCAGCTCCGCAACACCCGGCTCCTTGAGGGTGGCACCCCATGCGACCGAGCAACCCATGGTGCGGTTTTCGCCGACGACTTCACTGACGGACAGTTCCGGCAGACCGTTCTGCATGGTACATACAACACCGTCCGCTGCCAGATGCGGCAACAGGAATTCGAGTGTTTCTTTGTTGTTAAGCTGTTTGGTCATCAGGATGATAAGGTCATATTCGCCTTCCATTTCTTCGGGAAGAAGTGCACTGACAGGCTGCACAAAATCGACCGTACCCGTGATGTGTGCACCTTTTTCTTTGAGTGCCGCAGTGTGTGCCTTGTTGCGGTTGACAAGATCCACCTGCTTGCCTGCTTTTGCTATGTAAGCACCTAAAACCGTGCCGAGTGAGCCGGCTCCGTAAATGGCTGTTCTCATAATTTGTAAGATCTCCTTTCAGAATGCTGTTAAAATTTTAACACTTCTGAACCATAATTGCAATCCCGTTTTTGCAATTCCGTAAAGAAAAAACGGATAAATACTTGCAAACACACGCACAAGGTGGTAAAATGATAAATTAAAAGGAGGTCTGAACATGAAACCTATCAATGCTGTTTATCGTACCTATCAGGTTGTAATGCGTGGTGCAGCTTACGCACTGCCCTGGAAAAGTCCCGAACTGCTGCAGGGTGCAGGCTCCGTAAAGGAACTGCCCGCTTTTATCAAAGCAAAGGGATTCAAAAAAGTGCTCGTCGTTACCGACGGCGGTATCACCAAGATCGGTCTTGCACAGCCGCTTTATGAAGCACTTGAAAAGCAGGGAATCGAATACTTTGTGTATGACGGAACCCAGCCCAACCCCACTTTTGACAACATTCACGCTGCAAGAGATATGTATAAGAAAAACGGTTGTGAAGCCATCGTTGCCTTCGGCGGCGGTTCTCCCATGGACTGTGCAAAGGCCTGCGGTGCTCTTATCGCCCGTCCGAAAGCAAGTCTTCCGCAGCTCAGAGGTCTGCTGAAGGTTCTCAAACCCATCCCCACCCTGTTTGCTGTTCCCACAACGGCAGGTACAGGTTCGGAAACCACGGTTGCTGCCGTTGTTACCAATCCGCAGACACATGAAAAATATGCAATCAACGACCCGTCTCTTCGTCCGAAGTACGCAGTGCTTGACCCCGAACTGACCTACGGTCTGCCCAAGCATATCACTTCCACAACAGGTATCGATGCACTGACCCACGCTGTGGAAGCTTACATCAACCATGCAAACACCAAGGAAACCTATGACTGTGCAGAACGTGCCGTCAAGCTGATTTTTGAAAACCTCAAGACAGCTTATGACGACGGCAAGAACACCGCTGCCCGTACCAATATGCTCATGGCTTCCCACCTTGCAGGTATTGCATTCACAAGAGCATACGTCGGTTATGTCCATGCAATCGCTCACAACATGGGCGGTCTGTACGGAGTGCCGCACGGTCTTGCAAACGCTGTTATTCTTCCCTACGTGCTTGAATACTACGGCGAAAGTGCAGCAGAAGGTCTTGCAAAGCTCGCTGACTTTGCAGGTCTTGACACCAAGGGTCTGACCACAAATCAGAAAGCCGCTGCTTTCATCAAGGCGATCCGCGAGCTCAACGCAAGCATGGATATCCCCGAAAAGCTTGACGTCAAGGAAAAGGATATCCCCACCCTTGTTGCACGTGCTCTGCAGGAAGGCAATCCCACCTATCCCGTCCCGAAGATCATGGACAAAAAGGATTGCGAAAGCGTCATCCGCCGCTTTGCAAACATTGTGGAATAAACAACCGAAATCGAAAAGGAGCTGTGCGAAACAGCTCCTTTTTTGTGATAAATTGCGGTTTATCGGGCTGACATCTAAGTAAATTATCCTCTCAAACACTTGTCGCCCCTGAAAGGGGAGATGTCACGAAGTGACAGAGGGGTTAACCACATCTGTACAAAATCGGTCAATAAAGTCTGTTCTTTTCGTAAACCCCTCTGCCCTTTGGGCATCTCCCCTTTCAGG
>JAFSEF010000013.1 GCA_017435865.1 Clostridia bacterium
GCCGTTGACGATAGCCTTAACTCTCTTAACGTTGGGCTTCCAGGTTCTGTTGGAACGTCTGTGGGAGTGGGAAACCTGAATACCGAACTTCAGTTCCTTGTTGCAGATCTCGCATTTTGCCATTGGAGTTGCACCTCCTTTAAAATTGGGGTAATCCCCTTCTTAAATCAGCGTTGTTTATCATAACAGAAATGAAAAGAAAATGCAAGCCTTTTTTTCATTTTTATCGGCTTTTTTTGCATTTTTTTTCTCATCTCCGTCTTATTTACTGTAAAAGGAGATCGCTTCGGTCAAGCGGGTGTGCAGATTCTCATACCATTCACCGTCTGTGGGATAGTCGGTGAAAGTGAATTTCTTGGCTTTGCTGCCTTTGAAAATGATTTTTTCTACTGTCTTGCGGTCGGTGAGTGCTTCGAGCTGCTGCATTAGCCGCAGATCCTGCAGGGAATCTCTGAATACTTTGAAACGCAGCGAAGCATATGCCGTGCCGTCGGGAGCAGGGTAAACCTGATATGCGTCACCGGACGGGAATGCACCGCCTGCATCACTTTCGGTATAGGGGTCAATTTCACGTACGGAATACTGCGAGTACCAGAAGTTATATCCCCACTGCAAAAATCCCTTGATGTCATACAGGTAGAACAGGGTACCGAGAATGCGGCAACGGGCAGACGGCATACAGAAGAAGCGGTTGGGCAGGTGATTTCTGTATTGTCCGCAGCAGAAGTATGTCCAGCGTTCATCCACATGTTTGCTGAACTTTGTAACACTGCCTTCCTCCGGGACAGGGGTGCGTACAAGTCCGTTTTTGTAAAAACGCAGTTCGCTGAGTGCATCAATGGAGTCAAATTCACCGAAGAGGGCCTGCATTTTTTTAGCGGCTCTGCGGTAGGAATAATAATGATTGTTACCCGGTTCATCCGAAGTGTGGAAGCGGCAGCGGTCTGCAATTCCTTTTTCTTTCAAGAACGGAATCAGTGCAGCGGCAAACTGATCAAGGAAGTCATTATAACTCTTTGAAGCTGCATTGGTGTCCCAACCGAAAATCTGCCTGTATCCGGAAGCGGTTTTTGCCATGATTTTCGGGGCAGCGGTAGCACCCCATTGGGTGAACAGGTGACTCATTTCAAAATACTGCACACCGCAACGCAGTGCCATGTCAATCCATCGGTCAAGCTTTTCAAACCCGAATTCATATCCCGAACGCTTCTTTGTGACATCCACAAGCTGCACGGTCGGACGTTCACCGCCGACAGCCGTATCAAGCGGTGGAGTGAACAGGGGAGTCAACAGGAAGTTGATGCCGTGTTCAACAGCGGTTCTGACAAAGTTTTCGGTAATTCTCCAGTATTCTTCACTGAATACGGGGACTTTATAATAAGAATGCAGGCAGTCGGAATGGAACCAGTGGGTGCAGATGAGGGTCTGGTCAACAATCTGCTGTTTGCAGACGGTGACGGGGATCTGTGCCGAAGCACAGGTGTCTTCTGCAATAATGTGAGCAGTCAGTGTATGTTTACCTGCGTTTTTGGCAGTCGGCAGCAGTTCTGCCCACACGGCATACCATTCACCTTTTTTGACTTGCAGGCGAGGACCTGCCGGAATCAGCACATCGGGGTACATTCCGCTTTCGGCATTACGGAGCACCCATTCGTCGTGGTCATCGTAGGCAGCTTTGCCTGCGTACACATCTTTAATAAAATATGTTTTGACGGGGATTGCACTTGTTATGCGGACATTGACTTCGGTGTCTTCATCCGCACTGAATGCAAACTGCACGCTGCCTGCTTCTCCTGCAAGCAGTGTCATGTTGTGCAGATAGGACTGCGGTTTTTCATCGTGAAAAACTTTTTCGAGAGAAGAAACGGGAAATACGGTAAGATTCATTGTTTTTCTCCTTTCTGTTGCAATGCCGTTCAGCAGACAGTGCCGAAGCCGGTTGTCATTTTATTGAGCATTGCATTGAACCATGTAAAGAGTTTTTCCATCAGCGGCAACAGACCGAGCTTTTCAAAGAAAGAGGTGACCTGTTTGCCGAGAGCTTTTTCGGTTTGGGTCTGATCATCGGCATCTGTGAGGACATTGTTTTCGTCGAACACGGCATTTTCACCCGAACGGACCGTGAAATCAAGGGTTCTGCTGCCGATCGGAGTCAGGTTGCCGGGCAGCGTGTAACCGATTCGCAGAGAGCCTTTGGTCAGTGCAACAGGTGTGCCTGTCCATGTAAAATCAACGCGTACGCTTTCACCGGGCTCGATTGCACAGGTCGGCAGTTTCACGTCAACGGGCAGATTCATTGCAATGATGCTTGTCACAAACAGAGGATGATCTTTGGAGAGGTTGGTGATCACGAGCTGTGTGTCTTCTGTTGCGAGATAGCCGTCGGGGCTGTTGTCGAATGCTGCGTGTACGGTATAGCAGGCATTGGTTGCTGCATGGAACTGCGGATAAGCGGGATCATCCCAAACAGAGTCAATTTCTTCCGTCAGAAGCAGAATATACATCAGTTCACGGGAATACTCATCCCAATAGGTCATGCCGTGGAACAGACCGTCCACAAACCATGTGCTGTCAGGCAGGTAAGCGGCAGATGCATCAATTTCCATGGACGGGGAAACATAATACTTGTCACTTGCAACGACCTGTGTGTAGCCGTCAGCAAAACGCTGTCCGAACGGAGCACAGACAGCACCCGTGGATGCTTCCGTTGTGATGATGCCGTCGCTGTTTTCCTGCAGACCCGTGACAGCGGGATTGCCTGCACCTGCGATGATGCTGATGTCCGTGCCGTTGGCTTCTGCAACGGCAAGACGTTCACCCATGTTGGCCATGAGTGCATGCATGGCATCGGAGGCTGCGATCAGAGCGGCACTTTCGGCAGGATCGAGCATTTCTGTTTTGATATCTTCATAGTATTTCAACGGCATGAAGTCCCAGATGCTGCCCCAGTAACCGAGAATGTCAATGACATAGGGTACAAGGTTTTCAAGAAGAGCATCGAGGAATCCGAGCTGCTGTGCTTCCACAAGGATGTGGAAATCTTCTTCGAGGACCATGCCGTTTTCAACAAAGTGCAACAAGGTCAGTTCGTCAAAAACAATGTTGTTTGTCATGATGTCATAAGCGAGTGCTGCACCGCCGATGGCAGGAACCGTCAGTACGGCATTGTTGACAAGGGTGTCTTCTGCATACAGGTTCATGTAAGTTGCCGAAACCTGTCCGCCGTGGCTGATGGCAATGAGGTTGACTTTTTCGGCACCCGTGGTGGCAATGATGTCTTCAATCAGACCACGCAGTCTGTGGGCATTTTCGATTGCACCCATTCTGAAATCGCAGTTGAAGTTATAGAACATTTCCATACCGCCGACTGCTTCGCGGATTTCACCGATGATGTCGGTTTCCCACTGATAGCTTGTTTCGTCACCGTATTCTTCGGAAATATTCTTTGCATTGGTGGCTTCTGCGGTGTTGTCGAACAAGGGCTGCACGTTGTACATACTCGTTCCGTCGGGATTGCATTTGAGCTTGCCGACAATTTCTTCAAAATTTTCCCCGACAAGGTCTGCCAGATACGCGGGATCAATTTCCGTGATTGCAAGGCCGAGTCCTTTGAGAATGCCTGCGATGTTTCCGAGTACTCTGCCGATGATCGCATCCACGTCAAGTCCCCATACGTGTTCACGGGTACCGTCTTCGCCGTAATAAATCAAAGGGGAGGCACTGTAACCGGGAACAACCACAACGGGCAGTTGTTCGCAGTTTGCGGGGACGGCGGATGCGGCAGGCATGATGCCGATTGTGACAAGAATGACACAAAGAAGTATGCTGATGAGCTTTTTCATAAGAACAAACCTCCGGAATTATAGTAAAAACATTGTATCATTCTTGTTTTTAAAATACAAGTTGCCAAAAAGGAAAAAGACGGCCCCCGAATTTGTCTAAAATATATAAAGAAAATGAACAATCTTGAAATCTGTTGACAAATGCGAATAATTTATTTATAATATAACCGTATTACTGTACAAAAAACAGGAGGTCATTCAAATGAAAAAATTTATCAGCATTCTCCTTTGTGCACTTCTGCTTGTCAGCAGTTTTGCATTTTCAGCCTCTGCAGCAAACCCCGTTGTTCCCTTCGGTAATGAAGACGGAACTCCCGTTGAAATTGCATACGGAATCGATCCTGACGATGCTACTGTCAATCCCGATTGGGTAAGCAACCGTGAGTATGTTATCAGAAAAGGTTGTACCTTTGTTGTTCCGTCCGGCAGAACCCTGAATGTGCCGCTGAACTCCACTCTTACCGTTGAAAACGGTGCAACTTTCGTTGTCAACGGCCAGCTCAATGTTTCCGGTGAAATGTTTGTTTACGGTAAACTGCAGGGTACCAACATCACAGGTGCCGGTTCCATCAAGTGCGAAATCCGTTTCCCCAGTCTTGCCGATGCAAATAACAAGCTTGATGACAAGCTTTCTGTTTGCTATTATGTTAACGCACCTGAAAAAGCTGACGATTCCTATGGTGACATCAATATTCCGATTGAAGATTACATCGCTGTTCCTTCCGACGGTGCAAAAGTAATGGTTGATTACAACTATTTCATCTATGTCCGTGTGCTGATCAAGGAAGCTCCCGGTGAAGATCGTTACGATGATAAGCTGTATCCTGTTTTCCACAATTCAACTCGTGTGCAGTTCAAACAGAACGCTTGCCCGATTCAGGTTACCACTTCCGGTGACATCAGCTACGGTTCCTGGAAACTTGACAACACCTATTATAACAGCTACAAAATCATCCTTCCCGAAGGTGAAGGCTACTGCGTATACGGCAGAAACGGTGAATGGGGTGATGTTACCCTTAAGTACGGTCAGTCTTTCAGCTTCCGTGTAGAACTCGAAGAAGAATTCGATCAGTCCGCTTATGTTGTTTATGTTTACAACGGATCCGGCTGGACCAATCTTGAAAAAGATGATCTTCTTGCCGGCATTGAACCCGCCGTTCCCGATGCAGAAGGTTATTACACCATCAACTCCGTCACAGGCGAATATTCCATCTTTGTTGAAGGCGTTATGTCCAACGAAATCCTTGACATCTTCTCAAAGATCTTCAATATCTTCAGACAGATCTGGGAAGCTCTTTCCGAAATCCTGAACGAATTCCTGGGCTTCATTCAGAAATAAACCGACACAAAAGCAACGGTCCGCATTTCTGCGGACCGTATTTTTTACTTTATAGGAAACTGCGTTTCCATAAAGTAAAAAATATTGTATGTCCCTCCGAACGCACGCTTCACGTGCTCGGAGATGGACGAATCGAAAACGGTCGCCGCGTTACGGCGAAACCGTTTTCTTATTGTTTTTTCTTTTGTTGTTCTTTTGTTTTTCTCAGATTTTTAAAAAAAGTGGACAGCATTTCTGCACATTCTTCCTGCAGAATGCCTTTTGTAACTTCCGGTTTGTGGTTGTAAGGAAGTTGCGTCAGGTCAATCACCGACCCCATGGAACCGGCTTTCGTGTCGCTCGCACCGTATACGACCCGTTCAATGCGTGCATTGATGATTGCTCCCGTACACATCGGACAGGGTTCGAGTGTCACATACAGCGTACAGCCGGGAAGTCGCCATCCGCCCAGTTTTTTGCAGGCATTGTCAATGGCTTCGATTTCGGCATGGTACAGGGCATTTTTGCCTGTTTCGCGGCGGTTTCTGCCGGTGGCGATCACCTCACCGTTTCGCACGATGACAGCTCCGACGGGTGTTTCAAGTTCGTCAGCCGCTTCTTGTGCCAGGGTCAGAGCCTGCCTCATAAAGAGAATATCGTTTTCCATTTTTACAGCAGTTCGCTAAAATGCTGCAGCGTTTTCAGACCGCAGGCGACACCTTTTTTGGCATCTTCCATACCCTCAAATTCAACCGTAATGTAGTTGTCATATCCGTGGGCTTCCAGAATACGCAGGCACTGCAATACGGGCACATCGCCGTGACCGATGATGGCACCTCTGAGTGCATTACCGCCTCTGGAACGGAAAAATCCGTCGGGAGGAATCACACCGTTGCCGTTTTTGACATGGAAGTCCTTGGCATGAACGTGGAAAGCATAGGGGGCAAGTCTGCCGACTGCCGTTGCCGGATTCTCGTCCGCACACAGGAAGTTGCCGAGGTCAATCAGAACACCGAAATTGTCATCCGCAACCGCATTGACAAGCTTTTCAACACGTTCGGAATCCTGGCAGAAGAAACCGTGGTTTTCCACCATCGTGCGGATGCCTTTGGTTTTTGCGTATTGCGTGACGGCACGGTAACCGTCAGCAAGAATCGGCAATGCCTGATCAAAGCCCTTGCTGCCTCTTTCACCGTCTTTGAATCCGGATGTTGCATCGTGACGCATGAGTTTAACGCCCAGAATAGCGGCAATGTCCACTTCTTTTTTCAGCTTTTCGACCTGATCTTCATTTTTCAGGAAGTCCGCACCGATGCTGTAGCACACAATTTCAATGCCGACTCTGTCAGCTTCCGCTTTCAGTTCGGCAGCATATTCTGCCTTGTCTTTGCCATCGGGTGTGTTGATTTCTGCAAATTCAATGCCGTCAAAACCCATTTCTTTTGCAAGGGCAATCAGTTCCGGTTCGGTGTAAGCACCGCTGTGACGAAGCTGGGAATAACTGTAAGAACTGACACTGTATTTCATTTTTGTTTCCTCCCGTTTTTATAAAAAGTACAGATTCAGTGTAGCACGAGAAATCTACAAAGTCAATAAAGGATTCTTTTATAAAGACACTTGCACAAAGAAAAGATTCGGTGTATAATACTCCTGCGAAACAAACTTAATAGAAAACGAAACAGGGTATCTTCATTTTTGAGGAATACTTTTATTTGCCTTTGACAATCTTATAAGAAAGAACTTTGAAAAAACGAAGACTTCATCTTATAAGATTGTAGGGTACTCCTCTTTCTATTGAGTTTGTTTCGCGACAATTGAAGTCTGCGTTTTTCGGTGCGGCACTTCGGTTGTCGCACTTTTTTGTTTTAAGGGGATTTGGTGATGACAGAACATCTGAATGAAAAGGAAAAAGCAATGTTGGTCTATATCGGCAAGCAGTATAAACAATACTATGACACAAGCATGGACATATCAGCGTACGATTATTGTATTGTAGACGGCAAACCCGTCGGAATTGCACAAAATATATTGAAGGCTTTGCGGATACGGGAATATATACATTGCAATACGTTTCAGTCGGATGCTTTCGGAGAGATCCGTTACATCGACCTTACGGAAAAAGCTCTCAATCTGTTCAACTCCCATGAATTTGATAAATGGATGGAGATTTATACGTCGGTACAGGATGGAATATAATCAGCACAAAACTGACTGCAGAATAAAAAATATCGTATAAACAACAAAGACAGGGCTGTACGTTCAGTCCTGTCTTTTGTAATGTTTTTCAGCTATCTTATTTGAGAGCTTCAGCAACTGCAACTGCACAAGCAACAGTAGCACCGACCATGGGGTTGTTGCCCATGCCCAGAAGGCCCATCATTTCGACGTGTGCCGGAACGGAGGAGGAGCCTGCGAACTGTGCGTCGGAGTGCATACGGCCCATGGTGTCGGTCA
>JAFSEF010000014.1 GCA_017435865.1 Clostridia bacterium
TCAAGGGGCAGAGCCCATTGTCGCCCGTCGCAACGGGCGAAATCCTTTTCCTTACAAAAGCGCAGGAAAGTTGTTAAGAAAACCCTCGCCGGGGGTTTTCTTAAGTGCGAAGCACTATTTCAATCTCCCCGTCAAACCGCAATTTTCATCTCTTACTTCTCCGGCTTCCCGCGAAGAAGCAAAGAAAAAACTGATTCCGTCCTGAAAACGAAATCAGTTTTACTTTTTATCGGGTCGGGGTGGTTGTGTCCATGTAGCTGCATCTTACAACCACTCTTTTTTCACCGCTGTAGGTGCAGGTATACAGGATCAGATCGTCGCCTGTGTCCTTGACTTTTTCGGATTCCGAGGGTGAAAGCAGTTCAAGGGAATCCACCGCATAATACAGCACATTGGAATCCATATCCGTGAACGTGATCACATCACCCGGATTCAGGTGACCGAGGTAGCCGAAATGATATCTGTAATTATGGGCTGCAATGACAAGATTGTCCGTCTTGGTGCTGCCGTAATATCTGCAGGGGGAGATTTTCAGCCTGTCATAATCGCATTCTGACATAACCGGCAGATCCAGTTCAAGCACAGGCACCGACAGGTAGCCGATGTAATCGTAGCCGTCAATCTCTTTTGTTTTCATGACCTCATCAAAGGGATCATCGGGTTCTTCGGGGGAGTCTGCCATCGCAATGCGGATGGAATCCATGATGACGATTGCATTTTTCTGCGCATTGCTGCTTTCAATGTTGTTGTAAATCAGAAGCCCCATGGCAAAGACGATGCAAAGAACACCTGTTGTCATAAAGGCAATGGCTGCTTTTCGTTTCATTCCGTTTCCTCATCCTCATCCTTGTTGCCGAGGTTGAACATGGCCCAACCGGTGCCGAACAGCAGCAGACCGATGGTGGCAAACACGGGAACAGGCCAGTTGAGCTGCCCTGTGTCTACAAGATCGTCGGGGTTTGAGGGTTCTTCCGGCGGAAGAGGGGGACGTCCCGGTTTTGTCGGCGGTTCGTCGGGATTGTCAGGTTCATCGGGGGGTGTCGGCGGTTCTTCATAATCATCGTGGGTGTTGATGATGATGACCGTCATTTCCGATGTCACATAGGTAACGGTATAGTCTTGCGGCACTGCGGTTTCCACCACACTCCATGTGTGGGATGCATCCAGATCATTCCATCTGTGGTACCAGTTGTTTTCTGCATTCAGTTCAACGGTATCGGTAATGGCATTGTCACGCAAAAGGGCAACGGTGATGCTTTCGGGGATTTCGTCCGTTGTCTTCCACTGTTTGCGTACGGAGATGTAGGTTGTATCCTGCTCGCCGCTGTCGTCTTCCACTTTGGGACTTGCATCAACGTCACCGACCCATTCATTGGTGGTTTTGTCCCTGATGGGCAAAAAGACGATGAAGGGGGATGCGGACATATACCCTTGTGTTGTTTTGACGGGAACAATCAGATACGCACCGTATGCAAGTGCATCAAAGAGGATGGTACCTGTTTCGTCGGTTGTTTGTTCATCGTAGCCGATGTTGTTCACTGTTGCAAATGCTGTCAGATGCACAGGCAGGTAAGCATCGGAAAAATCACCTGCAGGCATGCCGTTGCCGGCGAATGTATCGGTGTATACAAACTGAACATCGTCGTTGTTTATGACAGCTGTCGCAATGTGATACAGCCTGAAAACGGAACCTTCCAACGGGTTTTGATCATCGTCAAGCAGTGAAATGGTAATGCGGCCTGTTGTGGTTTCAAGGGGAAGTGCAGCAGTGCTGACGGCAGACAGCGTCAGGCACATAATGCATACCAAAAGTATTGCAAAAATATGTCTTGTCTTTTTCATGCAATTCATTTGCAATCACTCCTTTTTTGCAGAATCAGCCGGATTCCTTTTCTTCATTATTCTCTTTACTATTTTCTTTATTATTTTCTTTAACCTTATTCTTTGTCTTTTTCTTGCTGTCTTTTGCGCTTTTTGCAAGCAGAATAATCAGCAACGCTGCCAGCATGGGAGCTGCCACGGCAGGTGTGACGATCAGCGGATCGATCTGGTAGGCTTCGGTGATGATGTTAATGAATTTTTCTTCTTCAAGGTTTTCAATACGGGTTCCTCTGACGAGCATACGGTGGGTGTTGATGCCGTAAGGCGTGCAGGTGACAAGTGTGCAGTAATCTTCCCCTTTGACGAGGTTAAGTTCCTCGGTTTCGTTCGGCAGAACAATGAGAATCTGATCCACCTGATAGGTCAGAAGCTTGTCGAGGATTTTGATGGTGAACACGTCCCCGATTTCCACCTTGTCGAGGTTTGTAAAGAGCTTTGCCGACGGCAGACCTCTGTGTGCAGACATGACCGAGTGTGTGCTTTCGCCGCCGACGGGGATGGACGAGCCTTCCACATGGCCGACTGCGGAGTTGAGTACCCTGTCGCTTGTGCCGTGATAAATGGGCAGCTGCACCTTGATTTTGTCAATGGTAAGGTAACCCATCATGCCGTCTCCGTTGACATCGAGGGTGTTGTAATACTCTTCTTCCAGATTCTTGTGACTCAGGAACGGGAATTGCAGGTTTCTGAGTTTTGCGTTGTAGGTGTCAGCCTGTTCGAAAAAGGCGGTGTAATCCTCGGGTGTCAGGTCCACGATGAGGTCATCGTAATTCATGACCGCCTTGGATTGGCGTTTTTCGTTCCAGAAATCGCTGACGGTGGGATACAGCAGAATAATCAGCCCCACCAGAAAAATGGCCACGAGAATGATGGTCGAAAAACTGCCGCTTTTTTTCTTTTTTGCAGGTTTCTTTTTATCTTTATTCATTATAGATATACTCACCTTGATAAAATTCTCAACGTCATCACCGCCACA
>JAFSEF010000015.1 GCA_017435865.1 Clostridia bacterium
GTGCTGAAGCAGGTGCCGACCTGAGAGCACAGGCCTTTACCGAGGTCTTCAAGGGATGCACCGATGGACAGACCGTCTTCGGAGAAAGCGGACTGGGTACGGCCGTAAACGATCTGCAGGAAGAGTTCTCTCATTGCAGTGTTGATAGCATCACAGACAAGGTCAGTGTTAAGAGCTTCAAGAATGGTCTTGCCGGGAAGAATTTCAGCAGCCATAGCTGCGGAATGAGTCATACCGGTACAACCGAGAGTTTCGACAAGTGCTTCTTCGATGATGCCTTCTTTAACATTGAGGGTCAGCTTGCAGGCACCCTGCTGGGGTGCACACCAGCCCACACCGTGTGTGAAACCGCTGATATCTTTGATTTCAGTGGACTTTACCCAACGGCCTTCTTCGGGAATGGGGGCGGGACCGTGCTTGGGGCCTTTTGCGACCGGGCACATTTTTTCAACTTCATGCGTGTAGGTCATTGTTTTGTTTGCTCCTTTCGTTTCGTAAACCCTGTGGCGGTGCCTGCGGCGATGAAGCAGCATTGCACAGCCCAAAATATACAATTCTATTATACCTTAATTTTGAGCAATTGCAAGGAAAAAATTTATAAAAATATTGTTTTTTATATATTTACAAATTTAATCATTTATGTTATGATAGTTTTGGTCAGCTTTACAAGCAGACCTTGTTTAATTACCTAAAAAAGACAGGGGTTTTGATAATGAAAAAAATGTTCAGATCTGTTGCAGTGCTTCTTTGCCTGTCACTGTTGTTTTCTTGCTTCTCCATGACCGGTTTTGCTGCCGCCAAAAACACAAATGAAGACATTCGTTTTTACGGCGACATTGACGGTGACGGTGTTGTTGAAGAGTCTGATTTCCAGTTCATTATGTCCGTCATTGCAAAAACACAGGAAATGCCCGATGCACTGAGTGCAGAATACTATGCTGCAAACATCATGGGTGACGGCATCACGATGGAAGATGCACGTCGTTGCTACCGTTATCTCAACGGTATGGACACACCTGCAACCTACTCTTCGCAAGAACAGATGCTTTCTCTTTATAATGATCTTGTAAGTGTCATCAAGTCTGATGATTTTATGACTTTTGAAAGCGTTTCTTATTTCACCGTTTCCACCATGCACACCGAAACCTCCAATTTTGATTTCGGTCCATATACCGAAATCATCAAAGATATTTTTAATGAAGAAATGGCTGACGAAGTTTCTTACACTCCTCTGATCAAGGATACCAGCGTTTATTATTTTGAAAACAGCAACAGAACAAACTATCCCATGTTTGATTCTCCTGCTGTCAGTGAACTGACTGTTGCTGATCTCAAGAATGTTACTTTTGAAGTTGGTGTACCCTGTACCTTCTCCACAGATCTCGCTGTACCGCAGACGTTTGTTCGCGGCACCACAACCTATGATGTGACTCCTCTGAGTGCACAGGAAGCACAGTATACCGATTGTATCAAGGTTACGGTCGAAATCAAGGACGAATCCTACAAAAAGGACATTGCTCCTCTGCCTGCCGATGCAAAGACCGCTTTCTATAATTTCTACGGTTCCGACATCCGCCTGCTTGCCGAACAGTATCCGTTTGAAGAAAACGAAAGTGCAGACGGTATGGTCATGATCATGCACATGGATTTGGATGATATCCGCACTACAGGTAAGGCTGTGTATTACTTTGATCGTGCAACGCTCAATCCCATCTGTGCTGCTTACACAACCACCATTGATACCACACAGAAGGTCAACATGGAATTCGGTATTGAAGACATTACCATCAAAGGTACCATGGATCCGCGTACTGTCAACACAAGCACCTATTATTATTGGTTCGGCAGATACATCACCGCTGAATAAAATGCAGAAATTTCCGGCAGTTTTTACTGCCGGTTTTTTTGTTTGTCACGGGGTTGAAAAAGAAGAAAAAACAATGTATACTGAAATATATGTATTTTTTAAATTAAAGGAGATTTTCATATGCAGCATTTTGATATCGGTACGGTCCGCTATGAAGGACCGTCCACAAAAAATCCTTTTGGTTTTCGCTATTACGATGCCGACCGTGTAATTCTCGGCAAAAAAATGAGTGAACATCTGCCCTTTGCCATGGCATGGTGGCATAATCTTTGTGCAACGGGCACGGATATGTTCGGCGTCGGTACGGCTGACAAGAGCTTCGGTGCCGAAGTCGGTACCATGGAGCACGCATTTGCAAAGGTCGATGCAGGTTTTGAATTCATGCAGAAGCTCGGCATCCGTTATTTCTGTTTCCACGACGTTGACCTTGTTCCTGCTGCGGAAGACATCAACGAAACCAATCGCCGCCTGGACGATATCACCGATTATATTCTTGAAAAAATGAACGAAACAGGTATCAAGTGCCTGTGGGGCACTGCCAACCTGTTTGGTGATCCGCGTTTCTGCAACGGTGCAGGCTCTTCCAACAGTGCAGAAGTGTACTGTTTTGCTGCTGCACAGATCAAAAAAGCAATTGAGCTGACCGTCAAGCTCGGCGGTCAGGGATATGTTTTCTGGGGCGGCCGTGAAGGGTATGAAACCCTGCTCAATACCGACATGAAATTAGAGCAGGAAAACATTGCAAACCTCATGCACAAGGCAGTTGATTATGCACGTTCCATCGGATTTACCGGTGATTTCTACATTGAACCCAAGCCCAAGGAACCCATGAAGCATCAGTATGACTTTGATGCTGCAACCGCTATCGGCTTTTTGCGTCAGTACGGCCTTGACAAGGACTTCAAGATGAACATTGAAGCCAACCACGCAACCCTTGCAGGTCATACTTTCCGCCATGAGCTGCGTGTTTCCGCCATCAACGGTATGCTCGGCTCGATCGATGCCAACCAGGGCGACCTGTTCCTCGGCTGGGACACCGACGAATTCCCCTATGACATTTACGAAACCACCATGTGCATGCTCGAAATCCTCAAGTACGGCGGACTGACCAACGGCGGCTTCAACTTTGATGCCAAGAACCGCAGACCCAGCTACACCAAGGAAGATATGTTCCACGCATTCATCCTCGGCATGGATGCCTATGCACTGGGTCTTATCAAGGCTGCAAAGCTGATTGAAGACGGCAGACTCGATGAATTCATTGCACAGCGTTATGCCTCTTACAACGAAGGCATCGGTGCCCGAATCCGCAGCGGCGAAGCAGATCTGACCGAACTTGCTGCATATGCCCTCAACCTCAAAAAGCCTGCAGCTCCCGGAAGTGGCAGACAGGAATATCTTGAAAGCGTTGTCAACAGCGTTCTGTTTGGTGAATAAAGATGAAATATTGTATCGGTATTGACATCGGCACATCGGGCACAAAGACGGTTTTATTTGACTCTCTCGGTAATGCCGTCTGTTCGCAGAGTGCGGAATATCCGCTTTCACAGCCGAAAAACGGTTGGGCAGAACAGAATCCTCTTGATTGGAAAAATGCCGTTCTTGAAACATTGACGGCAGTTGTGAAAAACAGCGGTGTTGCCGCTTGTGACATTGTCGGCATCGGTCTTTCGGGACAGATGCACGGTCTTGTGATGCTCGATGAAGACGGCAATGTGCTTCGTCCGTCCATCATCTGGTGCGATCAGCGTACAGGTGCGGAATGTGAAGACATTGAACGCCTTGTCGGCAGAGAAAGACTCATTGAAATTACGGCAAACCCTGCACTGACGGGCTTTACCGCAAGCAAAATTATGTGGGTTAAAAAGCACGAACCCGAAATTTTCGCCAAATGTGCCCACATTTTACTTCCCAAAGATTATATCCGCTACATCCTCTGCGGTGTATTTGCCACCGAGGTCAGCGATGCCGCAGGTATGCAGCTTCTCGATGTTCCCAACCGTGACTGGTCGGATGAGGTGCTTGAAAAGTTAGGCATTGATCGCGGTCTGCTCGGTAAGGTTTATGAATCGCCCGACATCACGGGCTATCTGACCGAAGAAATCGCAGCCCTTACGGGGCTTACAACAGACGTGCCTGTGGTCGGCGGTGCGGGTGACAATGCTGCAGCCGCAGTGGGCACAGGGGTTGTCAGAGACGGTGCGGCATTCACCACCATCGGCACAAGCGGTGTTGTGTTCCTGCACACCGACAAGCCTGTCATCGATCCCAAAGGCAGAATCCACACCTTCTGCTGTGCCGTCCCCGGATGCTGGCACGTGATGGGTGTCACGCAGGCGGCAGGATTGTCGCTTCGCTGGACAAGGGACACCTTCTGCGAAACCGAAATCAACCTTGCAAAAGAAAAGAATTGCGATCCGTACGAAATCATGACCGACCTTGCGGAAAAATCCCCCATCGGTGCCAACCGACTTCTGTTTTTGCCTTATCTGATGGGTGAACGCACACCGCATCTTGATCCCGATTGCCGCGGTGTGTTCTTCGGACTTTCTGCGATGCACACAAAGGGCGACATCATCCGTGCTGTTATGGAAGGTGTCAGTTATTCACTTTGCGATTGCCTGTCCGTCTTCCGCGAACTGAACATGGAAGTCAATACCATGGCCGTCTGCGGCGGCGGTGCAAGAAGTGCCTTCTGGCGTAAAATGCTTGCAGACCTTTACAACCGTCCCGTCTGCCGTACACAGAATACGGAAGGTGCTGCACTCGGTGCAGCCATTCTTGCCATGGTCGGTGCAGGCTTATATCCTTCTGTTCCCGAAGCATGTGACAAGATCATCCGCATTGCGGACGAAACCGCCCCGGAAGCAGGCAACACAGCCGCTTATCAGCCGTATTACACGCTTTATAAACAACTGTATGCTCCACTGAAAGCCGCCTACAAAAACCTCGCAGCCATTCAATAACACAAAAAGGAGTTGTTGTTAGGCGGGCTCACATAGGGATTTACACGGTTTTGAAGGAATCTTTTCTCCCACAAGAACACCCGAAGTCTTTGAAAGACACAAAGTATTTTTGCAGTCTTCGGTTGTCCCTGTGAAAAAAAATCTTACCTTCAAAACTGCACGCACTCCAAAAGGAGAGATTTTTTCGAAAGACAATGCAAAAAACCATGGCAAGGCTGACGCCTGCCATGGTTTTTTAAAGCAGTATTTCGGAAAAA
>JAFSEF010000016.1 GCA_017435865.1 Clostridia bacterium
AAATGAAAAATCACAGAAAGTAATTATGGACAATTTACCCTATTCAATAGACAAGTGCAGACTATTATTTATACCCAATGAAAAAGCAACAGCAGAAGCTATTTCGAGTAGCGTATATTATGACCGTATGCAAGAGTTCGGTTTCAAAAAAGAAAATGTTTATGTTTTTGACCATAATAATCCCGATAAGTTCAGGAATCTTGATATTGATGTTCTTTACATAAGCGGTGGTAATACTTTTGGAACACTTGATAAAATCAGAAAATGTGGTTTTGATAAAGATATAATCAATTATGTAAAATCAGGTGTTGTTTATATAGGCGGCAGTGCAGGTGCTCATATTGCATCTAAGGATATTGAGCATGTTGCAAAATACGATGACAACAATGTTGAGATGACCGATTTCAGAGGATTGGGATTATTTGATGGAGTTTTAATATGTCATTACATAAATGCACGAAAAAAAGATTATGAAAACCTGTCGAAAAACAGCAAATGCAAAGCATACGCTTTGACAGATGAAGATTCTATTGTTGGTACGGTTTCATAAAGGAGTGGTAATTAAAATGTTAAGTCCAAGAATAGAAACAGACAGACTTATTTTAAGACGATATAAAGAAAGCGATATTGATGCCATTTATGAAATCATCACAGATGAAAGATTGGCTAAATATATTAAATATCCCAATTTGACAAAAGACGAAGAATTGGAATGTATTAAAAAATGGATAAGCGAAGCTGACGAAAACAAATATGAAAAGTGGGTTATGGAATTGAAATCCACGGGCGAAGTTGTCGGTAATATCGATGTGAATACCGTTGTAAAAAAGCATAATTATTGTAACGTTGGATATACGGTAAGGTATAAATTTTGGGGCAATGGTTACGCTGCCGAAGCATTAAACGCAGTTGCAGATCACTTGCTGAATAATCGTGATTATTATTTGGTTGAATGTTCGTGTAACGAACTTAATGTGCAATCATTTAGAGTAATGGAAAAAGCGGGATTTATAAAAGATGGATATATTTCTAACAGACGACTAAATAAAGATGGGAAATATTCCGGCGTCGTTTACTATAGTAAATCAAAATAAGAAAAGCATTAGGATCGATATATATGAAATACGATTTGGTAAACGCAATCAAACTGAACACTGAAACAATTTTCATCAATGCAGATATAATGCTTCAGACCTGCGATATGGACTATATCCTCTGCGATATGCCGATTTGGAAACACTGTTACCATATGTTACACAGTTTAGACCAATGGTACATAAATCCTAAAGAATATGAACATCCATCATTTCATACGGAGAATTTAAACTCACTTGATATAGCAAGTGAAGAAAATTTGTCAAAAGAGCAGTTGCAGGAGTATTTGCAAAACATAAAAGCAACAGTTTATTGTTTTTGTTGAGGGTTATTGAATGCAAAATAATAGTTTAAATTGGACATTTGATACAGTTGCTGATACCTATGAAAAATTGCGTCCCGGGTATGTAGACGAGCTGTATCAGACTGTTTTTGAATATAAACCGATCAATCATCTGAGCCGTGTTGTTGAAATCGGGATCGGCGGCGGTCAGGCAACAGTGCCGTTTCTTAATACAGGGTGCAATCTTACCGCAATTGATTGCGGTGAGAACTTCTGCAAAATCTGCCGTGAGAAATTTAAAAGCTATCCGAATTTTTCCGCCGTTTCGGGAAAGTTTGAAGATTTTGACATGGGCGGTGAATATGACCTGCTTTATTCTGCATCTGCATTTCATTGGATAGACGAAGAAATCGGCTATAAAAAGGTTTATGATATGCTGAAAAACGGCGGTGTATTTGCCCGATTTGCGAATCATCCGTTTCGTGACAAAGGCAAGCCTGCACTGTCAGAAGAAATGGACGAAATCTATGCAGAATATTATTGTAAATATCACAATAAAGAACCCAAACCGCTTATTGAATACACAGAACAACAAGCATACGACAGAGCTTTAATTGCGGAGAAATATGGTTTTACGGATATTCAGTATAAGCTGTTTTATCGCACACGGACATTCTCTGCGAAGGAATATATAATGCTTCTCGGCACATATTCAGACCATATTGCGATTGAAGCAACGATCCGCAATGCGTTTTTTGCAAAGATAGAAGATGCGATCAACCGCCACGGCGGATATATCACAATTTATGACACAATTGATTTGCAACTGGCAAGGAGATGACAGTTATGATTTTTAAAGAAAAAACGATTCAACTGAAAAACGGCAAAACGGCCGTTCTGAAAACACCCGAAGTGGAAGATGCACAGCAATTGCTTGACTGCATCCGCACAACTTCGGGAGAAACGGATTTTCTGTCGCGTTCCGCTGAAGACTGGGAAGAAACCACGGTGGAAAGCGAAGAAAAATGGATCCGCAACAACCGCGAGTCCGAAAATGATTATGTGATTACCTGCTATGTTGACGGCGTTGCTGTCGGTAGCTGCGAAATCAGTTTTTTCAGCAAGGGCAAATCGGCACACCGTGCAGGACTCGGCATTTCGATCATCAAAGAATACTGGAATCTCGGCATCGGATCTGCCATGTTCAAGGAACTCATGCAGCTTGCGAAGGAGCACGAGGGTACGGAAATTGTTGAGCTCGAATTCGTAGAGGGCAACGACCGTGCAAGAGCTTTGTATGAAAAATTCGGATTCAGAATCATGGCAACAAAACCGAACGCCTTCAAGCTCAAAGACGGAACATATCAGAATATGTGCTATATGCAAAACTACATCCGTGAGGAATAATCAGTCATGAATGAAGTGTTATTTCAGATAACCGAAAAAACGCATCTGCATCATGTTGCAATCAAAAACGAAATCCGTGAACTCGGGGCGGATGATCTTTCCGTTTTCAACGAACATCTGCGGCTTTGTCAGCCGAAGCACAAAAGAATGTTTTTTAAAGGTGTTTCCCAATCGGATTGGCAAAAATGGAACCAAAACGGCATTCGTTATTTTGTGTTGTTTGCAGACAAAAAGCCCGTTGCACGGTGCTGCATTGAACCGCTGAATGACACGCAGTGGGAAGCGGCAGATGTAAAGGTTTGTTCAGAAGCACGCAAAAAAGGCTATGCAAAGCAGGTTGTTTGCCATGTTGTCGATATTATTTTAAACAGCGGCAAAACCGCCACCTGCCGCACCTTGCCGACCAACACCGCTATGCTCAGAGTCATTGATGCTTTGGGCTTTTGTGCCGTGCAAAGACAACTGCTGCCTGTGCACGGCAGACTTATGACAGAGGAAGAATTCCCCGCTTATGCACAGTGGTCTGTGAAAGGCTATGCCGATTATCTGCTTTACAAAGCCGAAAAAAGCAGAAAAAAGGCACTTGCCGCCTCACAGGAGGAATTCAATGATGTCTACCCCGACGGTGCAAAGACAAAAGACACATATCTTTATGTTGTGCAGAATGAAGCAAACGAGGACATTGGGGTGATCGCTTTCCAGCAAAGCCCGTACAGCGAAAACTGTGCGTTCATTACGGAGCTTGTGATTCATCCTGACCACCGACACAAAGGGTATGCCCAAAGTGCATTGCAATTTGCACAAGCGGATGCAAAAGAAAAAGGCTTCACAACCATGGCACTTAATGTTTTCAAAAACAGCTCGGCTTTTCCGGTCTATGTCTGCGAGGGGTTCCGACTGATCGAGGATTATCCCGACAGTGCCATTGTAGAAAAAACCTTGTGAGGTGAAAACAATGAAACTCGTTCTTCTTTTCGGCAGTTTTGCCGTCGGTAAAATGACCGTCGGACAGGAACTTGCAAAAATAACCGACCTGACCCTTTTTCACAATCACATGACCATTGAACCGGTGCTCGATGTGTTCGGCTACTACCACGGCAGAGCCGTCCGCAGATTGCGGGAGGTGTTTTTTGAAGAATTCTCAGCAACGGGTGAATACGGTTTGATCTTTACTTTTGCATGGGCATTTGACCAACAATCCGATTGGGATTATGCAAAGCATGTGACAGAGCTTTTTGAAAACAAAGGAGCAGATGTTTATTATGTGGAACTTGTTGCTTCGCAGGATGTACGTCTGAAAAGGAACAAAAGCGAAAACAGACTTTTGCACAAGCCGAGCAAACGCGACCTTGCATTTGCAGAACAGGATCTGTTGGATGCAGACCAAAAATACCGTCTTGAAAGCTATGACGGAGAGATTCCGTTTGATAATTACATAAAAATCGACAACACCGAACTCGCTCCCGATGTTGTCGCCAAAATGATCAAATACCGATTCGATTTATAAGGTGCTAATTATGGAAAACGAAAGAAAAGAACTTGTGCGGTCCTTCCTCGGTAAGACCGTAAATATAAAAATCGACCGTCCGATCGGCTACGTTCATCAGAAAAACGGATACGCACTGACGTATCCTGTCAACTACGGTTACATTCCCGACGTCATCGGCGGTGACGGGGAAGAACTCGACGTGTATCTGCTCGGTATTTCCGTTCCCGTAGACGAATATACCGCCGAGGTCATCGGCATTGTGCACCGTCACAATGATGTCGAGGACAAGCTCATTGCCGTACCGCACGGCATGGATTTCACCAAAGAGGAAATTGAAAAAGCGGTGCATTTTCAGGAGCAGTATTACGACACCGAAATCGAACTGCATTCACCTGCGTGTGAAATCATCCGCCAATACAACAAAGTTTATTCCGACCCGCCCGAGAAGGTGCGTGTTTCCTGCCGTGCTTTTGTTGTTGACAATGGCAGACTTCTGCTTTCGCACGAAGTGAATAAAAATGTTTACATGAGTCCCGGTGGGGGATTAGAGGACGGCGAAACGCTCAGCGAATGCTGCAAACGGGAAGTGCAGGAAGAAACGGGATACATCGTGCGTGTGCTTAAAAAATTCCTTGTTGTGAACGAATACAGCTTTGAAACGCTGTATATAAGCCATTATTTTCTGTGCGAAATCGTCGGCAAAGGGGAATCACACCTGACCGCCACCGAAATTGACCACGGCATCACCCCTGCATGGCTGCCCATTGACGAAGCCCTGTCCGTATTCGGCACATATGAAAGCAAAAAGCTTGATCAAAGAAGTTTGTATCTGCGTGAATTCACAACCATCAATAAGTATCTCGCACAAAAATAAAACGGAGGACCAAAGTCCCCCGCGATTCTCACTGCAAAAGCCATGCATAGTCCTGACGGCAGTCAAAAATATAATCAACATGAACAACATCATCCGCAATATGATAAATTGCAAGATATCTGTTGTCGATCAACATTTTCCGATAATAGTGTCCGTCAAATGCATCAATTTCAATATGCGGATTTCTGTGAGGCATGTCAGACAAGGTGCGCAACGCATCTACAATTGTTTTCTTTGTCTTTTTTGCGCTTGTGACACTTACCTTTTTCAAAAATTCAACATGCTTTCCCAAATGTCTTTTTGCTCTGTCGGAAACAACGACTTTATATTTCATTTTGCTTACTCCCCGATGATTTCATCCAGATAATCCGACAGTTCATTGAGCGTAACATCAGAAATGCCTGCGATTCTGTCTGCTTCCACTGCCATGAGTTCTTCACGCAGCTTCAGCATTTTTTCACGGCGTTCAAAGGATTCAAGATCCATCACAACCAGATCGCCTTCGCCGTTTTTGGTCAGATACACAGGCTCACCCGTGCGTTTGCACAGTTCGGCAATTTCGTTGTAGTTATTTCTGATGGCGGCAGAGGGACGGATATTCATAAAACACAACTCCTTAATAGCAATATTATATCTTTATTATACACAAATTATATCACAATGTCAACATAAAAAGGATATACAAATGATTACATTTTCATTTCTCAACAAAAATGAGTTTCATCAAATCGCACCTGTCATTTTTTCAATTCTTGCTGACAACATGGAAAAAATCGCCCCGACGGGCAACACAAGGCAGGAAGATTATGCTTGCTGGTACACAAGCGTAAAAGAAGGCTTGCAAAGAGAAGAACGGCAGATGATTCTGATTCACGACGATGAAAATTTAGTCGGCTTTTTTCAGTATTTCACAAACACCGACACATTCAGAATGGAGGAAATCCAGTTTGCACCCGATTATCAGGGCGTCGGCTTATTCCGACCCTTGTGCGGCTTTGTCAAGCAGAACATAAGGCAGGATCTTGCATCTGTTGATGCGTATGCAAACATACACAACGAAAAATCCATCGGCATTCTCACAAAAATGGGACTCAAAAACACAGGTCTTAACAAAAACGGCAGAAGCTATCATTTTGAAGGCAGCTTCGCAGATCTGAAAAAGTGGTACGAAACATGAAAATCATCAATACTTGTGATACAATCAAAACCCTTTTTGCAGACGGATTTGACATAAGGACATGGCGAAAATATGCAAACGGCATTTCAAAAGAGTTGCCTGCAAAATGCGAAAACGATGCAAAAGAATATGATTTTGAAAAGAATGTTCTGCCTGTCCTCAACAAGGCCTTGCAAGCCGATAAAATCGACCTTGTGAGTGACAGTTTTCAATCCGTAACAGCCACTTTACAAGAGAATCTTTCAAAACTGTTCGACAAAGAGCCGGATATCAACATCATTCTGTATCTCGGACTTTGCAACGGTGCAGGATGGGCAACCACACTCGACGGACAAGACACTGTTTTGTTAGGTGTTGAAAAAATCATTGAGCTTGACTGGGGCGACGAAACCAATATGTGTGCCCTGATTCTGCACGAGATCGGTCATTTGTGGCATAAGCACAACGGCAATCTGCACATTCCCGAATTTACAAAACGCAGAAAAGGGATCGCACAGCTTTATTGTGAGGGTGTTGCAATGGTTTGCGAGCATATTTTGTGCGGTGATGACGATTTTTATCATCAGGACAAAAACGGCTGGCTCGATTGGTGCTATAAAAACGAAAACGAGATAAAAAGAGAATATCTCCATCGTCTTGATGCAGGCAAAAGTGTGCAGGACTTTTTCGGTGATTGGTGTTCTTATAACGGTCATTCTGATGTCGGGTACTTCCTTGGTTGTCGCTTTGTTCATTTTCTTATGAAAACACATTCATTAAAAGAAATTGCAAATATGAAATACAGGTCTTTGAATAAAGCTTTTGCAGAGTTTGCAAACACGGTGATTGAACCGCTTGCGATCGAGGACTATCACAAGTGTGCAAACATATGGAACATGCTCGCACAACCTCTTGCCGATACGTGGAAAGCCGAAATCGCATCGGGCACACGACTTGTGTTTGTCTATAAAATCAACGGTGAATTCATCGGTGAGGGTGCACTGGTGCTGCACACGGATGATCCTGACTATACCATCCCCGACAAACGGGTGTATGTATCAAGATTGATCGTCAAAAAAGAGTACCGCAACCTTTGTATCGGAAGTGAGATTCTTGCATTCCTTATCCGAAAAGCCAAGGAATCAGGGTATACCGAAATGACCATCGGTGTGGACAAAGACAACACCGCAGCTTTGCATCTTTACAGAAAATACGGTTTCACAGAAGTATTGTTTGACGGCAAAGACGAGGACGGAGAGTATTATAAACTTATGAAAGTGTGTCACTGAAAATTCAGTTGTAATTATTACAGGTGTGTGATATAATAAAATCGAAAGGGTGATTCGATGCCAACGATTTGTATGTTCAGAGGTCTGAAAATTTATATAAACTGGAGAGATTGAACCCTTAAAGTAAGTCGAAAGGGTGGGGAAATATGCATAAAACTGTAGAACAGTATATCGCAATGGGGTGCGACAGAAAAACTGCGGAGTATTATGCCGACGGCAGAAAAAAAATTATCCAGGTTCTTGCCGATGATGATTTTACGCTGCTTCTTACCTTTGACAACGGTGAAATAAGACGCTTTGATCTGAAACCGATGCTTGATAAGGGCGGTGTTTTTGTCAAATTGCGTCAGCTTGAACACTTCCGACGGGTATATCTGGATGATTGCAATTGCGTTTCCTGGGATCTTGACCCGGATGTTGACAGCAGCATTGTATGGAACAACAAAGTCGATTTGTGTGCAGACAGTTGCTATATTGATAGCATTCCTGTTGCTTGACTGAAATAAAATCGGAACTTCTCTGTGCTTTCGCATCAGGGGAGTTTTTAAATATAGCAATGTTATGGTTAAAATTGATTACAACGGCTGCTGTTGGTGTTATGGCTCATATTATCAGCCTGTATGTGAATGCAATTATACAATCCTCTTGTTTTTATAATCAAAGAAATATATAATAAGAATTATCAAAATGTCGGAGGTCTGCCAATGCAAGCCTATATTGAAAATATCATTGCTCCGAAGCTGCAGGGGGACGGCGGTTGGGTCGAATTTGTATCATTCGACAACGGTATTCTGACCCTGCGTTTCCGCGGAGAATGCTCAAAATGTCTGATTCTGCACCGTTGTACGGCATGGATCGCAGAAGAAATCAAAAGAGATCTGAAAAAGACGGTCAAAGTAAACGCCATCCGCAAAAAACCGTATTTTCAGGATACATAAGAAAGGGGCACACAGAGTATGGCACATATCAAAGTAGTAAGGCGATCCATGCGCCCCGAAGAGTGGACAGCACTTCGTTTCGGTTGGTTGAAGCGTTATGTTTACGAAAATAAATGGGAGATTGAAAATCTTGAAATCCGCGATGCTCGTCAGATTGCAGAGATGCAGTTTGAATTTTACCCCGGGGATTACCGTCCTTTAAAAAAGGGGGACATGTATTTCACCCCTGACGGAACTGCATTCATCCGTGCAACCGTTCATATGCCCGATCATTTAAAAGGGAAAAAAGTGTATTTTACACTCAAAACCGCAGCGGAAATGTGCATTCAGATCAATGGAAAATATGTCGGCGGTGTGGACCCGAACCGTGAACGTGTACTTCTGACACCCTATATTGACGAGAATGCACCCTTGCAGTTTGAAATCATGGGCTACAACCGCAGCAAACCTGACGATGAACGCAATCCCGAAAGTCTGTCTGTCAGAGGTTGCCGTCAGGTGTTTGAGGGTGCCTATCTTTGTACGGTCAATGAGGATGTGCAGAACCTTGTGTATGACATGGAGCTGCTTTCCGATATTGCAAACAGTGAATCGTTCAACGAAGACTACCGTGCATTCCTCAACAAGCACCTCAATGAAGCGATGAACTGCATTGATTTTGAAGCAGAGCCGCTGACGGGTGTAAAAGAGGCTTTGCAGTATATTGAAGAACACATCTATGCCGACAAGACCTACAAGGGTTGCGGAAAAGTGGCACTTGTCGGGCATTCGCACCTTGACATTGCCTACTATTGGCGTCGCATTCATGCGGTGCAGAAAAATCTGCGTACGGTGCTCATTCAGTTGCGACTGATGGACAGATATCCCGATTTCCGTTATACGCACACACAGCCTTATACCTATGAAACACTCGAAAAATATTACCCCGAAGTCTTTGAAGAGCTCAAAGAAAAGGTCGCAAGCGGTCAGTTTGAGCCTGCCGGTGCAATGTATGTGGAACCTGACTGCAATGTGCCGTCTGCGGAAAGTCTTATACGTCAGTGCCTGTACGGACAGCTGACCTATAAGCGGATGTTCGGAAAATATGTGAACAACGCATGGCTGCCCGATGTGTTCGGCAACAGTTGGATTCTGCCGCAGATCCTCAAAAAAAGCGGTGTGGATTATTTTGTATCCAACAAAATGTCCACTTGGAACGACACAAACCGATTCCCGCACAACAACTTCATCTGGCGCGGTATAGACGGCACCGAAGTTGCCGCCTGCGTACCGCCGACCCACTTCATCACCTGGAATGCACCCTCACAGGTGCAGGAAAACTGGGATGCGTTTCAGGACAAGGAAACCGGCACACAGACTCTTAATATGTTCGGTTACGGCGACGGCGGTTCGGGCTGCACGGAAGAAATGCTTGAACTTCTGCACCGTTTTGACAAGCTCTCCATCATGCCCGAATGTGAAATGAAAAACGGTTGGGCATTTCTGGAAGACAACCTCAAAGACAATCCGGAACTGTCCGTGTGGGACGATGAGCTGTATCTCGAAATGCACCGCGGCACATTCACAACAAAGAGTCAGATGAAGCGTGCCAACCGCCGTTTGGAATATAAATTCCGCACGGCTGAAATGCTCAGTGTATTGCGCGGACAGGACAACCGTGACGAGCTGACCGCCCTTTATAAAACATTCCTCATCAATCAGTTCCACGATATTCTGCCCGGCTCGCACATTCATCCCGTTTATGAGGATGCCATGCGTGACTACGCCGACATCGAACAGAAGCTCGATCAGATCATCGGCACGGGAACAAAGTATTTCAACACACTCAACTTCACCCGCGATGCCCTGACCTTTGTGCCGAATAAAAAAGGCACCGCTGTACGCTACGGCGAAAAGGGCAACTGGATAAAACCGAATATCGGTGCATTGCAAAGCGGAACTGTGCGAAAAACAGCCGCCGCAAGCGATTGGTTCACCTTCGGAGACACCCTCGAAACGCCGTTTTATATAGCAAAACTGAATCCCGACGGATCCTTTGCTTCGCTTTTTGACAAGCAGTTGCAGCGTGAATGGACAGACGGTGACTTCAACAAGCTGCGTATTTACGATGACCGTCCCGGCAATTACGATGCGTGGGATATTTTGCCGAACTATGCCGACAAACAGATCGAAGTCAGAGTCGGTACACCGTTACACTTGTCTTATGCAGACGGTGAATGTGCGGAATTTGTCTGCACCCTGCAAACGGATAAAAGTGAATGGAATATGCACATCCGTTTCTTCCGTCAGGACCGCGGCATTGAAGTGGAAAACAACATCGACTGGCACGAGAATCACAAACTTGCAAAAGCGGAATTTGCCTGCAATATTCTCACCCGAAAAGCACTTTGCGACACGTCGGCAGGCTTCATTGAGCGTTCCACCCACCGTAACACCACCTGGCAGCAGGCACGTTTTGAATGCTGCCACCACAAATGGGTGGACTTAAGCGAAACCGACGGCGGTATTGCATTGGTCAATGACGGCAAATACGGGGTAAGCCTCTGGCAGAACACCATGGGGCTGTCACTGCTGCGAGCGACCGAACGTCCCGATGTCACTTCTGACCTCGGACAGCACAGCTTTTGCTATATGATCGTACCGCACAACGGGGATGTCGTGACGGCAGGAATCAACAAACTGGCATTGCAGTATAATGTTCCTCTTGTCAAAGCCGATGTGCAGTGGAATCTGCCCGACTTCGCACCCTTGTATCTGCAGGCGGTGAAAGAAAGCGAAGACAAGAGTATGACCGTTCTGCGTCTGAGTGAACAGGACGGCAGACGCGGTGAAATCCGCTTACCGATGAACGTGAAAGTGCTCAATATGCTCGAAGAATTGCAAAGCGAAACCGACATGCTCCGTTTCAGGCCTTTTGAGATTCTTACCATCGGTATCGACAGGTAAACGCACATTATTGCAGAATATACCGACACTTTTTTCGCAGACGGTTGACTTTTTGCTGCCGTACTGTTACAATATTCAAAAAAGAAACGAAAGGCAGGTGGACAAAATGACAATGACTATTGTTTTACGAAATCGAAGTGCCGTTTTGTCCGTTTGTGATTGATGTAATACATATCTTTCTGAATTTACAAGGCATCTTCGATTTTCGGAGGTGCCTTAATTTTTTCAGAAAGAGGTTATTTTATGTATTATGTAAAGCCATTAATAGCAGATGATGTTCATTATGTAGCATCAATAATGTCTGAAACAAGTAACATTGCAGCTCTCCATTCAACATATCATTCGTTGTCAGAATGGAAATGTATTTTTGATGAAAATGCTTGTGATGAGGATGAAGAAAACTTTTTGATTTGTACTGATAATGATGTATGTGCCTGGCTGAAGCTGAACGGTTTGCTAAACACTGATACAGCTTGGATTTCGATGCTTGTTGTTGCAGATAAGTATAAGCATCAAGGTGTCGGAAAATTTGCTGTTGAATATGCTTTTGAATATCTGCATTCTAAAGGATTTAATCAAATCGGAGTTCAGACAACAGAAGATAACAATGCTGCAAAAAATCTGTATATAAAAAGTGGTTTCAGTATTGCAGAAATTAAAAAGTTCAAAGCAGAAGACGGCACAAACACCGATTCTTATGTTATGCTAAAAATTCTGGAATCAAAGAAATACTCACTTGTAATTCCCGATGAAACTCATGAAGAAGCATATATTCAAATGATGGACAAATGGGAAGCCGTAGAAAAGAGCATACAACCTGAACTATTAAGGCGGTACAGTAAAAGTTCAGGGGTAAATGTATCCTATTCAAAGTGGCTCCAATGGTGCAAAGATGACAGAACAACAGGATCAATGTTGTCAACAGGTGTTCCTTGTACATTATACTTTTTTGTTGATGATACAGGCGAAATATTCGGTGCAATTGAAATAAATCAGAAGAATACACACAGAGGTCATCTGCATGCAGGAATAGTGCCTTGGCACAGAGGCAAGGGGCTAGGTACAAAAATGCTTGAATCAGCCTTGGGAATTTGCAGGAACATGGGTATGACAAGTGTTGATATTGTCCCGTATAAGTCCAACAAATCAGCTATCAAAACTATTCGAAAAAACGGCGGAACTTTAATGGATGAGTTCTTTGAAGACGAAAAATGGTCACAAAGATATACAATACCATTATAAAGAGGTGTAAAATGATAAAAACAATGAATGTGTCAATAACAAACATACCTTCCATATCGGCAATTTATTATGCATTGTTACAGTCGGGGTATGATTACTACTCTACAATACTATCAGATAACGATAAAGAAGTATTATTTAAAAAATAAAGCAATTCTTCAATCAGGAGCAAAAATGATTACACTTGCCGAATATTTAACTAACCCTTGCGGTACTCTATCTATCCCGTATTGGAAAGCAGAAAATATTATGATACCGCCTGAAATGAAGATTCTGCACGATAAAGATTTTAGTGCAGAAATCTTATCAGATTATACAGATGAAAAATATTTTCGTCTGTATCACAATCTCAAAGAAATACCGGAAGTTATTACTAACGATTTTGAGATTACAACAGCAACACAAAAGGACATTAAAGCAATCGTACAAATAATTAACGAGTCATATACAGATTTATCTGTAAACAAAGAGCTTATAAAAAGCTATACCAAAACACCTGTTTACAATGCTGAACTTTGGGTTATGGTCAAAGAAAAAGCAACAGACAAATATGTAGGTTGCGGCATAGCGGATTTTGATACAGACGTCAAAGAGCTTATACTCGAATGGATACAGGTATTGCCGCAATACAGAGGTAAGAAAATCGGTCAGTTGATAGTCACTGAACTACTGTACAGAATGAAAGACGTTGCAAGTTTTGCAACTGTTTCAGGTAAGGTTGATAATGCGACAAACCCTGAGGCATTATATAGAAAATGTGGATTTGCCGGCAATGATGTGTGGCATATTCTGCATAAGAAATGAGGAAATAAGATGCTTGACTATACAAAAATCAATTCCGAAACGTGGGATATGTGGGCATCGGACGGCTGTGAATGGACGAAGCCCATCAGCCACGAAGAATACAAAGAAGTAACTGCCGATAATTTTGCAGTTTACCTGACACCTTGCATCACCGTTCCGTACGAGTGGTTGGGTGAACTGAAAGACAAAAAAGTGTTGGGACTTGCAAGTGGTGGCGGTCAGCAGATGCCCGTGTTTGCAAAACTCGGTGCGAAATGCACAGTGTTTGATTATTCTGACAAACAACTGGAAGCAGAAAAAATGGTATCCGAAAGAGAAGGATATAGTATTGAAATTATCAAAGGTGATATGTCAAAACCGCTTCCCTTTGAGGATGAAAGCTTTGACCTTGTTTTTCATCCCGTTTCCAATGTCTATGTGGAAGATGTTTATCATGTCTTCAATGAGTGTTACCGCGTGCTCAAAAAAGGCGGCAGATTGCTTTCGGGACTTGATAACGGCATATCCTTTTTGTTTGAAGAAAGCGACCCGTTGAAAGTCGTCAATCCCTTGCCGTTCAATCCATTGAAAATGCCGCAAGAAAAACGCGATGCAATGATTGCAAACGGTGACGGCATACAGTTCAGTCACACATTGGATGAACAGCTTGGCGGTCAGCTCAAGGCAGGTTTTACACTCAAAGCGTTGTACGAAGACCGCGACCGCGAGAGCGGGAACGAAATCGGTAAATACTATCCGCAGTATCTTGCGACCTTATCTGTGAAATGAGGGATCTGAATGCTCAAAAGCAATATTGAGTTCAAAAACGGCACACCGTATATCTGCATTGACGGTGTGCTGCATTCACCGCTTGCCTATACGACCTATTTTGAGGAACGCGGCGAATATGCCGATTTTATCAACAGCGGCTATAAAATGTTCTTTGTCAATGTTTCGTTTACCGATCTTCCGATCAACAACACAACAGGTTTTACACCTTTTCTGACAGGTGTGTTTGAAACGGAAGTGCCCGATTATGCCGCATTTGATGCCACGGTGCGGCAGATTCTCGCATTGTGTCCAGATGCATTCATCTTTCCGCGAATCAATGTCGCTATGCCGCGAAAGTGGGTTGCCGAGCATCCGTACGAAACCGTTGCAACACCGACAGGGAACAGGGAATCCATGTGTTCGGATTTGTTCCGATTGGATGGTGCTATGCTGTTGCAGGCACTTGTCGAACACATCCGTTCGTCCGATTACGCACACCGTATCGCAGGCTATCAGCTTTGCGGCGGCACCACGCAGGAATGGATGCACCACGATCTGTTCGGGTCTTTTTCCGACATGGGACTTGCAAAATTCCGATTGTATGTGCAGCAGAAATACGGTAACGAGCACCCTGCAGTCCCGACAAGGGCTGATTTTAAGGACGGGACGAACAATGAAACGGTCAGCCGCTACGGTGCTTTTTGTTGCGAAACGGTGGCAACGACCGTCTGTCATTTTGCAAAAAAACTCAAAGAATACATCTGTAATGAACAGATCGTCGGTGTCTTTTACGGTTATCATGCCTTTGTCAATGACTATCTGTGGGGTTTGCACGGAATGCGGTTCCTGATCGATTCTCCTTATATTGATTTCTTTTCTTCTCCCTGTGCATATGATTGCAACCGTAACTTCGGTGTTGATTGGGGGGATATGTTCGCCACGGCATCCGTAAAACTGCACGGAAAGCTGTGTTTCATTGAGTGTGACATAAGGACACATCTGACACGCAGAATGCAGGCTGCAAGACCCGGTCGCTATACGGACGATTTTTACGGTCTTTACGATGCACACGGCAACAAAACCGTCTGGTGCGGTCCCGAAACGGCGGAGCTGTCATTGTCAGCTCTCAGAAAAGCATTTGCACACCAGCTTGTCAACGGATCGGGAATCTGGTGGTTCGATATGTGGGGCGGCTGGTATCATGATGATGTGCTGCTTGCCGACCTGGCAAAAATGAAAACGCTTGCCCGTGCAGCCGAAGAGAAAAACAGCTCTTACTATCCGTCTGCCGAAACGGTTGTTTTTATTGACGAAGCAGCTTACCTCAACAATCCGCGTGGCAGCGATTTTGCCCATTGTGTCAACCGCACACGCGTTGCCATGGGGAACACTGGGATTCCGTTTGACATTTTTATGACCGAAGATGCCGACAAGGTATTGCACAAATACAAAGCGGCAGTTTTCACCGCACCGCTGCCCTCTGAAAGCGGTAAAAACGCAATGGTACTGTGTGAAAAGTACAATATTCCTGCATTGCTGCCCGATTCTGCAAAGTCATTTTTCAGCACACAGGAGCTGCGTGATTTTCTCACTGCAAACGGTGTGCATTGTTACAATGCTGACGGCAATGTCATTTATTGCGGCAGAGGTTTTGTGGGAATCCATGCCGTCCGTGACGGGGAAGTTACGATATCCTTACCTGCAAAATACAAGGTAAAACCCTTGTTCGGTGCAGTGTTTGCGGATTGCGAAACAGAAAATATAAAACTTCACATGAAAAAGCACCATACGGCCGTTTTTGAGCTGCTGTAACGGAGGAGAAAATGCAATTTACGAATTTCGGTATGCCCACATTGATTGAAACAAGCACGCTTGAAGAGTGTGCAAAACTGTGTGCGGAGTTAAGTCTTGATTTTATTGAACTGAACATGAACCTGCCGCAGTATCAGCTTGATAAGATGGATGTGGGGTTCTTCAAAAGCATTGCCGATCAATACGGCATTTACTACACCATTCATCTTGATGAAAACTTAAATGTATGTGATTTTAATCCTCATGTTGCCGAAGCTTACCAAAAGACCGTTGCAGATACAATAGAAATTGCAAAGCAGCTTGATAGTAAGGTGCTGAATATGCATTTGTCAAAAGGTGTGTATTTCACTTTACCCGACAGAAAGGTGCATCTTTTTTCGGAATACAAAGAGCAATACCTCAATAGCATTGTTAATTTCAGGAATATGTGCGAAACTGCCATCGGGGAAAATGATATAAAAATCTGCATTGAGAACTGTGACGGCTATGAGGATTTTCAAAAAGAAGCGATTGAACTGCTTTCAGTAAGTGATGTTTTTGCTTTGACTTTTGATGTCGGACACAATCACAGCATAGGCGGTACGGATGAAGAATTTATAATGAAGCATAAAGACCGCCTGCATCATATGCATCTGCACGATGCAACGGGCAAAAAAAATCACCTTGCACTCGGTACAGGTGAAACGGATATTGAAAAATATTTAAGTCTTGCCAAAAAGCAAAACTGCCGTGTGGTTTTGGAAACAAAAAAGATTGAAGGATTGAGGCAGTCTGTTGAATGGTTGAAAGGATTTTAAAAATGAAGTTAATTTTATCATCCTGTGATTTCAGAAATGAAAAATCACAGAAAGTAATTATGGACAATTTACCCTATTCAATAGACAAGTGCAGACTATTATTTATACCCAATGAAAAAGCAACAGCAGAAGCTATTTCGAGTAGCGTATATTATG
>JAFSEF010000017.1 GCA_017435865.1 Clostridia bacterium
GTCATCCTTCGCCTTCGCTCTTTTTGAGCTGCATTTAATTTCTGTTTGTCAAGGGCGACGGATATTTTTTGATTTTTTCTATTTTGGGGCTTGACTTTTAATAGTTAGTCTTTTAATTGTTTATTTGCATTTTCAGAAAGAACAGTGTATAATTGTATTCATTAAGATATCAGATCCGGAGAGTGAAGATGAGCATACTGACCAAAGCAAGTTGGAAATCCAGAAGTCGAGGATATGACTATTATATCAAGAATAAAGTTTTATCATGCAAAGAAATCAGCAATATTGAATACGAAGGCACGGTGCAGGGTTCTGCGGAAGATCCGTATAAAGTTCGTATCAACCTTGAAAAAACGATGTCTTCAAGCTGCAATTGTCCGTTTGCAAACGGAAGAAAAATCTGCAAGCACATGGTGGCGATTTTCTATACCGTATTCCCCGGTGAAGCACAAAAATATAAATCAGAATACAAGGAATACAAGTCTGCATCAAAAAGATATCATTATGACAGTTTCTTTGATGATTATTATGACGATGAACTCGATGAAGACTATATTGACGAAGAGGAAGACTATGATGAATTTGAAGATATGCTCCGCAAGTACATAAAAAAACTGTCAAAAACACAATTACAAAATGCTCTGTTCGATCTTTTGTATGACGGAACTGAAGAGCAACTGAATCTGTTTTTATATAATTATACCGAGTAAAACAACTTTTTTTTATTTCATGCTGTAAAGAATACAATTACAAACAACAACACCTCACACCTGTCGCACAGTGGCGAAAGTGTGAGGTGAATTTTTATATCGTGATGGTGTGTTCTCCGGCAGGCAGTTTTCGGGTTGTGCCGTCGGGCAAGGTGACATCGGCGGTGCAGTTGGCAGGAACGGTGATTGCAAAAACAAAACCTTCGTTTGCTTTTTTCCATCCGCTTTTTATGGTGCCGAAAATGCTGTTGTATGCGGCTTCGGCAAAGGTGAAAGTGCCGCCGGGCTTCGGGTTAATGGTGAAATGATTTTCACCGCTGACATTGATTCCGCACATGGATGAAAACAGCCATTCACAGACAGCACCCTTTGAATAGTGATTCAGCGATGCGATGCCGCCCTGTGCTTCGGTGCCCTCCCACGATTCCCAGATGGTGGTTGCACCTATTTTTGTCATATAGAGCCAACCGGGCATCTGCTCATTTTCAAGCAGTTTATAGGCAGATTCAAGATCAAATTGTTCAAGCACACCGAGAATCAGCGGTGTGGAAAGGAAGCCCGTTCCGAGCCTGTAACCGTAGTTTTCAAGGGCTTGCAGAAGTCTGCGTTTTGCATACTCGGTCTGCGTTTCGCTCAACAATCCGAACGCCAACGGACGGACAAGACAAGCCTGTCGGTCGGTATCAAGCGAAAAGTCTTCGGTTTCAACCAAAGCCTGATATGCCTTTTTGCAACGCTCGCTGACGGCGGCATATTTTGCGGCATCCGCTTTATTGCCGAGTGTTTCTGCAATTTCGGACATCAGCCCCAACACATGGCTCGTATATGCCGTTGCAAC
>JAFSEF010000018.1 GCA_017435865.1 Clostridia bacterium
AGTTTTGAAGGTAAGATTTTTTTTCACAGGGACAACCGAAGGCTGCAGAAATACTTTGTGTCTTTCAAAGACTTCGGGTGTTCTTGTGGGAGAAAAGATTCCTTCAAAACCGTGTAAATCCCTATGTGAGCCCGCCTAAGGCGGTGTGCTTTTTTGATTTTGTGAATCCGGATTAATAAACGAAGTTGCTGAAGGAGATTGCATCGTAACGGGTTGCGTGACCGGTACCGGAAGTGCGGCCTTCGTTGGTAACGTGCATAAGATTGATAACACCGTCAATTTCATCGAAGAAATAGGTAACACCCATATCAATGCTTTCAATTTCCTGTGTCATGATGTCAACAACAACATTGACAGTACAGTTCTTATAGAACAGATCATAAGTCAGCCAATTGTTCTTGTTCTGGAACCAGGACTTACCGGCAAGAAGAGAATCATAATAATTTCTGCCTGCAACGGGATAAATATCAGAAACAGCTGTGTCGGAATCAATATCTTCTTCGGTGTTCATGGTGATGTTGATGTAATACTTGCCGTCACTGACAACGCAGGTAGCATTCTTGATAGCCTTGGTGTTTTCAAGTGTGCAAGCAACAAGGTTAGCAGCTGCTGCATCGGTATTGCTTTCAAAAGCTTTGCTGTAGTTCTTGACGGTAGCATCGGATTCAGCAATACCTTTGAGGTAAGCATAAGAATAAAGGTCAATGCTGATTTCGGAATTGCCTGTGAGTGCTCTGGGTGCATAGGAACCGGAAACCTTCTTTGTGTAACCTGCCTGCAGTTTGCTTGCACGGTTCAGGGTTTCGGCATAGTACTGAACGATTTCTGTGGGAGTGGAGGGCTTGGTAAGAAGAACATTTTCGTCAACTTCTTCAAGACCGACCGCGATACGAAGGATGGTACGTGCATCAGCAGCGGAAACCTTGAGATCGCCGTCGATATCAGCCATGTAAAGTTCTTCGGGAGTTGCTTCGGCAAGACCGACTGCAATACGAAGAGCGGTTCTTGCATCGGCAGCGGAAACAACCTTATCGATATCCACGTCACCGGGAACACCGAGTTCTACATAATTGTAACCTTCTGCAGCAACAAGGTCAGCAGCTGCGGTATCTCTGTAAACATAAAGTACGGGGACAAAGTAAGTGCCGTCACCCTTCTGATAAATAGCAAAGCAGTTGTCTTCGCAAACTTCAACAGAAACAGGAATACGGATGGAAGAAACCTGATAGCTGATGGAGCCGTCACCGGACTTGGTGTAGCAACCCATGAAAGCATCAGCTGCAATTTCGCGGATGGTGTTGGGGATCTCAACATACAGATCGTTGCCGCGATACTTGATCAGACGATCTTCAATGCAGAAGAAGTCGCCTTCAAAATCATCATAGTAAGAAGTATTTGTAAAAACATCAACGCCGATGTAGTCAAGATTACCGTATTCGGAATAATTGACAGTCTTGAGAGCAGAACAATTCATGAAAGCTTCATCACCGAGAGAAACAATGTTCTTGGTGAGGTTGACAGTCTTGAGATTTGCGTTGCCCTTGAAAGCACCGTTGCCGATTTTGGTGATGCTAAGAGGAAGAGTAACTTCAGCATCGTTACCGACATAAGCAACAAGAGTGGTACCTGCAATGATGAAATCTGTGGGATATGCGGAGAACCACTTGGTATCGTTAAAAGCATTGACACCTGTGAGCAGTTCAACATCATTTTCAAAACGGATGTCAGCAAGTTCCGTGCAGCCTGCAAAAGCAGAAGCACCGACTTCAACATTCTTGCCGTTGAAAACAACAGTCTTCAGGTTCTTACAATTTGCAAAAGCTTTTTCGCCGATGACGATGTCGCCTTCAAATGTAACTTTTTCAAGATTTGCAAGATTGTAGAAAGACTGGCTGCCGACACTCTTGATGGTAGCAGGAACAACAAGTTCCTTGACTTCTTCAGAATACTTTGCAGCAATCGTGTCGGTAGGATTCAGAAAACCGAATGCCTTATCTTCAACACGGTGAAGGTAAATGGTAAAATAACCCATGGAAATTTCTGCCGGGAATGTCAGCAAACCTTCGTCACCGAGTGTACCGTTGTAGCCGGTAACATAACAATTTGCCTTCATACCTGTGCTGGACTCAACACCGTACAGAATCTGATAATCAGCTTCTGCAGCGAAAGCGGAAACAAGTCCGCAGCTGAGCAGCATTGCAACTGCAAGCAGCATGGAAATGACTTTGATGGCGTTTTTTTTCATTTTTGCAATTCCTCCTGACGGATAATGACACCCTGAGAGACAGTGATGTATGATGTGATTATATAACTTTATTTGCAAGTTGTCAATTCTTTTTATAAAAAATTATATATAATAATATTAACAATTGCATTATGTAAAAATCAGTCTTGTTTTTTTTACAAAAAAATGATATCATATTTTTATGCGTTTTTGACAACTGTTTTGTATAAATCCGTCAAAGGAGGATGTTTTCTTGTTCCGCATACTGAAAATGATCAAACCGCACCGCAAAACACTGCTGTTGAGCATTCTTTTTTCTACGCTTTACACCATCATGCAGGTTTTGCTGCCGTTTTACACAAGACGAATTTACAGCGAGGGTATTGTTGTTTACAACATGGACAAAATCGTTGAAATCGGCGGCGGAATGCTGCTGCTTACCCTGCTGAGCATCGCACTTTCGTTCTCAAACACTTATTTTTCGACCCGCACTTCTGTTGAATACTCCAGGACACTGCGTAATGCCATGTTCGATAAAGTATCACACCTGTGCCAGAGTGACATTGACAAAATCGGGGTCTCTTCCCTCATCACCCGCACCACCAATGACGTAAAACAGGTACATGACGTCATCCTTAACATACTCAAATCCCTGCTGCCGGTTCCCATTATGCTCATCGGCGGTCTGGTCATGGCATTCACCCTCAGCAAAGACCTGGCATCCGCATCCATGTCATTTTTGCCTGTAATGGTCATTTTTGCGGTTGCACTTCTGATCATTATCATTCCGATGTATTCAAAAATGCAGAAAAAGCTTGATGAACTCAACCAGCTCATGCGTGAAAAAATCGGCGGCATCCGTGTCATCCGTGCTTTCAACAAAACACAGCAGGAAGATGCACGCTTTGAAAAAACAAACTATGAACTGACCGGTCTTGCATTGCGTGCAAGCCGCATCATGAGTTCCATGCTGCCGTTTATCACAGTTGCACTGTACGGTCTGCTGTGCATACTGATGTACATTGCAGTTCGCAATGCAGATGCACTGGACCCCGTAACGCAGGAAACCGAACTGCTCAACACCATCCCGAACCTGCAGATGTTCCTGAGCTTTTTCTCCATGATCTTTTCATCCATTGCTTCAGTTGTCGGTATCGTCGTCAGCATTCCGCGTGCTTCCATCTCTGCGAAGCGTATCAACGAAGTGTATGACAGCGTGACGGATGTTCCCGAATCCGAAAACCCCGTATCTCCCAAAGAAGAACTGCGTGGTGTTGTGGAATTCAGAAATGTATCATTCCGCTACAAACCGGTTCCCAAAGAAAAATCCAAAAAGAAGAAAAACAAACCATCCAAAAAAACTGAAACCGAAGAACAAAAGCCGCTTGAACTTGACGAAAACAAAAAGAAGAAAAACACTGACCGTGATGCGGTTCACAACATCAGTTTCACCTGCCGTCCCGGCGAAATGACAGCCATCATCGGCATCACGGGCAGCGGCAAATCCACCCTTGTCAACCTGATTCCCCGTCTGTATGATGCCACACAGGGGGAAGTGCTCATCGGCGGTGTCAATGTACGTGACATCAGTACAAAAGACCTCAACAGCCGCATTGCACTGATTCCGCAGCAGGCTTTCCTGTTCAGCGGCACGGTTGCGGACAACATCCGCTTCGGAAAAGAAGATGCAAGTGACACAGAGATCTGGAAAGCACTCGAAATTGCACAGGCAAAGAGTTTTGTCGCAGCAATGCCCGAAGGAATTGAAAGCTTTGTTTCGCAGGCAGGCAAGAATTACTCAGGCGGACAAAAACAACGTCTGTCCATTGCAAGAGCCATTGTAAAGAATGCCGACATCTGCATTTTTGATGACAGTTTTTCCGCACTTGACCTTGCAACAGATGCAAGACTGCGTGCTGCACTGCGTGAAAACATGCAAGATACAAACATCATTATTGTCACACAGCGTGTGGGTACCGTACTCAACGCGGACCGTATCGTTGTTATGGACAACGGTGAGGCTGTCGGCATCGGCACACATGAAGAATTGCTGCAAAGCTGTGATATTTACAAAGAAATCGTCGCATCGCAACTTGAAGATGCATCCGATGAGGAGGTGGGCGCATGAGTTACAAGACCTCCGTCAAAAAAGAAATTGAACAGTATGACAACCGCAAATATGCGGCATACAGCAAAAGCACAAGCGAAGAAGCCAAAAAACCGAAAAATGCAAAAGGCACAACGCTGCGTTTCTTCAGCCTTTTAAAACCGCACCTGGTCCCGATGTTTTTTGTCTGTGCATTTGCCGTTGCAAGTACACTTGTCAATGTTATTACTCCCGAGTATATGGCCGATGTCATCAATCTTTTGGATGTGAGCATCAAAAACAAAATCGCAACGGGCAATTCCATCGATTTCAATCCTATCATACAGGAACTCTTGTCCCTTGTGGGGATTTATCTGATCAGCTCCCTGCTGTCGTTCGGTCAATCCTTTGTGTCTGCAGGTGTTTCGCAGAAACTGGTGTGTTCCGTCCGTGCACAGGTTAATGAAAAGCTTTCCCGTCTGCCTCTGCGTTATTTTGACAAGAATACAAAAGGTGAAATCATCAGCACCATCATGAATGACATTGAGAATCTGTCCGGCAGCCTGCAAAACAGTATGCTGACGGTTGTAACGGGTGTTGTTCAGGTTATCGGCAGTTTTGTCATGATGCTGCGCACGGGTAATTGGCTGATGACTCTGCTTGCCGTATTTCTGGTTCCGTTCACGGGATTCATCTCTTTCCGTATTTCAAGAATATCAAAGAAATGGTTCCGTCGCTACTGGGATACACTCGGCAGCATGAACGGTCACATTGAAGAAATGTATGCAGGTCACAGCATTGTACGTATTTTCGGACATGAAGAACGTTCAATCGATGAGTTCAGACAAATCAACGCAAGCTTGTGCCACAATGCTTTCATGGCAAACATGATTTCCGGTCTGCTCTCTCCGATTCTGACATTTGTCAAGAACCTCAATTATGTCTTGCTTTGCATTGTCGGCGGCGGTTATTATATTGCAAACCATCTGCTTGCAACCGGTGCTGCCGTGCAAACAAAGTACCCCTTTATGGCAGCGTTTATCAACAGCATCATGAAAAACGCAGGTACCATGGGTCTTGGCGACATTCAGGCGTTCCTGACACAATCTTCAAATTTCTCATCCCCGATCATCAACATATCGAAAATCATCAACAACATTCAATCCTCGCTTGCCTGTGCCGAACGTGTATTCAACCTGCTTGATGAAGAGGAACAGGCTGCGGATGTGACAACCAACGAACCCACAGAACTTGCCAAAGGTCATATCGAATTCAGGGATGTTTCTTTCCGCTATGTTGAGGACAGACCCTTGATCGACAACCTGAATCTGACAGCAGAACCCGGCAATCTGATTGCCATTGTCGGTCCGACAGGTGCAGGCAAAACCACCATTGTCAACCTGCTGATGCGTTTCTATGACATTCAGAAGGGGCAGATTCTGCTCGACGGTACAGACATTTACACCATGTCACGTGATGCACTGCGTAAGAACTTCGGCATGGTTCTGCAGGACACATGGCTGTTCAAGGGCACCATCCGCGAGAACATTGCCTACGGAAATCCCGATGCAACCGATGAAGAAATCCGTGCTGCCGCAAAAGCTGCCAACATCGATGAATTCATCGACAATCTTCCCGACGGTTACGAAACACTGCTTGCCGAGGACGGCACCAACCTTTCACAGGGACAACGTCAGCTGCTGACCATTGCGAGAGCCGTACTTGCCAATCCGCCCGTTCTGATTCTTGACGAAGCCACAAGCTCGGTTGACACAAGAACGGAACTGAAAATTCAGCTTGCCATGCAGAATCTGATGAAAGGCAGAACAAGCTTTGTCATTGCCCACCGACTTTCTACCATCAAGAGTGCGGATAACATTCTTGTCATGCGTAAAGGACACATCGTGGAGCAAGGAACGCACAAAGAATTGCTGGCGGCAGACGGCTTCTATGCCCTGCTTTATAACAGCCAGTACACCGAAGGCATTCCGCCCGAGGATGACGAGTAACCCCCAAAAAAACGACCGCCAACCGGTTTTTATGCCGGTCAGCGGTCTTTTTTTAATTTGCTTATTCGGTTTGTCCGGATTCTGTTGTGGTTTCGTCGCCTTCCTGAATATACAGATCAAACGCATTTAGATCTTCCACGTCACCGACGTATTCCATTCTGATTTCCGTGTCGGAATCCGACAACGGCACGCCGACATCCACATAAAAAACGGTGTCTCCATCCTCATTGACATATTCGGATACAGAAAGCTCACCTTCGGTTTTTATGCCGTTCACAAAAACATATACTTTCCCGGCAATCAGATCAATTGTCTGCACAACGGTATCGGCAATTTCACCGTCCGTTGCAGCATAAGCCACTGCACCGAGAGTAAACAGAATACTGAGTACCGCCGCTGCAACGACAACTGATTTTCGCAATCCGATACTTTGTTTTTTTTCTTTCATACAAGCAATCCTTTCCAATGTTTCATCGGCAGGATGAAGGTCAGAAAAGGTTGCAATATACTGTTTTTTACTCATTGATCCATGCATCCCCCAATCGTTCTTTTAATTTGTTTCGTGCACGGTTTAATCTTGTTTTTACTGCCGATTCTTTCATTTTCAGCATTCCGGCTATATCCTTGACGGACAAGTCCTCGTAGTAAAACAAGTGAATCACCGCACGTTCTTTTTTCGGCAGTTGCATTACAGCGTTGTACAAATCCGCTTTTGCAGCACTGTCCATATCGTCGGAAGGAACAAAAACAAAGGTCTCTGCATTGTCATGTTGTCTGAAAGGGTGCTTTAAATAGTTTTTGCTTTCATTCACACATACCACAGTCAGCCATTTATCAAGGTGCATTTCATCAGAAAAAGGCTTTGGATATTTCCACAGTTTTATAAATACATTTTGCAGAATATCTTCGGCATCGTATGTGTTTTTCACAAATGAAAGTGCAATCAGATACAGTCGTTGACTATTCCTTTGCACAACATTTACAAATGCTTCCTCTGTCATTGTTTCACCGCCTTGCTGAAAGGTCCTTTCACTTATATAACAATTCAAAAGGACGAAAGGTTACAAAAAAAGTATTCAAAAACAGATATACCGTCATTCATTCCATTAAGAAAGGAGCTGTGCGAAGCAGCTCCTTATCTGTTTATAATACAATTATTTACAATATGTATCCACATAGCAATCAATAGACTGCTGAATAATCTCTTCGGCTTCCTTTGCACCTTTCAGCTCATTGACGGCGGTGTCCTTGTCTTCGAGCTCCTTGTAAACACGGAAGAAATGCATCATTTCATCAAAGATGTGACGGGGCAGCTGCGAAATATCGGTATAAGTATTATAGGTCGGATCATTGAACGGGATGCAGACGATCTTTTCGTCAAATCTGCCCGAGTCGATCATGGAGATAACACCGATGGGATAGCAACGTACTTCCGTCAGCGGACGGATGGATTCGGAACAAAGAATCATAACATCCATCGGGTCAAGGTCATCGGCATAAGTACGGGGAATAAAGCCGTAGTTTGCAGGATAATGCGTGGACGTATAAAGGATTCTGTCCAGTCGCAGAAGGCCTGTTTCCTTATCAAGTTCATACTTACACTTACTGCCCTTGGAAATTTCAACAACCGCAATAAAATCCTTGGCTGTAATGCGTTTGGGGCTGATATCATGCCATATATTCATATTCAAGACTTCCTTTCCGTCTTTTATTCTGCAGACAATGCTTTTTCAATGCGAGCCTTCAGGGCATCCACACCTTCCCCGTTTTCAGAGGAAAAAGCAATGGTTTCAAGCCCGGGTAATTCTTCGGGAATCAGTTGTTCGCGTTTCTGGCGTTCGGTCTTTTTCAGTTTGTCACTTTTGGTCAGTGCAACCACAAAAGGAACATCGGCTGATTTCAGAAACTCGATCATGGTGCGGTCATCTGCAGTGGGCGGATGACGCATATCCACAAGCTGCACAACAAGTTTTATATTGCGTTCAGACTGAAAATACCCTTCCATCAGATTGCTCCAACGACGGATTTCTTCACCCGAACGCTTTGCATAACCGTAACCGGGGAGATCCGCAAAACGGACATTTTCACAACGGAAAAAGTTGATCGTGGTGGTCTTGCCGGGAACGGAACTGACACGGGCAAGATTTTTTCGATTGAAAAGCTTGTTGATCAAAGAGGATTTACCGACGTTGGACCGTCCTGAAAAAACGATTTCGGGCAGATCGGACACAGGAAGTTGTTTTGCGGTTCCGAAAGAAACCTCATATGTAACATTATTGTAATTCACCGGTCACATCTCGCTTTCTTTGGTATTTTTCAGGAGGCGGCAAACGAAGTTCTTTTTTCGGTTGTTCGCTCATGGATTCTTTCTCACACAACACGAGCTGCAAAACCTCATCCACAGTCCTGACGGGGATGAATGTAATCTTTTCCTTGACAGCATCATCCACTTCCTGCAGATCGGGAATATTCGCAGCCGGCATGATCACGGTGGGAATATTCATACGGTAAGCTGCCATTGACTTTTCACGCAGACCGCCGATGGCAAGCACCTTGCCCCGTAAAGTCACTTCGCCTGTCATTGCAACTTTCCCTGAAACAGCACGTCCCGTCAAAGCAGAAACCAGAGCTGTTGTGACCGTGATACCTGCAGAAGGTCCGTCTTTGGGCACTGCCCCTTCGGGGAAATGCACGTGAATGTCTTTTGTTTTATAAAAATCGGGAGCAATTTCAAGTTCATCGCAACGGCTGCGGATGAAACTGACGGCTGCTTTGACGGATTCAATCATCACGTCACCGAGAGAACCTGTGGTTTCGAGCTTGCCCGTACCGTCAAAAACAAGTGCTTCCGTTTTCAGCAATTCACCGCCGACACTTGTCCATGCAAGACCGTTGACAACACCCACGGCATCATCCTGTTCGGAAGGATCATCACGATATCTGCGTACACCGAGCAAAGATTCGAGTGCAGCTTCATCCACGATCATTTTTTCGGTATCGCCGTTTGCAAGACGCATGGTCTTTTTGCGGCAGATTTTTGCAAGCTGTCTTTCAAGACGACGAACACCTGCTTCACGGGTATATCCGTCGATCACCGCACGCAATGCGGCATCCGTCACACGCAGATCATCCTTGGTAAGACCGTGCTCTTTCATCTGTTTTGGCAGCAGATGTTTCTTTGCGATATGGAATTTTTCTTCGTATGTGTAACTTGCAATATCAATGACTTCCATTCTGTCACGCAATGCATCCGGAATGGCATTTTTGTCGTTTGCGGTCGTAATAAACAAAACCTGACTCAGGTCAACAGGCAATTCGATATAATGGTCACGGAAAGCATGATTCTGTTCCGCATCCAACACTTCAAGCAAAGCAGAAGACGGATCACCTTTGAAATCAGAGCTGAGTTTATCTACTTCATCAAGCAGAATCAACGGATTCATGGTACCGGCATTGACAAGTGCATCAATCAGTCTGCCGGGCATGGATCCGATATAGGTGCGGCGATGACCGCGGATTTCCGCTTCGTCACGCACTCCGCCAAGGGACATTCTTGCATAATTTCTGCCAGTTGCCGTTGCAATGGATTTTGCAATGCTTGTTTTACCTACACCGGGAGGGCCTGCAAGGCAGATGATCTGTCCTTTGATGTCGGGAGAAATCATTCTTGCGGCAAGCATTTCGGCAATGCGTTCCTTGACATCCTTCAGACCGTAATGATCGCGTTCAAGCACTCTGACAGCGGCTGCAATCTTTGTCTTTTCCTTTGAGTATTTTCCCCACGGAATGTCAAGACACTTTTCAATATATGTACGCAACACGTTTGCATCCGGAGATGCGGCAGACAATCGCTGCAGGCGGCTGCATTCGCTCATAAGCTTCTTTTTTGCTGCATCCGTCATGGCACTTTCGGTGATTTTTTTACGGAGAGATTCAATATCATCCCCGTCCTGTTCACCGAGTTCCTCTTCAATCACACGCAGCTGCTCACGAAGATAATATTCTTTCTGATTGCGGTCCATTGCCTCCTGCACACGATCCTGAATACCTTCGTCCAGCATCAGAATTTCCGTTTCCTGTGCAAGCAGCACACAAAGACGTTCCAGTCTGTACAGCGGATCCGTGATCGAAAGCAGCTCCTGTTTTCCTTCCATAGGCAAAAGGATATTCCCTGCAATGCGGTCGGCAAGCACACCGGGTTCTTCGGTTGCATAGACCGACTGAATCACATCTTCCGCCAGCTGCGGACAATGGTCACAGTATTCTTCAAACATATTGCGGCAGCGGAAAAGCAACGCGGAAAGATATAACTCGTCCATATCCGAATACACATCTTCCAGCAATTCTACACGTGCGTTTATAAAAGGTACATTCTGCAAAACATCGGCAATTTTGCCGCGCTGTATTCCGTCCACGACCACACGCAGGGTATTCCCTGCACCCGGGATGCGGACAATCTGACGAACCGTACCGAGAACACCGATGCGATACAGATCACCAAGTCCGGGATATTCATCCGCATACCCTTTTTGTGTGACAAAAAACACTTCCTGTCGGGCATTCATAGCCGCTTTGAGTGCTGCAACGGATTCTTTTCTGCCTACATCAAAGTGCAGTGTCATATCCGGAAACAGCACAATTCCGCGCAACGCAACAACAGGTACTGTTGTAATCTTTTTTACTGTCATATTCTGAAAACTCCAATGGTTGTAAATGTCTCAAGAAAACGGCTTCGCCGTAACGCGGCGACTGTTTTCGATTCGTCCATCTCCGAGCACGTGAAGCGTGCGTTCGGAGGGACATACAATATTTTTTACTTTATAGGAACGCAGTTTCCTATAAAGTAAAAAATATCAGTTCCCCGAAACGGTGATTCCGCCGAATGCAATATACGGCAGCACCGTCGTACCGTCACAACTGACTTCCGACGAAATGCCGACAATATTTTTAAGCATTGCAGCAAGATTTCCGCTGATCATGGTTTCACTGACAGGGTACGCAATTTTTCCGTTTTCAATATAAAAACTGTTTTTTGCAACACCGGAAAAATCACCGTTGGTGGCAGGCTCACCGCCCGAAAAACGGCATACAAGAATCCCTTTTTCAATACCTGCGAGCAGCTCTTCAAATCTCTTGTCCCCACCGGGCACACCGATACATGAGCTGCTGGACGGTGCACGGGAAAGTCCCGTTTTGTTGGATGCATATTCGGACAGGCAGAAATCCTGCAGCACACCGTCACGAATAATATCATAATCCTTTGAAATATATCCGTCATCCGTCACACGTTCACCGCATACCACACGGACATCGTGCGGAATCACCTGCAGAGAGAAACCGTCACAGGCAACTTTTTTACCCAGTTGTTCACGCCACGGAGAAGTCCCCTCCACAATAACGGAATCCGAACAGAAGTTGTCAATGATCATGGACAGCATACTGTCCAGGCAGGCAGGAGAAAACAAAGCAACTCCTTCAAACTTACCTTCCAACGGTTGCATAGCGAGTTCCGCCTCACAGCGTGCAAACATCTCACGGCAACTGCCGAGATCCATGATATGACTGCCGGGATCTGTAAAATCGACATCAAAACTGTTGAAAGAAGTGGTTACATCCTCTTCATGTGCGGAATACATGGCACCCACAGAGTAATTTGCATTTTTCTGCGTATACAGCACACCGTTTGTATTGGCAAACACGGAATGTCCTTCCACATATTCGGCAATGATCTGTTCGACCATAATTTTCGGAAACTCCTGTCCGATTTCGTCCAGAAATTCACGCACACGATCAAAGAAGCGATCACGGTCAGGGGTTGTTGTACCGTCTGTAAAATCGGCATTTTCGGTAAAAGAAGCAATGCAATAGGCTTCATCCGCAACGGATGCTTCGGCAGCCTGCACACATTCAAGTGCAGCCGCATCAATGTCTTCTTTTTCAAGACTGTTGATAAAAGCCTGCCCCATTTTTCCGTCCTTGAGCACTTTCATGCTCACGCCGCTGTTAAAAACGGAACGCAACAAAGAAAATGCACCTGCATCAATATTGAATTCCTCTTTTTTACCTTCGGAAACGGAGCACTGTGCAGCATCCGCCCCGGCATTACGCAACGCATCCAGTACATACAAAGCAGTCTGTTTCAGTTTTTCCATCATGCTCTCTCCTTTCAGCGTCCGCCGATACTGACACGGCATTTGATTGCAGGACCGCCCATAGATACGGGCATCGGTTGCTTTTTACCGCAGAAACCTGCAAAATCCCATTCAAGTGTATCCGACAGCATATCCACGGTTTTGAGCATATTGAACGCAACACCCGAAATGGTGGTGTCACGCAATGCTCTGCCGAGTTTGCCGTTTTTAATTTCATATCCCATGCAGACACCGAACATGAATTCACCCGTTGTATCTGCCTGCCCGTTTGCCGTTCGGGTCAGATAATAACCGTTGTCAATGGAAGCGATCATATCTTCGAGCTTGTCTTTGCCCGGCAGCACAGCGGTATTACGCATACGGATCAACGGCTCATCCGCAAAACCGTATGCCCTTGCATTGCCGCAGGGATTGACACCGAAGTGTGCCGCACTTTCAAGGTTATTCATATATCCGGTCAAAATACCGTCTTTAATAAGCACGGCATCTTCACATTTTGTTCCTTCATCATCCACATAAACCGGCAGCGGTACTTTTTCACCGAATGCGGTGTGCGCAAAGTCCACCATGTTTACAATGGGAGATGCAACCTGTTTTCCGAGATTGCTTGCTGCGACCGAACCGGACAAAACAAGATCAGCCTCCACCGTATGACCGACCGCTTCATGGGCGACCATACCTGCAACAGACGAACCGATGATGCAATCGCACATACCTGCATCCGGAAAAATACCCTCACGCTTGTGCATGAGTTCTTCATAAAGAGCATCGATTCTGTCCGTAAACAGCAAGGGATCGGAATAAAAATCACAAAAACTGCCGGCACCGCCGCCGATGACATCAAACAACTCCACCGTTTCACCGTCTGCAGTCTGTGCTGTCATGGAAATCATACCGTAGGTACGCGGAAACAGTTGATGCGAAAAACTTCCGTTGTCGGTGTGTAACATCTTTTCAATGCAGTTGCTGCGCATACCGACAGCACGGGATGCAAGATCGGGGTATTTTTTCTGCATATAATCGTCAAGCACACTGATAAAATCGATCAGCGTTTTCTGATCCACATCCTGAAAAGTTTCGGTTCCCGTAAACTGTACGGGTGCAGCTGCAAGCAGAGGCGGTTTGGATCCTTTGAGTTTGCGATCCATAAATAAAGCATTGTCACGCGCTGCTTCCAGCACAGCACGGACACTTTCTTCATTATATTCCCCTTTGGAAGAAAATCCCCAAAGACCGTTTTTGTAAACACGGGCACAAACGCCGCCCGTTCTTGTTCTTGTATTGCTGACAAGGTTGCCGCCCACAAGCGTCACACCGCGGCTGAATGCCTGCTGTGCACGGATTTCGGTATGTTCGGCAGCACCGTCTGCGTATTTTTTAATAAAATCGTTCAGCAAAAAAATCACCCCATTTGGCATTGCAAAAAATTATACCATAAAAGGATATATAATTTCAATAGATATTTTAATATAAAAGACTTTACTTTTTAAAAAAAGTTTGGTAAAATACTTATTTAGTTTTGGTAATTAAGGAAAGGAGATTCCTATGCGTTATACATCCACCAGAAACAATAACCTGCTGATTGACTCCGCAGCAGCCATCGAAAAAGGCATTTCAACGGAAGGCGGTCTGTTTGTTCCGACCGAAATCCCCTCTGTTGATGCAGATTTTCTTGCATCCCTGAAAGATAAAAGTTACATCGAACGTGCCGAAGCCGTGCTTTCTTTGTTCCTGACCGATTACACAAAAGAAGAACTGCACGCTTGCGTTGCAGGTGCATACACAGGTTCGTTTGCATCCGAAGACGTAGCTCCCGTTGTAAAACTGCACGACAATGTGCATATTCTTGAACTGTGGCACGGTCCGACCTGTGCATTCAAGGACATGGCTTTGCAGCTGCTTCCCTATCTGCTGACAACGGCAGCCAAAAAAGGCGGCAGCAACAAAGAAATCGTCATTCTTGTTGCCACTTCCGGCGATACCGGAAAAGCAGCTCTCGAAGGCTTCAAAGATGTGGACGGTACCCGCATTCTCGTATTCTTCCCCAATGACGGTGTCAGCCCCATGCAGAAATTGCAGATGACCACACAGGCAGGCAAGAACGTCGGTGTTTCCGCTATCTACGGCAACTTCGACGATGCACAGACCGGTGTCAAAAAGATTTTCACCGATCCCGCATTGCGTGAAGAACTTGCAGAAAACGGTTTTGCTTTTTCTTCCGCAAACTCCATCAACTGGGGTCGTCTTGCTCCGCAGATCGTTTATTATTTCTCCGCATACTGTGACCTGCTCAAAAAGGGTGAAATCAACAACGGCGACAAAATCAACATTGTTGTTCCCACAGGCAACTTCGGCAACATTCTTGCCGCTTATTATGCAAAGAAAATGGGTCTTCCCGTCAATAAACTTCTGTGTGCATCCAATGCAAACAATGTCCTGACAGACTTCCTCACAACAGGTACATATGACCGTAACCGTCCGTTCCATACCACGGTTTCTCCGTCTATGGACATTCTTATTTCTTCCAACCTGGAACGTCTGTTGTACGAAATGAGCAATCACAATGACAAACTCATCAGCGAATGGATGAAGTCCCTCAACGAAACGGGTGCTTACAGCGTAACCGATGAAATCCTTGCCGAAATCAAGTCCGCTTTTGCAGCAGGTTGCTGTGATGATATTGCAACCAAAGAAACCATCGGCAAGACCTATCAATCGTACAATTACCTTTGCGACACACATACAGCCGTTGCTGTGAATGTGTATGAAAAATACCGTGAAGAAACCGGCGATACCGCACCTGCCGTCATCGCATCCACCGCAAGTCCGTTCAAATTCTCCGCAGCCGTTCTGGATGCCGTGACACAGGGCAAAGAAAAACTTGATGACGAATTTGAAATGGTAGACCGCCTGCAGGCTCTGACAGGCTGCAAAGCACCTGTTCAGCTTGCCTCCCTCAAGGGCACACAGCCCCGTTTCACAGGCATCTGCACCAAAGAAGACATGCGTAAAGTTGTATTCGGAATGCTCGGTATCTGATCAGTATATAATCACATTTTGCCGCGAAGCGGAACACTTCGCGGCAATGGTTTTATTCGGCAGAAACGATATTGCGATCCAGCTTGAATGTTTCACAGGCAGTATCCCCGCAGCAGCAGGCATTTTTGGTACCGACAGTGATGTCACCTGCCATACAGCGGCTGTCCTTGGTGTGATACATACAGTTTGTGACTTCACAATGAATGTGTTTGATTTCTTTATTCATTTCACTCAACTCCTTCATTCGGTAGTTTTACCGTAACACAACAAAAAATCAAAGGAATTTTTCGGAGAAAAATGGCTCTTTTTACAATCGGCGACACACATCTCTCTTTCGGCACAGACAAGCCGATGGATATTTTCAAAGGGTGGACGGATTATACCGACCGCCTTGAAAAGTCATGGCGTGCGATCGTAAAAGACGAAGATACAGTGGTTATCCCCGGTGATATTTCCTGGGCGATGTCGCTCGAAAAAGCACTTCCCGACCTGCAGTATCTGCACAGTCTGCCTGGCACAAAAATCATCGGCAAAGGGAATCATGACTACTGGTGGGAAACCATGCGTAAGATGAACAACTTCCTTGAACAGCATGAACTGACCACTGTAAAAATCCTTTTCAACAATGCCTACCGTTGTGAAGATTTTGCGGTGTGCGGAACAAGAGGATGGTTCTTTGATGCCGAAACGGAAAATGTTGAAAAAATCCTCAACCGTGAAGCAGGCAGACTGCGTATGTCCATTGCTGCAGCAAAAGAACTCGGCGGTGAACCGATTGTATTTCTTCACTATCCGCCCGTGCATGAAGGAAAAGTCTGCAATGAGATTTTTGATGTTCTGAAAGAAGAGAATATCCGCCGCTGCTACTTCGGACACCTGCATGCCATTCAGCACGGCAAATTTGACACATTCGAGTACGAAGGAATCCGATTCTCACTTGTTGCTGCCGATTTTTTATCATTCTGCCCAAAAATTGTGTCTTTATGATTCCCATTATATACATATTTTTTTTATAATAGTGTAGATTTATTTGTTCTGATTTGTTATAATAAAAAAGATAATTTGTCGTGGATATCCACAACAGGAGGAAAAATATTATGAGTCTTAAATCCGCAGAAAAAACCGCTACCAACGAGTACACCCTTGAAATCGCGATCGACGCTGCTTCCTTTGATGCTGCTGTCAACAAAGTCTACAACCGCGAAAAGGGCAAGATCAATGTTCCGGGTTTCAGAAAAGGCAAAGCTCCCAGAGCATTCATTGAAAAGATGTACGGCAAAGGCGTTTTCTATGATGACGCTCTTGACCTTGCTTTCCCCGACGTTTACAGTGCAGCCATTGAAGAAGCAGGCATTACTCCCGTTGATCAGCCCCGTGATTTTGAAATCAAGACCATCGGCGAAGAAGGCGTTGAACTGACCTGCAAAGTGACCGTCAAACCCGAAATCACCGTTGAAGGCTACAAGGGCATCTCTGCTCCCAAAGCAGCTGTCGAAGTAACCGCTGAAGAAGTGGAAGCTGAATTCAACAGCAAGCTCGAAGCCAACGCAAGAATCTCCCCCGTAGAAGACAGAGCTTCCAAGATGGGTGACATCACTGTCATCGACTTCGAAGGTTTTGTTGACGGTGTCGCTTTTGAAGGCGGCAAGGGTGAAGAATATGAACTGACTCTCGGCTCCGGCAGCTTCATTCCCGGTTTCGAAGAACAGGTCGCAGACAAGAACATCGGCGAAGAATTCGACGTAAACGTCACCTTCCCCACCGAATACACTCCCGAACTTGCAGGCAAAGAAGCTGTTTTCAAGTGCAAACTGCACGCAATCAAGGAAAAGATTCTCCCCGAAGCTGACGACGAATTTGCAAAGGATGTCAGCGAATTTGACACCGTAGCAGAACTCAAGGCAGACATCGAAAAGACCCTGCGTGAAAACAAAGAAAAGAATGCTCAGAGAGATTTTGAAAACGCTGTTTTCGAAAAGCTTGCTGACCTTGTTGAAGGCGAAATCCCCGAAGTTATGTTCGACAAGCAGGTTGACGACATGGTCAACGAATTCTCCTACCGCATCCAGTCTCAGGGCATTTCCCTTGATATGTACCTGCAGTATCTCGGCATGGATATGGACGCTCTCAAAGAGAATTATCGTCCCGCAGCTGTCAGAGAAGTCAAGATCAGCCTTGCACTCGAAAAGATCGCTGCTATTGAAAACATCGAAGTATCCGACGAAGAAGTTGAAGCTGAATATGCAAAAATGGCTGAAATGTACGGCGTAGACGCAGAAACCGTCCGCAAGGCAATCGCTGCTGACACCGTTGCTGCACAGCTCAAGGCAAACAAGGCAAACGCTGTCATTACTGACAACGCTGTTGTTGAAAAAGCAAAGAAAAAGGCTGCTCCCAAGAAGAAGGCTGCTGCAAAGACCGAAGAAGGCGAAGAAGCTGCTGCTGAAGAAAAGCCCGCAAAGAAGACAACAAGAAAGACCACCAAGAAAGCTGCAGCAGAAGACGCTGAATAAAAATCCTTTTTTTGCCAACACTTCTTACATACACCCCAAGGAGGCAAAAGTATTATGTCATTCCCCATTTATGATGCACTGGTTCCGACCGTTATCGAACAGACCAACCGCGGCGAACGTGCATACGATATTTATTCCCGTCTGCTCAACGACCGCATCATCGTTCTGTCTGACGAAGTCAACGATGTCACTGCAAGTCTTGTTGTAGCACAGATGCTGTTCCTTGAAGGACAGGATGCGGAAAAAGACATCTCTTTCTACATCAACAGCCCCGGCGGTTCCGTAACCGCAGGTATGGCCATTTATGACACCATGCAATACATCAAGTGCGATGTTTCCACCATCTGCATGGGTCTTGCAGCCAGCATGGGTGCTTTCCTGCTCTCCTCCGGTGCAAAGGGCAAGCGTTACTGCCTTCCCAATGCCGAAGTGATGATCCATCAGCCTTTGGGCGGTGTGCAGGGTCAGGCTACCGAAATCGAAATTGCTGCACAGCACATTCTGCGTACAAAGCAGAAACTCAATCGCATTCTTGCTGAAAACACCGGCAAAGATATTGAGATCATCGCAGCCGACACCGACCGCGACAACTGGTTGACAGCAGAAGAAGCTTGTGCTTACGGCCTTGTTGATAAGGTTCTTTACAAGAGATAAGAGATAACATGAAAAAGGGAGTCGCATAAAAAGAAGCACTCCCTTTTCTTCATCCGTAAACAAAATTCGGATACAGATCCGGGAGGAAAACACTTTGGCAAAATACGACGACAAAGAAAAAACTGTCCGCTGTTCATTCTGCGGCAGAACACAGGATCAGGTTTCCATGCTCATACAAGGCCCCGGTGCCTACATTTGTGATGAATGCGTGGAAAACTGCCGTTCCATCATCGAAGACGGTGACCTGAATCCGACCGCAAAACCCAAGCGTTCCTCTTCGTCAACAGGTCCGCGTCTGCTGCCGAAACCGCAGGAACTCAAAGCAAAACTCGACGAATACGTCATCGGTCAGGACACTGCAAAAATCGCACTGTCCGTCGCTGTTTACAATCACTATAAACGCATTTTCCGCAAGAATAAGAATGACGATGTGGAAATTCAGAAGAGCAATGTGCTTTTACTCGGTCCGACAGGTGTCGGCAAAACCTTCCTTGCACAGACACTTGCAAAAACACTCGACGTTCCCTTTGCCATTGCGGATGCAACCACACTAACAGAAGCCGGTTATGTCGGTGAAGACGTTGAAAACATTCTTCTCAGACTCATTCAGGCGGCTGATTTTGATGTGGAACGTGCCGAACGCGGTATTATTTACGTTGACGAAATCGACAAAATCGCACGCAAGTCCGAAAACACATCCATCACCCGTGATGTCAGTGGTGAAGGTGTAC
>JAFSEF010000019.1 GCA_017435865.1 Clostridia bacterium
CGAAATTTTGGTGGATGCTGATAATACAACATATTGCTCAGAAGATGGGGTTCTGTTTAACAAAAGCAACACGGAACTCATTCAGTATCCTGTTGGTAATGCGAGAACGAGTTATACCATCCAGGACAGCGTGACGAGCATCGGAAAGTCTGCGTTCGAGGACTGCACAAAGCTGAACTCGGTCACCATCCCGGACAGCGTGACGAGCATCGGGGATTGGGCGTTCAAGGACTGCACCTCGCTGACCTCGGTCACCATCCCGGACAGCGTGACGAGCATCGGGGATTCTGCGTTCTACGGCTGCATCTCGCTTGGAGAAATTGTCATTGAAAACAAAGACTGTCAGATTTATGACAGCAGCAACACCATCCCTGCCAACGCAGTCATCCGCGGACATGACGACTCCACTGCACAGAGCTATGCCGAAAAATACAATCGGTGCTTTGTTTCCATTGACGGGGCAGGCAGTGACATCATCCTGTCCGGCTATTGCGGCGATAATGCCGACTTCACCCTTACACGCGGCGGCACATTGCACATCACCGGCACAGGGGCTGTGTATTCTTACGATCCGGATTCCGCCAGACCATGGTACAAATACCGCGGCTTCATCAGAACCGTAATCATAGATGACGGCATTACGGAAATCGGGGATTCTGCATTCTCTCAGTTTTACAACCTGCTCTCCGTCTCGATCCCGTACAGCGTGACGAGCATCGGGTATTCTGCGTTCCGCTACTGCACCTCTCTGACATCTGTTCACATTTCCGATATCGCAGCATGGTGCAATATTTATTTTGATGGTTATTATGCTAACCCTCTGTATTATGCAAATAATCTATATCTGAACGGAACACTTGTGACTACACTGACCATCCCGGACAACGTTACGAGCATCGGGAATTGGGCGTTCGTGTACTGCACCTCGCTGACCTCGGTCACCATCCCGGACAGCGTGACGAGCATCAGGGGTTATGCGTTCTATAGCTGCACCTCGCTGACCTCGGTCACCATCTTCAATCCGAACTGTAGGATTTATGACAGTGCCGACACAATCTCCGCCACTGCTGTCATCCGTGCCAATGACGGCTCAACGGCGAAGTCCTATGCCCGTAACTACAACCGCACCTTTGAACTGATCGCAGAATGCACCCACGAAAAAACGGAAACCATTCCTGCGGTTGCAGCCACCTGCACCAAGGGCGGTTTCACCACAGGTACACGCTGTGCGGTCTGCCGCACTGTACTGGTTGCACCCGTGGCAACCCCTGCTGCCCACAACTATACCTCCCGAATTACCACCCCTGCAACGCATACGACCGAGGGTGTAAAAACATTCACCTGCTCTGCTTGTGGCGACACATACACCGAAGCTGTTGCAAAGATTGAAAGTCATGATTACAAGACTGTTGTCACACCGCCGACCTGCGAGGACAGAGGTTTTACCGTTTATTTCTGCTCCTGCGGCGACACCTATATTGCCGACTATGTACCGTCACTCGGCGGACACGCCGATGCGGACAAGGACGGACTTTGTGATCACTGCAAGCAGGCACTTGCATCGGCTGTTGTTATCGGTGATGCCGACGGTGACGGAACACTGACCTCCTCTGATGCACGTCTTGCGCTGCGTGCTGCAGTTTCGCTTGATTCCCTCAGCAAAGCACAGCTTGCCGCTGCCGATGCCGACAAAGACGGAAAAATCACTTCGTCCGATGCAAGACTCATTCTGCGTGCCGCAGTCGGACTGGAAACGCTGTAAAGCTTATTAAAATCTGCATTTTTTACATAACAAAAGACCGTATCAACATCACTGTCGGTACGGTCTTGTTTTGTGTCATGCGGTCGGATAGTTCCGCTTACAGGTTGTTGGCTTCACGCCATGCCTTTGCCTTGTCGGCAGAAAGACGGGTGATGTTTTCGGCAGGATGCACGGATTCGGCACCGCCGTTGACATACAGGAAGTATTTACCTGCAGGGGTCATATACAGGCTTTCTTCATACCCTGCGGGATCGCCGAGTTCACCCTGTGTCAGCTTTGCAACAAGCTCTGCATTGTCGGTATCGTATTCCACTTTACAAATGATTTTTTTCATATCTGCAACTCCTTATCGTTTTTGCAACAGATTTCTTTAATAGTATAACATATTCTGCTCAAAAATGCAATATGCGTACGATTCTTTGTTGCAAAATCAGAATTTCAGCAAATAAGCAACCGAACGGAACACAAATTGAAACAGGTTCACAAAGCCTCTGAAGAACTTTTCGGCAGCATTGGCAGGCTGATCGGCAACGTCATCGCTCTGCAGGGAGAAAGCACCGTTTTCGTAGGTATAAAGATCTGTCTGCAGGCTGCCGTCTGCTTCGTTGAGCACAATTGTACGCACACCGTAAGGACCTGCTTTTGCAAACTGACAACCGTAGGTCAGGCCCATGGTCACACCGTCATATGTACCCGTGAAACCGCTTGTGTGCAGATGGCCGAAGAAAGCACCGATCACATTCTTTTCTTTCCACAGGTCTGCCTGCGAATCACTTGTATCACTCTGCAGTGCAGTTTCCGCGTGACCCGTTGCAATGGCAGCATTCAGGCGGTAAATGCCGAGACCGTCCGCAAATGCACCGTCTGCCCAGGGACTGCATTTTTCAAACAGGTACTGCACGTCACTCGTGGGGATGTGTTCAAACACAACACCGGGCACACCCGCATTGTCATGCGTCTGCATCCAGCTACGCTGTTCATCATTAAAACCTCTGCCGTTGTCAAGCAGCCACAGACCGAACGCGGCAGCATCGGAATCCGAAGCAAGCACAGGCACGAATGTATCAATATGACCTTCGCTGTCGGCACTCATGTCAACGCTGATGCAGCCGGGGTATTCCGCATAAATCTGCAGCCAGTCCTCGGTTGTGATGCCGCTTTTGTAGTCGTTGTTGCCCTGGGTCACGGCATAGGGAATGCCGCTTTCTTCAAGCGGAGCAAAAAGCTGTTCCACGCAGGCACGCACATTGGCAAGTGCCGTTTCTCGATCAGCGGCAGCAACACCTTCTTTGAAAGGTTCATCGTCCGAACCCAGATCAGCAGGTCTGGAATCTTCCACGATGTCACCCGTGAGAACAATAAAATCAGGATCTGTCAAAGCAATGCTCTGTTTAATAAAGTTCACAAGCTCATCCGCAAGCACGGTATCGTCCTGCGGATCGGTGATCTGCAGAATCGTGAATGTGCCGTCTTCACCGAAACGCAGTACGGTTGCTTCTTCAGCGGATGCACTGAACACAAAACCGCCGGCAAGCAGACACAGACAAAGCAAAACCGAAATCATTTTTTTCATTTTCAATTCCTCCGATTTCCGAAAATATGGCAAGAGCTATGCCATACAGGAATTATAACATATTGCTTTTTCCTTTGCAAGACAGTATAATACATAATAACACGCAACAGACAATGTCTATTTTTAAATAAAAAGGTGATTACAATGACAAAAAAGTTCTTTTATTGTGAAAAATGCGGTTCCTGCCGTGCCAACGAAGAACGCGACCCGCGTGAAGAAATGTCCTGTCCGTTCTGCGAAAACAACATGACATTCAAAGGCAGCTATGACTGGGCAGCCACAAGCACACAGGACAGAGAAAATATTCTCGACAAGTGGAAAACCGAAGCTGCCGAAAACGGTCAGCTCAACGAAGCCCTGTTCAACGCACGCGAGCATCAGAACGCAACCAACACCGCCGCTGCCGCCAAACAGAGCAACACCACCGCACAAAACGACCGCGAAGCCATCCGCAAAGCACAGGGTCTCGAACGCATCGGACCCATCCTTCGTTCAGGCTCCAAGGGCATCGGTTTTGTCGGTATGCTGCTGACACTGGTGCTGGGAATCTGCCTTGCCGTGTTCGGCGGCTCCCCTGCCACCCTCGTCATCGGCATCGGCATCGCAGTGATCGGCCCGTTCCTGTCCTTCGTCGCCATCCTCGTCCTCTACGGTCTCGGCGAACTCATCGTCCGTACCGGCGAAGTGTCCATGAACACCCGCTGACCCCACACGCAAAACACAAAAACCGCCTGAAGGCGGTTTTTTGCATATAGTTGAGATCATATTTCCTTTTTGTAAAACGTGCTTTCGGTGTCGGGGATGCAGAAGTGCATACTTTCGTAGCCCATCTTTTCCCAGAACTGCACACCGCTGACGGGGTCGGGTGTCAGCAAGACGGTCTTTGTATTGTTTTCGCGGAACACCCTTTCGACACGCTCATACAAGAGTCTGCCGTAGCCTTTTTTGCGTTCCTGTTCAACAACAAAAAAATCCTCCACCGTACCGTAAGCAAACTGCACGTCGGGAATGTCAGTCGATACCGTGCGGATATCGGCAAACCCAAGCACCGTGTCGCCCTCGTGCAGCACCACAAAGCAACGCGGATTGCCCGACCACACGCATTCATCCGTCTTACGAAGCACCCGTTGCAGTTCGCGTCTGAAAACGGACAGCCTGTGCTTTTTGCCGCCGTGGTTGAGAATGGTCTGCTGACGGTAGGCTGCGTACAGGGCAGGCAGTTGTCTGAATTGTTTTCTGTTTTTGCGGTGAAGACAGGTGAATTGCGGCATGATGACCTCCGTTATATATAAAACTGATTATCTGTAATACAATACTCTCTGACAGCCGTCGCTGTCGGTGAAAAATGTTTTTCTGACTCCGAAAATGCTTTCCGCTGTCTGACTGTCGGTGAACTTTTTTGTTGTTCCTGCGAACACAAGCCGTCCTTCATGCAGACACAGAATTGTATCCGCAAGGTTGGCAGCGGCACTCAGATCGTGCGAGACCACAAGCACGGTCTTTTTTTCTTTTTGCACAAGCATCCGCAGACAGTTTTCAAACGCGGCGGCTGCAGTCGTATCCAGGTGTGCCGTCGGTTCATCGAACGCCATCAGCGGTGTGTCCTGTGCAAGCAACATGGCAAGGAACGCACGCTGACGTTCTCCCCCCGATAATTTCTGCACACTGCGGTCTGCAAATGACTCCATCTGTGCAAGCTGCAAAGCGTTTGCAACGGCCGCGGTATCCGCGTTGCTGTATCGGCCTGCAAAACCGAGGTAGGCACTTCTGCCGAGCAATGCAAGCTGCTGCACTGTCAGGGCGGTATCGGGCAAAAGCTGGGGCATCAGAGAAATCTTTTTGGCTCTTTCTTTTGGCGGCAAGGTCTGCAAGGGGGTGCCGTTGAGCTGAATGCTGCCTGTGTATGCGACCGTCCCTGTCAGGCAGGAGAGCAATGTCGATTTTCCGCTGCCGTTTTTGCCGACAATGGCGGTGATTCTCTCTTTTTCTATGTGCGTACTGACGGCGGAGAGCACTTCTTTTTTACCGTATCGCACGCTTAAGTTTTCAATCGTAAGCATGTTTTGCCCTCCCCAACAGCAGTCGGAAGTAAAACGGTGCACCGCACAATGCCGTCACGATGCCGACGGGCAATTCCGACGGTGCGATCACCGTTCTGCCGACAAGATCTGCCAATGTGAGCATGATCGCACCCAACAAAGCACACACGGGCAGTTGTGCACGCAAGGTGTTGCCTGCCAGCCTGCGTGCAAGGTGCGGAACAACCAGTCCGACAAAGCCGAGCAAACCTGCAAAACTGACAGTTGCGGCAGCACAGGCAGCAGCCATCAGCAAACAGACCGTCCGCAGCTGTCTTGTGCGGATTCCCAGAGCAGAAGCCGTGGCATCCCCCAAGGAAAGTGCATCCATACGTGTGCTCAGCAGCATCGACAGCAAAATACTCGCCGCAATCATGCTCCCCGGCAAAAGCAGCTCGTTTATTCCTTTTACTCCGTCCAGTCCGCCCACACTGAAATAACGGTAGGCGGCAAGCACATCGGTGTCGAGCAAAGACAACAGCGAAATACCTGCATTGAAAACAGCGGTCACGGCAATACCTGCCAGGATGACTCCCGTTTTCGGTTGCGGCAAACGGTCGGCAAGTGTCAGAATCAGCACCGCTGTCAGCACAGCACCCGCAAAACAGACCGCCGGTGATATGGCCGTTGCCTGCGGAAACAACACAAGCAGTGCAATCATGCAGAAACCTGCCCCTGCGTTGATGCCGAGAATGTTCGGACTTGCCAATGCGTTGCCGGTCATACTCTGCAACACTGCACCCGAAACCGACAGACCGACTCCTGCCAGCACCGCCGCAAGCACACGCGGAATCCGCAACGAATAAAGAATGGTCGAATATGTTTCAAAGCCGTCCCTTTGCACAAGTGCCGCAAAAAAGGTGGCGGCATCCATCTTTGCACTGCCTGCGGCAATGCCTGCAAAAACCGTCAGCAGCAACACTGCCGACAGCACAAGCAAACCTTTCGGACGAGAAAAAAAACGCATAACGAACCTCTGTGCAATCATACAGACCGCCATTCTTTTTTACATCGGCAAATGCAGCAAAGAATGCGTTCTGTATACTCTTAAAATTATTTATCATTATAGCATTCTCCCGTTCCCCTGTCAAACAATGACCCGTTAGAAAAAAAATTTGAATTTTTTAAAAAAAGGTATTGACAACGGCGAAAAAATCAGTATAATAACGATAGTGATTATCGTTATTGATAAGAACAACCCATCAAGGAGGTTCCCGAAATGGTCAGTCAAAGACACTCCCGACAACGGGACGCAGTGTACAACCACCTGTGTGCACGGTATGACCATCCTACCGCGGAAGAAATTTATTTCTCCGTCAAACAGGAGTTTCCGGCACTCAGCCTTGCAACGGTTTACCGCAATCTCACCCAGCTGTGTGAGGAAGGCAAGGTGCAAAAAATCGCAGCAGACGGTGTGGTACGGTTCGACGGCAATGCCTGCGGTCACAGCCACCTCATCTGCAAAGCCTGCGGTTCGGTGATCGACTTACCGCTGAACGCAGAACCCATCATTGAACAGGCCCGTTCAATGACCGACAGCACCATCCTCTCAGGAGCGATCATGCTGTACGGCACTTGCAAAAAGTGCACAACGTAAATCAAAAAAGTATTAAAACAAAAAAAATTGAGTATTTATTTTATGGAGGTAATGAAAATGAAGAAGTTTGTATGTTCCGTATGCGGTTATGTTCACGAAGGTGACGCAGCTCCCGAAAGATGCCCCGTTTGCAAGGTTCCTGCTGAAAAGTTCAACGAAGTCGTCGGTGAAATGAAGCTCGCAGCCGAACACGAATACGGCGTTTATGCAAAGACCGTCAAGAACAACCCCGACATCTCTGAAGAAGACAAGAAGTACATCTTTGAACAGCTCATGGCTAACTTCAACGGCGAATGCTCCGAAGTCGGTATGTACCTGTGCATGGCTCGCATCGCACACCGTGAAGGCTACCCCGAAATCGGCCTGTACTGGGAAAAGGCAGCTTACGAAGAAGCAGAACACGCAGCAAAGTTTGCTGAACTGCTCGGCGAAGACCTCGAACCCATGATGAAGGCCACCACCAAGGACAACCTGAAGTGGCGTGTGGACTGCGAATACGGCGCAACCCAGGGCAAGTTCGACCTCGCTGCCTGCGCAAAGAAGAACGGCCTTGATGCCATCCACGACACCGTTCACGAAATGGCACGCGACGAAGCCCGCCACGGCCGCGGCCTCGAAGGTCTGCTCAAGAGATACTTTGGCTAAATCTTACAGGGGGAGCAGACAATGCTCCCCCGCTTTGCTCTTTTTTCCGCAATACTCTTTTGTTTTTCAAAACGAAAAGGAGGCGAAACAGCTATGAAATTCGGATTGACACATAAGTTTTCTCTGCAAGTCAGAAAACAACCGGATGAAGAATCACTGAACCGCGTTGTGACAAAACTGGAAGAGGAATACAATTACTGTTATACATATACAGCCCAACAGGCAGGTTTTCGTATGCAGCCAAACCATGAACGATTAGCAGAACGGTGGTTAAGCAGTTCTTTTTTTCCGAATCTGGAGGGAGAATATCTCGAAACAGATGAGAAGCCAAATCTGTTAATAACCTTTCGTCCTGTAAAATTCGCATCAGCTTTTCTTCGCTTTTTCTTTGGATTTGCAATCTTTTTAGAAGCATTTTGCCTGCTCATTTTTGTTTTTGGCGAAATGGACACACTTTTACCCATGGCAGTTCCCGTGTTTATATCTTTTTTTGCATATCTGCTCGCTTATTTCTCCATCGCCAACAGTGCAAAAAAAATCATAGTGGTTATTGAAAAGTATTTATGAAAAACCGATGAAAATTTTCCAATACTCACTGCATGAAAGAAGTTTTTTGAAATGTTTGAAAAAATAATCATTACTCTGATTCTTGTGCTGGCCGCGGTGTTGGTATTTTCGGGCTGCACAACCGCAGACCGCATTGAGGATGCTGTTGAAAGCAAGGCAGATGCGGTGGAGGATATGATCGAAAGCAAATTCGACCCCATCGAAGATGCGGTTGAAAACCGACTTGACAGCGTGGAGGATGCGGTTGAAAATGCACTTGCAGGCAATCCGCCCAAGGCTGAACCGACAACCGCAAACGCTGCTTCCGAGCCTGCAACCATCGCGGATGCAGACATTGAAACAACCGTCGATCCTGTGCAAAGCTCGCTTGACAAGACCATCGGCATCGTCGGCAATGCGGTAAAGGAGCACGAATCGGATCTGCATATCCCGGATTCGGTGGTTGATGATGCCGTTTCGTCCCCCAACGTACAAGCTGTTTTCATCACCCCCGAAGAAGCAAAACGCATTGCCCTTGACCACGCAGGTGTAGCAGCAGAGGATGCGATCTTTGACCGCACCGAACGAGATTTCGACAACGGCATTTACCATTACGAAGTTGAATTCCACATCGGCTACACCGAATACGAATACGACATCCATGCCGAAAACGGCAGTGTTTTGTCCTTCGAAAAAGATTGATATCCCCCCTTCCTTTTCATATCTCCCCCATACAAAACCGCCTGTGTTCCCGACAAAGGAACAAGGCGGTTTTGCCAGTGCTGTCGGCTGTTAAAAAGCCATCTCGGTTTTATCAGAAAAAGACTTTGTTAAAATTCAAGCATAAGTTGTACGGTTGCTTTTAAATTGTCACCAAATTCCGATAAATCATCTATGCCGATAACACCATCGGTAATGAAAGAGACGATATTTTCAACCATTTTTGATTTTCTCATATCACATACTACGCCGGTTTTACGTTTGTCTGTGTTGATACGCTTTTCCAATTCCCAAAACTTATCAGCAGGAGAATTCGATGAATTCAATATCTCAATATATTCCTGATTCAGTTTATCTATATATGCATCTTGCCAAATGGGTACCTTTTCCCGAAAGAGTTTCCAATCTTTTTCTGATATTTCTTTTGGCATAATGATCTCCTTTATTTTTACTCTTTACCGCAACATCTTTTATATTTCTTGCCGCTGCCGCATGGACATTTTCCGTTTTTGCTCGGAGTTTTCACTTTGGACTGTATGCTGTTTTCAATAATGGCATCCACCACATAACAGTCATCAAGCTCGAAAGGTGTATGTCCCCTGTGTGTATGTTTACGGGTGTGATTTCGCAAGTTGGTATAAAGCATAAAAAATTTCTGAGCCTGTTGTTTATCGGAAAATTCTTTAAACTTGGGACCTCCCATTCTTTTCAGCCATGCGATCACTTCATCCGGTTCATCATCGTCGATTACAAGCATTCCTGTAAACTCTTCAACAATTTCTTTATAACGGGACAAACCTAAATCGTCTCTTAAATAGTTTTCTAAATTCGCAATATGCTTGGTTCTTTCATAGTAAAAACTGTCCTCATATTTTAAAAGTTCATCCTTTTCGGGCACATAAAACGGTCTGTCACCCTGTTCAAACACAAGTCTTTCATAATCTTCAGGATCACCAAATGTAATCACATATTCTGCTATCAATAACTTATCAAACAGATCCGCTTCATCGGCGTTCTCGCCATATACTTCTTCCTCACTCCGGATAGCATAATGCTTTCGGTCAGTGTTTATATTACTTACAATTTCCGCAAACTGTTCTTTGGTAATATTCAATTCGGGATTTTGTTTTTCGATAATACGATAGGCCCTTTTCATCGGAATCATACCGTACAAATTTGAGAATGCATCAAAATATCTCAATATTAAATCTTTCAACATAATCGCTCCTCTGAATTGATTTATACTCACTTGTTGAATTTTTGCCTTACAAGGATACATTCTGTCACACGGTCGGCAATGATACTTCTGTCACGCACGGGGTAATATTCGAGCATCGGGATAAGCAATTCCATTATTTCCGTTCGTGTAAGCGCAGGCATTTTCAGTTGCTCTCCGTAAAGCGTTCGTGCCGTATTGATCTGACGGTTAAAACTCGTATGAAACGGACGTGCAACAATGTCTTTTATAAGTCCTTTGGGATCAATATCCATCGGAGAAAACTGAACATTGGACAGCAGACCGGCACCGTTATCAAAAATCGGGCAGTATTTGAATTTTCCGTTTTGCTCAATGACCGCGATATTGTTGAGGTGGCGGTCGTCATTCAGAAACAGAGCATCTGTCTCAAAAAGCAATGTGAGATACTGCGGAAATTCTGCAAGCTCTGTATATTCGGCGGTTGCTTCTGCAAGATACTGAATGCGTTTTTTATCGCTGTTAAGTCTTTCCAACTTATCTTTAAGCGGAGAACCAAGCTGACGGGAAAACAAATGACTGAGCGTAATAATGGACTGACCTTCCTTCAAAAAGTTTTTGCTTGTGCAACCTGTTCTGACTCTGCCGTGAACATGCAACCGTTCCGGTTCATAACGAACGAAAGTGAACGGTGTTTCAGATTCAATATTGCTCTTTTCAAGCAGCTTTGATACGATGGTTTCTGTTAATGCCTCATAGCCGAATTGATCAAGCTTATACCATTTATTTGTTTCCTTATCAAACCATTTTTCCTGATTGCCCTTCGAAGATGTTTCGGCAATTTTTTCGTTCGTTACAAATTTAACTGTCACTGTATCTCCTCCAATTGAATCCACTGGTTGTCTTCTGCCATCCTGCCGCTTGTTTTTTTGATAATTTCAATCGGATTATATTCTTCTGTTCCAATTGTTTCCAGATACTCTCTGATCCCGCTGCGGCTTCTCGGCACACAACGTTCCTCCAGGAAGTTTTGAAAATCCTCCCAAGTCGGCACATTGTTGTTGCCAAACGCAGTCTTTACCATATGCTCGGTTGTGTTTTGTACAGACAAGGTTTTGTCTGTAAAGTCTGCAACAATTATACTGCACAAATCCCCTCCGTCATAAAACGCAAACTTCATCAATCTATGACCAAGCGATTTTTTGTTTTCTGAAAACTGATCCACAGATAAATGCGGTGAAATAATAATCCTTTCACCATCAAATGCAATTTCCATTTCAGAATCCGCAAGTCCAAGTTCGACAATCCATTTGCTTGGCAAAGACACTTTATAGGTTTTGGAGTCTTTACCTGCGGTGCCACCCGCTTTGCCAACAATTAATTTTACGATTCGTCTTTCCATTTGCATCACCATGAGAATTATAGCATATTCGTAACCAATAGTCAATGTTTTACTTTTTTTAAGAGGAGATATGTATTTCAGTAGTAAATACAATATTAAAAAATCTGAAAAAAGTATTGCAAACACAATATAAGATGTGCTATAATAAAGTTAACAACAATATGTTGTGTTTTATCTTTCCATTGTCCCCCATAAACCACAGAAATGATATCAAATTTCTGAGCAGAATTTTTTGTATGCAGACAATGCTCCCCCACTTTGTTTTTTGCAGCGGCTATTGAAAAGTTTTTTGTGATGTGAGCTGAAAATTTTCCAATACTCACTGCATGAAAGGAGTTTTTTTGAAATGCTTAAAAAAATAATCATTGCTCTGCTTCTTGTTTTATCTGCTACACTCATTTTTGCCGGTTGCGACAAGGTTGAGCAGGTCGGTGAATCCATCGAGGATGCTGTTGAAAACCGTATTGACCCGATTGAAGATGCAATTGAAAGCAAATTCGACCCCATTGAGGACGCTGTTGAAAGCAAATTCGATCCCATTGAGGACGCTGTTGAAAGCAAATTCGATCCCATTGAGGACGCTGTTGAAAGCAAATTCGATCCCATTGAGGACGCTGTTGAAAGCAAATTCGACCCCATTGAGGACGCTGTCGAAAGCAAGATGGACGTTGTTGAAGATGCCATTGAAAAAAATGCAGATGTGATTGAAGATGCGGTTGAGAGTCAATTGAATTCCTTTTTGAACGGCATGCTTGACACAACCGATCACAGCGGCTCCCGTCATAATGAATACCAAATAGAGGACACTTCCAAAAATACTGCAAAAGACACTTCCACGAAAGGCGACATCACCAAGGAAGATGCCAAGACGATTGCCCTTGAACACGCAGGTGTAGCAGCGGAAGAAGTCCGTTATGTGGATATACAGATTGATGCCGACAACGGAATCTGGCTGTACGAAGTGTCGTTTTATGTTGACGGCATCGAATACGAATACGAGATTCACGCCAAAACAGGTGAAATCCTGTCCTTCGAAAAAGACAGATAAGCTTCTTCATTCTTCATATATCTCCCCCAAAGCAAAGCCGCCCGAAAAAAGGGCGGTTTTGTTTGTGTCTCCGACTTCGTTCATTTCCGTTTGAGCTTGTCACATGGCAGCAAAACACTGTTGACGACGCAATTCAATGATTATTATGAAAAAATTTACAATTTGTTTAAATTTTGTCATAAGTATACAATTTAATCATTTTATTGCTGTTTATCCTGCACAGAAAATAACAATAATTCTTTTTTAAGATAAATAAGGCAAATTAAAAATAAAAAATTTTTAAAATATAAATAAACTTATTGCAAAAGCTTTTTTCTTGTGTTATATATAAAAATAGAGTAGAATGCAAATTTTTAAATAATTATTTTGTCTATTATTTTTTTGGGGAGTTATCGTTCGCATGACAGAAAAAGAACTCAGAAAACTCAGCCGTCTTGAGCTGCTCGAATTGCTGCTGGATGCATCCAGAGAGAATGAAAAACTCAAAGAGAAAATCAAGCAGATGGAACTTGAAAACCGGACGGCACACAATATTGAGGCATTGTATGACACAACCTGTCTGCTTGAAACAACGCTTGCCTCCGCAAACAAACTGACCGAAAATCTCAAAAACAAAGAACAGACGGACATCCCCGTCATCCGCAACACCCGCGAAGTGATACCCGACAAAAGGCTGCCTGTTTCGATGCGCAGAAAACCTATTTCCGACAAGGATCTTTATTGTCGGATGCTTCATTTTTTCACAATTTCGCGTGATGCTTTGCAGATTTTTCCTGCCGACCTTGCAAGAGATGTGACAACCCGCGTGGAAGATCTGCTTGCAAAAACCAACAAAAAATAAAATTCTGATTGACCGGAGCATTTTTGCTGATGTCGAACAACGAAACAAAAAAGAAACTCACTTTGCCCTCCGAAAAACAGCTCGAAGCTGAAATTCTGAGGGAAAAATACATTCAAAAATACATACAGGTACTCAGAAGCACAATTTATTCCTTGATCATTGTGGCGGCAATTGCAGTTCTGATTGCAACCCTGCTGTTCCCTGTTCTGCAGATTTCGGGCAGCAGCATGGAGCCGACCCTCAATGACGAAGAAATTGTTGTTCTTCTGAAAACGGGCAACATGAAAAGCGGCGACCTTTGCTGTTTTTCATACCAGAACAAATTGCTGATCAAACGTGTCATCGGCCTGCCCGGTGACCGCATCAACATCGACGAAAACGGTGTTGTTTATGTCAACGACACCATGCTTTCCGAACCCTATGTAACCGACATGGCACTGGGTGAATGTGACATCACATTCCCGTGTGTCGTGACCGACAATCACTATTTTGTGCTGGGCGACCATCGATCCACCTCCATTGACAGCCGCAGTTCAGTCATCGGACTTGTCAGTGAGGACTACATTGTCGGAAAAATATTTTTCAGAGTCTGGCCGTTTGAAAAAATAAGCACCATCAACTGATCATTTCAAAAAAATACAAAAAAGGAGGTGGCAGGTTTGGCTGCTGTCAGCAACACATATCTCGGCAAACACAAAAAATTCAGAACAGACACAAAAAAACTTGCGACCGCTTTTCTTGTAACGGCATGCATCATTGCCGTCATCGTGTTCTGGTGGCTCAAACTCATCGGCATCACCGCAACCGCGGATGCATTCTGCGGGATGAAAGAACATACCCACACCGACGATTGTTATGCAATGTCTCTTGTCTGCGGTTTTGATGAAAGCGAATCAACCCCTGCTGCGGAACAAACGGATGAAATCACCTCACAGACAACCGTAACCACCGACACACAGGGTGAAACTGCCACCACAGAATCCCACACACATACCGATGCCTGTTACAAAAACACGCTTGTGTGTACCGAAACGGTGCACCTGCATACAAAAGAGTGTTTCCCCGACAAAACTGCCGATGTGGAAACGGTAAGTGACTGGCTTGCTACGCTTGAAGATGTTAAAATCACCAACAACATCCCCGAAAATCTACTTGCCGTTGCAATGACCCAGATGGGTTACACGGAAAGCAGTAAAAACTTTGAACTCTCCGAAGACGGTGAGAAAAACGGTTACACCCGTTACGGCGAATGGTACGGCAACCCCTACGGCAAATGGAACGTCATGTTTGTATCGTTCTGCCTGCATTATTCCAACATCAACAATGTTACCCCGCTCAAAAGTGCAGGTGCAAATGCAATGCAACTTGCATGGACAGAAAGATCCGCTTTTGCATCGGCTGACGAAGACTATACACCGCAACGCGGCGACCTCGTGTTTTATGATACGGACGAAGACAAGACGGCCGACAGAGTTGCAATTATACTTGCCCTCGACAGCAAGAATTTTGTTGTCATTGAGGGTGACAGCAACAACGCGACAGAAACCAAAAGCCTGCCCGTGTCCGAACACATCATCGGCTACGGTCAGACATCGAAACTCAGTTTCGCAAAAGATATGACCTATCAGGCTGAAACCACAGAGACCGCAACCGAAACGCAAACACCCACGGCAGAAGATGCAATTGCAGGAAATACTGCAACAGACACCCCGGTTGCTGACGATACGGCAGCGGAAGAAATTGCAACCGAAGAAGCAACCACACAGCAAATCACAGTGCAGCTTTCACCGCCGATGCTGTTTGCAACCGCACCCAATCCCAACATAGAATACGTTACCGATCTGACCAAGGTTATAACGAATGTTTCGATCGAAACACTGGACGGTGTACCGATTCAGGCCGGCGGAACGGTCTATATCGGTCAGATGTACACCATTTCAATGTCTTTCAGCGAAGACAACACAAGCACTCCCTGGTTGCAGTTCCAACATGACGGCGACCACCTGCTGCACTATCAGCTGCCGGAAAACTTAGAATGCGAACCGTTTGAATCCTGGCATCCGATCACGGCAAGAACCGAAGACGGCACCATCATGGATGTCGGTGAATATTTTGTTGACAACACAGGACATCTGCGGGTACGTTTCTTTGATGACGAAAACGGCCAATGCTTTGCATCCAAATATTCAAACGTGCAGTTCACCATTGATTTCAATGCGGCCGTTGCAGCTACGCAGTCTGGCACATCCACGGACGTTGTCTTCAACGATGAAATCCATGTCAATCTGGAGCTCGACGGCAGCGCGGCCATGAATGTCACAAAAACCCACGGCAGCTACAACAGTGACGATCACACCATGGAATACACCATCCGCGTTGAAGCCACGCAGGGACTTGTGAAGGATCTGGTGATTGATGACCAGATTTGGGAAAATCACTTCACCCTGCGCGACACCATCGTTGTTACGGACCTTGAAGGCAATGTGCTCGATCCGCAGCCTGTTGTCAGTGATCATCCGTCGCACAACAACGGCGCAAACGAAGGCTTCCGGCTTTCCGGATTTCCGGATTTTTCGGCAGGCAACGGATTTCTGATCACCTACAAAACACAGATCTATGACGATATGCTTGTCAATGAAACCGTGGAAATGTGGAACGGTCTTGATTCCACGGGTAAAAATTCAAAGGGCGAAGACGTTTATGTCTGGTCAGCTGACTGGCTGCGTGTTGAGCTTGAAAAGATGGAAAAGGACGGCAAGCAGACCGTTCTTGAAGATGCAAACGGAAATCCGATTCCCGTTATCGAATGGGAAGTTGAAATCAAAAAAGACAACCACAACCTGCAAGGCACCGTCATTATTGACACCCTCGGGGAAGGTCTTGCATACTACACAGGAAAAGATATACGCATCAAGCATTATGATGCACTCGGCAACCGACTGGAGGATGCCTACATCAGCTGGGACGATGTTACCGTCAACGGCGACACCATGTCCTTTGCACTGCCCGAGGGCTATGAATTTGTAATCGTTTATTACTCTACCTACGAGGATCTCGCGGAAGGCGAAATGAAGAATTACACCAACCGCGTTACTGCCACCATCAACGGCAAAGAGGAATCTGCCGGCGGGGATGCCGATGTTGTCGGCTTTGTGCCACGTGTGCGCAAAAGTGCAAGCGGCAATGACGGCGAGTTCGTGTATTTCACCATTGAAGCGGAAGTTCCTGCCGTTATCAAGGATTGGGGCGGATTCTTCCTGACCGACCTTGCGGCATTCTGGGGCTATGACGGCAATGCAGAAGGCCATCTGTATGTCGAAAACATTCCGCAGGACATGGTTGTTACAGCCGTAACCGAAAGCGGCAGAACCATCAACTTTACCCCCTATGTTGCAGGCGGTCCTACAGAAAACACATTCATTCTCGTTTCCCCTGCAAGCGGCAATCAGCACCACAGCTTCAATGTGTTCTTCAACACATCGACCCCCGATATTCCGTCCTCCAAATGGATTCTGGATGAAAATGCTGTGCTGACCGTCACTTACAAACTTCCCTTTGATGCCGCAACAGGTGTCGAATGGGAAGGTCCTCTGACCGGTGACAAAACGCTGGAGGATCTGTTGCTTGAAGGCAGAAAAATGGCAAACGAAGCCTACTTCAACTACACCGAAATCATTCAGGGCACCGGCATAACAACCTACGAATATGCACCGCAGATCACCAAAAAATCCACCGTTCATGAGGACGGCACGATCGACTACACCGTCGTGTTCCACAACACCATTCCCGGCTCACACGGGGATGAAGGTTACCTGAATGCCACAACCGCATCCGCCTATTTCACCGACACCTTTGACGAAAAGCTCGAATATGTTCCCGGCTCACTGAAGGTGACCTGCTACGATCCGTGGAGAGACGGCTTATGGATGAACAAATATGCCTACAACGGAGCTGTTTCCGGCAACAGCATGAACAACCACGCAAGCCTGTTTGAATATACCGAATCCAATCCCGATGCAACCGCGGTCGGCTGGAGCAATCTGTACAAACGAACAGACCTTGAAAAGTTTTACAAATGGGTCAATGCAGGCGGCGACTATGTTTTCACCTACACGCTCAAAGTCAAGGATGAATACCTGTATTCGACCGAAGAAAACAATCTTGTTCTTGACAACACCGCAGAGCTGACATGGAATGAAGACAATACCTCAGGCCCTGTTACGGAAGAATCGGAATTCAACACCGGGCTTCTCGACAAGCACGTTGTGCAGCGTGAATCAAGGCTTAACTTTGACATTCACATCAACAGAAATGCACTTGACATTCTGCCCGGTACGGACAAGCTCACCATTGATGACACCATGACGGAAAACCTTTCCGTTTACTGGAGCACCATCAAGTTGTATTACGAAGACACCGACGGCACATGGGTCGATTTTGACAACGAAAACAGCCGCCACACCTACACCGTCACCTTTGACCAGGCAACCAACAAGCTCACCTTTGAGGTGCCCGATTCACTCCATATCAGAATCGACTACACCACGCTGATCACCGAAAACGGTCTTGTTTCGGTCAGCAATGCCGTTAAAATCGACGGCAAGGCACAGGTCTCCGACCTGCTCGATGCCTTGTTCCAGGTGGAAGAGCACAGCGGCGATGCTTCAGCTTCGATTCATAACATCACCCTGCTCAAGCAGGACGGCACGACCAACATCCGCCTGCCCGGCGTTACCTTCCATTTGTACGGTCCGACAGGGAACCAGGATGCAACGGTGCCCGACGGAGCAGAAGAAAGCATTGCTGCCCCCGACAACAAAACGCTTTCCTACATCGGCTCTTACACAACAGGCGCAGACGGCACGGTCTTTATTGAAACGCAGTATCTGACCACAACCGGCGGTCCGTTTGCCTTTGTGGAAGACACACCCCCTGCAGGCTACAATCCACTTGAAGAACCCGTGTATTTCTATTTCTACAAAACCGACCCCGACGGAATCATACAGACCGTAACCACGATCATTGCGATTGAAAACTACACCTACGGTTTTGTGCTTCCCGAAACGGGCGGCACGGGTACACTCCCCTTCACAATACTCGGCATTGCCTTTATGGCAGTTCCGGTTTTGTATTGCAAAATTCGTCGTAAGCGTGAAAGGAGGTTGACATAATCTCCCTTCGCAAAAAACTATCCGTTTGCGACGGAGAATGCAAAATAATTTCGTAACCAAAATTGCAAATTCAAAAAAGAAAGGAAGTATCACAAAAATGAAAAAAGTATTTGCAGTTTTAGTAGCACTCACCCTCGTTCTCTCCTGCGCAGTCATGGCATTCGCAGCAGAAACACCTGCTGTTGCCACAGGCACCATCACCATCACCAATGCAATTGTAAATTCAACCTACAATGTGTACAAGATGCTTGATTTTGAACCCTCCGCAGCAGATCCCTCCAAGGGTATCTACACCATCGCAGACGGTTGGGAAAATTTCTTCAAAACCGGTATCGGCAAAGATTATTTTGACATTGTAGCAAATGGCGATGAAGAAAACGTTGTTCTGAAAGCAAACAAAGATATTGATCAGACCCTTGCAACTGCCGCTGTTGCTTATGCAAAAGATGAAGCAAATAGCATTTCTCCCGCAAAGGCTGAACAAAAAGCAACTTCTGACACTGTTACATTCACAGGTCTTGATCTTGGTTATTATGCAGTTGATACCACCGTCGGTACCCTCTGCTCCCTTACCGGTACCGATTCTAATGTGACCGCTATTGAAAAGAACAGGCAGCCTGATATCACCAAGGAAGTTCAGGAAGATCGTGACAACTCCTGGGGTGCATGGAACGACGTTAAGATCGGCCAGGAGGTCAACTACAGCTCCACCATCACTGTTGGTTACGGTGCAATCAATTACATCATGCACGATACCATGGATGCCGCCCTTACATTCGATCCCGACAGCGTTAAAGCTACTGTCAACGGAACTGAATACACAGCTGACGACGGTAAGTTCCAAGTTGTAACTACAACCGATGATACTTGCACCTTTGAAGTAGTATTCACCAACGATTTTATCAAGGAAATCGAAAAGAAAGATCAGGATGTTAAAATCGTTGTCACCTATTCCGCAGTCCTCAATGAAAACGCTGTTGTTGAAGTTGCTCATCTCAACACCGTTTACCTTTCTTATGGTGACGAAAATGAATGGGAAACTGACAAGCATACAACCAAGACCTACACCTGGAAATTCGATGTATTCAAGTACACAGAAATCGAAGAAAATGGTGCAACCACAGAACTGCCTCTTGAAGGTGCAAAATTTGAACTTCACAATGCTAACAATGAGCTTGTCAAGTTCACCGAAGTAACCGGAGCAGACGTTCTTACTTACAGAGTTGACCCCAACGGTGAAGTTAAATCTTTCGCCACCCCCGAAAGCGGTGAAATCTATTTCATTGGCCTTGACGAAGGTACCTATAGCCTTGTGGAACTTGAAGCTCCCGCAGGCTACAACAAGCTGAGTGATCCTGTTGCTGTTACAATCTCCAGCGAAAAAGCAAACAGCGGTGACATCACCTACACAGTCAACAATGCAGCAGATCAGACCGTTAAAGTATTGAACAACACCGGTTCTCTGCTTCCCGAAACCGGTGGCATCGGTACCACCATCTTCTACGTAGTCGGCGGCCTTCTTATGGTTTGTGCACTCGTAGTTCTTGTTTCCAAGAAGAGAATGGCTTCCTTTGCCTGAAGGAACCGTGAATCTGAGGAATCGGATTCCGAAAGCTAACTTCTGAGCAACATATCCCCTGCCGGCTCACCCCGGCAGGGGAACACCCCCGGAATGCTTCAGGATAAAATTCTGACCGTTGTTTCCGCGTGTGGCGGTGATGACGTTGAGAATTTTATCAAGGTGAGTATATCTATAATGAATAAAGATAAAAAGAAACCTGCAAAAAAGAAAAAAAGCGGCAGTTTTTCGACCATCATTC
>JAFSEF010000020.1 GCA_017435865.1 Clostridia bacterium
GTAGGGCTACGATTTCGCTATCCCTTCTTCTCGCCTGCACCTCACGATGCAAACCTTGGGAGTCGCTTTTGAGTTCGTCGGCAACTACGCCTCGGTGGACTTTCACCACAGAGCATTGATATGCCCGTCATACCAAAAAAAGACACTATTTGGCAATAGTGTCTTTTTAAGGTAATATCAATGCAGATTTACAGCTTGATTTCGCCGTTGAACAACTTCTTGAGCAGGTCAAAGAAAGACTTGAAGAAATCAATGATAACCCGGAAGAAATTCTTCTCTTCCTTGGTAGCATCTTCATCTGTGCCTTCAATGGTAATGAATTCACCGTCAACATATTCCTGGAATGCGGGATACACACCATCGGAAACGCAGACGTTGTTATTCATGATGTTCATTGCGAAGATATTGATAACATTGGGGAATTTATCGTGGTGGAGATTCTTGATGAACCATGTGTTTTCGGGGAACAGGCAGGTTGCACCATTGACCTTGAGATCGGGAGACAGATAGGTCTTGTCGGTGAGGGAATCAAGGTAATCCTGAGAGAAAACTTCGCCATAGGGAGCATAATCACCGCCGAAGCCCTGACGGACTGCACTTGTGGTGCCGTCACCCTGGGCGTTGGAGCCTTCATAGATGGGATAATCGGGGAAATTGTACTTGACGAAAATGTGGAAATCAATGCCCTGTGCCTTGAATGCCTTCATGTCTTCTGCGACAGTCAGCTGCACATTCTTATAGAAATCGTCGGTCTTTTCGATCATCTTTGCATATTCCTCTTTGCAATCACCGAAAACGAACTCAACGGCCTTTTCGTAATATTCAACGGGAACCATGGACCAGTAAGAGGGCATGGAAGCAAAGGTGTCGCGCACGATGGGCGGAATAACGTCGGTCTTGATCTTATCGACAACAGCAGTCAGAACCGAACCGGTTACACCCAGCAGCTTCAGCTGATTCATCAGCTCAACCAGGGTCAGCAGGAACACTGTCACGCTGTCATCTTCAAACAGATTGCCGGTGCTAAGAAAATAGTTGAGGAAGTTGTTCATGGATTCGCCTTCGAGCAGAATGTCACCCGAGAAAGCGGCACCAAGAAGGTCGATACCAAGCACGGAGGATGCAAGGTAAGATACATCGTCAACATACTGTACTGCATGATCTGCGTATTTGACAAGGTACGCAGCAATGACGTTTGCACCGTAGCAACGACCGGTCAGGTTGACCTGTTTTTCCCCGGTAGCTTCGCGAACCATGTCGATATAAATCTTCAGTTCATCGGCTGCCGCCATGGGAGAAATTCTCCAGTCATACCAGAACTGATAAGTCCAGGGGCCGTAGTTGGCAGTCTGCTTCTTCACATTCACTGTGTAAATGGTATTCTTCGGACGGCTGCCGTCGCTGGCCTCACCGTTTTTGTCGAGTGCAACCACACCGTAAATGGGCACAATGATATCATACAGTTCCTGTGCATAGGTTTCGTAATTGCCGCTCACAAGACCTTTTGCAAGCTCCACAAGACAGGGACCGAGTTTTTCTTTGACAACATCCATCGGTTCCACATCGTCAACGATGGGATAAATCTGCTTGCCGTTTGCGTCAACAAGCTGATTTGTCTGTGCACCGGTAATATAAATGGTAGGATGTTCCGTGTCTTCTGCGAATGCAGGAATGACACAAGTAAATGCAAGCACAAATACCAATAAAACGGAAATAATTTTCTTCATAATAATGCCTCCTTTTCCGAATGTATATGTTAACACAATATAAACCGGATTGCAAGTAATATATTACACTTTTTTATTAATTTGCATATTTTTCACCAAACAAAAAAAATAGTAATACAAAAAAACAGACTGCCATCCGTAAGGAAAGCAGCCGAACCAATATGCATTTACTCAAATTTATCGAATCTCCTGCTCCAAAGCATCAAAGCAAGAGGCAGAAAAGAATTCGCCCAGTGTGATATCAAGTCCGTCACACAGCTTTTTGATCGTCACAACCGACACATCACGTCGGCTTTCGTCCATCATGCTGTAAACCGTAGACGGTGTGACACCCGAACGGGTTGCAAGCTCGTTGAGCTTCATGTTTCTTTCTTTGCACAATTCCCCGAAACGAAGTACTACAATATCTTTGACGCTCATCACATTTCACCTCAAAAAAAACGGAATAACCGACTGCCGTCCGAAAGGAAAGCAGTCGGTATTATTATGATTCTTTATTTTACAAACTCGTTGTAAATGGCTTCGATGGTCTTGCGGTAGTCCTTTTCTTCGACAGCAACAATGATGTTGATTTCGCTCGATCCCTGGTCGATCATGCGGACATTGACCTTGGCATTTGCAAGAGCGGTGAACACTCTTGCAGCGGTGCCTTCGGTGTTGACCATACCGCGTCCGACAACTGCAATGAGGCACAATCCTTCAATGAGGATGATGGAATCGGGGTTGACGGTCTTGACGATCTCAGCGGTGATGGAGCCCTTGTGGGAGCCGAGTGCATCTGCGGAAACGAGCACGCTCATGGTGTCGATACCGGAAGGAAGATGTTCAAAGGAAACACCGTGGTTTTCGAGCACTTCGAGAACCTTTCTGCCGAAACCGAGTTCGGAGTTCATCATGTCCTTTTCAACATGAATGGCAGTGATGCCCTTCTTGCCTGCAATACCGGTGATGACGGTGGGAACGATGTTGCTGGAAGCCTTGTGCACGATCATGGTGCCGGGGGCATCGGGACAGTTGGTATTGCGGATGTTGATCGGGATTCTTGCTTTTCTGACAGGGAAAATGGCTTCGTCATGCAGAACCGTAGCACCCATGTAAGACAATTCACGAAGCTCACGGTAGGTGATTTCGGGAATGGGAAGCGGATTTTCGACCACACGGGGATCAGCCATAAGCATACCCGAAACGTCGGTCCAGTTTTCATAAAGATCTGCATGGCAGGCACGTGCAACGATGGAGCCGGTTACGTCAGAGCCGCCTCTGGAGAAGGTCTTGACCATGCCGTCGGGGGTAGAGCCGTAAAAGCCGGGCACAACAGCATATTCATGGTAAGAAAGCAGACGAGCAAGCTCACGGTCGGTTCTTTCGACATCAAGCAGACCCTTTTCATCGAAGAAAATGCCTTCTTCTGCATCAATGAAAGCAAAGCCGAGGAAGTTTGCAAGAATTTTGGAGTTGAGGTATTCACCGCGGCTTGCAATGTAATCCTGGGTTGCATGGTGGCTGATTGCCATTTTGATTGCCTTGAGGTCTTCTTCAAGGGAGAAATCAATGCCGAGATCGCGAATGATGCCGTTATAGCGTTCGGTGATCTTGTCAAAAATTTCGTCAATGCTCTTCTTGTCGCGAACAAGACGGAAGCACTGCAGAAGCATATCGGTGACTTTTACGTCGTGGGAATCTCTTTTACCGGGAGCAGAAGCAACAACATATCTTCTGTCGGGATCGCTCTTGATGATGTCGGCAACTTTGCGGAACTGGTTGGCATCGGCAAGGGATGAGCCGCCGAATTTGACTACTTTAATCATACAAAACACCTCTGGGTATAGTAATAAACTTTATCGGTGATATATTATATTAAATAAATTTTAGTTTTGCAATAGAAAAATCGAATAACACCGCAAAATCCCCATTCCGACGGAGAACGGGGATTTTTCATGAATATTTTTGATTACTTTACCCACAAAATTCCATAAAAAATAAAGGGAACAACCGAAGCCGTTCCCTTGCATAATTTTAATAGTGTGCGGCTCCGCATTCGCAGACGGGGTTTGTTCCAAACATTTTCCAGAAGAACTGCATGATTTTCCAGAAGAAGCCGAGAATGCCGTCCTGATGGCAGATATGGTCGCAGAATGCAACACCGCAGCGGTCGCATTCGCTGTTTTTGTCGGCATCCGCATGGTCGAGTGCGGGAATTCTTTCGGTGTAGCTGTCACCGCATTCGCAAACATACAGCATCTTGCCGTCCTGCTTGCACTGTGCTTCTTCAATCATTTCGGAAGTATAGCTGTGTCCGGTTGCATCGACATAATCATCCGCATAGCTGTCGCCGCAAGCGCAGGTGTAAGTTGTAAAGCCGTCTTCGGTGCAGGTGGGAGCAGTTACGGCAGTCTTGTAATCATGTCCCTTTGCATCAACGATTTTCTGTTCCACCAGAATTTCATCACAGACACTGCACTTTTTGCCTGCCGTAAGTCCGGTTTCGGTGCAAGTGGGGAACACGGCAGGAATTGTTTCTTCCGTATGCTCTTCACAGATGTATTTTATGTTAAAATCATACTTCTTTGCATATTCCTCTGCGGTTGAGCCGGGATAACAACGAACCGTGAACCCGGGAATTTTGTAATAATTCTCACCGTCAATTACAAAATCAGGTTCCGCGTTTGCTTCAAATATTTCATCTTCATTGATTTCCGGCTCTGCAGGCGCTGTGTCGTAACCCAAATTATAATAAGCATAAAGATCTGCATAATAACGGCTCACCACATTCTGACAAAACTTTAATCCGTCAGGACTAAATTTAAAATCAGTTGTCAATCCGGCCGTCAATCCTGTAAAATCCATATCCCTGTCATAGACAACAATTTCGCTTATGTACATGTAGTTAAGTTCATCATAATGATTACAGCTATGTAATACCCCATCTGCATCTTCCCATTCTCCTTGCCTACATATATAAGAATCCACTTCGGGGATTGTTAATTTTTCATGTCCGTAACGGAACATATCATTGTAGCACTCATTCAAGCAACCTAATTTCTGTAAATGCTCCGGAAGATTGATTTCTTTGAGACAAAAAGTACCGGCAAAAGCACTTTCTTCAATCACCGTTACGGTATCAGGAATAATCAACTTTTCAAGATAAAAGTTAAAGCCGAACGCAAAATATCCAATGGTTGTGACTGAATCGGGAACCGTATATTCTTTTAACGCAGGATCAAAACGCAGGTGCACAAGCTTTGTTTTGTCCTTGTTGAAAAGATTTCCGTTTTCGTCCACTGAAAAATATTGATTGTTTTCATCAACTGTATATCCTTCAAATTTTGCTGAATCTACCAGCGGTCCGCCGATGAATTTCACATTCGCAGGAATGTGCAACGATTTCAGGGGCGTTAACATAAAAACAAAATCACCGATATGCAAAAGGCTTTGCGGTAATGTAATATTTTCAAGACTGCTACATCCGAAAAATGCATTGTCACAAATATATGTTACACTCTCGGCAATTGATACACTTTCAAGACATTCGAAGTCTTCAAATGCATTTAAGCCGATACGGGTTACACCATCCGTAATAATAACCTTTTTTACTTGATTCTCATAAGTGTAATAATACCGTTCGCTTTCTGAATCATCAGGCACTACATCCACATCCCACATAGCCCCTGTTCCTGAAATTGTGAGCGTGCCCTCACTGTCCAGCTCCCAGGTTACATTTTCTCCGCATTTACCCGATGCCATCACGGTTGCGGCATTCGCAGAAATCGGAACAACCGACATCAACATCAGGGCAGCGAGAACAAGCGATAATAATTTGCAGGTTTTCTTTTTCATTTTTCTACCTCCTGAAAATAAAAAGTTAAGCACCGGCCGCCAAGCCGGCTTTGCAAGGAAAAAAACAAGCCCTGCCAAAAATAAATATACACCACATCTGGTGTAAAGTCAATACGCTAAATGTGGTGTATTGTAAAATTCTACTATCACCGACAAAGGAGATAGTGATGAAAAATTATATTGAAATTATAAAAGACTTACGAGAAGACCACGACAAAACACAGCGCGAAGTTGCCGAATATCTCGGCACAACACAACAGGTATATTCAAGATACGAAAAAGGTGAAAATGAAATCCCCGTGCGGCACATCATTGCCCTTTGCAAGTATTATAATGTTTCAGCGGATTATATTTTAGGTTTAGACGAACACGAATAAAATCACCATTCGGGTATTGATTAAATAAAAAATGTGATGTATTATGAAACCAAATACATCCATTCAAGGAGTTGTAAGATATGCTGAAACAAATTGCTGCATTTTTTGCAACCATTGCTTGTGTTTTTTCTTTGATTCCGCAGTCCTTGGGCATTTACAAAGAAACCTACGAAGCGGAAAAACCCGATGAAGTGCTGATGAATGCCGTTCTCATTGCCGACATTCATGCCGACGGTGACCCTGTGCGTGACAGAAACGACAATCTGCGCCGTCTGCTTGCCGACATCAACGCCTCCGAAGAAAAGCTGGATGCCATTGCCATTGCAGGCGATATCACAAACTGCGGCAACAAAAAGGAATACAACAACCTCAACGTCATGCTGGCCATGTATAACAAATCGGAGAATCTCATCCCTGCAATGGGCAACCACGATTCCCGTGCCACCTGCGTGGAAGAGCCTTATTTTGACGAAGGCACCGAGCTTTTTCAGAAATTCCTGAAAAAGCAAGGCATTCAGACCGAAACCAATTACTATTACAAGGTGGTCAACGGCTGCTACTTCATCGCATTGGGAACGGAAAGCATGCCCGATCCTTACATTTCCGACACGCAGATCGCATGGGTCGATTCCCTGCTCGCAGAAGCCGCAAAAACGGGTATGCCCTGCTTCATTATTTCGCACGAA
>JAFSEF010000021.1 GCA_017435865.1 Clostridia bacterium
CTTAAATTTGATTCTCCCGCCATTGAAAGACTTAACATCCCAGAATATAATTGGTGGAACGAAGCCCTGCACGGTGTTGCAAGAGCAGGCACCGCCACCATGTTCCCGCAGGCAATCGGTATGGCGGCTTCGTTTGATGAATACCTGCTGTTTGCTGTCGGTGACTGCATCGGCACCGAAGGCAGAGCCAAATACAACATGCAGAGTAGTCGCGGCGACCGCGATATTTACAAGGGACTTACTTTCTGGTCGCCCAATGTCAACATCTTTCGCGATCCCCGTTGGGGCAGAGGGCACGAAACCTACGGCGAAGACCCGTATCTGACCTCCCGCATGGGGGTGCAGTTTGTTAAAGGTGTGCAGGGCGACGGCGAATACCTCAAAGCCGCCGCTTGCGCAAAGCACTTTGCCGTGCATTCGGGGCCCGAACCGCAAAGACATACCTTCAATGCCATTGTATCCCGCAAAGACATGGAAGAAACCTATCTTCCCGCATTCGAAGCCTGTGTCAAAGAGGCCAATGTCGAAGCCGTCATGGGGGCTTACAACCGCACCAACGGCGAACCCTGCTGTGCACACGAAGTGCTTATGAATGAATATCTGCGCGGCAAATGGGGATTTGAAGGCCACTATGTTTCCGACTGCTGGGCAATCAAGGACTTCCACGAAAACCACAAGGTCACAACAAGACCCGAAGAATCCGTCAAGCTCGCTCTTGAACTCGGTTGTGACGTAAACTGCGGCTGTACCTATCAACGCATTCTCGATGCCCACGCAGAAGGCATCCTTGACGAAAAATACATCGACCGTGCCTGTGTGCGTCTGTTCACCACCCGCATCCTGCTCGGTCTGTTTGACAAAACCGAACTCGATGACATTCCTTACAACGTTGTCGAATGCAAGGAACACATTGACCTTTCCCACAAGGCAACAAAAGAAAGCCTTGTTCTGCTCAAAAACAACGGCATTCTGCCGCTGAATAAAGAAAAGATCAAGAACATTGCTGTTATCGGTCCCAACGCCAACTCCCGCGATGCACTTGTCGGCAATTACCACGGCACATCTTCCCGCTACATCACCGTTCTGGAAGGCATTCAGGACTATCTCGGTGACGATGCCCGTGTCTGGTATTCGGAAGGTTGCCACAAGTGGAGAGAATCCATTGAATTCCTTTCCAAGCACGACAAGCCCGATGAACTTGCCGAAGCACAGGCAATCTGTGAGTTGTCCGATGTGGTGATTCTTGTGCTCGGTCTTGACGAATGGCTCGAAGGCGAAGAAGGGGATGCAGGCCCCGGCGACAAGACTTCGCTCTTACTTCCTGCTCCGCAGAGAATGCTTATGGATGCAGTTCTTGCAACAGGAAAACCCGTGATTCTTTTGAATATGACAGGCAGTGCCATGGATCTTCGCGTTGCTGACGAAAAAGCAGATGCCGTGGTGCAGTGCTGGTATCCGGGTGCAAGAGGCGGTAAGGATATTGCAGAACTGCTGTTTGGTGAATATGCCCCCTCCGGCAAACTGCCGCTTACGTTCTATGAATCCACCGAAGACCTGCCCGACTTCTGCGATTATTCCATGAAGAACCGTACCTATCGCTATTTTGAAGGCACGCCGCTGTATCCTTTCGGTTTCGGTCTTACCTACGGCGATTGCTATGCACAGAGCATTGCAGTTGCAAAGAACGCCGACATTGACGGCAACTTCGACGGCGCAACCCTCAAAGTCAATGTCAGAAATGACGGCAAATGTGCAGAAGATGTTCTGCAGATTTACATCAAGGACGAAACTTCTTCCTTTGCAGTCCGAAACTACAGCCTTTGCGGCTTCAAGCGTGTATCCCTTGCTGAAAACGAAGAAAAGGAAGTAGAAATCGTACTCAATAAACGCGCATTCACAAGTGTCGATGAAGACGGAAACCGAGCTGTTTTCGGCAATCGTTTTACCGTCTTTGCCGCTTTCTCACAGCCTGATGCACGAAGCGAAGAACTGACCGGACACAAGGCAGTCAGCGTAGAAATTACACTGTAAAAAAAGGAGAAAACACTATGAAAAAGATTAAAGTCGGTATTGCAGGTACGCGCGGTATGTCCACTCTTATGGGGCTTAATTCCATTGAAGACGTGGAAATTACAGCCGTGTGTGATCTTGACGAAGGACATCTCAAAGATATAGCCGAAAAAACGGGCGTACAGAAGTCCTACCGTGTATTTGAAGACATGCTCGAATCCGATATTGACGCCGTCATCATTTCCACTCCCATGCAGTGCCATGTGCCGCAGACCATTGCAGCCTTGGAAGCAGGCAAACATGTCATGAGCGAAGTGACCGCAGGTGTCAGCATGGACGAACTGTGGTGGCTTTGCGAAACGGTTGAAAAATACAACAAAATCTATATGTTTGCCGAAAACTATATCTATGCACCCAAGGTGCAGGTTGTCAAGAATATGGTCAAAGCCGGTGTGTTCGGCGAGCCTTACTATGCCGAAGGCATGTATATGCACAACATCGGCGATCTGTTTGTTTATCCCAACGGTAAAACCTCATGGCGTTCCTATTGGCAGTGCGGCATCAGAGGTAATTTCTATCCCACGCACAGCTTAGGCCCCACCATGCAATGGTTCCCCGATGACCGTGTGGTTGAAATCTCCACTTTCTCGCCCGGCATCTACAACGATATCGGACTCAAACAGGACAGCGGAACCACTACCATGTGCCGCACCGAAAAGGGCAAGCTCATTCAGATTCGTACAGACTGCATGTCTGCCCATCCGCACAACATGGACTCTTATTACTTCCAGGGCACCAAAGGGGCTTTTCGTTCCAAAGCCCACGGCAGTGATTTCGACCGTATTTCTCTCATTGGTGAAGACAGCCCCATTCACAACATGAAATGGCACGACATTTCCGAATTCACGGATTATCTTCCCGAACGCTACAAGAATGCAACCGAAGAACAGAAAAAAGCCGGCCATGACGGCGGCGACTTCTTCATTGTGGAAGACTTCATCAATGCCGTGCGCGACAACAAACAGCCCGAACTC
>JAFSEF010000022.1 GCA_017435865.1 Clostridia bacterium
CTTAAATTTGATTCTCCCGCCATTGAAAGACTTAACATCCCAGAATATAATTGGTGGAACGAAGCCCTGCACGGTGTTGCAAGAGCAGGCACCGCCACCATGTTCCCGCAGGCAATCGGTATGGCGGCTTCGTTTGATGAAGACCTGCTGTTTGCGGTCGGTGACTGCATCGGCACCGAAGGCCGAGCCAAGTACAATATGCAGAGCACACGCGGAGACCGCGATATTTACAAGGGACTTACTTTCTGGTCGCCAAATGTCAATATTTTCCGTGATCCCCGTTGGGGCAGAGGGCATGAAACCTACGGTGAAGACCCGTATCTGACTTCCCGCATGGGGGTACAGTTCGTAAAAGGCATTCAGGGGAACGGTGAATATCTCAAAGCCGCCGCTTGTGCCAAGCATTTTGCCGTGCATTCGGGGCCGGAACCGCAGCGACACACATTCAATGCCATTGCATCCCGTAAGGATATGGAAGAAACCTATCTGCCTGCTTTTGAAGCCTGCGTAAAGGAAGCAAAAGTGGAAGCAGTCATGGGGGCTTATAACCGCACCAATGACGAGCCCTGCTGTGCAAGTGAAGTGCTGATGAATGAATATCTCAGAGGAAAATGGGGATTTGAAGGTCACTATGTGTCCGATTGCTGGGCAATCAAGGATTTCCATGAAAATCACAAGGTTACTTCAAGACCCGAAGAATCTGTCAAACTCGCACTCGAAACGGGTTGTGACGTCAACTGCGGCTGTACCTATCAGCGAATTCTGGATGCACATGCCGAAGGTATTCTTGACGAAAAATATATTGACCGTGCCTGTGTTCGTCTGTTTACAACAAGATTTATGCTCGGTTTGTTTGACAAAACCGAGCTCGACGAAATCCCTTACACCGTAGTCGAAAGCAAAGACCACATCAACCTTGCACACAAGGCAACCCGTGAAAGCCTTGTTCTGCTCAAAAACAACGGCATTTTGCCGCTGAACAAAGACAATATCAAAAACATTGCAGTTATCGGTCCGAACGCAAACTCCAGAGATGCTCTTGTCGGCAATTACCACGGCACTTCTTCGCGTTATATCACCGCCCTGGAAGGCATTCAGGACTATGTCGGAGATGATATCCGTGTTTATTATTCCGAAGGCTGTCACAAGTGGAGAGAATCCATTGAATTCCTTTCCAAGCACGACAAGCCCGATGAACTTGCCGAAGCACAAGCAATCTGTGAATTGTCCGATGTGGTGATTCTTGTGCTCGGTCTTGACGAATGGCTCGAAGGTGAAGAAGGGGATGCAGGCCCCGGCGACAAGACTTCGCTCTTACTTCCTGCTCCGCAGAGAATGCTCATGGATGCCGTTTTTGCAACAGGTAAGCCTGTTGTTTTGCTGAATATGACAGGCAGTGCCATGGATCTTCGCGTTGCCGATGAAAAAGCAGATGCTGTTGTGCAGTGCTGGTATCCGGGTGCAAGAGGCGGTAAGGATATTGCAGAACTGCTGTTTGGTGAATATGCCCCCTCCGGCAAACTGCCGCTTACGTTCTATGAATCCACCGAAGACCTGCCCGATTTCTGTGACTATTCCATGAAAAACCGTACCTACCGTTATTTTGAAGGTACACCGCTGTATCCGTTCGGCTTCGGTCTGACCTACGGTGATTGCTTTGCACAGAGTATTGTGGTCGAAAAGAACACAGATGCCGACGGCAATTTTGACGGAGTAACCGTGAAAGTCAATGTAAAGAACAACGGCAATGCAACAGCGGATGTTCTGCAGATTTACATCAAGGACGAAACTTCTTCCTTTGCAGTCCGCAATTGCAGTCTTTGCGGTTTCAAGCGAGTGGAACTTGCAGAAAACGAAGAAAAAGAAGTTGAAATCGTACTCAACAAACGTGCATTCACAAGTGTTGACGACGACGGTAACCGTGCGGTTTACGGTGACAGATTTACTGTCTTTGCCGCATTCTCACAGCCTGATGCACGAAGCGAAGAACTGACCGGACACAAGGCAGTCAGCGTAGAAATTATACTGTAAAAAAAGGAGAAAACACTATGAAAAAGATTAAAGTCGGTATTGCAGGTACGCGCGGTATGTCCACTCTTATGGGGCTTAATTCCATTGAAGACGTGGAAATTACAGCCGTGTGTGATCTTGACGAAGGGCATCTCAAAGATATAGCCGAAAAAACGGGCGTACAGAAGACCTACCGTGTATTTGAAGACATGCTTGAATCTGATATTGATGCGGTTATCATCTCCACTCCCATGCAGTGCCATGTGCCGCAGACCATTGCAGCCTTGGAAGCAGGCAAACATGTTATGAGCGAAGTGACCGCAGGTGTCAGCATGGATGAACTGTGGTGGCTTTGCGAAACGGTTGAAAAATATAAAAAGACTTATATGTTTGCCGAAAACTACATTTATGCACCCAAAGTGCAGATTGTGAAGAATATGGTCAGAGCAGGTGTGTTCGGCGATCCGTATTATGCCGAAGGTATGTACATGCACAATATCGGTGACCTGTTTGTATACCCGAACGGCAAAACCTCATGGCGTTCCTATTGGCAGTGCGGCATCAGAGGTAATTTCTATCCCACGCACAGCTTAGGCCCCACCATGCAATGGTTCCCCGATGACCGTGTGGTTGAAATTGCCACATTCTCACCCGGCATCTACAATGACATCGGACTCAAGCAGGACAGCGGAACCACCACCATGTGTCGCACCGAAAAAGGCAAACTCATTCAGATTCGCACCGACTGTATGTCTGCCCATCCTCACAACATGGATTCTTATTACTTCCAGGGAACCAAAGGGGCATTTCGCTCCAAAGCACACGGCGAAGACATTGACCGTATTTCCCTGATCGGCGAAGACAGCCCCATTCATAATATGAAATGGAAAAATATTTCCGAATTCACGGATTATCTTCCCGAACGCTACAAGAATGCAACCGAAGAACAGAAAAAAGCCGGCCATGACGGCGGCGACTTCTTCATTGTGGAAGACTTCATCAATGCCGTGCGCGACAACAAACAGCCCGAACTC